>CAYTTV010000025.1:0-51394 GCA_964440915.1 uncultured Roseivirgaceae bacterium
GAATTGGTGAATTATTTTGAAGTGACGGCTACTGTAACCGATAATGATATCCTTCCCCAATTGCAGGAGGGGATTGTTAATTTTCTTCAAAATAATGAGTTCGTTCAAAAAAGGGTGACTTTGAAAGAAGAGGGGTTGAAGACACTTATTGCAAGAATAAACAAAGAAATTGCGCAAATCGATTCGGTGAAGCAGAAGATTGGCCAAAGTGTGCCCTTGAGTGCAACAAGCTCAAATGTGGTGCTGATGGAACCATCAAATCTTTATGAGCAGGCACTGAAAATGGTTGAAAAGCAGCAAGAATATACAGCGAAATTAGCTTTAATAGATAGCTTTCAAGTGGTGCAGGGTTTTACACCATACGCCAAACCCTCAAGCCCATCTTGGATTATCTGCCTGGTAACTGGCCTTGCCGGAGGCCTTATTATTGGCTTTGCTATTCTTTTCTTTAGGGAGATGGACAGATATGTCCGGTCATAATGATTTTGAAAGGGTTTGAGTTGCTTCGGATTGCTTTGGAACTGAACGGCTCTAGTTAGGTTTGGGTTTTAGTTTTATCCCTCCAGAAAATATAGCTTAATCTCTTTGAGCCAACATCATAGCTATAGTTTTCCATCAGTACACTCCATTCACAATTAGCGCATTAAACCTAAACACTTTCAATGATAAGGGGTTAAATATATCGGTATATTTTTTCAACTATATTAAATCTAATGTTTATGAAAAAGCTACTTTTATATGGAATGATGATCTTCGGTTTTGCTTTGGCTTCCTGCCAAGGCAATCAAAATAATAGGAACGCTGAAGAGACTAGGGGTTCCGGAATAAACGATGAAATTGGAGGGCCAGAATCGGGCTATGATGCCGACGTGCAGGGCGAAGAAAGTGTGGGCGGTGAAGCTATTGGCACAGGGGATATTGAAACCGAAGATGACTCATTGTTCAACGAAAATCAACCTTTGAACGAGTATTAACCTGAGTTTGACTTTGATTTTTCCTTTGAGGAGATAAGATTTGGCGTTATTGAGGTCAGTGTAGACAATTATTTTGTTACTTTTGTCTTGAAACAAAAGTAACAAAAGCTCATGACTGCAATTGACAATATTGTAATTTTAAAAATCGAACTCAGATTATTAACTAATCTACGGATGGCTGACTAACGTTGGCCATCTTATCCCTTAAAGGGATTCTCCAATGTATCTGGTAGTTGAAGCCTATCCGGTTTTTGCTTTCAAAGGGGCCATATCCTGGCATCTCATAAGGAATTAATATGCCATCATTCTTGACCGTTCTCAAAAATTTGAACCTTACCGTATAACCCACGAACAAATCTTTCCAAACATTGACTTTCATGCCTCCTACCAACTCTGCCCAGCTTCCTCTGAGGGTTTCATTGCTGGACTCTATAGCATTGATAGGGTAATAAGGATTCTCTGCTAGCCATTGAAGGTTGTCTTGAAAGTAGCTTCTGGCATAACGCACGCCAAAAAATAAAGCGTTATGATCCTCATCCTCGGGCATAAAATTGACATCAATACCTGTCCTGAAATAATAGCCTTCACTGGCATATGAAAAGGTTTCCTTTTCTAGGTTCAGATTGTCTATACCAATATCTAGTGCCAAAAAATACTTGTCAATAGCCAAGTCACCGTTGACTTCGATACGCTCTCTGCCATCTCCGAAAAAGGTTTGTCCTAATCCGAGAACATCTGTCCCGACCCGCACGGCAGTAGGGAAATACTGGCTTTGGGCTATGCTCGGAGTCGCCTGCAGTGCCGTAAGAAACCAAAAGACGATGCTAAAAGGTGTATATCTCGAAATTAACTTCATTTCTGTCTAAAGTTCGGGACTTGATCACGAGCGAGTCAAACGAATAAGTCACTGTGTCCAAATTAGAAAATATTTGCTCTACGCCACAATCAGGAGACATGATCCGCTGCTGTATGTCGTATCGTATTGTTAAATTATGCCTACCAATTCTATAGGCAGTAGTATTGTTTTGGGGATTTACGGGTAACACAAGTGTGCCGAATATAGTGTCGTTTTCCACGATAAGGCTGTCTTCATTGCCAATGGCATACACCCTGCTCACTATCAAAGTATCTCGTTCATAAAATGTAGTATCAGGATCGGATATATTACGCTTGAAAAAATTCATTGAAATAATAGAAGTATTCTCGCTGTAACAGTCTGATCCTTCAGAGCAAGCGGTGGCCCCTACGAGTAGGATAAAAATGAAGTAATATAAGCAATACTGTACCTTCACAATGGATTTATTTCGTTGGCCAATCAAATTAGGCTTATAGAAGTGTAAAGGTATTTAAAAAAAATGGTATAGACTTCCAAGGCTTTTGTTTTCCTTATTTGTTTTGATCTTTTGCCCTTAGTATATGAGAAAAAGAAACAGGAACTTTAGATTTCAAAAATTGCTAACTTTGCAGGTCTAATTTCTAAAAATATTCCTCTTGAAAACTAAAGGACTTAAAAAGGATAAAGTTAATATAGTTACCCTTGGCTGTTCGAAAAACCTCGTTGATTCGGAAATAATCCTAACGCAGCTTAAAGGAAATGACATAAATGCCCACCACGAATCATCCAAAGACGATGCCAACGTGGTTATTATCAATACATGTGGGTTTATCGACAATGCCAAGCAAGAATCTATCGATACCATTTTGCGCTATGCAGATGCAAAAGAGCAAGGGCTTATAGACAAGCTATATGTAACAGGTTGTCTTTCGCAACGCTACAAAGATGATCTGGAGAAGGAAATCCCTAATGTAGATGCCTATTTTGGTACCATGGAGCTGCCCTTGTTATTGAAGAAGTTTAAGGCAGATTATAAGCATGAACTGGTAGGCGAACGCATCACGACTACTTCAAGGCATTATGCTTATATGAAGATTTCGGAAGGCTGCGATCGTCCATGCTCGTTTTGTGCGATTCCACTGATGCGTGGAAAGCATATCTCCAGGCCTATGGAAGAACTGGTGACTGAAGCCAAAAACATGGCCAAAAACGGCACCAAGGAAATCTTGCTGATTGCACAAGACTCGACTTATTATGGTCTGGATTTGTATAAGAAACGGAACTTGGCAGAGCTGCTTGCCCGACTTTCGGATGTGGAAGGAATCGAATGGATCAGGTTGCACTATGCGTTCCCAACCGGTTTTCCTTTGGATGCATTGGATGTAATGTCCGAAAGGGCCAATATTTGTAAGTACCTGGACATGCCGCTACAACATGGTTCGACCAAAATGCTGCAATTGATGCGAAGGGGTACTACAAGGGAAAAAACAGATGCGCTCATTGCCACTATTCGAGACAAAGTGCCGGGCATAGCGCTAAGGACTACCTTAATTGCGGGACATCCTGGTGAAACCGAAGCTGAGTTTCAAGAAATGATGGACTTCATTGAAAAAAACCGTTTTGAACGCTTGGGAGTCTTTGCCTATTCTCATGAAGAAAATACACATGCCTATAGCATGGAAGATGACATTCCACAAGCGTTGAAACAAAGTAGAGTAGATGCCGTAATGGAACTACAAAGTCAAATTTCTTACGATCTTAACCAAGACAAAGTAGGAAATACCTTTAAAGTGTTGATCGATAGGAAGGAGGGCGGAAGTTATGTAGGGCGCACGGAATTTGATTCACCAGAAGTGGACAATGAAGTACTCATAGATGCAAAAAAGCATTATTTAAGAGTAGGTGATTTTGTCAATGTTTATGTCAACGAAGCCACAGAATTTGATTTATTTGGAGAGCCAAAATATGAAAGTCTCATTTAAATTGCCTTGTAGGTGTACAATTGCACCGATATGTAATATCATGGAATCATGCGAATAGAAAAAATAAATCTGGGAGAGATGAGTAACTTCTTCTCTCCTATTTTTTTGGATTATATAGACGGGAAAGATACTTTATCTCCATTCTATCAATATACTCCTCAAATCAATTCATTTAAAAATGTTATTGCCAATCGTGCTTTTGAATCAGAGAAAAGAGCTTTATTGAATAAAGTGCTCGCCGAGCAATATAAGGACCTTCCATCACACCAAGCTGTGGAGGACAATATTGAGCGATTAAAGCAAGCCAACACCTTTACTATCACCACGGGGCATCAGTTGAATATATTTACCGGTCCTTTATATTTTATCTATAAGATTGCCACAGCCATCAACACTTGCAAGATTTTGGGAGAACAGTATCCCGAATATAATTTTGTTCCAGTTTATTGGATGGCTTCCGAAGACCATGATTTTGAGGAAATCAACCATTTTAGTTTGTTTGGAAAAACATACAAATGGGAAACAGATCAACAAGGCCCAGTAGGAAGGTTTGATACTTCTTCTATTCAAACGCTGTTAGATGCCTTGCCAGAAAAGGTGCCGCTGTTTGAGAAAGCCTATAAAGAACATAAGACGTTAGCCGCAGCTACTAGGGCATTTGTGCATGCGCTTTTTGGAGATAAAGGCTTGGTAGTGCTGGATGCGGACCATCATGACCTTAAAAAAAGCTTTAGGCATGTGATTAAAGATGATATTTTGCATCACCATGCCCATGAAATTGTAACGGCCTGTAACGAAGATCTTGCCCATCATGAGTACAAGAGTCAGATATTCCCACGCGAGATCAATTTCTTCTATATGGAAAATGGCCTGCGAGAAAGGATCGTGGAAAATGAAGGCCGTTATGAGGTTCTTAATACGAGCCTGTCATTTTCGAAAGAAGAGCTTGAAGCGCTTATCGATAACGCCCCAGAAAAGTTCAGCCCTAATGTAGTACTTAGGCCATTGTATGAAGAAATCGTGTTGCCAAATCTAGCCTATATCGGGGGGCCTGCCGAAATGGCTTATTGGCTACAACTAAAAGGCGTATTCGAGCATTATAAGACGCCTTTCCCAATACTCATGCCTCGCAACTTTGCTTTGATCGTTAACAAGAATAGCTGTCACAAACTTGAAAAGCTTGGAATCTCACCTTTAGAATTGTTCATGCCCTACCATGAACTCAAGCAAAGATATATAGACGACAACACAGAGAATGGCTATCATTTGGACGAGGAAAAAACTGCATTAGAAGAGCTTTTTCAAAAAATAAAAACGAGGGCAGTAAAAAAAGACAAAAGTTTGGAAGGGTTTGTAGGCGCCGAGGCTACGAAGTCACTCAAAAGTCTGGACAATATTTCCAAGCGATTGCAAAGAGCCGAGGAGAAAAATCAGGAAGTAGCCTTAAAGCAATTGGAAGGCCTGAAAGAGAAGCTATTTCCTGGCGGAGGTTTGCAAGAGAGAACTGAGAACATCTTAAACTTTTATATTAACAGTCCAGAAATTATCTCATTGATATTATTAAATTTAGATCCATTTGATTTTAAATTTAATGTTATAATGGATGATGAATAAGAGTGAACTAAGAAAACACTATTTATCGAAAAGAAGCGAAATTGAGACCAATTCGTTTGTATTGAGAAACGAACAAATCAAAGATCTCTTTTTGGCCTACTTTCACGATTTCAAGATAGAAGTCATTCACACGTTTTTGCCGATCGCTGGGAAAAATGAGATTAATACAAGGCCGGTTTTAGAGGCACTGAAGCGGAAAAACCCAAAGCTTAAAGTGGTGGTGCCAAAAAGCAATCTGGAAACATTAGAAATGACGAGCTATTTGTTACAGGAAAACACTGTTTTGGAAGTCAACCGTTGGGGTATTCCCGAACCTGTTGAAGGTTTACCTTTCGATGATGTTAAAATAGATATCATATTAATTCCCTTGCTTGTTTTTGATAAGTCTGGCCATCGGGTAGGTTACGGCAAAGGGTTCTACGATCGCTTTTTGAAGAAGTGCCGGCCTGGCGCTTTGAAGGTTGGGCTGTGTTTGGAACCTCCAATCCATTCAATACCAGACACCGACCCATTTGATGTAATCATGAACTACTGCGTTACGCCTGAAAGAGTATATAGCTTTGTCAGGCCTTTGTCTGCGTTGCAGTGTTGATTGAAATGATGACTTCTCTTTTGGGGAGATCTCATCGCTAGCGGATTCTGACTTTTGACACTTCAAAACGCTATACTCCATTTTTCGTAGCCCTAACCATTTCTTTCTTGCCAGGAGGACCGCCAATTGTCTCCACTATAAATCCTAAAGCCTTTAAATCCCTTTTGAATTGACCTTTTGCACAGTAGGTAACCAGGATACCTTTTGGAGCAAGCCCATTATAAAACTTCTCTAATACTTCCATTGTCCAAAGTTCGGCTTGTTTGTTTGGGGCAAAAGCATCGAAATAGATCACATCATAATAATCCGACGCGGGGATAAACGTTTCTGCCATGATATGCCTTTTGTGCAATTTAAAAAACGCGTTTATATCAACTGCCTTGTTCCAAGGAGCAGTATGAAGGTTTGAAAAAATCGATGCTAAACTATCGTCTTGCAATAACTCGGGGTAGTTCAATTTTTCAACTACACCTGGCTCTAGAGGGTAAGCCTCTAAGGTTTCGTATTCGATAGGTAGGGATTGTTGAAGCGCATACTCCGCAGTAAGGATGGCATTTAGTCCTGTGCCAAAGCCCATTTCTAAAATCCTGATGTTTGATCTTTTGTTCGCACTATACCAATAAGCCAATCCCTCTTTGATAAAAACATGACGAGACTCTCCTAAAGCCCCATGAAAGGAATGATAGGTTTCATTTAGGGAGGGGACATATAGTGAACTGGAGCCATCTTCTGTCTCAATAATTTTTAAGGTTCTAATTTCGGAGCTCAGTGACATAATGGATGTTTTATTAAGAAATAGCCACATTTAAGAAGTCTAAAAAAGGCTTCAGTACTTGACACTTATGCGTTATATTTTCTATGAGATTTGGAGAGGAGATATCTTCATCTGACAACTTATGCAGCGCTACATGACTTTTCAACTTTAGAAATTCAATGTTAGGATGATGAGGGTCATATCCCTTTGGCGCTCTTGCCAATTTCTCCCCTTGTATCCTTCCATAGGTTTGCTTAAAGTCCTTTGTTGATACGATCTTCAATAGCTCAGGGGCATTATAATCTATCTCTTGCCGGATTTTTTTCAGTTGTTCACCGGGTGGCATGTATAGTCCGCCTCCGATAAAGGACTCATTGCTTGGCTGAATATGCAAATAATATCCTGCATTCAAAGATTTCTTGCCGCCCTCTGCAATACTTGCGCCAAAGTTATGCTTATAAGGCGACTTGTCCTTGCTAAACCGAATGTCGCGGTTGATCCTAAAAGTACAGTCTTTGGCGGTAACGCCGTCTAGGTCAGCATCAAATGCTTGCAAGTTTTGGAGCAGGGCATCTACCAGTGCCTCAAAGTCCGCTTTTGCTTGTAAATAGGCGCCACGGTTGGCATCCATCCATTCTTTATTGTTATTGGCCTTCAGTTCACTCAAAAATGATAAAATATGATAGGTATTCATTTCTATAGATTAGTCGATTATGTTATTTGGTCCACTATTGTTTCTAAACCAATTCCCCGAGAGGCTTTTATGAGCAATGTTGTGTTTTCAAATGGATTTTCTTTTAGGTATGTAAGCAAATCCTCTTTCCTTTCAAAATAGAGCGCATCGAGATTGGCTTTTAAAGCAGCCTTTATATGTTTCCCACAAAGTATGACCTTATCAAACTTTGCGGTAGCTACTAGCTCTCCAACTTTGGTATGTGCGACTTCACTATAATCGCCCAGTTCGTTCATATCTCCTAGTATAACTGCCTTATATGCGGCATTGATTGAAATTAAATTGTTCAAAGCAGCTTCCATGGAATTAGGATTGGCATTGTAAGCATCCAGGATAATGGTATTGGAGCCTTTTTCTATGATCTGTGATCGGTTGTTGCTGGGAATGTAAGTCGCAATTGCCTTGTGGGCTTCTTCGGCAGGAACTTGCAAAAACTTGCCGACACAAAGCGCAGCGGCGATATTTTCAAAATTATATGCTCCGATCAGATGCGTATTGACAATAGTCCCATCTTCTGCTTCTAGGACAACATAAGGAGAGGCCTCCATAAAACGGCAGTGGTAAAAATCGCCCTTTGCCGGATAATAATGCGGATTGGTGAAACGCTTCCCCATATTCCTTAGCGTTTCGTCTTGGCTGTTAATGAAAACCTGACCGTGGTGCTTGATCAGATGAAGATATAATTCACTCTTGCCCCGAATTACACCTTCCAAGCCGCCAAACCCCTGTGTATGGGCCATCCCTATATTGGTAATGAGGCCATGGGTAGGTTCTGCTATTTCTACCAACTCCTGTATGTCGCCGATTTTATTAGCCCCCATTTCAATGATAGCTACTTCAATGTTTTCTGGCCAAGATAGAATGGTAAGCGGCACGCCAATATGATTGTTGAGATTTCCCTGTGTCGCATGGGTGCGATAGGTGGTATTCAGGACATGCCATAGCAATTCTTTAGTGGTTGTTTTTCCGTTAGATCCGGTTATGCCTATTACAGGAATATCGTGTTGCCTTCGATGATGGCGTGCTAAGGCTTGAAGCGTTTGCAGTACATCCCCTACAACAATACATTGCTCATTTATTTTATAATTTGCATCGTCAATGACAGCATAGGCAGCTCCAGCAGACAATGCTTTTTCGGCAAAAGCATTAGCATTGAAGTTTGGACCCTTTAAAGCAAAAAAGAGATCTCCATTATTAATTTTTCGAGTATCCGTACTGACCGACGGATGACGGAGGTATAGGGAATAGAGTGCTTCTATGTTCATGACAAAAAAGAGGGATTTTGTTCTTATAAGATCAAATTTATGGAAAATACTGTTCAAACTTCATCAGAAAAATAATTAGTAAATTACGAGACGAATATTTTGCTCTATGGCTCAAAAAATAAAATACTGGCACGTTTGGTTCTGTACTTTTTGCCTTTGGTTGTTGGGGAGCTTTTCTGCTTGGGGCCAGTATAATTTTAAGTTTGACCAATCTATCCCCGTCACAGTAGAAGGTCAGAAATTAGCTTTGCCATGGGCTGGCGGCCTTAATGCAGGTCAATATCAAAGCATAGATCTCAACTTGGACGGTGTGGAAGATCTTGTAGTATTTGATCGGACCAGCAATAAAATCAATTGCTTTATTAATGAGGGCGGTACCTATGTTTACCGCCCTGAGTACGCTCATCTTTTTCCTAAAGAGATCAGCAATTGGCTCGTTCTTGCAGACTATAATTGTGACGGGCAAAAGGACATTTTTACCAGCAGTGTATTTGGGATAAAAGTCTATCAGGGTGCTGTGCAGAATGGCAGCATCACATGGGAATTGGTGGCAGATCCAATTTATACTGTAGGATTTGCTGGGCAGGTCAATCTTCAGGTAAATGTTTCAGACATACCGGCGATTGTCGATGTAGATGGCGATGGCGATTTAGATATCTTGGTTTTCAACTTTGCAGGTGCGGGAACGATAGAATATCATCAGAATCAAAGTATGGAAGAAGATAGTGCATGTGGTCTGAACTTTAGGAGGGCAACCAATAAATGGGGCGATTTTGAAGAATGTACTTGTGGTTTGTATGCCTTGGGAACAAGCTGTGCTGCACTCAATGGGAAAAGTATGCCGGAAAACCAGAGGGTCATGCATGCAGGTGGCAAGGCATTGCTGTTGCTTGATATGGATGGTGATGGCGATATGGAAATGATCTTTGGAGATGAGGGTTGCTATAACCTTGCGTATTTTGAAAACGTGGGAAGCCCCAGTGTGGCGGCATTTCATTCAGCCCAAGAAAATTTCCCCACGGAAGATTACCCTGACTATCTTTTTCCCGCTGGCTACCATTTAGATGTGGACAACGATGGCGTCAAAGATTTGGTGGTGGCACCAAATATTGCCGATGGCGTACAGTATGGGATTGACCTAAGTGCTTCAAGTTGGTTTTATAAAAACAATGGCAGCAACGACCAACCGGATTTTCAGTTAAAGACAAAAGGTTTTCTTCAAGAAAAAATGATTGATCTAGGTGAAAATGCTGCTCCCGTTTTTGCCGACATTGATAATGATGGATTGATGGATATGCTTATCGGACACCGAGGATTGCTAAGGGAAGAAGGCTTTTATGCCACTTTGGCCTATTACAAGAATGTGGGCACTAAATCTCACCCAGCGTTTTCATTCATAACAAGTGATTTCCTCAATCTTTCATCGCTAGGCATTACAAACCTCTACCCTGGTTTGGCCGATATAAATGGTGACGGACATGAGGATTTATATTTTACAGGAACGATAGACCAAGACAATACATCAATCTACTATGTGTTGTCTGAAGAAGGGAAAATATCCTCCACTATGCCTGTAAAAATTTTGCCAGTAACAGTTACGGCCAATGATAAGCCATTATTGACGGATCTAGATAATGATGGTTTTGCTGAGCTTGTTTTGTTGAAAAGCGCTGGAAGAATGGAATATTATGTTTTTTCTGGCAGCAACACCGACCCAAGTTATACGCTTGAGCAAAATTCCTTGGGCGGCTTTACAGATAAGTTTGAGAACCGAAATCTCACGCTTGCCTGTTATGATTTGGATGGAGATGGAACCTTAGAATTTATTTTGTCCGATGCAGCAGGTAAAATGCACCTGATCAAAGACATATTGCAGCATAATACCGGTCTTGCGGATGCTGATTCTCTTACGGTTTCGAATTCGGCTTTAGGCTTTACAGCATCTACAAGGTTGGGGAGGCAGGCACGGCCTGCTTTTGCAGTTCTATCCGAAGGGCAACCTCCCACTATGGTAGTGGGAAGTAAGCAAGGTGGTCTATTTTTGTTCCAGCCTTCTGATTGGATGCCAAATCCCGGTCAAGGAAAGTCCCTCATAATGCAGCTTTATCCAAATCCTGCCGATGGGTTCTTTAAAATCGAAGCAAAAGAAGATATTTCGTTAACGCTTTACGATGCGTTGGGAAAGAGAATCGGCTCTTCATTTACTGTCACTAAGGACGAAGTTTTTCATTATGATACTGCTGCATTAGCAGCAGGAGTGTATTTTGTCAAAGCGCTTAATAGCAATGGTAAAACGGAGACGTTTAAAGTGATTGTTTTGTGATGTTATGGAAATCAGCCTTCTAGTTAGGGCACCTGTAACTCGTTTCGCTCAAACAGCTTATTGATATTCAAGTAAATTAGAACCATCATTTTATTATTCCCAGACTTCTGATTAATCCTTTAACTCTTCTTCCTGATAAGGCGTTTTCCTGTCCATTGTCTCTTTTCTTATGGCGCTTACTGTTTCTGGGTGGATTGCTGGGGCTTCGTTGGCCCATGCATTGCGGATATAGGTCAACAATGCAGCAATTTTTTCATCGGTAAACTCTTGGCTGTATTTTATTCCAGGCATGACAGGTTGCACTTCTGGGGCTTGATACACTTTCCCTTTAACAGTGATGGGGCCTTCCAATCCATGTAAAACTACCTTGATAAGGCGCTCCTCCGAACCTTCTACCCACTCTGATTCTTCAAGAGGAGGGGCAATCGGAACTAGCCCTTGCCCGTCAGTGCCATGACAGCTAGCGCAGGCCGTTTCATAAAGGGGTTTTCCTACAATGTATTGCTGCTTCTCTTCTGTTGATAATGACTTGCTGCTTAAGGAATTTCTCAATGAGATTTTATCAATAGATTCAGATATCGACGAAATCATGATTTGGCTCTCAGGGGACCTTGTTTTTAATAAATCCAAGAATACTTGCTCGTTGTCTACAACACTGCTTTTAAGCGCCTCTCGGATCAAAGGCTCATCTTCATGCTCTTGGGCAATGGTGGCTAGCATTTCTATGGCTGTAGTAGGATGGCTTTCCATGAATTCACCTAAACTTAGCGCCAATTGCAGTCGCAAGGCCTCATTGTTTATTTTTAAAGCTTCCTTATAAATGGCCAAAGTGGCCTCTGCATCATGATTGTTTTTATTTCTTTCTCCTATGCGCAAAGCCGCTGCGGCCAGTTTATCATCTTCTGTGCTGACGCCAAGTTTAATTACCTCAGGCGTAAAAACATCCATTCCGTCCAAAGTCCAAAGAGCATGTAGTTTAGTTAAAGGCTTGCTTTCCCTCGATTTCAATAGCTTAATGAGTGCAGGGATGGTTTCATGATTGTTTCTCTCTATCAATACCCTTTGGGCATTGTCTCTCCACCATCCATTGGGATGCGATAAATACTCAACGAGCTCTGTATCGCTGGCCTTTTCAAGGTTTGGCTGTTTAGGCTTCTTAAATTTGTTGAGCAGTCGGTCCTTCCAATCGCCTTTATACGTGATCTTGTATATCCTGCCTAGGCCTAATGGTTTTTCTAGGCCTCTGCTTTTTATTTGATCGCGGAGGTAATCCGTCAAAAATACTTCATGCTGAATGATTCCCTTGTACATATCTACCACATACATATTCCCGTCAGGTCCGTTATACAGGCTCACGGGTCGGAAACGCTCGTCTTTAGAGGCCAAGAACTCTTTGTCATCATAGGCCTGAATAGCCTCTATATACAATCCATTCTCCTTGACTATATTTCTTTTAATCAGGTTTCCTGCTGGCTCACATACAAATGCATTTCCTTCAAACTCATCAGGATAATTGTTGCCTCTATAGATTAGTGGGCCACATGCTGCAGTAAAATATTTCAATCTGGCTGATTGATCTAAAACCCAGTCTTGGTATCCTCTATTTACTCCTGGCGTAGGACGTATGGGATAGACGCGCTGGTTAGAAGTAAATTCTACATTAATGCCTGACCCTTCTTTAAAATCAGGATCTTTCATCAATTTGCTGGGAGGTACCAAATCACCTCTAAGCTGGTTTGAATTGGTATTGTAGAAAAGGCGGCCGTAATCGTCTTTGGTAATTCCCCACTGGCCCCGAAACTCTGTCTCTTCTTTTACCCATTCTTGATTTATATATCTATAGCGTGTTCTGGATTTTGCATTATAGTACCAGTTATCGATACCCCTCATCAGTCCGTTGGGTTGATGCTCGACATTGCCACCAACTGCATAGGTGGAATCTATTAATGTCCTTTTGCCAGGCTTGTCATTTACATTTTCCACAAACCATAGATTGGGTGGATCGGCGTACAATATGCCTCCTTCCACTATAGCAATGGCTCGGGGCATACCAAGTTGGTCGAGAAAAATTTTGGCTTCGTCCATTATGCCATCGCCATCTTTGTCTTCCAAAATTACGATCTGACTTTCTTTTTTATTCTCTTCGCTTCCATGGATATCCGTCATATAACTTTGCATTTCTACTACCCAAATCCGACCTTGATTGTCAAAAGCCATCGCTATGGGGCTTTTGATCAGTGGCTCACTGGCCACAAGTTCTATTTGGAACCCATCTTCCAACCGGAAAGTAGAGATTGCCTGCGTTGGGGTCAGTACTGGAGCAGAAACAAAAAGAATAGAGTCAGGAACAGTTTGAGATGTATTATGAGAAGTTGGAGCGTTGGGTTTAGTGAAATAATATACCAAGGCAATGCAGCAAATAAGGACAAAAATAACAGCAACGGTTCTTCTCATGCTAAACTAATCGTTAGAAGTCCTAGATTATGAAAAACTTTTAAAGATTAAAAATTTGAGGAAAAATACTAATGGCAAATAACTGATAGTAGTGAGATGCATTTTTTGGTATAGAAGAAATTTTGAATAGAGCAGCTCCTGTCAGTCTCAAATTTTTGACCTTAATTTCCACTGTTGCACTTGGATCCTTTGTTTTATCAGCTCCAACGACTCAACGAGCACCTCTCTTGTAGCAGCACTTAAGTGGTTTTGTTCTTCATGGGTCATAAGTCCCTCTACGGCGTGCTCCGTAATATTATGAAAAAGTGCATGATGCTGACCGCCTGCCATGTCTTTCATAAGGCCATTTACACTGCTCAAAGCCACATCAGTCACGGTTTTCTCTAGTGATTTACTGATAAAACTCCCTACTACGGGTACTTGCTTTAATGCTTTCAATTCTTTGTTTCCTTTGAGTGCCTCTCCTACCAAATGTTCCAAATATACATGTATCTCATCGCGATATTCATGATATGTGCCGGAAATGGCCTTGGCAATCCTACCCGAAAGCCAATCTATGAGAATCCCTTTTCGGGGGATTATCACTTCTGCTATGATTTTATCCGTTACAGCACTTTCCATCATCAGCTCCTTTTGTACTCCTTCTATGAATTTCACCATTACACTGTCAGATATCTCTTCCATAATGATTTGGTAGTATTTTTTAATGACCTTAAAAAGATATGTTTTCCTCAGGTCTATGATCGAGAGTCGCTGAAGCCTATAAAGGATCGATATTACTCTTAGGATCCTAAAAAATCGGAAAGAAGCTATGGGGATACAGCCTATTACGTCATACCAGTGGGCGATAGGATAAAAGAACCAACGACTATAGGTGTTTCGTGCTATGGCTATGCCCCAACGCCCCAGCAGCTCAACCACAAATATGCCAACAAAAACCAGGTCTATAGAAAGGAAGTTCTGGTGAATGTTGAGATCATAAAAGGCGTAAAAAGCAGGAAGTTGATTGGAGAGAAATTGCTTTACGATGGCTGTCATAAAAAGCCAATCGAAGATGATCAATGACAGGTTGACCAGCAGCAATGCCATCATGAAGATATCTGCTATGATGATAGTGGTATTTTGGCTTCGCTGTTGGCTCAATTTGATTAATATTGGTTAGTATGCTCTCATTATTGGATTTTAAACTTGTCTGCATCTAATAGCGCTGGAAATTTTTCTCGAAATGTGATGAGAGAACTGGCCTCTATAGTCAGTGTCTTTATGGCTTCTCTTTCCTGCTGTTCCCATAGCACTTCGCCTTTCGGATCTATAAAGGCAGAGCTACCGTTGTAATAGATGTCGTGACCGTCTTTTCCCACTCTATTTACTCCTACTACATAAGAAAGGTTTTCTATAGCCCGTGCTTTTAGCAAAGTTTCCCAAGCGGAAATCCTTGCTTCGGGCCAATTGGCGATATAGATCAGGAGGTCGTACGCCGGCTGACCTTCCTCAAGGTAATTGCGGCTCCATACGGGAAATCGCAGGTCGTAACATATCATGGGGCATATGCGCCACCCTTTCCACCTTCGGATGAGGGCAGTGTTCCCTGCATTGAAGTAGTGGTGTTCATCGGCCATCCTGAATAGGTGGCGTTTGTCATAGTAAGCAAAAGTACCGTCTGGTTCTACCCAAAAAAGCCTGTTGTAGAACGCACCTTGGTCATTGACAATAAAGCTTCCTATGATAACTGCGCCTGTTTGGGCAGCCATTTGTTTCATCCAACGGAAAGTCCGACCATTGGAGTGTTCGGCACAAAGCTTTGTGGCCATGGTAAAGCCTGTGTTGAACATTTCCGGAAGGGCAATAATATCTGCCGCCTCATTTACCTGCCATATTTTTTCTTCAAACATGGCCAGATTAGCTTCCGCATCTTGCCAATACAATGTCGATTGCACTATGGTAATCGCCAAGTCTTGCATACACAGGTTTTAGGCTGAAAGAATATCTGTTCTATTTTTTTATTGGGAAGGCCATCCGATAGTCGGCCGTAACTTGGCCCTTGCTAATGGATGCCAGCTTGCCCTTTAACAGGCGCTTTCTGAAAGATGTTAGATAGTCTGTAAATAGCACCCCTTCTATATGGTCGTATTCATGCTGCACGATCCGGGCATATATATCATCCAACTCTTCTTCGTGCTCTTGCCAGTTTTCGTCGTAGTAGCGTATCCTCAGTTTTTCCTTTCTGGCTATCTGCTCCCGAATGCCTGGAATACTTAAGCAACCTTCTTCGAAAACCCATTCTGCTCCTTGTTCCCCTAAGATTTCTGGGTTTATAAATACCCGCTTGAATGTAGGCGCATCATCGTCGTCTTCTTGCATGGTGCTGGCGTCTACAACAAACATTCGCAAACTCTTGCCAATCTGCGGGGCGGCAAGGCCCACTCCGTTAGCTTGGTACATGGTTTCAAACATGTCCTCACTCAACTTTTTCACATCGATGGACCCCTCCTCTATATTTTGTCCTTTTTTCTTCAAAATGGGATCGCCATAAGCTACTATCGGGTATATCATACTATAATCTGGATGCTAAATAAGACTGTAAAATAATAGTTGCGCTGATTTTATCTAAATTTTCTTTTTTTGCTCTGTCTTTCTTTTTTGTGCCACCTGCAATCATCGTCTGTAAGGCCATTTTGGAAGTAAAACGCTCATCTATCAGGTGAACTTCCTTTTCTGGGAATGTCCTTTTCAATACCACAACAAACTGCTTTACGTGAATAGTTGCATTGGTATCCTCGTTTTGCAAGTTTTTGGGCATGCCCACTACAAAAGCCTCTACCTGTTCATTGGTACTATAGTCCTTCAGGAAATTGATCACGTCTTTTGAATGTACTGTACCCAGCGGCGAGGCGATCAATTGCAATGGATCTGTTGTGGCAATGCCCACTCTTTTTGTACCATAATCAATCGCTACGATTCTCCCCATGCGGTGTTTAATTAAGCTTTATTTTTTCGTTAAAAGCTTTTTTGACTTCCTTTTCCAATACAAGAGCTTTTGGGAATAATATTTCGTTTTCTATGCAAGCATGGGAGATGAGCTGCTTCTCAAAAGCTTTGAGTTCCTCAAAGACTACTTTTAAGTGCAGGTTCTTGCCGAAGGGTAAAGTGTAATTGTTGGTGATGCTCCTGATCCCCTTCATTTCGTCGTCATGTTGGCTATGCTCAATAGCATGCTGCTGCAACGAGAAGTTTTCCATCTCATAAAATAGTTTGGAAGGATTGAACGGCTTGTGCAATGCGCTATGCAACAAGGTTATGTAACGGAAAAGGCTGTCTTCCTCTTCGTATATGTGGTGAATGAAATCTTCGACAAACAGAGGAAATACAAATCTAAGGTCTTCTACAATTTGGCCATTTTCTGGCGTAGGCTTAAGCGTTTCTACTAATCTGGCAATATAAGGCAACTTTTGTTTGATAAATATATAGTGCGTGTGCTTCAGATATTCAACAATAAGATCGATAGGGTAGCTGAACAGTGTGGTGTCCACATTTTCTTTTTCTGCACATACCGACTCCAAACTAGTAATGACTGTTTCGATATTCAGTCCTTTTTCCTCACACACTTGCTCCAATGTTTTTTCAGAGTAGTCGTAGAACCTAATACCAAAATAATATAGAACAGACGCGAACACGTAATTTTCGCCAACTATGTCCGTAATTTTCTTATTGTTTATAGCCACGCCTATGTTAAAATTTTGTACAATTCATATTCTATCCCGTTGCCTATTTTTGGAAGCTTAACTCCTGCATCGCTTTTTTAAATTGTTCCCAAAAAAGTATATAAAGATATAGGTTTTATGGGAAAGCGGCAAAAGTTTTCTTAACCATAGGCATTGCAAATGTACGTCGTCCTAACATATCTCTTTCTATTTATCTCCGCCCTACGGTGATTAAAGAAAAGTTGTTGACTTTCAGGAACGACATAGTGCCATGCGCTAAGCGGAAAGATATTAAACAACTTTCTTGAAAAATAGTATTTGAAATGAATGTATTTTTTTAATTAATTTTTCTTTCTATGCGAATCAACAAGAAATGGGCCATCGTGATCGGCATATTGGTGGTTGTGATAGTGGCCCGATTATGCTTGCCTTATTTTGTTACCCGCTACGTGAATAAAGTATTGGCTGATATAGAAGGATACCAAGGGTCGATAGAAGATGTGGATATTTCCTTATGGCGAGGCGCTTATGTAATCCATCAATTGAAATTGGAAAAAGTGGATGGAGATGTGCCGGTCCCGTTTATCGATATTCCCAGATTGGATCTTGCAGTGGAATGGGAAGCATTGCTTGACGGAGCGGTAGTAGGTAAAATAAGATTGGAATATCCCAAGCTGAATTTTGTAGCCGGCCCGACAGAAGAAGATACGCAAACAGGGAAAGAAACTGATTGGACAGAACCGATAAAGGAACTTATGCCACTTCAAATTAACAAATTTGAAATAGTGCGAGGGAAGATTTCCTATTTAGATTTTCACGCCGACCCGAAGGTTGACATCGCCATCGACAGTGTCAATGCCGTTGCTTTGAACCTCAACAATGCGGAGGACAATAACGAAAGACTGCCTTCGAAAGTAAGGCTTACGGGTACCTCCGTTGGAGGAGGGCTCTTGGAGTTTGAAGCTGACATGAATATTTTAAAGGAAATCCCTGACTTTGATGCAGACCTACAATTTACAGGAGTGAACCTTCCGGCACTCAACGACTTCATAAAGGCTTATGGCAAATTTGATGTAGAACGAGGCACTTTTAACCTGTATAGTGAAATGATTTTGCTTGACGGGGATTTTGAAGGTTATGTAAAACCTATGATGATCGACATGAAAGTGTTAGACATGGAAAAAGACTCAGATGACAAGGATAACGTGTTTCAGATGATATGGGAAGGAATTGCGGAGCTGACTTCCAAAGTTTTGGAAAATCCTCCTGAAGATCAAGTGGCCACGCGTGTCCCCATTACAGGAAGTGTTGGCAATGTAGAAACTGATGTTTGGACGACCATCATTACCATACTGCGAAATGCCTATATAGAGGCTTTAAAAAAAGAGGTGGACAACACCGTAGAACTCAATGAATAGTCGCCTCTTCGAACTTTATTGAGGATCAATGAAAATCTTCTTCTCGTTCCAACATAAGAATAGAGGATTGGGGCACAATGAAATACTTTTCACCTTGGTATACCACCTCGTAGGATTCTCTTTGTAGAAAAATAGCCAAGTCTCCCTCTTTTACTTGCAATGGGATATATCTTATAGATTCGTCCTGCTCTTTCCAAGGCTCAGGTTCTTCTATATGAACGGGTATGGGATATCCAGGCCCTACTTTCATGACGTACCCACTGTGTACCCTTTCTTTCTCTTGTACTCCTGCCGGCAAATACAAGCCTGTCTGAGTTTTTTCAGAAAATTTCTTGGGCTTGATAAGTACCTTGTCGCCCACTACCTTAATCTTATCTAAAGAAACTGCCATATTAAATCACAAATATTTCGCAAAAGTAGGGCTTTATTATATATCTTGAAAGAGGTGCCGTTCATGACCGGCTTTTACGAGGCGGTATGGCTTCGTAAAAGACGGTCATTACTTCCAGCTATAGCTTATTGTACTGCCCCTGTCTCTATCATTTTCCACTTTCACGTAAATGTCCATTTCTTGCTGGAGTTCTTCTACATGCGATATGATCCCTACAGCCCTGTTTTCCTTTCTTAAGGTTCTTAAAGTATCCAATACTACCCTCAAGGCATCTTTGTCTAAGGCACCAAAGCCTTCATCCAAAAAGAAAAAGCTTTTTTCGGCTCTGTTCAGCGATTTTACATTTTCTGCAAGTGCTAATGCCAAGCAGAGCGAAGCTTGAAATGTTTGTCCGCCAGAGAGCGTCTTCAGCAGTCTGGTTTTGCCATTATTAAGGTAGTCCCTCACAATAAATTCATTCTGCTCATTGAGTTCTAGACTCAAACTATTTTTTGTAAGCAATAGAAACCGCTCATTGGCAGCCTTGCAGAGATTGTTCAGATAGAGAGAAGAAACATAATTCATGAAGCCATTGCCTCTGAAAAGATTGCACAGCTCTGAGAGGTTTTGCTTACGCAGTTCCAATGTGCTCAGCTCTTGCATCAGACTTTCCCTTCTTTTTATTTTATGGCCGATGGTGTCAATTTCATGTCGTTTCAGCGAGATCTGTGACTGAATAGTTTTGATGGTTTCTTCGAGATCGGCTATCTCCTGTACCATTTCCACATGTCTTTCTGCACTGTAGCTCCTATTGTTAATTTCTTGTTTTAGGGCGGTATGTTGTTGTTCTATTTTTAGCAAGTCATGTTTGTAGCGGTCAATTTCTTTCTGCTCCCATTCTATATTCAAGTTCATGGCCAGAATCTCTTTCACTTGGGCGATCGAGTGAAAATCCTTTTCTTGTAATAACGCCTGCACTGCATCGTCTTGGTCTTGCATTTTTCCTAAAAGCTCTTCCAAGGCATTTTCTTCAGCGCTCAGTTGTCCTTTCAGCCTGTGGGCAGTTTCTTCACTAGCTTGCAGCATTTTGGCAGCATCTTCATACTGGGCATAAGTCTCCTCGACCAATTTCAATCCTCTGTCCAAGCTTGCGACGAGCTCTTCTGTACTGTGCTTTTCGAACTTAGCAAATTCATAAATCTGAAGCATCTCTTTCAACTGACTTATCCTTGCTGCCTCTGCCACCTGCTGTTGTAACAAATCCTGTAGATGGCTTTGATTTTTTTCTAGTTGAATTTGGGCATCTGACAAGGCTTTTCTAAGGCTGTCCCTTTCTACCTTTGCTTGTAATAAAGCCTTTTTGTTCAGTGCTTTTTCCTCCAGTGCGGTTTTTACTTGCGCTATGTCTGAAAATGGCAAAGAAACTTTTGGTTTAACTGTAGTATGTGCCCTGGATTTTTCTTCCAGCTTTTTGGCCGTTGTCATTATGTTTTTGGTCATATCCCCATGGGCTGCCATATTTACCCTTATGTCCTGTAGTGCTTTTTCCAATATAATCAGGGATGTTTCTCTGGTTTTTGCGGCGCTTAGGCGTGCTTCTATTTCGTGGATTTCTTGAGATACGGTTTCATGTACGACCGGCTCAGGATGATGAAGGGCACCACACAACGGACAAGGCTGCTCATCTTGTAGCGCAGAAGCATATTCAGAGAGATGATGTTTGAGGCGTAATGGCATAAGCGACTCGTGGAGTTGATTTATATTTTGATCTAATGCTAGTTTTTGTTTCGCAAAAGCTTCAAAAGCTTCATCAAGGTTATCAGTAGCCACCATTTCATGCTTCTCCATGATTTTGACTAGCTTCTGCCTGTAAGCCCCTTGTTTTTCAGTCAGCTCATTCAACTGTGAATTGCATTCGGCAGTTTCTTTTTTGAGGGCAGCTTCTTGCTCTAGCCAATGAAGAAGGGTATTGAGTTGTTCTAAGTCTTCAAGACCGTCTTCAAGGGTCAGGATCTTTGCCTCGGTAGTTTCTATTTCTCTTTGTGTATCCTTTATGCTTTGCCGCATTTTTTCTACCGTTGCTTTAGCCAAAGTAGCAGCCTCCTCAATGCTGCCTGCTTTTTGTTTGATTTTGCTTACCTCAATAATTACCTTGAGGTCCTCGCATTTGCGTTTTGTTGTTTCAATCTTCTCCCATCTCGTTTTTGTCCCTAGAAACCTCTCTTTGCTTGTATTCAATGCTTCATCTGCTTTTTTGGCTTGCTCCGTAAGGTTCCCAAGCAATAACTTTTTGTTTTGAAGCTCTTCCATACACTTGGCTAGCGCTGCTAACTTCTCTTTGAAGTAGATATAAGCCCTGCTGTATTTTTCCAGTTGTAAAGTTTTGTTTTTGAAGAGCTCTTCTTCAGATTTTAGTAGTTTTAGCTTGTCCGTTAATTCATAATAGGTGGTAAATAGTTTCTCCAGGGCCCTTATCTTTTCTTCCTCTTTTCGGAGGAGGTTAAGCGTCTTCCCGCTTTCAATTTGTATGCTTTCGAGCGACTCAATCTCTTTTTCCAGCAATTCTATGTCTTCACGATCAGGAGTTCCTATTTCTTCTAAAAGTTTTTCTATGGATTGTATATCAGCTTTATTCTGCGACTGCAACCTGCTGGTTTTGTTGAAGAGGTCAAATTGCTCTAGCGGGAATAGATCTTTAAGCATCTGAACCCTTGCCGATGTGCTTTGGTCTATAAAGTCGCGAAACTTGCCTTGGGGGATAATGACCGTTTTCATAAAATTCTCATAGCTCATGCCCAAGATATCCTTGGCATTATCTATGTTTTCTAATGGAGTCCAGTCGCTCCCTTCCCATTTATAGTAGTTTCGTTCTTTTACTTTTACATCAGTAAAGTCCTTGCTGTTTCTTCTACTGCTATATGTAGCCCTATACTTATTAATATTGCCAGGGCCGGCATAAAAAATAAAGTCAATGAAAAGCTCATTGCTTTGGAGGTTCATAATATTGTAATTCCTACCACTTGATATCCGCTCTGTCTTATTATAAAGCACCAACATGATGGCTTCTAGAACCGAAGATTTTCCACTGCCCACCGATCCAAACAGTCCAAATAGACCCGAGGCTATCAATGGTTGAAAATCAATCGCTTGTTTTTCTTTATAGGAATACAACCCTTGGAGGGTGAGATGAACAGGAATCATAAGGTCGTTAATTTAATAGTAAACTTTCGAGGATCTGGTTGATAGCTATTGTTGCTCTTCGCTGCTCGAATCGAGGACTTCATTGAAGACCTCCATCAAGGCTTGGTCTGGCTCTTGGCCTTTCCTTGCCTTAAAATAATCCTTGAAGGCCTTGCGAATATCCGTAAACTCTTCCACGGGTTTGGTGTATTGGTGCTCAAAGTCCGTCGTGAACTCTGGAATAATATTGACAATCCCATCATGAGCTTGGAACAAAGCTTTTTTTGTTTTTGCATCTATATACGTATCGCTTTGTAAGGTAAGTTCGACATAGGTATTGGGATTCTCTCCAAGCCATGCAAATGCTTCATTCAGGGCTTCAAAGCGCTTCTTTACGAGCCTTCTTCCTGAGGTTAGTGGAATGGCTTTTACTTTCACTTGCTCCGCAGGCTCGGCTTCTATCAGGATTACTTGTTTTTGCTGATGTGCTTCGCTAAAGCTATAGCCTAAAGGGCTTCCTGAATAAACCACTGGGCATGACCCTTTCCCTACCCAATGGTAGCGGTGCAGGTGCCCAAGTGCTACATACTGAATATGCTCAGGAATGCTTTCGGTAAAGATAGCCTGAGCACCTCCCATATGCAAAATAGGCTTTTCATCCTCGGGCTCTTCTGGTTGAGGTCCTCCTTTCTCCATCACATAAAGGTGGGCCATTAAAATATTCACCCCTTGATTGTCGCAATGTTCTTGGGCATTTTCTTTCCAGGTCCTTTCTAACACACTTCTAAGCGCTTCCTCCCGGTCATCGGTGCCTAGAAATTGTTTCATAGTCTGTTCGTTTGCATATGGGGTCAGCAGGATCCGAAGCGGATATTTTTGCTTTGGAAGCTGGAGTTCTATAAATCCTGGTGCGGACTTTACTACTGCCAGACCGGTATCTAAATGAAAAGCTTGAGTGCATGAAATAGGCCTGCCGCAAAATACAATACCACAAGCCCTTGCCATAGGGTCGGGTGCTTCTATCCTGTCTGGCGAGTCGTGGTTGCCAGCAATGGCGATTACTGCCCGTTGGCCTCCAGCGGCCAAACGGCACACAGTTTTATAAAACAGCTCTACAGCTTCGGAAGCAGGATTAAAAGTGTCAAACAGGTCGCCGGCTATCAGTACAGCATCAACACTCTCCCTTTCTGCCACTTCACAAATTTCATTTAATACATCTTCTTGCTCCTTCAATCGGGAGTAATCATTCAATCGCTTGCCTAAATGCCAGTCAGCGGTATGGAGAATCTTCATAATTTTTGTTGCTCAAATGCTGGTGTATTTTCTCATGTAAAGATAAGGAAGTAAGGCATAATTAGCTGCCAAACTTGGAGGTACTCCTTATCGATATGAATTGAGTGGATAAATCAAGTGCTATGTAATGCTTTTGATGATTACTTTTGTTCTTATCATGTAAGACTTTGTCCTGAATAGGCCCTTAAAAACTTATAAATTCATTTAAAATAGGTTGTAAAGCATTGATTATAAATAAAGAATATCAATCTTAAGCAAACCCTCTTTTTTTAATTTGACTAATATCTTTGTTTAAATATTTGCATCTTTGTATATATTGTAACCTAATGCTCATGTACAGATTCTTTTTAATTATATACTTATTGTTTATGCTTTCCCCGCTTTCTGCTCAGAGCTCGGGAGGATCCGCTTATGAAAAAGCAGAACTGGCTCTTCAATCGGGGAATTATCAAGAGGCTGTAAACTATTATAACAAGGCTATAGAGGAGCGGCCGGATTTTGCTGAGGCATATTTTCATAGAGGCTCTGCAAAGTTTAAACTCGGCGATGAACAAGGCGCACTCCATGATTATAATAAGGCTTTGGAAATAGAAGGAAAAAATGAGGAAGCCTATTTCAACAGGGCTGCGGTAAAAAACCGCATGCGTGATTACGAAGGTGCTTTGAAAGATTATACGGCCATTATAGAAATGGATCCGACCAACGCCGAAGCTTATTATAACAGAAGCTATATCAAGTTTTTATTGCGTTTTACTCGGGATGGTATTTTGGATGATCTGAACATCGCTATAGACTTAGAGCCGGAAAATCCTAAATATTATGACCGACGATCATTCCTGCTTTCCAGTACATATGATCCAGAAATTGGTGCAGTGAACTATGGTGCAGCGATTAATGACATTACAAAGGCTATATCGCTAAGCCCGCAGAATGCTGATTATTATAAGAAAAGAGGAATGTTATATTTTGAGTATGGCAAAAACCTCTCTGCCACTCAAGATTTGAATATGGCCATATCGCTCGACCCGGAAGAGCCTGAATATTATAATGAAAGAGGGTTGGTGAAACTGAAGATTGAGGATTTTAGGGGCGCAGCGGCAGATTTTACGAAAGCCATAGGGAGTGGGGAAGAAAAGGAATATTTCTACCGCAACAGAGGCATTGCTTTTTATAATTTGGGCAATTATTACGGGGCCATAGAAGATTATACCAAAGCCATCAGCTTGATCAATAAAGAAGCGACAAAAGATGTGGAAAGCGATCGGTATAAATTTATCCTGACGAATGCTTATCTATTACGAGGAGCTTCTTTTGTGGCCATCAACAAAGCCTATCAGGGATGCGATGATTTCACTAAAGCGGTAGAGCTTGGAGAAAGGCGCGCATCTAACTACCTCAAAAAGTATTGTAATTATTAAAATTATTTTTTCAGTTCCGCCACATAAGGCAATTTTATTTCTCTTACGTGGCGGGCTTTTTATTAACTGATCGGAATTTTCTTTAGTATTCCCCTGATTATTTCTTTTGTGCCTATGCCGTCGGCTTCTGCCTCATAGTTGAGGATTATCCTGTGATTCAGCACATCTTCTGCCACTTCTTTGATATCCTCAGGAAGTACGTAATCTCTTTCGTCAAAAAAGGCTATAGCTTTTGCTGCTAGGTTCAGCGCAATACTGGCTCGAGGAGATGCACCAAACTGTATGTAGTTGGCTTCGTCTTTAAGACCATAATCGTTAGGGAAACGAGTGGCAAAAACAATTTCAATGATATACTTTTCCAAACTTTCAGAAATGCTCACTTTATTGATCGCTTCCCTAATTTTGAAAATATCTTCTTTAGTGAGTACGGGCACAACCGTATCTTTAAAGCTCAAGTTGGCCATTCGCCTCATCACCTCAAGCTCATCCTGCTTTGAAGGATAACCGACGTGCACCTTTAACATAAACCTGTCAACCTGGGCTTCAGGCAATGGGTAAGTTCCTTCTTGGTCTACAGGGTTCTGAGTGGCCAATACCAAAAAGGGCTTGTCTAAAGCATAAGTCGTTTCGCCTATGGTCACTTGCTTCTCTTGCATCGCTTCCAAGAGGGCTGACTGTACTTTGGCGGGCGATCGGTTTACCTCATCTGCTAAAATAAGGTTGGCAAAGATAGGGCCTTTCTTTACCTCAAATTTGGACATCTGTTGATTGTAGATCATCGTTCCTACTAAATCGGCAGGCAGCAAGTCGGGCGTAAACTGAATGCGTTGGAAATCAAGGTGCAATACTTTTGCCAAAGTGTTGACCGTTAGCGTTTTGGCCAGCCCCGGTACACCCTCCAATAATATATGTCCTTGGGTAAATAGTCCGATAAGCAGCCTGTTAAGCATATACTCTTGGCCTACCACCACTTTGCCTACTTCTTTGAATACTCGGCTAATCTTCTCTTGATGTTCCCTTTTCAGCTCATTTAATACTTGTTCTTCCATCCTTTGTTATGCTGTTAAATAAAATTGATCCTACAAGAAAATTAAATAAAGGTCTTTATGCAAACAAACTTAACAAAAAGCCTCCAGATATTGAAAGCCTTATCATGCTGCATAAAGAGTAACGCACGCTGCCTATTGCTATTACCATTTTTTAAAAATAAAAAACACGGCCAATACGATGAACGCAAAGCCTACTGCGTGATTCCAGGCAAATTTATCAGTTTTGAAGACATAAATCGTAATAAAAGTAAACACTACCAGGGAGATTACCTCCTGAATGGTTTTGAGCTCAATCAGGGAAAAGGGGCCTCCATTTTTGTCAAATCCTAGCCGGTTAGCGGGCACTTGGAATATGTACTCGAAAAGGGCCAATCCCCAGCTCACTAGAATTACACTGATTAAACCTAAATGTTGCAGCGAAGTCATCTTTTTGAAGTGGAGGTGACCGTACCAAGCAAAAGTCATGAACACATTGGACATGACAAGCAAGAAAATGGTATAAAAAACTTTCATAGGGAAATTAACCGCTAAATTATGGCATGTTGACCAGATAACAAATGAATAAGGGGAGAGGAATGTTAACGCCTTGCCTTTAAATTGCAGATGCAGTTGCTATATTATATTTGTTTAACCTTTCAAATTCTTGGTTTCTTTTATAAAGGAATTTAAGTCTAAAGGCCAATACCTTGCAAATTAATTCACCTTCTTTCTGTTTCGTAAACATCAATCCCATATCCTTGGAGGGATGATTTCAAGGACATGGCCCTCCGGATCATGAAAATAAAATGATTGGAGACCATCCCGCCACGTTTGCTCCTGAATGATTTCAATGCCTAGGTCTTTTATCTTGCTCTTCCAGGCTTCGTATTCATCCAAGGGCACCTCGAAGGCAATGTGTTGAGGACCGTATGCATAATGTGGAGGAGGGGTTTGTTTATGTTTAGATACTGCTGCCACAAAACATAGTAACACAGACGAACCGGCCCTAAAGAAAATGTGATGACCTTCTTCCTCCATGATGATGGGAAAATTCAACTTTTTATAAAAATCTTTGGCTTCGCGCAAGTCTTCAAAATACAAACAAACTTCCTTTATATGCTTTATTGTCATATTGAGGCAATATAATTGACATTATCCGTATGAAAATATTTAAAATGCAGGGTTAATATTATCAATATACATGTAATTTTATGCCATCATTAGGTCGCATAAACCTGCACTTTATGTAAACAGCATTCAAATAGTTCATTTTCTACATAGGGTTATATCTCGTTTTTCACTATTGAAAAATATTGATCAAATAGTGGTTTTGTAATAAGTTTTGTACTCAGATCGCTTCCCCATCGTGGGCTTATTTCGTAAAGGCCGTTAAACATCCTTCCTATATATTGTCTTTCTGGTTCGTATCCAACCAAGCCTGATGTCGCTTTTGGCGCTGTGTGGCACTGAAAAACTATTCTATACTTATCCATAGGGACTTTGAGCTAAAGAAACGACTCCGTTTGAGGATAAAATCTTTTCAGGATTACAAATGTTTGCGGCAAAGACACATTTCTTTCTTAATGATACCGTTAGTTTGTTAATCTATCGGTGTTTCATTGCTTTATAAGCAAAAAATGCATTATAAAGAACGAAAATCTTACCCTGTTTTGCTTTAAGATATTATTAATTTTATAATTCATTTTAATATCTCATTTTTAAGCTTTTAATTTATAATAGAAAACACCTAACAAAGAGGAGGATATACCAGCGAGAAAGCATTCTCACAGTTAAATTCTTGTTGATTTCTCCTTTCCTTGGTTGTCTCAGCAAAGCAAAATCGCATAAACTAATGGAAGATATTCTGAAACTGATAGATATCACCAAAAAAAGAGGGCAGAGGAGCATACAGTTAGTAAACCAAAACTTTAGGAAAAAGGAAATCTCTAAAGACAACTTGTTGTATGAAGGCATTATAGATGGGAAGTTTGACAGTGATGCTCTAGCAGCAAAAAAGGTATTTCGAGCAGACCCTGGAAACAGGAACTACCGTAATGCCAAAAGAAAACTCCACCAGAAGCTTTTGAACCACCTCTATTTCCTTGACTATGACAAGGAAATATATTCTGATTATGACAGGTGTCGGTACGAGTGTATGCACCAGCTGCATCAATGTAAAATATTGATAGCCGAAAATGCTTCTGATGTTGCTTTTAAGATCCTTCCTGGGCTTATCAAAACGGCGATCGAATATGAGTTGGTGGAATTGTCAGTGGAAGCGATTCAATTGCTCAGGAATGAGTATGCGAAAATGGGCAAGACAACCCCTTATGCCGAATATGCTAAGCTGCTTCAAAAGCAAAGAAAGTTTGAAGAGGCTGTGCACGAATGCGAAGGCATCTACTACGGCATGCTTTCGCAAATCAACAAGTCTGTGAGTGCTTACATGAGAGCATTGCCCAAAATGCCTAAGGCCATAGCGGCAATAGATGGGTATGCGACTAAGTATAAGAGCAGCCGCTTAAATGTGCTATCGAATAAGCTTCAGTTGCGATATAATGCTCTCATGGAGAACTATCAGGCCAATGTGGCACTTTGTAGCCTTCTTGAAAAAAAATATCTGCGCATGGGCCATGCTGCAGTAAAAGTCGATCTTGTCAAGAATGAGATTGCTTTTATAAAGTTATACGCTTACTTCTGCTTGAATGAAGTCGAAAATGGACATGATTATGCAGAGAAGAGAACAAAGCTGTTTAAAGTAGGCTCTGATGAGTGGTTTAGCTTTTCTGAATATCACTTTTTGCTACTGATGAAAGGGCAGAAATTCAAGCAGGCCATAGATACTTATAGAAAGGTACGGACCAACAAGAACTATAACTTGCTGCAGGATGAAGAGAAGGACCGCTGGCAGATATATAGGGCGTATTTGGTCTATTTTAAAGATGTGAAACTGTTAAAGTGGGGCTTTGATATTGAGCATTTCTTGGAACAGAAGCCAGACTTTAGCAAAAACATGCAAGGTTATAACACTGCTACACTCATCATCCAGTTGCTATATCTGTTGAGGCGTGGGCAGTTTGAAGCACTTGAAAAGCGGGTGGAATACTTGCAACAATACAACTCTATACATCTCGACAAACGGAATAACTATCGAACCAGCATTTTTATCCGGTTGCTCACTTTAATTGTCGAAAAGGAATATAATTCCGAGGTAATACAAGAAAAAGGAGCCAATTATTTCAAAAAACTTAAGACTACGCAAATCCCGAGCGATCTCCTGCTAGATATGGAAGTAATTCCTTATGAAATATTGTGGGAGAGCATTTTAGATGTCCTGAAAAATGAGAAAGTCTACGTCCATTACCGCTTTTATAATGCACTTCAAACTGCTGAGGCAGAATCATAAGCATAATTTAGACAACTGATACCGCTGTTTTATTTTGGCAACTAAGCAACTAAACTACTTATCGTAGAAATTTATTTCTGCATTGTCTCCTATGTTTAGGCTTTGGCTCAACCCTTTCAGTGTAGTATCGCTGCCGATAACAGAATTGTTCAAAACCGAACTTTGGACATTTGTATAAGAGCCGATAATGGAGTTTTTAACAATAGAATAAGTTATAGTAGTATTATCGCCTATGGCCACATTCGGGCCAATGATGGCGTTATTGATCGCACATCCTTCCCCAAAGCTTACCGGAGGAATGATAACCGTTCCAGGAAAGCGTTTTTGCAGTTTTTGCTTAAATTCGGGCTTGCCTAATAAAATAGCATTGGCTTCCAGTAATGATTCTTTTTTCCCGCAGTCGTACCAATTGTCCACATTAAAGGTTTTTATTGGCTCCCCATGTTCGATCATGTAGGTTAAAATGTCAGTAAGCTGGTACTCTCCGTGGGTTTTCACTTGATTGCTTGTGATGTAGGCAATTCCTTCCTTTAGCAACATGGGGTTGGCAATTTTGTAAATGCCCACCATCGCCAGATTAGACTTAGGTATTTTTGGCTTTTCTACAAGTTTGGTCACAAAACCCTCTCCATTTACTTCTACCACGCCAAAATTGCCTGGCGTGTCTACCCTGTGTGTGCCAAGTACAGAATGTGGTTGTTGGAGAAATTGCTTTAAATCTAAGTTCAAAATGGTATCCCCCAGCATGATAACGACTTCCTCATTTTCTTTGAGGTGCTCACGCGCGCACCATAATGCATGACCAATGCCTTCTCTTGGTTCCTGTCGTACAAAACTGATGCTAATGTCGCTGTCTCGATAATGTTGCTTTAGGAACATTTCGGTTTTGCTGCCCAAATACCCTGTTATGAAAACATATTCCTTTATGCCGCCTGATATCAGTGTGTCTACTATGTGGGCCAAAATAGGCTTTCCTGCGATAGGCACCAGTGCCCTAGTCTGTGTATAGGTGTGAGGGCGTAACTTTGCTCCTATCCCTGCTACCGGAATCAATGCTTTCATGTGGTCTATATTTTTAAGGTATTTCCTAAATAACGGTTTAAGTAAATCATCGCCCTAAGGAACTGCCTATGATTGTTTGCCTTTCTAATTTGAATGTAAATTTGGGGCATTAAGATGACTTTTTAAACTTTAAGCTACAAAATTGGTGCTGCAAATCATAGGAACTGTTAATGATGAGATCAAAACGTCGCAATAAACTTAACCCTATACGGCAATCAAGCTCCAGGATATACGTGCTGATTGTAGCTTAGATTCTTCCTATGCTTCTATAAGCCAATTCTCTGATATGTTGAGATGCTGAACTTAGAAGAGTCTTTACTCATGGCTGCATCGTCCACCTCGTACTGAAAATATGCAATTAGGAGGATATGAGTTTAAAAATGCAAACCATTAGCAAAACCCTTTAAATGATCAAAGAAAGTATGTAGGATTTATTTCCAAATCTAGCCCTTTTAGAGCCTGTCTCGGCGTTCTTTGCGGAGGGCTTATAAGCAAAGCTAATTTCTTTGCAAAAAATGGCCTTGATACAGTAGCCAGCCTCCTGTTTTCTCATGAAGAACAAATAACCTTCCTATTTGTAGCGGATAACTAATGACTTTAGTCTCTTAAATAAAAGGCGGTTAGTTATCCACATATAATTGAAAGGAATTTTATTGACCAATAACTTGATGTTCAGCATGTTATGATAAAACCGCTTTAAATTGTGGAAAACTTTCTATAAATGTGGAAAACTTTTAGTTGACTATTTAAAATCTTTTTTTTGTATAAATAGATTGAATCTATTAGAGCAGAATATACAATGAGGAGGTATTATTTTATATAAAATTAACTTATAAATAATGTGGCAATAACACTATTCTAAAAAGCATTATTATGATAATCTATCAATGAATGTTAAAGAGGTAGAAAACTGATGTAATATTTTCAGAAATAGCACTTGAAAAATCATGGGCCAAAATGAATAATTTTTATGGGAATTTACAAGTGATTAGTTTCGTTTTTAACCCACGCCATTAGAAAAGTACAATTCTTATTTTTGAAGCATCGGACATAGATTACTAATCTCTTCTTAGCAAAAGGGATTTGAAGTGTTTAAATATGAAGGTTTCGCTATGCTTGCTTTTGTTTCAACAAAGGCAGGAGTTCATCTAAAAATTCTCTGTTGTTTGAAAGGCGAGGCACCTTATTTTGTCCACCAAGTTTACCACGTTTCTTCATCCAAGTATAAAAGGTGTCTTTTGGAGCAATATGGATGACTGGTGGTTTTAGTGCCATGTCATTTAAGCGTTTGGCATCATAGTCAGAATTGTTCTGACGGAGATTTTCGTCCAAGAGCTGTGAGAACTTTGAGAAGTCGTCAGGCTCTTGAGCAAACTCCACGATCCATTCATGGCAGCCTCTGTTGCTTTCGCTGTAATACAAAGGCCCTGCTGTAAAGTTGCTTATAGATGCGCCAGTCTCTTCACAGGCTACCGCTATGGCCTGTTCGGCATTTTGAATGTTTAGCTCTTCGCCAAAAGCATTGATAAAATGCTTGGTCCTTCCTGATATCTTTACTCTGTAGGGATTCAAAGAAGAGAACTTTACGGTATCGCCAATGACATAGCGCCACAGGCCTGCATTGGTGGTGATGACCATAGCGTAGCTTTTATCAAGCGCTACATCTTCCAGTCCGATGGGTTGCACATTTTCATCGTGAAAAGATTCCATGGGTATAAACTCATAATATACGCCGTAGTCTAGCATGAGTAGTAGTTCGTCAGAATCGGGCTGGTCTTGTATACCGAAGAAACCTTCAGTGGCATTATAAGTTTCCAAATAATGCATGTTATCACTCGGGATCAGTTTTTTGAAAAGCTCCCTATAAGGCGTAAAAGATACTGCACCATGCACAAAAAGCTCCAGGTGCGGCCACACTTCCAGGATGTTATTAGCGCCTGTGTGTTCGAGTATTTTTTCTATAAGGACGATCGTATAGGTTGGAATGCCACTGATGTTGGTCACATTTTCAATAGCAGTCTCTTTGGCCATCTTATCGATTTTCTCTTCCCAATTCTCCATAAGGGCTGTTTCCAACTTGGGTGTTCTGGCCATCTCTGCCCATAGTGGCAGGTTTTTCATAATTACTGCCGACACGTCCCCATATCTTGAGTTCGACTTCTCGTCAAGGGTATTGATTTTGTGACTTCCTCCAATGGCCAAGGCCTTGCCTGTAAAGAGTTTGCTGTCGGGATAGTTATTCACATATATGGAAAGTAAGTCCTTTCCACCTTTGAAATGACAGTCTTCTAATGCTTCATGCGAAACAGGGATGAATTTGCTTCGTTTGCCCGTAGTGCCTGAAGACTTGGCAAACCACTTTATCTCTGTAGGCCACAAGACATTTTGCTCGCCTTTCATCAGTCGCTCTATATAGGGAAGTAGGCTGTCATAGTTTCCAAAAGGCACTGTCCGGCGGAAATCCCCGATGGACTTTATGCTGCTGAAATCATATTTCTTCCCAAACTCTGTATGTTTAGCGGTATTCACTAATTTCAACAAAACTTCTCGTTGAACCTCATGAGGATACTTTTTGAAAAGTTCTACCTCATGGATGCGTTTTTTCATTACCCATGTCAAGATAGAGTTAATGATCTCCATACAATCAAATTAAAGTGGATGCAATACTATGACAGATCGCAATTAAATAAAAAAAGTTTCATTGTACGCCTAAGTACCCTGAAAAAAACTATGGGAATCGCATAAGAAATGCCTCTGTGAGAGTGGACAAGTGACTCAAACTTTCCTTTTGAGCTCAAAATGTTTTCCAAGGTATACCCGTCTTACTTGCTCATCGGCTGCTAATTCCTCGGCAGTGCCTGCTTTCAATAGTTTACCTTCAAACATCAAATAGGCCCGATCTGTTATGGAAAGTGTCTCATTTACGTTGTGGTCGGTTATTAATATGCCTATATTTTTATTCTTTAGTTTGGCTACTATGGTTTGGATTTCTTCTACAGCTATGGGGTCAACACCCGCAAATGGTTCATCCAGCAGTACAAATTTGGGATCTACCGCCAAAGCTCGGGCTATTTCAGTCCTTCTCCGTTCCCCGCCTGAAAGTACCATTCCCAGACTTTTCCTAACGTGGCTTAAACTAAACTCATCTATGAGGCTTTCCATTTTGTGTTTTTGCTCTTCTTTAGAGAGTTTTGTCATTTCAAGAACGGCCATCAAGTTCTCTTCTACAGTAAGATTTCGGAAGACGGAGGCTTCTTGTGCCAGGTAGCCTATTCCTAGTTTTGCGCGCCTGTACATAGGCAAGCTTGTGATGTCCTCATCTTCGAGGTATATGTTGCCATCATTGGGTTTTATAAGGCCCACAATCATATAAAATGATGTGGTTTTACCCGCCCCGTTTGGACCCAGCAATCCTACGATTTCTCCTTGAGACACCTCTACAGAAACGTGGTTCACAACCGTTCGTTTCTTGTATTTCTTCACTAAATTTTCTGCCCTTAATTTCATCTATGATTTATTGGTCAAACTTAATGTCTTTGAGCATAAGTTGTAGGGTTTTTTTCCCTTTATAATTATTTTCTTCAATACAGTAAGCAACACTAAATGGCATGCCGCTTTCTATCATCGCGCCATATGGTGCCATTCCAAAACCTATTGCGTCTATTGACTGATTGCCTCCTACCTGTTTTATCTGCAATTTTAAATGCTCATTCTTTAATAAACGTGGTGTTGAAGCTACCCGTACATCTTTGCTGACAAAAACGGGATTCATGTTGCCAGGACCAAACGGCGCCATTTGTTTTAGGATGTTATAAAACTTGCTATTGATCATATTAAGGTCTATCACTTCGTCGATGTCAATCTGCGGTGTCAAATGATGTTCCTGAATAGTTTTGCAGACTACTTCCTCAAATCTCTGTTTAAAGACTGCCAAGTTATCCAATTTTAATGTAAGACCTGCTGCGTATTTATGTCCGCCATACTGTTCGAGCAGGTCTGCACATTCGGCAATTGCTTCATACACATCAAACCCTACCACAGATCGTGCCGAGCCTGTTGCTAGGCCATTAGAATTCGTAAGGATAATGGTGGGGCGGTAATATTTTTCTATGCACCGCGATGCCACTATGCCTATAACGCCCTTGTGCCAGTCGTGTTTAAACAACATAGTTGTCTTTGCTTGTTTCAACACCATGTCCTCCTCTATCATGGCAATGGCTTCTTTAGTGATATTATGATCTACAGTTTTCCGAAGCGTATTGTTTTTGTTGATTGGAATAGCGAGGTCCTCTGCTTCTCCCCTATTTTCTGCTAGCAAAAGCTTCACGGCATATTTGGCATGGTCTATTCTGCCGGCTGCATTGATCCTCGGCCCTATACCAAAAACAATGGAAGAAATATCTATATTCCCACTCACTGCTGCCAGATCTTTTAAAGCCTGCAATCCAGGACGAGGATTGGACTGTAGCTTTTCGATGCCAAAATAAGCCAATATGCGATTTTCGTCTACGATAGGCACTATATCGGAAGCAATGCTTACAGCCACTAAGTCCAGATATGCATAGAGAGTTTCCTTAGGCATACCCGTTTGCATACAATAGGCTTGTAGTAATTTGAAACCTACACCACAACCGGAAAGCTCCTTGAATGGATAGGAGCAATCCTCGCGTTTAGGATCGAGCACCGCATATGCAGGTGGTAATATATCGCCGGGGCGGTGGTGGTCGCATACGATAAAATCAATGCCTTTCTCCTTGGCTAATTTAATTTTCTCCACTGCTTTTATGCCGCAATCAAGGCTGATAATGAGATCGAATCCTTGCGATTCTGCCCAATCTATAGCTTGTAAGGACACCCCATATCCTTCAGTATAACGATCAGGAATATAATATTCTACGTGTTCGTAAATCTTGCTGATAAAGTCATATACCAACGCCACGGAAGTAGTACCGTCGACATCATAATCGCCATATACCAGGATCTTTTCTTGGTTTTGAATGGCTAGCTGCATGCGGCCAACCGCTTTGTCCATATCCTTCATGAGGAATGGGTCGTGCAAGTCATTCAATGAAGGCCGGAAATAGTGCTTTGCTTCATCAAAGTTCCGAATGCCTCTCTGCAATAAAATGGAGGATAATATGGGGTTTACATTAATCTCCTTCGATAGATGATCGATATCTTCTAGGGGTGATCGTTCTTTATAGTTCCATCGCTTAGTCATAGTGTAAAATAAGCAAAGAAACTTAAAAAAGCCAAGGCGTTTCATCAAGCTCGGCTTTTTTCAATAGAAGCCCTTGTTCAGTAAGCAAGGAGCTTGGAAGGTAAGCTATAATACTTCAGGTATTTTTTAAGAAGGGACTTGCTCATTATTCAAAGAGCTTAATGGTGTAGTCCAATAGTGCTATTCCGCCCAATTGCCCGTGGCCTGGAATTACAATTTCAACATGCGGATATTTTGCTTTCAACTTGGCTACTGTTTCAGGCCATGCGGATGTGTTGGCATCCTCCAAATTGCCTTTGTCGGCTCCCAATGCTTTGATAAGACAACCACCGAAGAGTACATTTTCTGCTGGGAAGTAACCTATGATATTATCCTTTGTATGCCCTTGTCCCAGAAATTCAGCGATTACAGGCTCGTCTCCTACTTTTAGCTCAAGCAAATGTTCAAACCCAGTTTCAGGAGTGGGCAACTTTTTTTCAGTGGCAAAAGCAATGGTAGCATTATGGGCATAGGAAGGGATGCTGCGTTTGTGAAATTCTTCCAGTCCTCCTAGGCAGTCTGCATGAAAATGCGTTGCAACTACTCCTTTAATCCTATGCCCTAGGTGGTCTTCCACCCAATGGATCAACTCAATAGCCGCGGGACTTTCGGCAGGAGTGTCGAATATAATGGCTTCGTCCTGATTTGTGACGATCATACCATTGCAAGGAACATTGCCAAAGCTTTCTGTACTAAGGAATGAGGTGTGCAGATAAACATGTTTAGCCACCTGCTGTATCTCAAGATTGCTTGTGCTGTAGATTTCGTACGTTTCTTTTTTGCCGACACAACCGAAGGTTAAAAAATAACCAAAGAGGCAGAGTTTGAGAAGGTTGATCATATGAGCTGCTAGTCAATTTAGTTTATCATGTTGTTCCTCATAAAGATAATAAAAGACAACTTTCAAATATATGTCGCGCTAAACAAAAAAACATATGGCAATCAGAATAGTTGATTTTGAAGAACATATTTAAAAAATGCGCAACATGGATCAGGACAAAAAACCATTATCAGAAAAGGAAAAAGAAGAAAAAAGGAAAAAACGAGAAAGAGAATTAGATGAACAAATTGAACAATCTTTCCCTGCTAGTGACCCGCCTTCTTATTCTAAACCGGGCAATGAAGAGGATGACGATAAAGATGAGGAAGATAAGTAGCCGCAACTGGTTGTTTGTCACTCAAACGTGATAAACCCCTATCAATCAAAGTCGAAATATTCCTCTTCATTGAGCTCTACATCTTGCTTTTCTCTAGAGCCTTTGTTTTGGAATATTTCTTTTAGTTCTTGTCCCTCTTTCTTAATATCTCCTTTTATCTTTTCTACCACTGCTTTGGAGTCATACGCTATTTTATAATCTTCTGTAGTTCCTCTTATAGTCAGGAATAGGTTTGCGGCGCCTTTTCCATCTTCTTCAATAGCGCCGAAAGCCGCATCCCGATCTTGCTTGCGAAAATTCCTGAGCGGCACTTTTAAATAGTAGTCGATATGCTGATCGAAAGTGTGCGTTCCTCTGATTTCGATAGTTGAAACGTTCGATCTCACTTCCATTGCCGGAAGGTGAATGGTTTCGTTTTGAATTCTGATGATATTCCTAAGTTCTGAAAACCGTAGTTTGGCCAAACTCTCCTCTTCTACAAATTTCGACAGTTTGTGCATAGGCTCAAAGTTGTTCAGTTCGCCATTTCGGATAGCAATGCCTACATCGGCTTTGAACAGATCTGACCTAAACCGTAGTCTTTCATCAAAGGCCATATAGGTATTTACTTCGGCAAAAATCTGCCCTTTCAAATGCTTATCCATAAGAAAGTCTTGATTGAAATTGTGGAAGACATAAAAAATGCTGTCGATATGAATTTTGTCGAACGAGGCCTCAGTATCTACTGTAATAAAGTTTCCTTTCCTTGCATCCACAGTACTAGTCAACACCATATGGCCGCCTGCTGCATCCACCTTCACATTTGAGGCTTTGGCAACCTGATCGTTTACTTGCAACTTTCCTTTGATGTTATGACCAAAAAATCGTCGAAATTTCACATGATCCACATCACAATTGAATGATAAGGCCAGTTTGGGAGAAATTTTAAATGAATAATACTGATCCCCTTCTACTGCCGTGTTCGTCGACTCGCTCAGGTTGCCAGTCAGCAATTCATCTATGTCTAAGAGTCGTGACTGTAAGTCAGCTTCTATGCTAATAGGTTGTTCTTCAAAGATCAGGTAAGCAATGATGTTCTTAAAAAATCCGTTTATCATGAAATCGCTACTGCCCACTTTTCCAGAAAAGTCGCTGATGGCAAGGTCTTCATTTTTAAATATGAAGCTCCCCTGAAGATCAGTAAAGGGGAGTTTTGTGCTGGCCAAGTCAAAACTTAGCTGCTTCAGTATAATCTCGCCGGAGGTTTTGGCTTTGGTTACTCCCCCTTTCTTGCGCAAGTTGTTGAGCCTGCTTTCAAAACTGATATCCAAGTCTACCAGTCCAGAGGCCTTTTGGATGCTTTCTATGGGATAAAACTCTAACATGGACCCGGCATCTATTTCTGCATCTATATCCAGTCGAACGAAGTAATCTTCAAAATTTTGGATGTATAGATTGCCTCGAAACGGCTTGTTTTCAAATGTGCCGGTTACATTTTTTAGGTCCAGCACGGCCGTGCTGAGGTCATTGGCCTTTGTGGCGTCGAATGTCCCTTCGAGTGTAACATTTTTTATTTTTCTTTTGATGTTGGGATGAAAAAAGGAGGTTTGTTGACATCCGAAGGCAATATGGAGTTTCGGAGAAGAATTGTCAGAGATCACGCCTTCTAAAGAAGAATTGAAATATACGTTGCCTTCACTCCGATATATCTTGAATTTATCATAAATGTTTTCAGGCATCAGGGACAAAATGGTTTGTATGTCCGTGTTTTTACCTTCTGTGTCTAATCGTATAAAATTTTTGTCCGCGCCATGATAAACCCCATGCACAGAAAACTCTGAATCATGTACAAACAGTGTAGAGGGTTGAATATTCAGGCTGTCATTGTTCAGGTGATAATTGAGTATAGCTTTTACACGTAAAGCCTTGTCTCTAAAAAATCTGTCTTGGTTTACCCGAATATGACGGCTTTCCATATCACCATCCACGGCGATATCGTAAATATTATTGCTAGATGTTAGCTTGGCCGTGGCTTTGTTGGCAAACAGCACATACTCTTGATCCCGCTTTTTATCCTCGTAGGTGAACAATACATTGTCCAGCTTGATTCTTTCAAGGTTAAAGGATAAACTTTGCTTTACAGAAGATGTATCTTTTTCAAAAATACTATAGTTCACTTCACCAGAAGGCATTACCCTTAGAAAAACTTCAGCATCTTCGATGTACACTTGGTCGATGATATAATCGCCCTTAAAAAATCCGAAAATATTGAAGGCAAAAGCGATACTTTTGGCTTTTCCCAGCGACTGATCACTTTCTTCAATCCCTTCTTGGATATTTACATTCTGAAGGCTTACGGTGATATGAGGGAATTTCTCCAGTAAAGAAAAATTAATCTTTTCTACTTGAATCGGTGTCTTTACCTTTTCATTGGCTGCGTCGATGAATAGGGCAATTATTTTATCTTGATAAACATAAGTTAGCGTGCCGGCTATGGATAGCAGCATCACAATCGCTACCAAAGAGTACGCTAGGATTCGTTTAAAAAGAGGTATATATCGATACACAGGACAAAAATACAAATTGTGGTGATTCCTTTTGAAATGATGTAATGATTTAAAATGAATTCATATTAAAGCCAAAAATGCTTGATAAGTTTAAAGCATACAATAGATACATATGCACATCCCATCAACGAATATGCAACTAATACCTTGTTTTACAGGGATATTAATTATCCTGATTTTTACGCTTTATGGTGTTTACAGGCCTTAAAGCCAAGTAAGGGTCTTGCAGGATTCTTGCAGCTACCTGAAAATGGAGCTATTTTTTTACTTTTATTCTACAAAGTATTTGTAATAATCATTTTGGTTTATACCTTTGCAATCCCAAACGGGGACAATTATAAAGTTTAATGGGATCTTAGCTCAGTTGGTTCAGAGCACCTGCCTTACAAGCAGGGGGTCGCTGGTTCGAATCCAGCAGGTCCCACTTTCAAAAATTAAGCCTGATAAGCCATAACACGCTTCTCAGGCTTTTTTTATTGCCCAAAAAATCAAATAAAATTGCGATGGCGCTGCCGGACTTATAAGTTTAACATTGCTATTTTGGATCTATTGCTATAAAAAACAATAATTTAACAATCTTTATAATTTGCATTATGCATTTCAGTACTTGGTAAGCGGGCCAGCAATTCTGTTTGAATTGATGAAGGTTTCTGCAACCAGAAAGCCTTCTTCTTGAGAATTACTTTTTCCTAAATTTAGTGTCATATCTTGCGTTGATTTATATGCAACCATCATCAAAGCAAATAAGTCAATAAATAATGTTTTTTCCTTATAGCTAGAGTTTCCATAGTTTAAAGAAGAGACGATGGTTGAGTGGATCTTTAGAAACTACTTATAACAAAAAAACCACAGTCCAAAAGACTGCGGTTGAATGTTGTTAGAAACCAGTTGTTTTCTTTATTTGCTGAATAGAGAATCGACAAATGCCTGCTTGTTGAATACCTGAAGGTCTTCTACCTTTTCTCCCACCCCAATATATTTAACAGGTATTTTGAACTGGTCGGATATGCCGATCACCACGCCACCTTTGGCTGTGCCGTCCAGTTTGGTAATGGCCAGGGCAGTGACTTCCGTGGCTTTGGTGAATTCCCGAGCCTGTACAAAAGCATTTTGGCCGGTGCTGCCATCCAGCACCAGGAGCACTTCATGGGGAGCTTCTGGAATGAATTTTTGCATCACACGTTTTATTTTAGTGAGCTCATTCATTAAATTTACCTTGGTGTGCAATCTTCCAGCAGTGTCTATAATGACAATATCAGCTTTTTTGTCTACGCCCTCTTTCACAGCATCAAAGGCCACAGAAGCAGGGTCAGTGTTCATTCCATGAGAAACTACCGGAACACCTACACGGTCGCCCCAAAGGATGAGCTGATCAACCGCTGCGGCACGAAAGGTATCTGCTGCGCCTAAGATCACATGTTTTCCCTTATTTTTGAATTGGGCAGCCAGTTTTCCTATGGTGGTTGTTTTGCCTACGCCGTTTACGCCTACAACCATGATGACATGTGGCCTATGCGGTGGTACGTCAAAGTCCTGTAAGTCTTCGGTATTATTCTCTGAGAGGAGGCCAGCAATTTCTTCTTTTAATATCCTGTCCAGTTCTTCGGTGCCGAGGTATTTGTCTTTAGCCACGCGCTGCTCTATCCTTTCGATTATCTTTAAAGTAGTGTCTACCCCTACATCGGATGTGATGAGTATCTCTTCCAGCTCGTCCAAAACTTCATCATCCACTTTGGATTTGCCCACTACTGCTTTTCCTAACTTGGAGAAAAAGTTGTTCTTGCTCTTTTCAAGACCTTTGTCGAGAGAGGCCTTTTTGTCTTTTGACAAAAAACCGAATAGGCTCATGGCTAAAATTATTTAAAAAATAAAAGACTTATCACTACCCATAGGATACATGTGTGCACCAATATAACAAAAAAGTCCCATAGTAGGGACTTTAATATTGATAAGGCGCTGATGTCAGTTATTTGTTGGAAGATAGTGCGCTCTGTACTTGGTCTACTGGCACCATTTCCTCTTTAAAGGTATAAGCACCGGTTTTTTCCGACTTTATCGCTTTTACTATCTTGGCGTAGTTTCTGCCACCTTCTTTTCTTAGAGTTGCAACTGCTTTCTTAGCCATGATTATTTAATTTCTTTGTGAATAGTGTATTTATTCAGAATAGGGTTGAATTTCTTCAGCTCCAATCTTTCTGTAGTATTCTTTCTGTTTTTAGTGGTCACGTACCTAGAGGTTCCAGGCTGACCGCTTTCCTTATGTTCGGTACATTCCAATATTACCTGAACTCTATTGCCTTTTTTTGCCATTGGTGTAAATGCTTTATATTATTATGCAGGTCTCCCTAGTTGTTATGCAAGGATGCCTTTCTCTTTTGCTTTTTTTATAACAGCTGTAATGCCATTTTTATTGATGGTCCTGATTGCTGAAGTCGAAACTTTCAATGTCACCCACCTGTCTTCATCCGGAAGATAGAATTTCTTCTTTTGCAAATTGGGGTAAAACTTGCGCTTCGTCTTATTATTTGCATGAGAAACACTATTGCCTACGCGAGGTCTTTTCCCTGTTATCTGACAAACTCTAGCCATGATCTATACTGTTCTGCTCTATGTTAAGAAAATTAGTCTGCAAATATCGAAAAATTAATTCACAATCTCAAATAGTTTTTTACTTTTCCCTAGGTTTAGTGTCTTCCTTTGAATATCCATAGGGGCAATGCTTGCAACCATTTTTGCAGCAGTAGCCCCTTTTTCGATGAAAAGCCGCTGTGAAGACCATTAGGCCGTTTTCGTTAAAATAATAATCCTCTTCACTCAATGGTTGCATGCTTGATTTTCCCTTTGTGGCTTCATTCACAATAGCCCGATTTTTCTTAACTTTGATCTGTTGCAAAATTAGCGATAGTACAGAGAATTAAAAAGGAGGGAGCCATGCCAAGACTGATCATATCTACTCAAGAAGCCATAGGTCTCGAAGATCAGTATGGCGCACACAATTACCATCCTTTGCCGGTGGTGCTAGCCCGTGGAGAAGGGGTTTTTGTTTGGGATGTGGAAGGTAAACAATACTTCGATTTTCTATCGGCCTACTCTGCGGTGAACCAAGGACATTGCCATCCTAAGATTTTGGCTACGCTGCAGGAGCAGGCTTCTCGCCTCACGCTTACATCCCGTGCCTTCTATAATGATGTGCTGGGCCTGTATGATCAATATGTGACAGCATACTTCGGCTACGAAAAGGTGTTGCCTATGAACACTGGGGCTGAGGCTGTAGAAACCGCATTGAAGTTAGCGCGAAAATGGGGATATGAGAGAAAAGGGATAAAAGAGAACAGCGGGAAAATTGTGGTAGCTGAAAACAATTTTCATGGCAGGACTACCACCATCATTTCGTTTTCTAGTGATCCTGACGCCAAAAGAAACTTTGGCCCTTATACACCAGGTTTTATAAAAATACCTTATGACGATCCTCTGGCCTTAGAAAAGGTGTTACGAGAAGAAAAGGATATCGTAGGTTTTCTGATAGAGCCTATTCAAGGAGAGGCGGGTGTTGTAGTGCCTTTGGATGGCTACCTTAAAAAATGTCATGCACTTTGTAAAGCGCATAATGTCTTGCTGATTGCCGATGAAATACAAACAGGCATTGGTAGGACGGGCCGGTTGCTTGCTTGCGAGTATGAAGATGTGAGAGCCGATATTCTTATATTAGGTAAGGCTTTGTCAGGAGGGTTTTATCCTGCATCGGCAGTTTTGGCCGACAATAGCATTATGGAAGTAATACGACCGGGGCAGCATGGCTCTACCTTCGGAGGTAATCCGCTGGCATGTGCCGTAGTGATGTCGGCACTGGAAGTAGTGAAGGAGGAAAAGCTGGCCGAGAATGCAGAGCGGTTAGGCCATATTTTCCGAGAACGGATGGAAGGGCTTACAAATAGCCCGTGGGTAAAATCTGTGAGAGGGAAAGGCCTTTTGAATGCCATAATCATTAATGATTCCCCTGAAAGTACAACAGCTTGGAATATTTGCATAGGCTTAATGCAGAATGGCCTTTTGGCAAAACCGACACATGGCAACATCATCCGTTTTGCACCGCCGTTGGTAATGACCGAAGTACAACTGCACCAATGCTGCGACATTATAGAAGATACTGTCATTAACTTCAAATAAATGAATGAATTATCAGAAAAACAGTGGATGCTCATGAGCCATGTGGGGACACTGATCGGCTATGCGGTACCTTTCGGCCATATCATTGTACCGCTTGTTATCTATACCATGAAAACGGAATCTCCCATGGTACGCGAGCACAGCAGGAGATCGCTCAACTTTCAGTTGTCCATTACCCTATATATATTCATCGCATTCGTATTGATGCTCGTATTTGTGGGATTTCTGATTATTGGAGCCGTGGCCATATTACAGTTGGTTTGTGTGGTTATAGCCACTATTAAGGCCGACAGAAATGAGATGTACCATTATCCTATGACCATAGAATTTGTAAAAGCATAAATTATGTTAAGAAGACCAAGAAGAAACAGAAGAACCGAGGCGATCAGAAACTTAGTGGAAGAAACTACAGTCAATATTAATGATCTCATATTCCCTTTATTCGTGATTTCTGGCAAGGGAAGGCAGGAAGAAGTGCCGTCAATGCCTGGCATGTTCCGGCGCTCTATTGACCTCCTGCTCAAAGAGATTGAAGAATGTTTAAACCTAGGCATCAAAGCATTTGACTTGTTTCCAGCTTTGGAAGACAACCTCAAAGACAAATATGCTAGCCAGAGCTATAATCCTGAAAACTTTTATTTAAAAGCAATCCACGAAGTAAAGACGCAATTCCCCGAAGCTTGTGTGATGACAGACGTGGCTATGGATCCTTATAGCAGCGATGGGCATGATGGTATTGTAGAGAAAGGCAAGATATTGAATGATGAAACCCTTGAGGTACTCGGGAAAATGGCAGTGGCTCAAGCAAAAGCTGGAGCCGATATTATAGGCCCTTCTGATATGATGGACGGAAGGGTGCAATTTATTCGCAAAGCATTGGATGACGCGGGCTTCCAACAGATTGCTATCATGTCGTACACGGCAAAATATGCGAGTGCATTTTATGGCCCTTTTAGGGATGCCCTCAACTCGGCACCCAAAAGTGGCGATAAGAAAACCTATCAGATGAATCCTGCTAATAGCCGAGAAGCCTTGATAGAAGCCGAACTGGATATTCAAGAAGGGGCAGATTTCCTGATGGTAAAACCCGCTTTGGCCTATCTCGATGTAATAAAGCTGTTGAAAGATAACTGTGCTTTGCCCATCGTCGCTTATAACGTAAGCGGAGAGTATGCCATGGTAAAGGCTGCTGCTGAAAGAGGTTGGCTAGAGAATGACCGGGCCATGATGGAGGTGTTGACAAGCATAAAACGTGCAGGGGCAGATATTATTCTTACATACTTTGCCAAGGAGTTTGCTATGTTGGTAAAGTGATGGGGATGTTTTTTTAAATATTTGGGCGCCTTTTCATGCTGTTCGCTTCTACTCCTCGGCCCCTCGTACCTCGGGTCCTGTGGGGTATCCGCTACCATCATGGGCGCTTCTCCCGCAAAAGCCAATCTTAACTTATTAAATCCATTGGAATGCAGAGAATGATTTGGCTAAAGCCTCATCCGCTCCGACAACCCTTGCCCACTGGATAAATCCAGCGGCAATTGAAAGCTGTGAAATGCCCTCGACAGGAGCAAGACATCGCAAATCCTCATGCCTAGTTTTAAAATCATTAGGATGTGGCTTTAGCTTATTGCAACAGGATTATTAAAAAATAAAACAATATCCATGTTCTTTGCATGAAACTAACTGTCCATTGAAGGGGAAGCTTATCCGCATTTCCCCACTCACCGATTTATAGCCCCCACCCACCGATTTTCTCTTTTCGAATTTTATAGTTCTTTTTATTCTTGCATCATCAACAAAAACATAAAAGACATGAAAGAAAAAAATACAAGTGACAAAAGATTCTGGATGGGAATCATATTTGTAATAGTAGGTGGCGCATGGCTATTGGACAACCTCAATATTATTCCTGACATCCCCAATTACCTTATCTCCTGGCGATCCTTTTTAATCCTTATAGGCGTTTTCCTGATATTGGGAAGAAGGAAACTAGGACCGGGCATCATCCTTATTGCGATAGGTAGTATATTTATATTGGAAGAATTGAATATTTTGGAATGGCGTAGTATATGGCAATTTTTATGGCCTGCCATCATTATCATTATTGGTGCTTCGCTCATTTTCAGAAGAAGAAGTTTTGACCAAAGAGGTAAAGAATATGATCAGCATTATATTGACGAATATGGCATTTTGGGGGGAAGGGAAATAATGGTCACTTCACAAGAATTTAAGGGAGGTAAAGTTACGGCCATGTTCGGTGGCTCCAGCATCGATCTCAGAAATGCAGATTTGGCTATGGGTACCCATAAATTAGATGTGTTTGCGATGTTTGGGGGAACTTCCTTACTAGTCCCGCCAGATTGGACCATTCAAGTTAAGGTGTTTTCCTTATTGGGCGGCTTTAGCGATAATAGGACTTCCGCATTAAAAGTAGTTCCGAACCCTGATAAAGTACTTCAAATCACTGGATTCGTAATGTTTGGGGGTGGAGATATAAAACTTAACAAATAATGAATGGAGCATCCACTAAAGGATAGGAAAATTATTTATTATGGTGGCTTGTGGGTCTTAATCATGATTCTACATGCCACTTTCCTATTCTATCAATTTAATTTTCCTTTCACGATATGCATTGCAGACAGCGTTGTATTCAATCTGTTAATTGCCATCACCTGCTTTTTGTACTGGTATGTGACGAAGTTTATTTCCCCTCAGCAGCAAGGAATGACGGAAACCCTGATCGCTCATTTAATTGGTGTGGGACTTTCTGTAATTATCCTGACGCACTTTAGTGGCCATATCTTAAAAGTGTTTTTTGAGGAAAATATTGACTATCACCGATTTTATAAAGACTCAATTCTCTTTAGGGCTTTGTTGGGAATGCTTTATTTTGCTACAACGATTCTGCTATATTATCTTCTCCTTTATATTGAGAATATAAATGAACAGATAAAGAAAGAGGCGGCTCTTCAGACTTTGCTCAAGCAAACATCCTTGGATATGTTGATGTTCCAAATTAATCCCCATTTTTTATTTAACAGCCTTAATTCCATTAGCGCCCTTACCATTACTTCGCCCAGCATGGCCCGGGAAATGGTGATTAAGTTGGCCGATTTCTTTAGGGCCTCATTGAACAAGGAAAACAGTGAATTTCAAACTCTCAAGGATGAACTGGCTCAGATGAACCTCTATCTGGAGATAGAAAAAGTGAGGTTCGAAAGCCGGTTGATAATCAAAAATAATATTGATGAAGCCTGTGAAGGGCTTCTGGTGCCTAAAATGATTTTGCAACCATTGTACGAAAATGCCATTAAGTATGGTATGTATGAACAATTGGAGCAAATCACAATCAGCACTGATTGTGCTTGCAATGAAGAGGTGTTAACTATCAAAATATCCAATGAATTTGATCATGACGTCAGCCATAAAAGGGGAATGGGGATAGGGATAAAAAATGTAAAGGAACGTCTGATGTTGATATATGGAATAGACCACCTTGTCAGCTCAAACCAGGCTGATGGGATTTTCACGATTAATTTAATTATACCACGAAATAAAAACGCATGATAAAAGCTTTAATCATAGATGATGAAAAGTTATCACGAGAATTAGTTAGGGCATATTTAAGTCCATATGCCGACATCGAAGTGATAGGAGAGTGTGAAAATGGCTTTGAAGGTGTAAAAGCCATTCTGGAAAGCAAGCCAGACTTGATCATTTTGGATATCCAGATGCCTAAATTGAACGGGTTTGAAATGTTAGACCTGCTTAAAGATGCGGATGTGCCACCGGTCATTTTTAGCACGGCCTATGATCAGTTTGCTATTAAAGCGTTCGATTTATGTGCAGTGGACTATCTTTTGAAGCCTTATACTGAAAAAAGATTTGGCGAGGCGCTGGACAAGGCTCTTAAAAAGATTGATTTCGACAGGAGCAATAATGTGCTAAAAGAAGTGGTCTCATATGTTCGGGAGCACGAAGAAGTGGTAGACAGAATAGCCGTGAGAAATGGGAGTAGGATTACGATCATCCCAATAGACAAGATAGATTTTATAAAAGCGGAAGATGATTTTGTCGAAATCCACAGTGAGGGGGAAAAGCATCTGAAGCAAATGACGATGAAGTACCTGATTTCATCCTTGCCGGGAAGTCAATTCTGTAGGGTACACCGCTCTTATATCGTCAATACCCATCAGATAGACTTGCTCGAAGCATACGCCAAGGATGCATATGTGGCCTTGCTCAATAATGGGGAGAAAATTCCGGTGAGCAGGTCTGGGTATCAGGAATTGAGGATGTTGTTGGGATTTTGATTTTTGAGCCATGGGTTTTCTAATCCAGTTACCTATTTTTAGAAAAGAAACACCTCATTGTAGGTCCAAAAATAGGACACACAATGAGGTGTTAAAATGATAAGCCATGCGGTGGTCCTAACTTCAATTCATAATATCGAAATCAAAGTTATATTCATGATCTAAAACTTAATAGAAAGCCCCGCCAAGAAGTTAATCCCTGCTTGAGGATAGTAGAAGTTTTCCGTCACATGATAATCATCTCCATACATGTAGCTATAGGTGAAGCCGTTGGACACATACATGGCGTCAAAAATATTATTGACCAATAAGCTCAGCTTCACCTCGTTTGCCCAATTGACCGGCAAAGCATAAGCCATACGCAGATCACTGACAAAATACCCATCGATCTTGCGGTTTTCATTGGAGGTATTGTCCATGTATTGCTTTCCGACATACTTGGGCATCAAGGCGACCTCAAATCCTTTGAAAGGCCTGCTGCTGATTTCGCCTCCAGCAATCACTTCTGGAGAATAAGCAATGTCGGTGTCTTTATAATGATTGGTAATGATGTTGACGCCATCCTCCAGGTATTGGTAAAGTACTTCTTCAAAATTTTTGATCTTGTTTCTGCTAAAGGCCAAATTGGCGCCTATGCTAAATTTATTGCTGATGGCATAAGCAGCGCTGGCTTCTAGCCCCATGCGATAGCTCTTGTCCACGTTTGTTCGGATGGAAGATCCCACGTCGTTTAGCTCTCCTGTAAGCACCAACTGATCCTTATAATCCATATAATAATAGTTGATGGCGTAGGCCAACACATCAGATTGTTTTTTTATCCCTAATTCAAGATTGCCCAATTTTTCTGCTTTTGGCGTGACGCCTTCGGGAGCGTCTACAAAATCATTCCGGACAGGCTCTCTTTGCGCTATTGCATAGGAAGCGTACAAGTCAGTAGATTGGCCCATCCGATATTGTAAGCCTAGTTTGGGGTTGAAGAAACTGAACTTTTCATCTACATCGATCAGCTTCTGGTCGTTGTCCCAACCATTGGCTTTATAAGTAATGCTCCTGCTTTGGAGATCTAGGTAACCACTGACTCTGTCTGTAAATTCGTAAGTCGCTTTAGCGTAAATATTAAAATCTGTTTTATAACCATCATTATCGTAGTAGCGGTCCCTGATAAAGGAAGTATTTGCATACCGGGCCCAGATCACTTCTCCATAATGCCCCCCTTCATATTCATTGTAGCCTCCTCCAACTGTCAAAGCCAACTTTTCTGGATTGTACTGGAATGAATAGGTAAAGCCATAAAAATGGTTGTCTAACCACCTGCGGCGGATCAGGTCCGTTCGTGTGATGGTCGTGTCGCCAATCACCAACGGCTCCCAACCGTAATCTCCGAATTTAGCATTGGGACGATACTGCTCATAATAGCCTCGGCCACGGGTATAGTGCAGCGCACCATTAAAATTTAGATCATTCAGGATTTCCTGCGAAATATGCAACTGATAATGATCCTGCTGATAGTTGTCGGTTTCATTGTCATATGTATATATATTATAAGTCCTTCCAGAATTCAGCAAGTTGTCCAGTTGTTCCTGAGAATAACCTTCATTGGCTGCATGTTCCTTCATACCTTCTACGTCGTTGTTCAGCTTTGCTTCAGGTGTTCCGCCCCATGCTTGGTAGGTTTTTTCCTTTCCCGAAAAAGCAATCCCTTTCACCATGGTTTTGTTGCCATAATAGCCACCCGATAGGTAGTAGGACCTTAAGTCAGAACTTGCTCTATCGATATAGCCATCGGAGTTGACAGCCGAAAGCCTGACATCCATGGCAAAGCGGTCGTTTATTAGGCCAGAACCAGCCCTGATCGTATGCTTATGCGTATTGAACGACCCAAAAGAGTTGTCGATCTCCGCATAAGGCTTAGTATTCAGGCTGCTGGTTTGGACATTGATACTGGCGCCAAAAGCACCGGCTCCATTGGTAGAAGTGCCTACCCCTCTTTGGATTTGGATGTTTTGGATGGAAGAGGCCAGGTCGGGCATGTTTACCCAGAACACACCGGCAGACTCGGAGTCATTAACGGGAATGCCGTTGACCGTAACATTGGTCCTGGTATTGTCCGATCCTCTAATGCGGATGCCGGTATAGCCCACACCAGCGCCAGCATCGGAAGTGACGACAACGGAAGGGGTGAGGTTCAATAGGAATGGTAAGTCTTGTCCATGATTCTGTTTGTCGAGGTCCTCTCTGCTCACCGTTGTAAAGGTAGTAGGTGTTTTATCAGAAGCTCTAGTAGCTGTAACCAATACTTCTTCAGTTACATGTGCCGATTCTTGCAATGCTATATTTAAAGTTTGGGCTAGTGGCAACACTACGCTCTGCTGTACAGAAGTGTAGCCCACAAAGCTTACAGTCAAGCTGTACGTTCCAGCCTGCAGGCCGTCAAAGCTAAAATTGCCGTCGATATCTGTAGATGTGATCGAGGCAGGTTCCATCAAGACAACGGTGGCCCCTGGCAAATGTTCGCCAGTTTGCTTGTCTATTACTTTTCCATTTAAAGATGATTGCGCCCAAGATCCAAAAGAGCCCAACAACAATACAACTACAGACAAAATCCAAGTAGTTTTCCTAGTCATTTTCATGATTATAAGTGATTAAATTCATAAATGGAGCGGGGAAATAAACTCCTAATTTGCCTGAGCAAGCATATAATCCCTTCGCCGGCATTATCCGGAGCAGGTTCCTGTTCTGCACATTGGCAGAACAATGGGTATAATCTCAGCCTGTGGTTTAAGGCACCCCTAATTCTTAAATTAAACGTATAGATACATTGGCAATGTAAATGCAGCTGCCATTTTTATTGCCAAGTTAAAAGAGAGGATCCTATTATATGGTAGGTAAATCTTGATCCCTACGCCGGCATTAACCGGATCAGGTAATAAGGGTATGATCTCAGCCTGGTATATTCGGCACCCCCTCTTTAATTCGGGGGCAAAGATAGCACCTTTAAAGGACTATTTCAAATCTGCTATGGCTTTTAGTGCGAGCGCCATCCTTTGCTGCAAATCGCCTTTGGCTTCTATATAGTGAATTCCCATCGAAGTCAGGGTTTTTTTATACAAGTCGTAAAAATATGTCCGTAGATCAGGATGCTCGCGCATAGGGTCTTCTTCCCAAGGGATATCGATATAAGTAAGGACGGTAAGCACATACTGCCTTTGCTCGATCTGCTCGAGAATCCAGGGGTGGCACCTTCCGTACTTGTGTTCGCTCCATATTTTGATGACAATCAAATCGGTATCGCAGATGAGATAGGCGTTGGCTTGTTTTGTTAAAGTATCTTCTGCGTTAATTTGGCCTTTGGCAATTTCCAATAAATCGGATTCCTCATAGGGCCGGTCCAATCTATTCAAATACTCTCGGGCATATTCTGGGACCCACACTGTATCTAAGGCCTCTGCTAGATGGGCGGCGAGTGTGCTTTTACCTGTAGATTCAGGGCCCGTTATGGAAATTTTTTTAATCGACATTAATCTTTTAAAAAGTTTTTGTGGCAATATAATG
>CAYTTV010000026.1:0-4132 GCA_964440915.1 uncultured Roseivirgaceae bacterium
TCTAACTTCTAACTCCTAACTCCTTATCTTTTCCCACCAACCCTTCCAGGTTCCTTTTTGCTCTTCTCCATATCCGTAGCCACCATATCCATATCCGTAACCATATCCGTAACCGTAGCCATAGGTGTTTCCTTTTTTGGCGTCATTCAAGACAATCATGGGTGACTTGATTTTCTTTGTCTGGTATATATCGTCAATGATTTTCAATTGCTCTTTATATGTATAATTATAGCGGACTAAATAAAGGCTGGAGTCGGCATAAGCCGCTAAGGAGAGTGCATCTGCAACTTGTCCAACTGGAGAAGTATCCAAAATGATGAAATCGAATCTTTCCTTTAACGCTTCAATTAGTTCACCGATTTTTGGCATGAGCATCAATTCCCCTGGATTGGGGGGTACAGGACCTGAGCCAATGATTTCTAAACCTGATAGGGCGGTAGAAGGAACAATTATGTCCTCCATACTGATGTGATCTGACACCAAATAATTGGTGATGCCTACCGTTTGTTCCCCGTTCAAACTGCGTGTGAGGCCGGGTTTTCTAAAGTCGAAGTCTAATACCACGACGGTATTACCTGAAAGTACCAAGCTAGCAGCCAGATTGACACTAAAGAAAGTTTTGCCTTCTCCGCTCATGCTTGAAGTAACAAGGATTACTTTGTTGGCCTTGCCTGCGGTGGCAAACTGTAAATTGGCACGGATAAGGCGGAAGAGTTCTGCTACAGGGCTTTTATTGTCTTGAGTAACTACTAAAAGTTCATCTGTTTTTTTATGCGAAATCTCTCCTAATATAGGCGTCTTTGTGGCCCTCTCAATGTCTTGTGCTTTTTGAATTTTATCATTTAGTAATTCTTTTATATAGAGGATGGAGAATGGTAGCCCCAGGCCTAGAAATAGTGCTACCAAATAAATAAGCTGTCTTTTAGGCTTCACGATTCCGCCAGCAGTAGCCGAATCTATTACCCGTGAATTAGATACAGTAGCAGCTAGAGAAAGGGCTGACTCCTCTCGTTTTTGTAGTAAGTAAAGATATAGTGATTCTTTAATGCCTTGTTGTCGACTGATCTCCAACAGCTCTCTCTCGATGGATGGGATTTGCTGGATCCTAGATTCAAACTGTCTTGAATTGGCAGCAAGGCTCCGTTTCGTAATTTCTAAACTGTTTTGGATATTGCTTATGTTCTCTAAAATATTCTCCTTTAAATTGGCAAGCTGCTCGTTCATGTTTTCCACCAAGGGGTTGCCCGGTTGGGTGGTACGCAGCATCCTTTGTAGCCCTAACTGAAGTTCATTGAATTTCATGACGAGGTTATTCAAGGTTTGGTCCTCAAAGACCAAGCTACTGGGCACCAATTCGTACTGACTTTCTTGATTTTTCAAGTAATCTTCAATTGAGCTGAGAACATCAAGTCGTATTTCAATTTCAGATAATTGCCTATTATACTCGCTGGCCATTTGAAGGTACAAGGCAGCCTCTGAGCTTACATTGGTAAGGTCATGCCGTTGCTTATACTGTTCTACATTTCTTTCGACCTCTGTCAGCTCAGTGGTAAGGAACTTTAGCCGCTCATCGATGAACTCTATTGTATTGGCAGCAATTTGATTTTTATCTTCTACCGCTTCTTTATTATATACTTCGATCAATGTATTGATAATGTCGATGCCTTTTTGAGGAATAGGATCGACCATGCTGATGGAAAGGACGCTGGCCTCTTTATTGACCGTGTTCACGGTCAATCGCCCATTATAACTATTGGCTAAGCTCGTAAGATTATGGAATCTGATTTTTATGGGCTTATTGTCAGCATCGTTATCCGTTCTGTTGTCCACAAGCGTGAAGCGGCCTATAGGCTTCTGAATTTCTTTGCCAAAATGGTGAGTGCTTTGATCGGTACCCTCTAGGTTTTGTAAGGTAAATTGGTTGTTGCCGTTGAAGCTAAGGTTATAAACCACATCGCGTGCGGTAGAGTCCAGTTGGTGAACAATTACTTTTATCGGTACGTTTTCTCCATAAATCTCTGTTGTTTTTATATCCCCTTCTTTATAATAGCTTGTATAAAGATCTAGCTCTTTTAAAACCCGTTGCATCAAGCTCTTGGATTTCAATAGCTGGATTTCATTATTGATGTTTTTGGAAGTTTGAAAAAGCGCTAAATCCGTAAAAACCGTATTATCAGATAATGAAGGTCCTTTCTTGTCGTCCTTTATCAATAGGGTGCTACTAATATTGTATTCGGGTGTGCTGTAGCGCAAATAAAGCCATGCGATTGATCCACTTACTATTACTCCTATTAAGAATAAATACCAATATCGTAAATATCTAAAAACGAGGCTTTTTATATCGACCTCTTCTGCTTCTCTTTGATATGGATTAGTTTCCTGCATGTTTTAGCAATAAAATATTGATGATTTACCTTACTCTCCAGATAAGAAGACTGAGAACAGATATTGTGGAAATAATTATAGAGGCTATACGGAGATTGTTTCCATATTCTGGTCCACGGCTTCTTACCGGTTCTACATACACAATATCGTTCTGTTGTAAATAAAAATAAGGAGAATTGAGGACATCCTTCTCATTCAGGTTAATCCTGGTCATGGTTCTCACACCATCTTCTTCCCGGATAATCAATACATTGTCGCGCTTGCCATAAACGGTCATGTCGCCTGCCATGCCTAAGGCGGTGAGTACGCTGGTTTTTTCAGATGGCATGATGAATGTAGAAGGTCGGTTGACTTCTCCAATCACGGTGATGCGGTAATTTTGAAAACGGATATTGATGATGGGATCTTTTAGAAAGGCACTAAGTTGCTCCTGCAAGGCTTTTTTGGCCTCTTCTTTTGTCAGTCCGCCCAATTTTATTCTACCTAAAACAGGATATTCAATATAGCCTTCATGGTCGACTAAATATCCCATATGGTTGGTGGCAGAATAAGTGCCACTGTTGGGGTTGGTCATATTGGGCATGGTGCCAATATTGAACAAGCTATTGGCTTCTGGGTTTAAACTGCTTACCGTTATTTCCAGAACATCGTCGGGTTTTATTTTAGGGGAGGAAACCTTCTGTACGTTTTCTGTATAAACATCTTGGCCTTCTAAATCGCTAAAATAGCCAAGGTTGCGTTTGCTACAAGATGACAAAAGCATGAGGCAAAAAAAATAAAAAATGATTTTTCGCATATTTATTAGATATGGTTAAAGTTTGAGTTTTTGAAGCTTCCTGTAGCGGGACAGATGGCTTGCTGTATTTTTTTGCCTATTGTCAATTGCCCTGTGCTTACTTTTTCAATTTAACATCTACAACTTCTGTACATTCCCCAAATCCACCTCTGTATGAACACATAAATTAAGGGCTTCGAAGCGAAGCAGTAACCGATGGCTGCCGCGAATTTCAACAATCTCACCTTTTGTGCCTTTTAATGGTCCGCGAACAACTTCCATTGTTTCACCAGGAGATAGTTTTCCCATTTCTACCATAATGTCCCCCGGCCTGTTGTTGATGAAGTTCTTTAGGGCTATTACATGAGACTCAGGGATTTCTGCTGCTTTTCCTTCAAAAGAAACGTAACGCACAGCTCCTGGCGTATTCAAGACATCAAAATATTCTTTTTCGCTGATATGTACCAAAAGATAAGAGCGCATTAGAGGCTCTTCCACCCACTTCTTTCGATCGCTATATTGCTTGAGGGTTTTCTGTAAAGGTAAAAAGCTTTCAATCCCTTTCCTAACAAGCAAGTTGTGGAGTTTCTTCTCAGTGCGTGATCGGGTATACAAGGCATACCATTTATATTGATCTTCGATTTTACTCACTTTGAAAGGAAAGGATAATTCCTCAATTAAAAAATAAGATTATAATCCCTAAAGATAGGCACAGCTTCGCCCTCTCAGTCACATGTGCATTTGAAAAAAATAAAATACATGGACCTATCGAAGTATGTTAAAACCATTGTGCCAGAAGATTGTCACATCTTTTCTTTGCACTTTTCCTAGTCTAGAAAACTAAAAAAGGAATGAGGGTTTATTTGTCAAACAAGGCGCAAATATAAGACTAATTTATATCTATACCGATATAAAAATAAAAATGCATGGAGAATTTAAAGGTTATAATACATGCGCTTTAAAAGTATACTG
>CAYTTV010000026.1:4232-20596 GCA_964440915.1 uncultured Roseivirgaceae bacterium
TAAAAATGCATGGAGAATTTAAAGGTTATAATACATGCGCTTTAAAAGTATACTGGCCCTTCTTTTGGGTTTGAGAATAGTAGGATAAGTCCTAATGCAGTTTGAAGGGTTTAAAGTCCAAGCATCAAGTTTTTAAAGCAGAGCATTCTTGTCTGCCAGTATAAAGAGGGATTCGCGGAAAGGAGAGGGGCTATACTTTATGCTTCTGAATAGATAAGGCATTTATTAAAAAATTATCAAATTCTTCTTTTAAACTCAAGCTCAAGTGTATAATAATGCCACCTTTTCAAGATTTTCGCATATTTGTACATTTCTACTATGGTCATTTTTCCTTTTGGTATTGCTGGGAGCGAAAAAATCAAATCGCATCAACTTGAAGTGGGATAGTCCGATAGGTAGAAGCGGCAAGGATAGTAGTGGAAACCCCGCTATGGGGAGTCACTTCTTGTAATAAGTAGGAACAAATAGGATAGTAAGGAGGCTTGGAAAAAGCCGAGCGCAGGCGCGGAGTTGGAACGGATAGCCTGGTTGCCGCCCAAAAAATAAGAGAGGTGCAGAAGATATTGGTATCCTGCACCACTCTTATTTTATAAAGAGCAGTATCTCCTGCTGATTATCTCAGCCTTTTAGGTCGTTTACTGCCCATTTTTCTCAACCAATTGGAAGTAGGTAAGTAATAAGTTCCCTTTACGCTTAACGTGAAATAGCCGTCATTGGAATCGGGATTTCCTCTTATTTTGCCTGCAGCCGCTGGAGACATGTTGAGTTCCTGCCTTCTGTCGGCCAATATGGCTTCTACAGGGTCTGTGAAACTGGCGTTGTTTATGTAAGTTGAGCTTATATCGTCCAGATAGTCGGTGAAAGCAATGCGGTAGATAGCTTCTACAGCCATGTTAAATTCGTTGTTAACTTTAAATTTTATGCCAGCGCCAAATGGGACCACCAAAGCTACTGGGCTATATTCCACTCCTTCTGTTTGGATGGGTCTTAGGTTATACCAATCTCCCTTGTATTTTGCTTTAGGGTTGACGGTTGTGACTCCAACGCCTAATAGGGCATAGGGGTTGAATTTGGGGCGTAGGTAGTATACGCGGTTATCTTTGTATAAGCTTAGTGTTGCAGAAGCACTTACTTCAAAATTGTTGGCGCGAAATGAAAGGTTGCGGACGTATCGGTCTTCTCGAGATTTGTTGCCTTCATACTCGCTGTCGGCAGCTTCTATTTGGTAGTACATTACCTCAAATCGGGCATTGAGCCTAGGGGAAGCAGGGTATTCTAGATTGAGGGAGACATTTGGGTTGGCATTGATCAACTGGCCTGGATTGCTGATGTCGCCATAGTAGTTTGTCGTCCCTAAACCAAACCCTAGCATTAGCTTCCTGTCACGTTTCCAGTTATAAAAACTTTGCGCTTGAAGCTCATGGAAGCCCAAAAAAATGAAACATAAAGCAAATGTCAGTAAATGTTTGTGACGCATATGGAGTGAGATATTTAAGGGCTAAAAGTACAAAAAAGCTTTAATTATAAAAAACAGTATGTAATGATATGGTTTAAAATAACAAATTTTAAGGTTTTTGCAATCTTTTTGTTGGCTTAGGCTTCCCAATTTTATGGGTAAGCTTCAAATTGAGGCTTAGAAACCCATCGTTGGTCGTAGGATTTCCCCTAGGGGTGCCAGGTTCTATGGCGGGCTTGCCTATCTCTGGGCCTCTGTCAGAAAGTGCTGCTGCCAAAGGATACTGTTGTGGGTCATGTCTCATGTAGTTGGTGCTGACATCATCAAGAAAATCCGTTTTGGTAAACCTGTAAGTGGCCTCCAATAGAATGGCCATGTCGGGCGTGATATTATAGGTAAGCCCGACCCCCACAGGGAAAACAGGGCTGAACTGGCTATAAGCAATTCCTTCTGTTTCTAAGGGGCGGAGCTGGTGCCACTTGCCTTCATAGCGTGCTTCAGGACTGAAATACGTAAAGCCTATTCCAAATAGAATATAAGGGTTAATTGTTTTTAACGGTTCGTTGTGCGGGTTTTCCGGAAATAGTGTCCAGGCCAAAGTCATCGAGAAATCAAAGTTCCGTCCCCTGAAAGAAAGGTTTCTCGCTTGCCGATAAACCGATTGCGATTGTTTGTCTGCGCCGCTTATCCGATAGTACATTGCTTCTACCTTGAGTTTTGCTTGGCTCAGTAGTGGGTATTGTAGCCCTACACTGAAATTGTAATCTTCAATTGAAAAGCGGTGCTGATCGTTGAGCTCGCCATAGTAATTGTTGAAGCCGAGCCCTGCCAGGATACTCAGCCTTTTGTCCTTTTCCCATCGATAGAAACTTTGGGCGTGAACAAGGGTAAATGAGGATAAAAAAATAAAGCAGGATAGTGCAATTGCCTTGGTCATATTCCTTATGTAATAGCTGGTGTATAAAGATATAAAGATAGAAAATGTTTAATGTTTTGATAAGAGATCAATTGAAAGATTTTGGATTTTAAAAGACTGTCCTTCTCATTTTCCTCCAACATGTCCCTGCGATGACAAGGAGGGTTGCTGTGGTTTCATGGATGATTTTGATTGCTACACTTTAGGTTATTCGTGTACAAGCCCCCCAGACTCCTTACTTTTGATTCAAAATTTAATATTTCAAACCAAAAATCGCTTCTTATGGCTAAAATCTATCTTTATATCTAATAATCTAGGGTTATAGCTTTCCCTCTACCGCCTCTATTTCTTCCGCTAAGGCCTCCCATTGGTCGTGCAGTTTCTGCAACGATGCCAAAACTTTATTGTATTGGTCGTTTGTGGTTGCTAATTTGTCCACATCTCCAAAAACCTCTGGCTTGGCCAGCTCATTTTCTATGCCCGCTTTCTTTTCTTCAAGTTGCTCTATTTCCGCTTCGGTTTCTTCCAGGGTCCTGTGCTTTTTCTTTAGTTCGTTTTCCAACAGTTTTCGACTTTCTTGATTGCTGTCGTTTTTAGGCTTGCTCACTTCCTTCTTTTGCGTGGGAGCATTTGGGGCAGGTGCTACAGCTTTTTTCTGGACCTCCTGTTTACTTGCCCAGTATTGATATTCCTCATAAGTGCCCGGATACTCCTTTATTTCCTCGTCTTGAATATACCAGATTTTGTTGGCCACCTCGCTGATAAAATACCTATCATGGGAAACGATCACGAAAGTGCCCTTAAACTGCTGCAACGCTTGGATCAGTATATTGACCGACTGCATGTCCAGGTGGTTGGTAGGCTCATCTAGGATCAAGAAGTTGGATTCTGAAATAAGGGTCTTGGCAAGCGCCACCCGTGATTTCTCGCCTCCGGAAAGTACTTTTATTTTTTTGAAGACATCTTCATCCGAAAAGAGAAAGCAACCCAAAACACCCCTCAGCTCAGTTTCTGTCTTGGCCGTGCCAGCCTGTTTTAGTTCTTCCAATATCTCATTCTCGATGTTGAGCGACTCCAATTGGTGCTGGGCAAAAAAGGCCATATTTACATTGTAGCCCAGCTTTCTTTCGCCCTCTATATTTTCGTCACCTGCAATTATGCGCAGCAAAGTAGACTTTCCTTTGCCATTGGCGCCTATTAGGGCAATCTTATCGCCATTTTCTATAATGGCGGAGGTGTTTTTGAGAATTACCTTATCGCCATAGGCCTTGCCCACTTTGTCCAAAGTGACAATAAACCTGCCCGCCTTTTGCTTAAAGTCGAAACGAAAATTGACCTGCGCATTCTCATCAACAATGTCATCCACCCGGTCAAGCCTTTCCAGGGCCTTCACGCGCGATTGCACTTGCTTTGCTTTGGTAGACTTTGCCCGGAACCGCTCAATAAACCGCTCGGTTTGCTTGATCTTCTGCTGCTGGTTTTCAAAAGCATTTTTTTGTATCTCTGTCCTTTGGGTCTTTTCTTCTAAATAATAGGAGTAGTTCCCCGAATATAGCGTCAATTGCTGCCTCGATACCTCTACGATAGTGTTGACTGTGTTGTCCAGAAACTGCTTGTCGTGCGATACAACGATCACAGCCCCTTCGTAACTTTTCAAATAATTTTCTATCCACTGAATGGACGGTAAATCGAGGTGGTTGGTAGGTTCGTCAAGCATGAGCAGCGAAGGCTTTTCCAGCAGAAGCTTCGCAAGCATTACCCGCATACGCCATCCTCCCGAAAACTCTTTCAACGGTCGCTGCAAGTCGGCGGTAGAAAACCCAATACCTTCCAATATCTCCTCGGCTTTGGCCTGTATGCTATAGCCGTCCAGCGCCTCAAACTGATCTTGCAGCCGTGTGAGCTTTTCCACGAGCTTGTCTTGGTAGTTGACCTCCATTTCATGCAAGATCTTATCGATCCTGTTTTGGATGGAAAGTGCCTCTTCAAAGGCCTGCATTGCCACGTGAAGGATGCTGTCGTCAGATTGATAAGATAGAAGATCCTGGTTGAGAAATCCCAGCGTACAGTCATTGCTTTTGGAGATTTCCCCTCCGTCAGGTTGGAACTCATCGTCAATCAGTCGCAAAAGGGTGGATTTTCCCGTCCCGTTTAAGCCGATAAGGCCTATTTTGTCTTTTGGTTTAATGTGCAACGAGGCGTTCTCATACAACGGTCGACCGCCTATATAATAAGATAGATTATTAATGGAAAGCATTGATATATTAGTTTAGGGATTTCCCAAGCCGCAAAACTACATTTATATGGTGCATAAAAGAAACAAGACATAAAAATTATATGCCTACGCTTTCAAGACCAACCGTGCAAATGGGAACAGATGATTTCAATAACTAAATATTTTGGGCGCCTTTTCCGGCTGTCCGCTCATACTCCGCACCACGCACACACCTCCCCTTGGCGGGGTATCCGCTTCCATCCGGGGCGCTCCTACGTTTTTCTGTGCTTTTGCTAGATAGCAAGGTTCTGCTATGAATGTATGAGAACGGAACAACATATTAGTAAAAAACATTTTTTACGCTATCAAGTTAGCTGAATATCATGCTAAAACCTTGTGACCATGTCCATAAAAAAATCCTACCTCTTAGCGCTCCTGATCTTTCTGCTGTCTATCGGCTGCTCATCTTCTCCTAACAATGACAACAATAAAACAGAAAACGAAGAGGAGATAGAAGATACTACAACGAGTGAACTTCCTTTGGGAAAGATAAAATTGCCGCCCGGTTTTACGATCTCCATTTATGCAGAAGATGTTAAAAATGCCAGGGCTATGGCACTTAGCCCTTCAGGCACTCTTTTCGTAGGGAGTAGAGATGAAGGAAGTGTATATGCCTTAAAAGACACGGATGGCGATAACTTTGCGGAGACGAAATATGAGCTAGCGAAAAACCTCAACATGCCTGCGGGGGTGGCTTTTAAGGACGGCGATCTTTATGTATCATCAATAAATGAGATTTTACGCTTCAATAAAATAGATGCAAATCTGGAAAATCCTCCTAAGCCAGAGGTTTTTTATGAGGATTACCCTTCTGACAAGCACCATGGATGGAAATTCATAGCTTTCGGTCCAGACGGCAACTTATATGTACCAGTGGGAGCACCTTGCAATATTTGCCTAAGAGAAGAAGCTATCTATTCTACTATCACTACGCTAAGCCCTGATGGCACCAACATGGAGATTTTTGCAGAAGGTGTACGCAATACGGTTGGGTTTGATTGGCATCCTGATACAAAGGAGCTGTGGTTTACAGAAAATGGACGCGATATGATGGGTGACGACGTACCTGGCGACGAGCTTAACCGCGCTCCAACCAAAGGGATGCATTTTGGCTATCCATTTTGTCATGAAGGAACCGTGAAAGATCCCGAGTTTGGAGATCAACGTCCCTGCACTGATTTTACACCTCCTGTACAAATACTTGGCCCTCATGTGGCAGCGCTGGGTATGCGTTTTTATACAGGCGACATGTTTCCACAAGAGTACCATAAACAAATTTTCATAGCAGAACATGGATCGTGGAACAGGACAAGGAAATCAGGCTACAGGATAATGACCGTGAAGCTAAATGGCAATATGGCGGTTAGTTATGAACCTTTTGCTGAAGGCTGGTTAGATGAAGAGAGTCAAGAAGCCTGGGGAAGGCCGGCTGATGTCCTGGTAATGCCCGATGGAGCCTTGTTGGTTGCTGACGATGCAGCGGATGTGGTGTATAGGATTAGTTACGAAAATTAATGCACCAATAGTTAATGCACCAATTAGTTTATGTAGCAATATAATCCGTTGGCGAATTGATGTGCCGAAGATGGAATTGCTACAAGGCTGATTTTCGGAATAAAATTAATAAGCCGCCATATAATTGATCTCTATTGTAACAGGCGTTACTTCATCTTTAAATACTTCTACGGGCATAATATGGCCATAGCCATCAAATATATTGGCAAACAGCCCTTCAGATTCTTTTACAAAAATTGAATATTTGCCAGGAGGCAGATGCAGTTTGAAGATACCTCGTTTATCGCTCATCACTTTTTGGATCAATTCAGTATGCACGTTTTGATAGAAATGTCCGTCCTTTTCCGCTTCTTTGGTTTTAGTCAGTGCGTAGACAAGCACTTCCCGCTGTACAGGCTGGCCTCTAGGAATTTCCCTGTCACTATCAATTGTAGGCATGAGATTTCCTTCTAACCATATCAGTTGCCCTACGATACCTTCTTTTAATGGTCTTGAACTGCTTTGTTGCATGGATTTATTGCAAGACATTAATATTACTCCCGACAAGATAACCACTAAGGAAGTGCTGTATAATTGATTCATCATGTTGAATAGGATATGTTTGAGGCCAAGTAGAGAAATCCTGTCCAATGTAGAGCGTTTTTTGCTTTTATAAAAGTTATCCTTCCAGATTTGCCTGTTTTAAAATAGCCGAGGTTGGGGGCCTTTGATCCAAAAGCTTGCTTTTGCTAAGGCAGCATGATAAAAGATACGGGCGTTGTTGATATAAAAGACGGCCATTTCTTCGCTCTCCGGCTTTCCTTCCTCTTTACGGTGCTTGTTCTCAATTGTACTGAACCCACCTTCCTTGATTTCGAGTGATTTCGATACATTTATTGTCGCATTGCTCACATCGCTAGTTTTTACCGCAGCATTTTCTACAACAAACTCCTCAGCCATCAGTTCGCTTACGCCCGAGACTCTGGCATTCATGTAGTTGGCCTTGCCTGTGAGGGTGAGTTTAGAGTCTCCACGCAAAATCAGGCTGATATCGTTGGCATTCAGGTTGAATGCTGACTTACTGCTGCCCGATAATATGATATCGATACTCTCTTCTTCAAAACCTTCAACATAAGCCTCTGTCAGACCAGAAAGTTTAATCGCTTCTAACGTCGGCATAGTGATGACAATTTTAAACTTAGGGTTATATTGCACATCTTTTTTGAGTGAATTTTGGCTTATTTCAAGTGTACTGCCATTTTTTTCGATTTTGAGCTTATCTAATACTGATGGGTTTCCAAACAATTCTACAGCGTAGTGATCTTGCTTTGTCACGATGACCTCACATAAAGTGCCGTGTATGTCTATGCTGCTAAAATCAGTCATATATTTAGTAAGGACGCCCTCGTCATTGATGGTAGACTGCCCTCGCCGATTTCCTTGCATCTTATCTTTTTGTGGACATGTTTTACATTGCAATCCATCTTCTGTGAAAATCCAAATGTTGTCCTCCAAATATTGTGAAGAATACCCATTTTGATGCAAAGTGTTGCGAAGGATTGCCTTGAGGTTTTCTTTTATGATAAATGGTTTGTTATACGGGATGTAAAGTTGCATGTCCAAGCCTTGCAGGCGGAAGATGGCCTCTTCTTTGAATTGAATGTTGGAGTCGAAGATTAATATGGAATCACTGAAATGAACAGTATAGTCTACCATATCGGCATTGGTGAGGGCATTTTGCCGCGAGTGACCTCTCGCCTGAAACTTTTGAACCAATTTGTACTCTTCTTCTTGGGTTCCGAGAAGCTGGAGTGTGGTTACTTGATATTCCTCCATGCCAGTTTCTCGCAAGTCCAAAATCATTATCTTGTCATCAATAGGGAAGGCTTGGGTGACCCTTTTAGAAGCCTCGCTACTAAAATCTTTGATCGTGAGAGGAAGTGTTAGGCCAACCCCTGCCACAGCCACCAGCCAAATCGCCAATAATGACCAACCTAGCAATGAATTTCCTATGAAACGCTTGGCCATGATGGAAATTCCTGCCAAGAACAGTGCAAAGAAGGGAATAAAGTGGACAAAGAAAGCAGACGCAAAAAGTAGGGGAGGAAAGCTGTTCTGGAGTATGTCCTTTGGAAAGTGACTTAACTGAGGAATCCAAAGGTGATAATAGCCATTGATGTTAAAATAAAGGCCGGTAATAATAAGCAGTGCAAATAACAACGCTATGCTTATCAGCAAAATGATGATGCCTGAAAGAACTCTAATGGCCTCTGCTAAAAACAACATAAGTGGGCTAAAAGCTTTGCCAAATCCCGAAAATACTATGGCAATTAAGCGGAATGGGAATAATAATATCTTTGCCAAAACACCTTCTTCTTCTCCATCGCCTATCTTCAGGCTTTGTTTTATGTTGTTCTCTATATTGGCCAAGGTTACTGGCTCACCTTGCATTTGTATTTTATCCGTTATGGTCTTTGCTTCTGGGGTAATCACCCAAAGGATGAAATATATAAGCAAAAAAGTACCGAATGAAAGGAATAGGCACAAAACAAATAATAACCTTATAAGGGAGACGTCAATCCCGAAATAAGTAGCCAATCCACCACAGACGCCACTTATTACACGGTTTTCAGGATTACGATATAGCTTTTTGGTTTTAAGGTCCTCTTCTACGGTATCATTTGGTGGGATAATAATCCAGCCAATGATATAGCCTAAAAACATAAATGATCCCACAGTAGAAGTAATGAAGATATCACAAAGCAATAAGATCATGATCAACCTGATCCATAGCGGATCAAGGTGAAAATAATGGGCAATGCCCGCAGCTACACCTCCCATTACCTTGCGCTTTGTGTCTCTATACAGCTTCTTTGCACCAAAAGGATCATTTGAATGCCGTTGGTCTGTTTGTTCATTTCCTGCTTTAAAATAGTCGTCGTCTGCTTCAGGTATCGGGTCCCCTTCAATGGCCTGAAAATCATGAATGCTGCCCATAGTGGTCATGAGGCGTTTCACATCAACCAAGGTGACAACCTGCTTTCCTTCTTTGAGCTTAGTCAAGAAGATTTCTGCAATCCTGCTCTCAATATCTGCAATGATTTCATCCGAGTCCTCGTAAGAAGAAAAATAATGGTTGATAGTATCCAGATAAGAACGGAGTTGTTCGTACCCGTCCTCCTCTATATGAAATATTATCCCGCTTATATTGATGCTTATATTCTTTTTCATGAAAGGTAATTTAACGGTTTTCGGTAATAATTCCTTGCGACATTTGCATGTTTGATAGTAAAAATCAATTGGTTATGCCCCGATCTATTATTTGATTGGTGGCCATCATGAGTTCTTCCCATGTTTCTCGTAAATGGTTAAGAAAAACTTCTCCTTTGTCTGTAATGGTAAAGTACTTCCGAGGTGGGCCAGACATAGATTCTACCCAACGGTAATCGACAAGACCCGCTTTGCGCAGCCTCGTGAGCAAAGGGTATAGTGTGCCTTCTACCACCATGATCTTGGCCGAAGTCAGCTCCTCCAGCATATCGGAGGCATATACTTCCCCTCTTGAAATGATGTGCAGGATGCAAAACTCCAAAATTCCCTTGCGCATTTGCACTTGTGTGTTTTCTAACTTCATATCTTCCCCCTCTTTGAATTAACAAGACAAATATATAGGATAGTACTATGTAATACAAGGTACTTGGTTTCATTATTTTATCCCATATATTTTTGTTCTCATCCCCTTGTATACAAAGGCAATATTTTCTTGACTTTAGACAAAGAAAAGCAAACAATTCTGGATAATTTTGTAGATATTAATGTTGGCAAAAAATTGCGACCTTATACCAAAAGCTGTTACGTGCCGGTTTCTATGCTCAAAATTCTATCCATTTTCCTCCTTCTGGCTGCCGGAATCCCTGTTTTTGCCCAAACAAAAACGCCTAAATACAGCAATGAGTTTCTTTCTATAGGGGTAGGGGCAAGGGCGCTGGGCATGTCGGGCACTCAGGTGGCACATGTGAAAGACGTTACTTCTGGATTTTGGAACCCTGCAGGGTTGCTCCAGATCGAATCAGACTATGAAATTGCTTTGATGCACGCAGAATACTTCGCCGGCATTGCGAAATACGACTATGCGGCAGTAGCCGTACCGTTGGACAGCATGCATGTGATAGGTTTTTCCATCATCCGTTTTGCAGTGGATGACATCCCCGATACCCGGTTTCTGTATGATGCAAATGGGAGGATCAACTACGACAATATACGCTTCTTTTCTGCGGCAGATTATGCTTTTATATTTTCTTATGCCCGAAAGACGAACTTTATCAGAGGACTGTCATTAGGTGCCAATGCCAAGGTAGTACACCGTTCTGTAGGCAAGTTTGCGCATGCATGGGGGTTTGGTTTAGATCTTGGCGCCCAACTTCATGTGCAGAAGTGGAAGTTTGGGCTATTGCTTAAAGATATTACGACTACATTCAATGTGTGGTCGCATAATCCAGATATGGTATCGGATGTATATACGCAGACAGGCAATGAGATTCCTGAAAGCACTATAGAAGTCACTTTGCCAAAAGCTATATTGGGGTTTGCTCGTAACATAGATATTAGTAGCAAGTTGGGCGTACTGGCCTCTTTGGACCTGGACTTTACTTTTGATGGAAAAAGAAATGTGCCTGTAAAGTCCGATTTTGCCTCTATAGACCCTCATATGGGTGTGGAAGTGGATTATTCCAAAACAATCTTTCTTCGGTTTGGGGTAGGCAACATCCAGCAGGTAAAGGATTTTGATGAAAGCACTTCCACGACTTATCAGCCTAACTTTGGTGTAGGGGCCAAAATCAAAAAAGTAAATATCGATTATGCCATGACTGACATTGGGGATCAGGCTGAATCTTTATATTCTCATGTCGTTTCTTTATTGATCAGTTTATGAACGGCTCTATGACGTACAAAGATAGAATTAGCGCGATATATACGATGACGGGCACAAGGGCCAATCTATGGCCACTAAAGATAATCTTGGCCAGTCTTTTAGGGGGTTTGTTTTTTCAGGCACATGCGCAGGGCAGTTATACAAATGACTGGATAAATTTCAATCAGCCTTATTATAAATTGAGTGTTGCTCAAGATGGGATATACAAAGTTTCTTATCAAGAATTGAACGCAGCAGGTTTTCCTATGGGGGGAGATCCGAGAAATATACAGCTTTTCCACAGAGGTATGGAGCAAGCTATCGTCATAGAAGGTGAACATGATGGTAGTTTTGACCCCGCCGATCATATTATTTTCTATGGTAAAAAGAATGATGGCACATTAGACAAACAGTTGTATGTAAGCCCTGATGCTCAGCCACATAATTATTATAATCTGTATTCTGATACTTCTGCCTATTTTCTGACCGTAAGCAACAGTATAGGAAAGCGCATGAGTAACATGTCTGAAAACCCTACAGGTTTTCCGCTAAGGGCCTACCATGAGGAAGAGAAACTGATTGTCTATACGCAGAACTATTGGATTGGGCGGGAGTATAGCGTGGATACATATTTGTCTCAATATGATTATGGAGAAGGGTGGACAGGGACTTCTTTTAGAGATGGGAATTCAAGAGATATTGTTTTTACTGACATTACACATCGTCATTTGGGGAGCAAAAGCCCAGAACTTGAAATAGTGCTGACGGGTAGAAATGCCAATGTACACAATGTTGACATTTTAGTGGGTGCTTCTGTAAGCTCACTCAGAACCTTGAGCCAAGTGCAGTTTTCAGGACATGAGAGCAGAACCATAACCTCTTTGTTAAACTGGACTGATATTAGTGCAGAGGGTCAGCTTGTTGTGCGGGTGGCGGTACAATCAACGGGCGTTACCGATTATATTTCTATTTCAGCCGCCAAATTACGCTTTTCGCAGCAGCCTGATATGGGCGGTGGGTCAACCAAGGTATTTAATGTGCGGGAAATAACTACCAAGTCTCAATTTACCGTTGCCAATGTGCAGGGCACTCCGGTGATTTATGATATCACCAACCCCGGCAATGTAGGAAAGCTTGGATATATCAGCAGTGGAACTTCAATAACGACTGTGTTGCCTACAGGCAATAGAATGCTTTGGATAAGCAACAATAGCGGGTATCTACCTGTTCCCGGCATTAAAAATGTCAATTTTCAGCAAATTACACCTTCTGTATACGATTTTCTGATCATTTCTAATAAAATGCTGATGACACCCGTATCCGGTATAGGTGATCCTGTTCAGGCATATGCGATGTATCGGTCTTCACCCGAAGGAGGAGGTTACAAACCTTTTATTGTTGAAATTCAACAGCTTTTCGATCAATTTAACTATGGAGAAGCTTCTCCTCTGGCCATTCGGGAATATGCCCGTTTTATGATCAATAATGGCAATCCTGAATATTTGTTCCTCATAGGAAAAGGCCTGAGTGTTAATTATCGGTACTATAGAAATGGCCCTGTGGGTGGTCGGTATCACGATCTTGTGCCGACAATTGGCATGCCAGGGTCGGATGCAGAGCTTACTGCCGGCCTTGATATCAACAATCCACGCGTATCGGCCATACCTACTGGTAGGCTCACTGCCGAAAACCCGGGGCACGTAGTGGCTTACCTCAATAAAGTAAAAGAAATGGAAGCTGCTCCCTACGATGCTTTATGGAGAAAACGCCTGATTCACCTAAGTGGAGGAGCTACAGAGCACGAGCTTATCACGTTTAAAAATTATGTGAACGGGTTCAAGAGTGTTGCTGAAGGCCATTACCTTGGAGGGCATGTCACGACAAAAAGTAAACAAACCAATCAAGCCGTAGAATTGATTAACATAGCAGAGGAGGTCAACAAAGGCGTTTCACTCATAACATTTTTTGGTCATTCTGGTGCCGCTACTACCGACTTGGAGATAGGGAATGTTTCAGAAGATATCCAAGGCTACAGGAATAAAGGCAAGTACCCATTTATATTGGTAAATGGGTGCGATGCAGGGAATATTTATGCGGATGTTTACACTTTTGGGGAGGATTGGATTGTGACGCCCGATAGAGGAGCAGTAGGTTTTATAGCACACGTAGCCTTGGGGCTTTCCTCTAGTCTCAAACGCTATTCCGATTTGTTTTACGCCACTGCTTTTGCTGATCCATCCTATATCAATCAATCGATTGGGAGCGTCATGCATAAGGTTTCGGTAGAATATTTAAGCAGATACGGCAGTTCACCGGCCAATATTTCTCAGATTCAGCAAATGAATTTACAGGGTGATCCTTCTTTGAACATTTTCGGCGCTCAAAAACCCGACTTCGAAATCACGCCGAGCCATATGGAGCTAAAGGCAACAGATGGAAACAATATTACTGCCCTTTCCGATTCTTTTAACCTTTCCTTTATCGTTCGGAACTTTGGTGTCACCACCAAGGACTCATTGCATGTGCAGCTAAGGAGAAGGTTAGATAATGGCACATACCATTATACCGATTCGGTCTATGCCCCCGTTTTGTTTTCAGATACTTTGAATTTTGTCGTCAAGAACTTTTCGGAACACGATAATTATGGTAATAACCAATTTGAAATCACCTTAGATTATATCAACCGTACCGATGAGTTGGACGAGATGAATAATGTGGCTTCAATTGATTTCTTCATTCCAAAAGGAGGAACCACCAATTTATTTCCTTTAGATTTTGCCATTGTAAATCAAGGAAATCCCGAGCTGATATGTCAATCTAATGATGTTTTGGTCGGCTCCCGATCTTTTGTTTTTCAGATTGATACGGCTCGATCTTTCAACAGTCCGGCCTTTCTACAGCATATTCTTCAAGCAGAAGCTCTGGCTTCTTGGAAACCACCATTGATCGAGTCGCTGGCTAATGACAGTATTGCGTATTATTGGCGAACAAAATTTGCCGATCCACAACCTGGAGAGGATACTACATGGGCAGTCAGTTCCTTCGTCTATATCCCAGATAGTCCTGAAGGATGGGCACAGACTCACTTTTTTCAATACAGCCCTAATGAAAAATTGGGTTTGAAACCAGATAATAACAGCAGGAAGCTAGAATTTCTCACCAATGAAAATTCTATAAGGGTCCTGACTTACGGTGATTTGCACAACAAAGGGCACCTTGATATGGAGGTGTTTGTGGATAATACGCCACTTATTGTGACAAGTGGGTTCAAAGTATGCAGGGACAATGCCCTAGGCGCCATTGCTTTTGACAGGTCTTCTACAGAGCCCTATCTATTATTGGACAAAACCATTTGGAGCGATCCTATTGCATGTGGCAGGTCTCCTTTTGTCATCAATAATTTTTCTTCTCAAGATATCAATAACAATCGGCTTGATAATTATCTCGACGCCGTAGCTGAAGGTGATTATGTGTTGATTTTTTCTTTTGGAAACAATTCCTATACCACTTGGCCAGAAAGTGTCAAGAGTGCACTTCAATCCATTGGCGCCTCCGAAACTGTTTTGGATAACTTGCAAAATGGCCAACCTTATGTATTGTTAGGAAAAAAAGGTGGAGATGCGATCACCGAACTCACCGGTGCCCGCGATGCTGAGATTGTTTTGGAAGAGACTATAGTAGGCCGGTATAACAAAGGTGTATTGGTTTCACCAAAAATAGGTCCGGCAAAATCGTGGGGTAGCTTGGTTACAAAAGCCCAGTTTTCAGAAGTGCCCGCCAATGATGTTTTATCATACGATGTGATTGGATTGGACCTGCACAACAATGAAACGCTTCTGTATGCCAATATTTCCGCTGATGCTCTTTCTTTGGACCATATTGATGCAGCACAATATCCCATGATCAAGTTGAAGATGCATGTGGAGGACATGACCGACCTTACACCACCACAACTTAAAAACTGGCTGGTTTTGTATGAAACGGTGCCTGAGGGGGTACTGCTCATGGACAAGGAATACCTCCCAACTTTGCCAGGCATCACATTGGTAGAAGGAGAATCCGCTCAGGTAGGCTATGCTTTTCACAATATTTCTAAAAAGGATTTTGAAGACTCTCTAACAGTTTCGTACGCCACTTTCCATACAACTTCGCGCATTACAGAAGAAAAGCGCATAAAAATAGCCCCACTTGCCGCTAATGATACAGCAAAATTTATTGTGCCGCTCAATACGGAAAACAAATCAGGGAAACACAACCTTAAAGTTTATGTAAATCCTAGAATACTTCCCGAGCAACACTATGACAATAACGTGATAGACTTACGGGAGTATTTAGAAGTGAAGAATGATGACCAGCACCCTGTTTTGGATGTGTCTTTTGATGGGCAGTATATCATGGATGGTGATATTGTTTCTCCAGACCCGATGATCGCCGTAATGTTGAAGGATAATGGCCCGTTCTTGAGAAAGAAGGATACCGTAGGAGTGGAAATAATGCTGAAGCACCCTTGTGAAACCTGCGTTTATGAAAGGATTAATTTCTCCAGCCCTCAACTTGTGTGGACACCAGCATCAGAAAATACCGACTTTAAAGTCGAATATCGACCGGGTACATTGGCCAATGGACTTTATGGCTTAAAGGTACAAGCTGCCGATGCTAGTGGTAATGTGTCGGGAACCAAACCTTATAACATCCACTTTGAAGTGATCAATGAATCTACCATTACCCATTTCTATCCTTATCCTAATCCATTTTCTACCAGCACACGGTTTGTCTTTACCCTCACAGGAAAGGAAATCCCTGATCAAATAAAGATACAGATCATGACTGTTACAGGGAAGATCGTGAGGGAAATTACCCAGCATGAACTTGGGCCGTTAAAAATAGGCCACAATATTTCGGATTTTGCCTGGAATGGGAGAGATGAGTTTGGCGATCAGCTTGCCAACGGGGTTTACTTGTACCGGGTGATTATGGGGAACAGTACCTCTATGAAACATAGAAAAACCTCCGCCGACAAAGCTTTTAAGCATGGCTTTGGAAAAATGTATCTACTGCGGTAGGCGAGAGGGCAACCAGCAACTTCAAAAGATCCTGAGAATAAATAACAGTGGATTGGCTAAAACCCTTAGCTCCCTTTTCCTTAGAAGGATGAGCTAAAGCAACATTACAAATGACTCCTTGCCCTTGGATGCCAGACATTGGTCGTTCAGCGCAAGCTTTAGCCGGACTGTTGCTATATATTAACCTTCTTGTTACAAAGATCTCTCCTGTATTCTAATTCAAACGCTTGGGATTTGATTAGAAAAAT
>CAYTTV010000026.1:20696-27767 GCA_964440915.1 uncultured Roseivirgaceae bacterium
TACAAAGATCTCTCCTGTATTCTAATTCAAACGCTTGGGATTTGATTAGAAAAATCATCACGGAATTTATCCAGCCCTAATTGAGACAAGTAATTAAGGTGGTAATTGCAACAATATACTATAGCAACCCTGAAATTGCTATTCCTCTAAATACGCTAAAATAAGGGATAATTTAAGATTTCTGTTTTACCATATTTATATACAAACACAGATAAAATTATTTTTTACATATTAATTAAAGTTTTTTATTAAATAATTTTGAATTTAATTCTGCTTATTTTACATTTGTGTCATTCCTAAAGGGGAACAAAATGTAGGGTGATGAAACCGGCAGACATGCCCTCCTATCTCGGGGGTGGAGGCAAATGGATAAAGCGAACATCGATTCAAAAGATGAGCGACTAACTACTTCGTGGAGGTTCGAATCCTTCCCCTACAGCAAATAAAAAAAGGCAAAGGCTACGAATTTCGTAGCCTTTGCCTTTTTGGTAAGAAGCTTGGTGCCCCTTATTGGCTTTTAATAATATAATGTATTGCGTATGATCTGCACACTCAACTCGTTATTGTTGCCAGTAGGAGGTAAAGCATAGCCTTTTACTACAATTGTGTAGTAATTTCCTGCTGAGAAGGTATAATTCGACACAGTGGCTAATTCACTATCGTCTTCTGATGCTGTAAGGTCAAATGATACAGAACCGGCATCGATACTTTTGAAATCGCTTGCATTCTTAAATTCTACCTCGCTGAACAAAGCTGTTTCAGCCCCGTCTTTTGTAAAGTTAACGGCCTCCACATCGGGTGCTACATGTACGATACGTACCATTGCTTTTCCTTGGTCCACATCTGGCAATTCATCTTCTATTACCCAAGCGTCCAGTTCATTGTTGTCATTGATCAAGAAAACCGAATAGAATTCATCCGCTTTAAATGTGATGGCCGTGTCCAACAGTGTATTGGAGTTATTGTATGGGGTGAATTTCAAATCCCTTTCTCCTGTATAAAAGCGCAAATAAGCTACGTAGTTGAAATCATTGTACGTGAAAGCTCTGCTATTGAGGCGCCTATTATCCAAAAGGATGTCCATTGCGGGAGCATCAGGTGCTGTATGATACATGGAGACAAACGCTGCTGGTATATCGGGCACAACGTTGCTGTCGTCATCATTCAAACATCCTGAAAGCGTTAACATGACGGGAAGTATGGCTATTAATATAGTCCGTTTTAAGAATAATTGTCCGTTTTTTAAATTAAATAGTCTCATTTTTAAAATTGATTTTATGTTTTTTTAAAAATAGTGATTAATAAATAGTGGATATTTCCATATAAATAATTTTAATCATCACATATAAGACAATTAATTTTACAATATGGTTGGAATCGTTTTCTTTTTTTTTGATGATTGCATGGAACGGAAGGTGCGTTGGGGATTCAGTAGGCTGATTGTGATAGACTTATATAACCAAAGACTGGGAAACCATAGTGGCTAGGTGTCCCTTAAATGGCTTGTTTAGCATTGGTATAACTTGGAGAAGAGCAGTGCTAGGCTGGTAAACCGATTAGCCTACAGCCCTATCTCCAATTGAAGGCGGAAACGGAGTTGGTCGTCCATATCTTGTTCCTGCACGATAGAGATATCTCCTTGTACTTTTAAATTATGTCCGCTGATGTACTTAGAAAGCCCCAAGGTAATCTCCTCCTCTTTATTTCTTTGTGTCTCACTGTCTGGAGTAACCTGACTGTATCTTGCCGATACCTCAAAGTTGTTGCGTAACAAGTAACCTGCCTGCAAATTCAAGCCACTGCCAGTGGCAAACGACTGCAGTACATTTCCTTCTTCTACAGTGACTACAGGCCCATTGGTAGCGGTTTTTAGCGCATATTCAAACATCATCGAGCTTCCTTTGTATTTGAACATACCATCTACAAACAATGTGTGCAAGTCTCTTTTCCCGTCTAGAAAAGTGCCGCTCTGTCCATTTTCTCTAGAAGCTTGTTTGTTGAGATCATAAGAAATCCCGACAGCCAGTTTAGGAGAATCCTCTCGGGCCAAATCAGCACCTATATAATCACCTTTGTCTTTAAATTCTCCAAAAGGTAAAGCTTCAAGCCTGAAAGTGTAGTTTCGGCCCCCAGTATTGTTGGTAGTAATGTTTTTTCCTTCTCCAGTAGCCACGGAAACCACTTGTTTAAACACGGCGTCTTGTACATTGAATTTGTTTCTAACTTGCAGTCCAATATCACGATCGAGGTTGAAATAGCTGTTGAGAATGCTTCGATCCACAAACTGCAGGTTTTGAGAGGAGATGACGCGCTCTCGATTGCCCGGAAGCTTGGTTTGGCCGGCCCATAGTTCCAGATTTTTATAAAAATTCCACTTTACAACCGCCTCTAACAGGATGTTGCCTGTATTATTAGTTTGGGGGATGCCCCTTCCAATATCCCTATTGGATAAAGCGAGTTCAATTTTGTATTCAAGCGATGGATCCAATGCAAAGCCTTCCAGCTTTAATCGCGCCCTTCTTATGATGAGCTTTTCTTCCCAAGCATTATTGTCGAGGTTCAGGTTGCCTTCGTACATGGTTTGGAACCGAGGGCTTATTTTTAAGCTGAAAGAAGAATCAGCAGCAGTTACCTTCAAACCTTTTCCAAACTTGGCCTCGACATAGGGCTGGGCATAAGACTGTATATACAGGGAGAAATAAAAAATGACTAATAGCACGAAGGTAATACCATACCTATTTTTTGTCTTTGATATCTTTGGCCCCATCCTTTTTATTTTTTTCCTTTTTTTTGTGCTTTAAAACTTTTGCCTCAATGTGAAAAATGATTTCTTCTCCCATATTCTTAGTAAGGTCTCCAACCCTTTCTATCTTTCGCACTATTGAAAGCAAAGGGATGATCATTTTGGTTTTCTCTGGAGATTCCTTTAATATTTTAATAGCCGTTTTTGTGGCTTTTTTGTTTTTCTTATTTAGAAAGTCATCCTTTTTGAAGATCTTTCTGGCCAAAACCGTGTCTTCATTTTCCAACGCTTCATAAATGTTGTCAAGCATGGAAATCGCCTTCTCGTACATTGGAACAACCATAAACCGATCAATTAGTTCTTGTTCGATTTTCTTCCCCGTTTCTATCACATACCAACCTATTCCTTCAGCGTGGTCACCGATTCTCTCAAGGGCGTGGTTGATCTTGAGGCTTGCCAAAACGAACCTCAAATCGGTAGCCACTGGCGAATAGAGCGCTAGAATATGTTCGCAATATTTGTCGATCTTCAGCTCCATGACATTCACTCTTTTGTCATTGGCGATGATCTCACTGGCGAGGTCTGTATCGTACTGCAACAGTGCTTCTCGGCTCTTTTCCAACTGAACTCTTACTAGCAATGCCATTTCTAGCAGGTCATTCTTCAGTTGTGTTGATTCGGAATCAAAAGTAGACATAAATTTTTGTTTTAGATAGCCTTACCCAAATCTCCCCGTAATGTAGTTTTCGGTTCTTTCGTTTTTGGGTTTTGTAAAAATCGTTTTGGTATCATTCATTTCAATAAGCTCTCCCATGTAGAAAAATGCTGTTTTGTCGCTTATACGAGAGGCTTGCTGCATATTGTGGGTAACGATAATGATCGTGTATTTTTCCTTTAGATCATGGATTAGCTCTTCAATTTTTGCTGTGGAAATGGGGTCGAGAGCCGATGCAGGTTCATCCATCAGGATGGTGGAAGGTTCTACGGCGAGTGTCCTTGCTATGCAAAGGCGCTGCTGTTGCCCACCCGATAGTGATAAGGCCGATTTTTTCAGGTCATCTTTGACTTCATCCCACAATGCCGCCTGTTGTAACGACTGCTCGACTGTGTCGGCAATAAGGGATTTGTTTTTTATGCCCTGTATCCTTAGGCCGTAAGCCACATTTTCAAATATGGTTTTGGGGAATGGATTAGGTTTTTGAAAGACCATGCCGACTTGCTTCCTCAGATTTTCTACCCGAGTTTCCTTTCCATAAATATCAATATCGTCAATCAAAATATTACCTTCTTTCCTAAACCCTTCAATGTAGTCGTTCATTCTGTTGAAGAGCCTTAAAAATGTTGACTTTCCACAACCAGAAGGGCCGATAAAAGCAGTGACCGAGTTGGACGATATTTCTAAGTTTATGTCTTTAAGGATATGTTTTTCCCCGTAATAGACATGCACATTTTGTGCTTTTAGTTTTTTCATTTACAAAAGGTACTTAGTACTTTATTCGTTTTTGCCACTTATTCCTTAAATATATGGCCACACCATTGAGAAGGAAAGTAATGGCCAGTAAGATAATGATGGCAGCAGCAGCGTTGATCGAAAATGCTTGTTGTGGCCTCGATACCCAGTTGAATATTTGCATGGGCAGGACCGTAAACTCGTCCAACGGGCTTTTGGCGACAAATGGCACATAAGCCAAGGCTCCGATTACGATCAATGGGGCTGTTTCTCCCACCGCTCTGGATAAGGCCAATATAATGCCGGTCATAATACCACCAAAGGCTGCTGGCAATGTTTGGTAACGGATGGTTTGAAGCTTGGTAGCACCCATAGCATAAGAAGCTTCCCTGATCGAGTTGGGCACGGTTTTCAGTGCTTCCCTAGTAGCCACAATGATGATCGGCAAAATCAGTAGTGCCAATGTGAAGGCACCAGCCAGCAAGCTGCTTCCCATATTTCCGATCCGCACAAAAATCTCTAATCCTAGCAAACCATAAATGATGGAAGGTACCCCCGCCAAGTTAGCAATGTTCACCTCCAATAGGCCTGATAGCCTGTTCTTTTTGGCGATTTCTTGAAGGTATATACCAGCACCTATGCTCAAAGGAATAGCGATAATAGCCGTGAGCCCCAGGATCCAGGCTGTTCCTGTCCATGCAGTAAGTATACCTGCTTTGCTTGCCCTGCGGGAGGGAAGGCTTGTAAGGAAGTTCCAATCTATTCTTTGTAATCCTTTGATGCCAATGTCCAGCAGAAAAATTGCCAGTACGACCATTACACCGATTGTACATAGCAGCCCTAGATACTTGAATAAGGTATCTTTCAGTTTATTTATATTAAGGTTATGCATGCTTGACCTGATATTTTTTCCTGATCCAAAAACTAATGGTATTCAAAATAAATGTCATCACGAACAGCGTTATTCCTGCTGCAAATATGGTTTTGTATTCTATAGACCCATGAGGGACATCCCCAAGGCTCACCTGTACAATATATGCTGTGATGGTTTCGATCGAGTTTCTCGGATCAAGTGTTAGTACAGGTTGTTGGCCTGCTGCAATGGCAACAATCATCGTTTCGCCTAGCGCCCTTCCCATTGCCAAGATAACCGAAACCACGATGCCCGAAAAAGCAGAAGGAACCGCCACCATCATAGCCGTCTGAAAACGTGTGGAGCCCATGCCATACGCAGCTTCTTTCAAAGATCCGGGAAGCGCATACAGCGCATCCTCACTCAGTGAAGTGATCATAGGAACAATCATGAGCCCCATGACTAAGCCAGCAGATAAAGCATTGAAACCACCGAGACCGGGAATGAAGGATTGCAAAAAAGGCGTGACTACAGTGAGGGCGAAATAGCCATATACCACGGTTGGTACAGCCGCCAATACTTCCAACATAGGTTTTAAAATGGTCCTGTATTTTTTAGGCGTGTACTCACTGATATATATGGCTATGATAAGCCCTAAAGGCACTGCAACCATGAGGGCTATTATACTTGTGAGGAATGTCCCCGAAAGTAGGGGTAGTATACCAAAGTGTTTTTGGGTAAACAGGGGCGTCCATTGTGTGTCTGTCAGGAAATCCCATAAAGGCACTACTTGAAAGAAGCTGAAAGACTCAGAGAAAAGCACCCAAATAATGCCTATTGTGATAAGAATTGTGGCAATGCCGCAAAGTGCCAGCAGACTTCTCACCAGGCTTTCTTTAGTTTTCAATGCTAGGCAGTTTAGATAAAATCAATGTTGACAAAAGAACAACGGACGCTCGTTATTGTGCATCTCCTCCTTTGGAAAGAAAGGCTTCAAACTTTGTCCTTTGACTTTCATAATCTGCTTCGGGAAGGGAAATATACCCTACATCCTGAACCAATTCACTGGCATTGTCAATATAGAATTGAACAAAATCCACTACGGCTTCATCTTTTACCGCCTCACTGTTTACATAGATGAAGACAGGCCTTGACAAAGGGGCGTAGGAGCCGTCTTTCACCGACTCGTAGGAGGGAAGTACAACACCATTGCCACCGTCTACACCCACTAGCTTTAACCTTTCTTGATTTTCTTCATAATAGGCCAAGCCAAAAAATCCAAGGGCATTTTTATCACCTGATACTCCTTGAACAAGCACATTGTCATCTTCACTGGCGGTATAGTCGCCACGACTGGAACCGCTCTCACCTACAATTACCTCTGTAAAGTAATCATATGTGCCAGAAGCAATACCAGGACCATAAAGATTTAAAGGGGTATTAGGCCACTCCGGCCTTATTTGGTTCCAATGTGTCAACTCTCCTTGGGCAGCAGGCTCCCATATTCTTTTCAATTCTTCTACAGTAAGGTCTCTTACCCAGTCATTTTCTTTGCTTACAACTACTGCTAGTCCATCATAGGCAACAGAGAGTTCTATAAAATTGACATCATTTTTTTTGCATTCTTCTATCTCGCTGTCTTTTATAGGGCGGGAAGCATTGTTAATAGCGATTTCATTTCTGGAAAATTTGCCAAATCCTCCTCCTGTTCCAGATACGCCAACAGTTACTCGTACATTGGGCTGCTCTACCCTATACTCTTCAGCTATTGCCTCAGTAATAGGATATACCGTGCTGGAGCCGTCTATTTTGACCTCTCCGGTCAATGTCTGTCCACCTGACCCTTCGCGTGATTGATTGCAACTGGTCAGCAGTGCTGCTATTATGGCAATGTTAAGAAAATACTTAAAAGAAAATATTTGCATAGGATTTTTTAATGTTTGACGCAGCAAAGCTAACTTAATTTGTAAGCAGCGCTTGGATAACCATGTTATCAAAATGTTAAGAAATTGTTAATACGAACAA
>CAYTTV010000026.1:27867-51388 GCA_964440915.1 uncultured Roseivirgaceae bacterium
AATTGTTTGGTCACAAGGTCTGGTTATACAAAAATTGTAATTCCATCTATTTTCAACTGCATATTTGGCTAAAGCCATTACCGAGGAATTCTCTCAGAATGGGCTAAAACCACATTCCTATTGATCGTGGAGATTGCTATGCGTGGTAAATTGCTGAAAAATGGAGAGCAACGAGTATATGAATTTTAAAATGAGAATGGGCAACAACTTATGGCAACCTGATCTTCCAATCCAAATCCTCATTTTCGGTTTGTAATCGACGAACAATCGCATCTCCTACATCAATTGCCAGTGGATTTATCCAGTGGAAAAGGTTATGAAGACAACGCGGCTTTAGCCGAATTGTCTTCATAAAGAGCTATGTGTCATATGAAAATCGCAATGTATTGTCAGTGAATAAATATTTTACTCTCTAAATACTAGTCTATTGCAGCGATCGACATTCGTCATGCATTTAGATGGCTAGCATAGTCACTACGGTTCTACAGCAGAAAGCTTCCGATGATGGAGCACAGCTTTGATATCAGCATAACTGTATTCATTCCCGAGCTTTTCCTTTATTTGTGAGGTAGGCACATCGCCGACTTCTTCTATTACCAGTTCGATGGTTTTTATTTTTTCTTTTGAAAGTAGCTCCTCTATGGCGATGGCACCGGTTTCGATAAATGAAACGAGATGGCTTTGAATGGTGCTTACCGCTAGGTTCCGCTCTTCGGCTATTTCTTCGACGGCCTTGCCCGATTGAAACATGGTCAGGCTGGTTCTTTGGCTTTCACCTTTAGCCGGTTTAAGCTTAGTAGGAATCTCTTGGAGCTTAAACTGGTCATCCTGATCTTTTTGGCCTCCCATCGCCTTAAAAAGCAAGGCTGGGTCGATGCCTTCTACTAAGCCTTCAGTAATTTGCACTGCTTGGGTCAAGGAAGCTTTCTTTTGTTTATACGTTGTGGCTAAGGTTTTTAAATCTTCTAGGTATTTTTTCACCCTTGTTTTGCCCTTCATTACGTCAAAATGCGCTTCCAATGGTACAAAAAGGTCATTGTATAAAGTGTCGCTAAAGTACTTGCAGGCGGCACTTATGCGTTCGTGCACGTATTGGTAGCCCTTCCCTTCTGCCTCTGCGAGATTGGTTCGTAATTTATCTTGGAAAGTATCAGCAATCTTTTGATGGGCCTTGACATGCTCCAGAAGTTCCTTGGCCAAAGCTTTGGCCTCTTCCAACAGGGGGATTTTTCGCTTTTCCATGGCTTCCGAAAATGACCTTGTATCTTCGATCAGCTTTTCCCACGCAAATGCCGATAATAGGAAATCATGCGTGTACAGTTGCTGTGCCTCCTTTAGCTTCTGGATTAAGGTCTTTTCATCTTCGGCAGTAGCAGCAAAGGCGCTGGCCTGAACATCAGTGCTGATACAGTTTTCCTTGATTCTGGAAAAAAGCACCAAGCCCTCTAATGAAGTAAGACGACTTAGGGCTACATAAACCTGACCCGGTGCAAATGACTGTCCCGCATCTATGATTGCTTTTTTGAAAGTGAGCCCTTGGCTTTTATGTATCGTAATGGCCCATGCCAATCTAATGGGATACTGAACAAAAGTACCGAGTTCTTCCTCACTGATTTGATCTTGTTCTTTGTCGTAATGATATCGGATATTTTTCCATTCTTCTGTTTCCAAGACCAGCGTTGTGTCATTGTCAGGAAATGTTATCGTAATCTCATTTCCATGAATGCTTTTGATGGTGCCGAGCTTGCCATTATAGTAGCGCCTTTCGTCACCTTTGTCATTGCGGATGAACATGATCTGTGCCCCCTCTTTTAATTGGAGCCTGCTTTCTGCTGGATATGACCTCTCGTTAAACTCGCCTTCTATATGGGCGTCAAAAGTATGGAGTTTTCCAGGTAGATTTTGCAACTCCTTTTGATTGATAATATCCGCCTTGGCATTATGGGTAGTGAGGGTGATATATTCCCCCTTCTTATCAGGTTTAAAATCGGGTTGATAAAATTGGTTCAGAAGCGCCAGGTCTTCTTTCTTCATGGTGTTGTTACGGACATTATTGAGGACATCGATAAAAGTTTGATCGCTTTGCCGGTATATTTTTTTTAGCTCTAAGTAGGTAGGAGGGGAGGCCTCGAGCACTTTTGCATGAAAGAAAAAGGGACTCTCATAGTATTGACTCAATACATCCCATTCACGGTCATTTACCACAGGTGGCAATTGAGAAAGGTCACCAATATAAAGCATTTGCAAACCTCCAAAGGGCAACCGTGGCTTCTTTCGTATGGTTCGTAGCACCACGTCCATAGCGTCGAGCAGATCGGCACGGACCATAGAGACCTCGTCGATAATGAGCAGATCTAGCTCTTGAATTAATTGACGTTTATCGTTAGAAAATCTAAAGTTTCTGAAAAGGTTTTGTTTGTTATAAAAATTGCCTGAAATATTTTCAATGCCATGTTGCGAGGTAGGGAGAAAGGAACCAAATGGCAGTTGAAATAAGGAGTGAATCGTTACACCTCCAGCATTGATCGCCGCTACTCCCGTAGGGGCCACGACTGCTAGCTTTTTATGGCTTGTTTCCTGAATGTATTTTAAAAATGTCGTTTTTCCTGTACCGGCTTTCCCGGTTAGAAATATATGCTTGGCAGTTTGATTGACAAACTGTACTGCCATTTGAAAGTGTTTGTTGGAGTGATCTGGTTCCATGGTTTTGTCGCTGGCTTGGGTCTAAAAAGATGGTACATGTATGGCAATATCTTAAAATTAGCTTTTAGATCAAAGCGTCTCCTTAAAGCTAAAGTCTAATTTTATAGTGAGCCATCAAATTTATGCTAGCTTTGTTTTGATATTTCCTAAAGGGTTGTATATTTGTTGCATTAAATATGAAAAATAACGTTTTAAATATTGTCGCTGTCCTAGTCTCCGAAGAAAACATCGGTAGGGGTAGCCTATAGTATTTAAAGGAATCAATAAATCACTAAGCCATCCTCTACCAGGGATGGCTTTTTTTATGGCCAAAATCGCAAACCATATCGTCATTTTAGCAGCCTTAGTGGTCGTGGTAGCAGTCGTTCACTGCCGAAGCGGATGAGGTATGGCCATTATTCTAAAAATTTATAGAGCCTTTCTCATCTGCGTGAAGAGAAAGGCTTTTTTTATTCATCCAATTCAAACCGTATAAACAAGACAACATGAAAACTTTAGCACTTTCCGAGCCTTCATTTAGCAAACGTTGCGATGCGCTTCCTTCTAGCTTTATCCGCGATATCTTAAAAGTTACCAGTCAAAAGGAAGTCATATCTTTCGCTGGTGGATTGCCCGATGCCCAGCTTTTTCCATTTGAGGCATTGGAAGAAAGTACCAAGGCCGTATTCCAAAACCATGGTCCACAACTGCTGCAATACAGTGAGTCGGAGGGTTTGACACCGCTGCGCTCCTGGATATGTGATTTTTACAAAAATCGCTACCAATTGGAAATAAGACCAGAACAGGTACTCATCACCAATGGTTCGCAGCAGGCACTCGACCTAATCGGAAAGGCTTTTATAGATGCAGGCGATCAGGTTATTCTCGAACAGCCTTCTTATTTGGGTGCCATACAGGCATTTATGGTTTATGAGCCTGAGATTTTGCCCGTTGCCATAGAGCAGGACGGCCTCAGTATAGATTGTCTTGAAGAGTTGTTAAGGGTGCATACGCCCAAATTGCTTTATCTCGTTTCTAATTTTCAAAATCCGTCAGGTTATACCCTTTCTTTGGAAAAGAGGAAGAAATTGGCCGATTTGGCAGAAACGTATGGTCTCACTATCGTGGAAGATGACCCCTATGGCATGTTACGATATGAAGGTAGCGACCTTCCGCCCTTGCGCTATTACAATCCTCAATCTATTTTATGCGGGTCATTTTCAAAAATTATGGCTCCTGGATTTCGCATGGGATGGGTGATTGCCGACGAAGTTGTCATACAAAAGTTGCTGATATTGAAGCAAGCCGCTGATCTTCACTCCAATAATCTAAGCCAATATATCGCAAACCATTATCTGAGGAACCATGATCTTCATGCGCATATAGATAAGCTTAGGATGCACTATGGAGAAAAATGCCAAATAATGTATGAAGCATTTAAAAAAGCGTTGCCTTTGACATGCCGCGTTAATAAATCAGAGGGCGGCATGTTTCTATGGATCGAACTTCCTGAATACATGGATGCAGAGACGCTCCTGCAAGAAACCATGCAGGAGGACGTTGTATTCGTTCCCGGTAAGTACTTCTTTACAAACGGTAAAGGACATAATACATTGCGGGTCAATTTCACGAACTCGTCCAAAACGAGTATTCATCAAGGCGTTGCCGTTATTGCCAAAGCAGTGAAAAAACTGCTTATCGGTTGATAATTCAAGGGTTTTTCTTTTTGAATTTGAAGAAATGCTTGATCTTGTCTAGCGTAATAGCATGCCGTTCCGTTCCTTCTGTGCCTAAAAGATAGGCATAGGGGCTAAGTATGCTCACATGTTCACAGACCATCTTGAACATGCCGAGCACCGGAACGGATATGATCATCCCTGGCAAACCCCAGATTATTCCCCCTACTATAATAGATAGGATAGTGATAAATGGGTTTAGCTTGACATTTCCGCCGACAATGTTGGGCGTTAGAATATTATTCTCAATAAATTGGATGATAAGGAACAGAATAATTACGCCTAATGCTTTGTGTGGGGCATCGCTCATCAACAATGTAAAAAGTAGCGGTACCGCTCCTCCAATGAGCGTTCCGAAATAGGGTATGAAGTTGAAAAGCGCTGATATGATTCCTAATAGCAATGCATACCTTACGCCGACGATTAGCAGGCCTACAGAGTTGAGAACACAGAGGATCAGCACTACTATAACGATGCCACTCATGTATTTTTTGGTAACTTGAGAGACTTCACCTAAAATACTATTCGTTTTTTCGTGTTTGTGCTCAGGAATTAATTGGAACAAGAACGATGCAAATTTATTTCGATAATACAGTAAGAAAAAAATATAAACAGGTATCAGGGCTAGTTTTACAATTGTGCCGGTAGTGGCCGAAAAGGCGGTATTCATGAAGTTGCTGCTACTTTCAAAAAGATTCGAGAGACGCTCTTTGATGATATCCCTCTTGATGTCGACTGATATTTCCAGTTTCTTGTTAATTGCCTCATTCAATTGATCCACATTCTCCAGCGCTTGTTTTTTTAACGCTGGAAAATCCTCTACAAAAGTCCCTAATTGAACGGATAATAAGTATATAACCCCAGAAATTACGGCAAGTGTGGATAGAATGGCCAGAAGGTTAGCCAATATTCTGGGAACGCGCCGCTTTTCAAGAAACTTAACAACGGGATATAGCATATAGGCAAATAAAATTGCCAAGGCCAGTGGATAAAGAAAATCTCTAGCGGCAATTAAGCTATGAATGAGTAAGATCAAAAAGAGTAAAATGAGAATAATCCTTACGAAAACAGGGTTTTGTTTATCCATAGAATACTAAAGAAAAAATTTGGTGGTTAATAGTATGAAAAACGGTTTGCATCCAAAAGTTGTTAAATTTAACCTGCAATTTATGATCTTTATAATGAATTTAGTATGTTTTGGCTTTATCGGCCCTAATAGCCGACTACAAAAAGTGCATTAAAACGATTATTCAATATATTATTAAGTTGCCGCAAGCCGTGTTATCGCGAAGTCTATCCGGTACTTGATCAAACTTATTTAAATTACTAACCAATACCATTAGTGTTTTCTCTAACATATCAATATGCTTTCAGAACATAAAGAAGAAATAGCAACAGAAAATATAGATTCAGCATCACCTCCGCCTATCTTAGGTTCTTGGCGCAATCTTTATCTTCTCGTGATAGGCAACCTTGCCTTGGTGGTCATTGTGTTTTACCTTTTTACTTTAGCTTATAGATGAGTACACTGGATTGGTTAGTATTGTTGGGTACTTTGGGGTTTATTGTGATTTATGGGGCATGGAAAACCAGAGGGGCCCAAAATATAGACACCTACCTGCTGGGAGATAAGAGCATGAAATGGTGGACAATCGGGCTTTCTGTAATGGCTACTCAAGCCAGTGCTATCACATTTTTGTCTACACCAGGCCAAGCTTTTGAGTCAGGAATGGGTTTCGTCCAGTTTTATTTTGGACTACCTATAGCCATGGTCATTCTTTGTATCACGGTGATTCCAATTTATTACCGGCTGAAGGTATATACCGCATACGAATATTTAGAAAGTCGCTTTGATTTGAAAACCCGAACCCTGGCAGCAATGCTGTTTATGGTTCAAAGAGGGCTTGCAGCGGGTATCACCATTTATGCGCCTGCCATTATTCTGTCATCTATACTTGGCTGGAGCCTAACCTATACCAATATCTTTATTGGGGTTTTGGTGATTATCTATACTGTTGCTGGAGGAACAAAAGCTGTTAGCCAAACCCAAAAGCAGCAAATGGCTGTGATGATGGGTGGAATGGTTGTGGCTTTTATTATTTTGGTGAATTTGTTGCCTGATGATATTTCTTTTGGCGAAGCGGTAAAAGTGGCTGGAAAGATGGGGAAGCTCGAGGTGGTGGACTTTAGCTTTAATCCTTACGAACGATATAACTTTTGGGCGGGCATTACAGGCGGGTTGTTTTTGGCGCTTTCTTATTTTGGTACCGACCAGTCTCAGGTGGCCCGATATCTTGGAGGAAAATCCATAACTGAAAGCCGTCTCGGTCTTTTATTCAATGGATTGCTGAAGATCCCGATGCAGTTTTTTATTTTATTCATTGGCGTTATGGTTTTCGTGTTTTATCAGTTTAACCAGCCTCCAGTTTTCTTTAATGAGGTAGCTAAAAATAAGTTATATGAAAGTGAGCATAGGGAAGAATTACAAGCACTAGAGCAGGAGCATGCGGTCATTTTTGAAGAAAAGCAGGCGGAAGTGCGAGGTTTAGTGGCAGCCATTAACTCGGAAAGTGAAGAAGAAATTGCCTTACAGCAAAATAAGATTGCTGCTATTGATGAAAAGGCTGGTGAAGTGAGGGGTAAGGTTGTCTCACTTATCAAAGAACATACGCCTGATGCAGAAACCAAAGATACAGACTACGTTTTTATTAGGTTTGTGATGGACTATCTTCCCAGAGGCATTGTGGGACTACTGCTTGCCGTAATATTTTCTGCAGCGATGTCCTCCACTTCATCAGAACTGAATGCTTTGGCTTCTACAGCTACGGTAGACATCTACAAACGGTCAGTCAGAAAGCAAGAAAACGATAAGCATTATGTTGTTGCATCCAAGTTGTTTACGGTTTTATGGGGCCTGTTGGCTATAACCTTTGCTACTTTGGCTTCCCTTGTCGACAACCTTATAGAAGCTGTCAACATATTAGGCTCCGTATTCTATGGAACGATCTTAGGGATATTCCTTGTGGCTTTTTACTTTAAATATATAAAATCCAGAGCAGTATTTATTGCAGCTATCATAGCCGAATTGGTTGTTATATTGCTCTATTTCTATTCGGATATAGGCTACTTGTGGTTCAATGTCATAGGATGCTTTTTGGTAATTGGCTTAGGGTTTATTTTCCAAAGGTTGATACCTAGTGAGGAACCAGCATCATAAGGGACAAAGCTCCTGATTAATCTATTATGGTTTCTCGAGCCATCCAGATATGTTTGAGAAGTTTACATAATAATAGTTTCCATGTTCTGCCATTATTGATACGGTCTCGCCTGAGGGGACCGTTCGCATCATGATGCCATCACCTCCAGGAAAGTCGTAAAGTGCACTTTCGTTTTCAATCTGTGTGCTTTCTACAGGTGCATCTAATGGTTCAACAAGGCTTTGATAGATGTAGCCCTTTACACGATCGCCAGTTTCGGCACGAAACCATTTGTCTGTAGCACTGTGAACATACAGCAAGGTATTTTGGGGTAATTTTCCAATCAGTGCAGACTTCAAATCAGGTGATATGCGGAAGTTTACATTCGCAGCAGTTATCCGCACAGCTTTTCCTATTGCGGTACTTCCTTCATGGTTGCTGCTAACAATGCTGTTTTTTGTATGGAAAAATGAATATGGGTCAATTGCGCCGTATCCGGAGGCATATATGCCAAAATGTAAGTGTGGCGGTGTTGTGATAGCGTTTCCAGTATTGCCGACAAGCCCTACCGTATCTCCAATGGCTAGATTTTGCCCAGGACTTACCAGTTGGCTATCAAGGTGGGCGTAGTAGTAAGACAGATTCCTTTCCGGATCCCTTTGCCAAACTACATTTCCGCCCAGTCGATTAGTGTTTACTCTGGTAATCCTCCCTTTTGCCACAGCAAGGACGGGTGTACTTCTTGGTGCGAATATGTCCACACCTTCATGTCTTCTTACCCCGGCATCTCTGGCGGCTCCAAAGAAGCTGGCGATAGATCTATAGTCTTTTTCTAGAATAGGGAAGGATAAAACCGCACTAGAAGTAATAGACAGGATATAGCGCCCACTTCTAAGCAACTCGGGCTGAAGCCTCAAGAAGTACTCACCATCCTTTTTTACCTCGTGTTCCATAATGACTCCGGCTGTATCCGCTGCCTTTAAATGTTGAGGCTCATCTTCGATCAGAAATAAGTCCATGAATATTTTCAGCTCTTCTCTGGAAAGCATTCTAAGGGTAATGATGAGCTTTTGACCTCTTTCTGCAATAAATCTATATCCGTTGGCCATTACAGCGGACGCATCAAAATAAGCCTCTTCACTAAAAGGAAGGGTAACGTATAAAGAATCATCAAAGACAGCCTTCCCTTCCTGTATCCATTTTGCTCCTAAAGCCGTTTCATCCAAGTTGGCTTTTTCCAAGTTGCGCTGATATGTTTCGTAGGGAGTTGCTCTCTCGAAAATACCACTCAAAGTGCTTTTTTTGCCACAACTGCTGGCAAGCATGGTCAAAAAAGCCAATAACAACAAAATCTTTATTAAATATTGAATCATTTTTAAACCATTCTGTGATTACATTATTATAAAGCCTCAAACCTACTTTTAGGTTTAAAAAAACATATATATTGCTACATGTCAGATTTTGAAGCTTTGAACCATGATATTATCCACTGTGTCAAATGCCCGCGACTTGCTCGGTATATCAGGGAGGTGGCGGAGGTCAAGGTGAAGAGACATAGGGAAGAAGTTTATTGGGGCAGGCCTGTTCCTGGGTTGGGGGATGAAAATGCCAAGGTTTTGGTCTTGGGGTTAGCACCTGCGGCACATGGTGCTACCAGAACTGGTCGCATGTTCACGGGCGATGCTTCGGGGGATTGGCTCGTGAGGGCACTTTATGAGACAGGATTTGCCAACCAACCCACGAGTGTTCATAAAGACGATGGGCTTGTATTAAAGGATATTTTTATCGCGTCTTCTTTACGATGTGCGCCTCCTGCCAACAAGCCTTTAAGATCAGAAATATTAAACTGTCGAGAATACTTTTTGCGTGAAAATCAGTTACTAACAAGAACAAAGGTTGTCATAACTTTAGGGCGGATTGCATTTGATAATTACTGCCAGATGTTTGGGCTGAAAATGAAGTTTGGCCATCTCTTGCAATACGGACTTCCCGATGGAAAGACCTTGATATGTAGTTTTCATCCAAGTAAGCAAAACACTCAGACAGGCAAGCTGCTCTGGAACGACTGGTTACAAGTATTTGCATTGGCCAGAAAGATGGTGGAATAGAAACAAAAAAGAGAATGACGCATTGATTTTGCCCTACTTTTATCTATTACAACGGAATAATATTATTATATGAAAACACTTTCATCTGAAATTGCCCTGAAACGAAAAATATGGGACGCATGCATGCAGAAACAACAAGCCTTGGCAGCGACGGTTAAAGAAGCCATGACCCAAGCACAAGAAGCAGCTAATGAAGAAAAAGGAAGTCTAGAGGAGAAATTTGAGTCTTTTAGAGAACAATTGATCCGTGACAGGGATATGTATGCCCGAAAGCTGGGAGAACATATGTCAGCTATGGAAGCGCTAAGATATGTAGAGGTAGACAAGGTTTTTTCTCATGTACAGCAAGGAGCTTTGGTCATCACAGACAAACAAAAGCTATTTGTGGCTATTAGCTTAGGGGAGATAAAGGCAGACGGCCAAGTGTATTTTGCTATCTCTACCCAATCCCCACTATATCAGCAAATGGAAGGAAAGCGTGCAGGAGAAACTTTTGAGTTTCGGGGCATTAGTCATCACATCAGGGAAGTTTTTTGACCTGTGTTTGCTATAAAGTGCCACATGCCAAATGAGGCAATTCACGGCATGTGGCGTACTTCCACTGTACCAGTTACGGTACTAATGTTATTAAGCTCGAGCTGCTTTAACGCTTTGCCTCGAATTAGAAAAGAAAAGAAGGAATGTAAGGGTAGAGAAAATGATTAGCCCCAATTGTACCGCCAATTCTGTTCCCTTTTGTTCCCAAGTGAGAGCGCTGAAGTTACTATAGTTGAAAAAACAGATAGCCATTACTGTCAAGAAAGAAAACAGGCATAAAGCAAATAGGTTGAACCCTACATCCAATGTGCTGGCCACTTTTCTTTGTCTCGTGCTGATGAGGTTCTTTAGGATTTCTTCTTCGATAGCTAGGTGCTTTAACTGTGCTGGGTTTTCCTTTAAAATAGTTTGAATGTTTTCTTTCGATTTCATGTAAGCAAGCTTTTCCCGTGTGCTCTGAAGTCTTTGTTCAATAGAATACATGTTTTATTTTATTTAAAGTAGAAAAAATTATATATAATCTATATGCCAGATTTAACAAAAAAGTAACCTGTAAGGAGGAGTAATTGACAAAAGGCGAAGGATTAGGCCCTTATGGTTATAGAGAAGTGGCTCAATAGCGCAAGGTGGCTAATGCGGTATAATTGGCATTATGGAATAATACATATTAGCCAAGACAGTTGTCAGGAGGAGGCAAATAGGTATGAGTTGACATTATCTGACATATCTCAGGGTTCAGATAATAAGAAAAGATCCAAGAAAAGATTTGTAGGGGCATCGGCACGCCAGCCCCATCTATGCTTTTTTATTCTACACGTTCTATCTGAGCACCAAGCGCCTGCAAACGCGCATCGATTTTCTGATAGCCACGGTCGATTTGTTCGGCATTATCAATGACGCTGGTCCCTTGAGCTGAAAGTGCCGCAATGAGCAATGAGACACCTGCCCGAATATCAGGAGAGGTCATCTGGATGCCCCGCAAAGGCGCTTTACGGTCAAGGCCGATAACAGTAGCACGGTGCGGATCACAAAGGATGATCTGCGCTCCCATGTCGATTAGCTTATCTACAAAAAAGAGCCTGCTTTCAAACATCTTCTGGTGAATGAGTACAGTTCCTTTTGCTTGGATGGCCACAACCAATACAATGCTCAATAGATCCGGCGTAAGCCCTGGCCAGGGTGCATCGGCAATGGTCATGATAGAACCGTCGATAAAGGTGTCAATTTCATACCTTTCTTGTGCAGGCACATGAATATCATCACCTTTTATATGGAGTGTAATGCCTAGTCTTCTGAAAACCTCTGGGATCATTCCCAATTGATCTACTCGACAGTTTTTAATGGTAATGTCAGATTGTGTCATGGCGGCCAGACCAATAAAGCTGCCGATTTCGATCATATCTGGCAGCATGGTATGTTCTGTGCCCCCAAGGCTTTTCACGCCTTCTATGGTCAAAAGATTAGAACCTATGCCTGAAATTTTCGCCCCCATTCTGTTGAGCATTTTGCACAACTGCTGTATGTAGGGCTCGCATGCTGCATTGTATATAGTCGTAGTACCTTCGGCCATGGAAGCGGCCATGAGCACATTGGCAGTGCCTGTCACAGAGGCTTCTTCCAAAAGCATGTAGCAGCCTTTGAGGTTGGATGCATCGATATGGTAGAAGCTATCATCTGAATCGTAATTGAATTTAGCCCCTAGTTTTTCAAAACCGATAAAATGCGTATCCAATCTTCTACGGCCAATTTTGTCTCCTCCCGGCTTAGGGGTTTTGCCTTTGCCGTATCGGGTCAAAAGCGGCCCAAGAATCATGATCGATCCTCGGATAGAGGCAGCTTTGGTTTTAAAGTCAGCTGTTTCCAGATAAGTAATGTCTATGTCCTGCGCAGTAAAACGGTAGGTTTCTTCTCCTAGCTTTTCTACTATTACGCCCATAGCATCGAGCAGCTCTATCAACTTATTCACATCCCTGATGTTCGGGACATTATGTACGGTCACAGGTTCTGGTGTCAGCAGCACCGCACATAGGATTTGTAAAGCCTCATTTTTAGCCCCTTGTGGAGTGATTTCTCCTTTCAGCTTGTGGCCACCTTGGATCTTAATTGAAGACATTAATTTTTTCTTTTTTTGTTGGATAGATTAGGCCTTCTTTTGTTAGGGCTGCTGCCGCCATTGCCGCTGCTCGGTTGTGGCGATCGCTTATTTCTGTCCTTGATATTAATATCAAACAAGTTGTTTTCTTTCACTTTGTTGACATCTATCTCAAGAGCCCCTTTAGACAAGGTTTTGATATTGTCAATGATCACACTGTCATCGATAACATCTTTGTTCCAACTGGCATAAAAGCTTTTCATTAATTTGCCAATATAGACAACCGCTGCTTCTTTTTCTTCCTCATCTTCTATAGCGATAGCCTTTTTCACCAATAGCTCCACGTTTTTACCATAGTGCTTATAGCGGATTTCATGACGTTGATAGTCCAGTCTTTTTGGTTTTTTCCCCAGGATACTTTTTTCTGGCATTGGATAGGGACTATCCACATCGAGATTAAAGCCCGACATTATATACAGGTCATCCCATAGTTTTTGGGCATACTCGGGACCTTCCTTCATAGCAGGGTTGATCTGCTTCATCAGATCTATAAGGGTGTAGGCATATTGCGTCCTCTTTTCTTTATCGTCGATAGTGGTGACATAATTCACCAGCTTCTGGATATTTCTTCCGTATTCTTTCAAAATTAATAAGGGTTTGTCAAATGTTTGTGTATGAATATTCTTCATGTGCATTGCTTTATTTGGTTTGTGGACACATGAAACCCACAATTTCTTATGACGGTTCAACTCAGTCAAACGCATCGGGGTTTCAGAATTAGGTCCTTTAAATGACCTAAATTAAGAAATATTGCTTAAAGCTATTGATTTTTGATATAATTATAATTTTGTTTCTTGTTTGCAGCAAGACATGATGGCATAAAAAAATCCTCATGTTCTCCTATTTGTGTGTTTTATGCGCCCGAGAGGATGCATCTACACATGAATTTTAAGTTTTGCAAAGCTAAGCAATAAAGTTTTTTCTCCAACATTATTTTCAAAGGCAACTTTGGCTTTCCTATTGGCTCCTTGTACCTCCATGGCTTTTACTACGCCGAAACCAAATTTCGGATGCTCTACTTTCATGCCTACGTCTAAGTTAGAGGTGTCGCTAGGGGCAAAGTCAGCAGAAGGTTTATAAGCAGTAGCTTTATCGGCAGGCTTTGCCAGGGCTGGTGCTTTCATACTATTCACTAAGTTTCGTGCATAGTCTGCGTTTCCTGCCAGCTCCCTGTTTACGCCCACTTGACGGCTTATTTGGATGCAGTTGGGATCTATTTCTTCCAAAAACCTGCTTGGCTCACAATTTTTCAACCTGCCAAAACGGTATCGGCTAAGGGCATAGGAAAGGAATAGCTTGTTCTCTGCACGTGTAATGGCCACGTAAAATAGCCTTCTTTCTTCCTCTAAATCTGAGCGGCTGCTCAGCATCATTTGTGAAGGGAAAAGATCCTCTTCCATTCCCACCAAGTAAACGTTCTTAAACTCTAATCCTTTGGAGCCGTGAATGGTCATTAAAGTCACGCTGTCTTCGTCATCGGTTTTTGTGTCGGCGTCAGTGATCAGCGCGATTTCTTGCAAAAAGGAGCCCAAGCTCTTGTCCTCATTCTCCGGATTATCAACAAACTCCTTTATGGCATTCAAAAGTTCCTGAACGTTCTCGTAGCGGTTAAGTCCTTCAATCGTTTTGTCTTCGTATAGCTCTTTTAGGAGCCCAGAGTTTTTGGCTATATGACTTGCTGCCTCAAAAGCATCCTTATTGTTCACGCTCACCACAAAGCTCTTGATCATGGTGGCAAAATCGTCTATAGCATTGGCCGTTCTGCCACTGATAAACTGGTCCACATGACAAACAACTTCCCAGAGTGTCATGCTGTGGTCTTCTGCTGCCACGATGAGTTTATCCACACTGCTGGGGCCAATCCCTCTTTTAGGAAGATTGATGATTCGCCTTAGGGCCTGCTCATCGTTATGGTTGACGGAAAATCGAATATAGGACAAAAGGTCCTTGATTTCTTTGCGTTGGTAGAACGAGAGCCCACCGATGATCCTGTATTTTATATTCATTCGGCGCAATGCCTCTTCTATAGCCCTGGACTGGCTGTTGGTGCGGTAGAGTACGGCGAAATCACTGTTTCGCAGCTGATTGTTCATCTTTTCCTCAAATATGGAAGAGGCTACTAATTTGCCTTCCTCATTGTCGGTTGTAGCCTTAATCAATGTAATTGGAGACCCTAAAGGGTTCGATGTCCAAACATTCTTTTTCAGTTGCGCCCTGTTTTTAACGATAATAGAATTGGCCGCATTCACAATATTTTGTGTAGAACGATAGTTCTGTTCCAGCTTAATGATCTTGAGGTCAGGAAAGTCCTTCTCGAAATTCAGGATGTTTTGAATATCAGCACCTCGGAAAGCATAAATGCTCTGAGCATCATCTCCAACAACAGCTATGTTTTGATGGACTGCAGAAAGCTTTTTGGTAATCAGGTACTGTGATAAGTTTGTATCCTGGAACTCATCTACCAAAACATAATGAAAGCGATGCTGGTATTTGTTCAATACGTCTGGATGGTCTTTGAAAAGGACATTTGTGTTGAACAGCAAATCATCAAAGTCCATCGCATCTGATTTGAAGCATCTTTGAACATAGGCTTTGTATATGTTGCCCATTTCAGGCTTCAGGTTTTCTTCATCATCCGAACGGTATACGGGGTTGTTCAAGTAGGCCTGCCAAGAAACCAACCTGTTCTTTGCTCCAGATATCCTGTTTAGCACAACGTTGGCTTTGTACAACTTGTCGTCCAGCCCCATTTCTTTTACAATGTTCTTGATCAGTGATTTGGAGTCGTCTGTATCATATATGGTGAAATTGGATGGATAGCCCAACCTTCCTGCCTCTGCTCTCAGGATGCGGGCGAAAACAGAGTGAAATGTACCCATCCACAAATTCCTGGCATCGCTGCCAGCCACCTTTTCGATCCGCCTGCGCATTTCCTGTGAAGCTTTGTTCGTGAAAGTTAAGGCTAGGATATTGAATGGGTCAACGCCTTTGGCTTTTATAAGATGTGCTATTCTATAGGTAAGTACCCGTGTTTTCCCAGAACCTGCCCCCGCAATGATCATGGAAGGGCCTTCTGTATTGGTAACACCTTCCAGTTGAGGTTCGTTGAGTTCTTTTAAATAATCCATGCTTAATTCCAGTCTTCAAAACATGCAATTTACAAACATACTTGGTGATTTGCAGCCTTAATATTGAATATCTTCTAAGGGTTTTGTTTTTCTATTGGAGGGTTATCATTTACATTGCAGATGCGGGAGACGCAAAGGCAAAATATTGAATGTGCCTATGGTTTAGCGATGAGTGCATATAGTTAAAGTTTACCATGAGTATTAGCCAAAAATTAGCCAAAAAACTAGCAACAAGGAGGGAGCAAGCTATTTTGCGCACACTTTCCGTTGATCTTGGGGGTACCGATTTCCTTTCCAATGATTATTTAGGGTTGGCCAAGTCGCCAGTTCTTAGGAGTCGAATTCAAGATGATTATAACCAATTATCGGATGCAATGAATGGCGCCACAGGATCCAGGTTGCTATCGGGCAACACCACTTATGCTGAAGATTTGGAAGGGTATTTGGCCAAGCTGTTTTTAGGAGAGCGTGCCCTACTATTTAATTCAGGGTATACCGCAAACTTGGCTGTGCTTTCCACAATTCCCCAGCGGGGCGACACGATCATTCTCGATGAGTTGGCGCATGCTTGTATGAAGGAAGGTGCGAGGCTAAGTTATGCTCAAAAGCTATCCTTCCGTCATAATGACCTTAATGACCTCGAGAAAAAACTGGATAAAAGCCAAGGAGATATTTTCGTTGTGGTGGAATCTGTTTATTCCATGGATGGTGATATCGTTCCGCTGGAGGCACTCCTGAGCTTATGTAAAAAATATAAAGCAAACCTCATAATGGATGAAGCCCACAGCACAGGTATTTGGGGAAGTAAAGGCAGTGGCCTTGCATGTGCAATGGGTATGGAAAAAGAAGTGTTTGCTCGTGTTTATACTTTTGGAAAAGCTATGGGAGTTCATGGCGCTGTTGTGGTGGGAGACGATGTTCTAATACAATTTCTGGTAAATTTTGCCAGGCCTTTTATATATACGACGGCGTTGCCCACACATAGTCTTGTAGCCATCCGTGCTGCTTTTGACTATTTAGCCCAAAATATTCAGCTTCAAGCTCAGTTGAAAGAAAATATTGGGTGTTTTAAAACCCATGCCGTTCCACAGTTGGTAAAGGTGGGAGTAGAGGTTGTTGAAAGCAATAGTGCTATCCAAGCAATTGTAATCCCAGGCGTGGAAAGAGTAAAAAAGGTGGCCGAAGCACTGCAACATAAAGGCTTTAATGTGAGGCCTATCCTTTCCCCCACAGTGAGAGTGGGATCAGAAAGGCTTAGGCTTTGCCTGCATAGCTATAATACAAAAGAAGAAATTGATAGTTTGATAAAAGAGATTTCTCACCTATTGTAAAACTTTATAGCTCGCTTATAATTTATCATTCCAACCCTCACATTTTTTGTATGAAAAATCTAGAGCAGCTTTCTTTTGATAATACGTCTATTGCCTTTGCTTCGAGGTCTACCAAGGAGTTGAGAAGGATGTATTGGTTGTTTGCCGCTATGAATAATCGTTTCTTAGTGCGCGGAGGCACCTATATAGTCAAACTGGCTTTGAAAATAGGCCTTCCCGTAGAAGGGATAATTAAGCATACCGTTTTCAAGCATTTTTGTGGAGGAGAAACCATTGAGGACAGCGAGGAGACTATTCAATCTCTGGCAAAATATAATATAGGGACCATACTTGACTATGCCGTAGAAGCTGAAGAGACAGAAGCAGGTTTTGACAATACTGCAGCAGAAATAATGAGGACTATTGATAAAGCAAAGAATTCAGCTAATGTTCCTTTCTGTGTTTTTAAGGCTACAGGTTTGGCTTCAGGTACTATTCTAGCAAAAAAACAAAAGGGTGCATTGGACGAGAAGGACATACAGGCTTATGAAAATATTGTGAGCAGGGTAGAGGCGATATGCAGGCATGCGTATGAAAGCAATGTTCGCATATTTGTAGACGGAGAGGAGAGTTGGATGCAGGATGCAATAGACGAGATTGTGTATGATATGATGCGGAAGTACAATAAAGAAAAGCCGATCATTTATAATACCTATCAAATGTACCGTAAAGACATGCTTTCGCGACTGAAGATTGCCTTTCAGCACGCAGCTACTTATCAATATTATCTAGGGGTAAAATTAGTAAGGGGAGCCTATATGGAAAAAGAGCGTGACCGTGCAGCCTATCATGGCTATGAAGATCCTATCCATCGCAACAAAGCTGCCACAGACAGTGATTATAACAGGGCATTGAAATTTTGCCTCGATAACAAGCAGCGAATAGCCTTGTGCTCTGGTTCGCATAATGAGTATAGCAATTACTACCTCTTTTTGCTCATGGAAAAGCATGGTCTAAAAAATAATGATGAAAGGGTATATTTTGCCCAACTTTATGGGATGAGCGATAATATTTCTTATAGCCTGGCCAAAGTGGGGTTTAATGTAGCCAAATATGTGCCTTATGGCCCCTTGAAAGCGGTGATGCCTTATTTGTTCCGAAGGGCGGAGGAAAACACCTCGATTGCAGGACAAAGTAGCCGCGAACTTTTGCTTGTAAAAAAGGAGCTGGCAAGGAGAAGGAAAATTGCTATGGGGGAAACGTCGGGCTGGTAGGCAATATGTTTACGCCAAATTTTTGTAATGAATAATAATCCTTATTTTTGCACCTCCAAACTGACAATCCTATGCAATTAAGCGAACAAGAGCTACTGAGGCGACAAGAAAGGGAAGAACTTATAAAATTAGGGATCGACCCTTATCCTTCTGATGAGTTTATAGTAAATGTTTCTGCCGCAGACATCCATACCAATTACGAAAAACAAAAAACCGACTATAAGGATATTTCCATAGCAGGAAGGATCATGAGCAGGCGCATTATGGGCTCTGCTTCTTTTGTTGAAATTCAAGATGCTACAGGTCGGGTACAGCTATATTTTAGGAGAGATGATCTATGTCCCGGAGAGGATAAGACGCTATACAATACAGTATTTAAGAAGCTTTTAGGCATAGGGGATATCATTGGGGTAAAAGGATATGTGTTTACCACACAGACGGGTGAAATCTCTATCCATGTCACAGATTTCAAGTTGCTCACAAAATCGCTTAAGCCCCTTCCTATCGTAAAGGAAGCAGTAGACGAATCGGGTAACAAAAAGGTATACGATGCCTTTTCTGATCCAGAGCAGCGATATAGACAGCGATATGTAGACCTTATCGTGAACCCTCATGTGCGCGACACTTTTGTTAAAAGAACGCAGCTCACCAATACCATCCGTGATTTTCTAAATAACAAGGGTTACCTGGAAGTGGAAACGCCCATTTTGCAGCCTCTCTATGGCGGTGCAGCCGCACGGCCATTCAAGACGCACCATAATACATTGGACATGACACTGTACCTGCGTATTGCAAACGAACTTTACTTAAAAAGATTGATTGTTGGTGGTTTTGAAGGGGTTTATGAGTTTTCAAAAGACTTTCGCAACGAAGGGATGTCACGTTTTCACAACCCAGAATTTACCCAGATAGAGCTTTATGTCGCTTATAAAGACTATAACTGGATGATGGACCTGGTGGAAGAAATGGTCGAGAAAGTGGCTTTAGCGTTACATGGCACTACAGAAGTGCAAGTTGGGGAGCATACTATTAATTTCCAACGTCCATGGAAGCGATACACCATGTTCGAAGCAATACAGCATTTTACGGGAGTAGATATTTCCGAAATGGAGGAAGCTCAGTTGCGGGAAACAGCAAAAGAGCTGTCGGTGCCTTTGGATGCCTCCATGGGTAAAGGAAAAATCATTGACGAGATATTTGGCGAGAAATGCGAATCTTATCTGATTCAGCCTACTTTCATTACCGACTATCCCGTGGAAATGTCTCCGTTGGCCAAAAAGCATAGGACAAAGGAGGGCTTGGTGGAAAGGTTCGAAGCCATTTGTAATGGAAAAGAAATCTGTAATTCCTTCTCCGAATTGAACGATCCTATAGACCAAAGGAAAAGATTTGAGGAACAGTTGGAGCTGGGAAAAAGAGGGGATGACGAGGCCATGGTGCTGGACGAAGATTTCTTGAGGTCACTTGAGTACGGTATGCCGCCTACCGCTGGTTTGGGCATAGGCATAGACAGGCTGGCCATGATCATGACCAACTCAAACTCTATTCAAGATGTGATCTTTTTCCCTCAAATGAAGCCAGAGAAGAAAGTCCAGTTGGCCACAGATCAAGAATATCTGGACAGAGGGGTTCCTGAAGAGCTTATTGAAGTCCTTAAAAAGCTAGGCGTTGTCACCATCGAGCACCTCAACAATGCCGTACCTTCAAAATTATTCAATGACGTTTGTGGTATGCGCAAGAAGATGAAACTTAATGATGTGAAGAATCCAACGTTGGAGGAAGTAAAAGCCTGGATTGAACAACAGTAACTGTTTAGAGGCATGTTGCGTTGGGCATATCGCAGAAAGAGTAATACCTTATCTTTTTACTTTCTTTTGTCTTGAAAAAACAAAAGCTAAAGACTGTATTTATTTCTTAACGTCATTTCTGTTTTCTGATTGGGAAATAAAAATGCCTGCCTCAAACTGGATTTGAGGCAGGCATTTTATTTCCCAATCCCATTATAAATTGAAATGACAAAATAACTAAGGTCGAAGGGCAATTGTATTAAACCAGTACAATTAAATAATATCTCTAATTATTTATCAAACTCAGATCAATAATTTGTCCGTTTTAGCTTTTCATTCATGTTGCTTAAGAAATCCTTTTGATCTATCAGATTTTCAAGGGTTGTTTCGAACGTTTTTATCTCTTTTAGATTCGGGAACGACAGCTTGCCCTTGGCTATAGAGCATGATATTAACAGATTGAAGTAGTTGTATATCAATATCAAGGTTTGAATACTATCAGTTTCGGTCACCTCGAACCCAGTTCGCTTGGCCGTTCTCTCATTGATGATGTAACTGGTGCCTCGGATCTTTAGGTCTTGAGACGGGCTATTTTCATATTGATCGATAAGCCCTAGAAGCCCCTCTACATATTGCTGGAGTATGAACTTTGTTCTTAGGTTTCCATTCATTTTGCGGTCGATTACAAAAACGTAATCAAACAAGGTTCCTCCGTGTATTTTTATCAACCCCTTTTTGGGCTTCTCTGAGATAAAGAGCGGTGAATGGTATATCAGATTTCCGCTTCTTTTTAGCGAAGGCGTGTCATAAAAAGGTGCAATGATAGATATCGTTATGGTAAAAGCAAAAATTGCCAAAACATACACCCCCAATAATATTGAAACAAAAGAAAAGACCAGAATGGCTGTTAGTGCACAAAGGCCTATTAAAATCTGTATTTTATTCTGTTCCTTTTTCGACTTCAGGTAAAAATCGTGTTTCATATGACAGTCTCTTGTAGTGGCTTTATCCAGCATTTTCATAAGCAGTTTTAACCCAATTGATGACTTCATCATTGATGTCGTGGAAGTTTTCAACTTTGATCTTATGCGAGCACATTGCGTTTGGTTTTTCCGCCTCCAATTTCCTTGTCGGTTCTTGCCCTTTCAGATTAATCCCAATTTCAAAATGCGTCTTCGTAGTAGGATTGAGCGTTGCAAACTGTTTCTGTCACCTTAAACTCACATAAGTTTTCTTGGGTGAGATCACTATGTCCTTTCCAAAAGTCTGGATCTTGGAAATTTGTTTATCATAATGGGTTTCAGATGTTCTTTGTCATTTGTATTGAGCATCAATCAAGTCGTCCTTGTTCTCCGCCGAAGCCGAGTCCGTTTCTTTGCTTTTATGAGCCACGAGTTTGGCAAACCCATGAGTAAATTTGTACTGTTCTTTCAGGAGTTTCACGATCTCGCCGTGTTTTTCAAATTCCTTGCTGATTACAACTCTTTCTTCTTCATTTGCCAGTTTAGCAATCTGTCTAACGTTTCGGTGGTATCTAAAAAGGCGAAACCACAAACGAACTGCTATGGCATATACCATTCTGTTAGTGGCTGGTTTTTTATCTATATTCCTTTCAATTATACCTATTATACAAGAAAGCAGCTAATTCTTTTTCCACTTTTTTGTATCGTGAGGGATTAAACAGAATAAATAAATTAGCTAGTTGTTGAAGTAAAATCGTGATTAAAGAACTAAGAGCTGATGGTGATATTCCATCAATGGTAATTTCATTCCCATTTTTTGATATTTGAGCCCCAATAAAAAATGATTTGTGAACAATTATACTCTTTTCATCGCCGATACCGAATAATTTGAAAGAATACTTTTCTGGAAATTCCTTCTGTAAAGCTTCCATTAATTCTTTACTCGAAGGGAGTGCTTTTATTGTTTTTATCTTCATAACTAAGCAATTGAAAAGTATTTATTTAATTCATAATAATATATTTGCTCTAAGATTTTTAAACTTGCCCAAAACGAATGGCTGTAAATGTCGCTGCGGTCTTAAAGGCAGTGTACTGTCCGCATACAGCGAGTTTAAGTTAAAAAAAAGATGCCTGAATTACAACCGAACCCACAGTGGCCATTTACCTCGTGTTTGCTGTTGGGTGTTTTTATTTTCTGTGGTCTATTTAACGAAATGCCACTTTTTTGTTTTTTAAAGAGTAGAAAATATCTAGACAATAAAAATTGTCGTGGACTAGTTTTTTCAAAATAGGTTTGTCGAATATTATATATTAAAACCATGTTCTCCAATTAATTTTCTTTATTGTCTTTCTGATTTTTCCTTTTCATGTTTAATATAGGTTTTCCTTGAGTATTTACGATTTAGCCACATTGAAACTCCTTCCATTAAGCTGCCGAATAACCTTATAATTCCGCCCATAGTTTTGCAATTTATATTTATATCAACTTTAACATAATATGTGAAAAATTTGTTGCTTGTATCAAATCTCTCTTTAGCTTAAATGGTGCTTTTATTGCCTGTCAACATATATCTCCCTTATAAATCCTAATGTAAGGGGTTTTTTATACTTTTAATAATATTGTCGCTAAATGGGTATAAATTTCGGCGGTTTTGAAGAACCATGTCAGCCAATCCTGGATGTACCGTAAACCAGTGCCTGCGTCCATTATAATCCACCTATTGAACTGTGCACTAACAAAATAGTGATCCCACAGCTCAATTTCATCCATAATATCCCAATAGATGTAGGTTTTTGTAGAAAGGCCTACAGCATGGATTCTCAGTAGCGCATGAGATTTTGTAGTTGACGGAAACGGCGGCGTTGAATCGATATTTATTAAATGAGCGGCACGCTTTGATGAATATTTTCATAGCGAGATCATTACGAGGCACGAGATCATTACGAGGCATATATATTCCAAAACCGAAAGTGACTTCTTCGGGTGGAAAAGCTCCTATCAATTAATCAAAATCCTTATCATAATGAAAAATAATTTCTCATTATGATAAGGATTTTTGAAAGAGGTTCTTTTCATTGCCCTTAAAACGGCTTTAAAGCCCGTAAATCAATATTTCATTATCTTGGCACACTTCATGCAAATAGAATAGGCGTATCCTTAAGTGGATAAGATGCCAATTTTTTAGACTGGTTTTTTTTAATATGGGCATCTGACTTTTTAGTCTTTTATTTTTTTATTTTAATTTTTTAGGTCAGGATATAGATTTTTTCATGTTTAATTTAGGTTCGAAAGCATCCTCAGGAAAGGGTGCTTTTTTTATGACGACATTTTTTTTGAAGAGGTGACGCCAGGTTAGCTAGGGGAACATAGGAAAGTTGAAGTTTGGAAGATTTGCTAATTGGATAGGTCAAGCTGTCGTCGGATGACGGCTTAATCGGTTTAAAATCCTAATTCGTTCGATCAAAACTGATTCATTTGTATTAAAGCTTCGCCGGAATATGACGGAAAAGCCTAAAAATAGAAGACATGATAACGAACGTCGAATTTGATGGCAATGGGCTAAAGGCAATACATCCTTTTTATCCTTAAAAAGCAAAACCAGCGTCTCTTTCCCGTAATATGCTGGTATTGCTCAAACTTTCAACCA
>CAYTTV010000027.1:0-9053 GCA_964440915.1 uncultured Roseivirgaceae bacterium
GGCTTCATTAATCCGATTGATTACAATGATTCAAATTGATTTTGCTTCTCTGAAGCTTGCCGATATAGAAAAAGTAATATTAGGAGATGTTGTCGAAATTTCTGAAGTATCGAAAAGGCGAGTTGAGGACAGTTTCGAGTTTCTACAAGATTTCTCTAAAAATAAGATCATATATGGCATAAATACCGGGTTCGGCCCAATGGCCCAATATAAGATTGAAGAAAAGGAGCAAATAGCACTTCAATATAACCTTATCCGAAGCCATGCTTCCGGTTCGGGAATGCCGCTTGATGATATATATGTACGTGCATCCATGCTTGCCCGCCTCAATACGCTTTCCCTTGGATATTCTGGGGTAAACCCTACTGTTTTGGAGGTTTTAGTACAACTGATCAACCATGAAGTAACCCCGCTCATATTGGAACATGGCGGTGTTGGCGCCAGTGGCGACTTGGTACAGTTGGCGCATCTGGCTTTGGTAATGATCGGAGAAGGGCAAGTTAAATATCAAGGCACTGTACTTCCCACCAAGGATGTTTTTCAAAAGTTGGGCATCAAGCCTATGGAAATTAAAATCCGTGAGGGGCTGGCGGTAATGAATGGCACAAGCGTGATGACGGGCATAGGCATCGTAAATGCGCTTTATGCTCAGAGGGCCATAGAGTGGAGCGTTATGGCCACGGTCATGATCTGCGAGATGGTCGATTCATATGATGATTATTTTTCTGAGGAGCTCAACAAATCCAAACGGCACAAAGGTCAGCAGCAGGTAGCGGCCACCATCAAAAAACGCCTCGACAACAGCCAATACACAAAAAAAAGGGAGCAACAGCTCTATAGCACACAACGAGACGAACAAGTATTCACAGAAAAAGTGCAAGAATATTACTCCATCCGATGTGTTCCACAGATCGTCGGAGCAATTCTTGAAACCGTTCAGCATTGCCAAAAACTATTAATAGAAGAAGTTAACTCAGCCAATGACAACCCTATCGTAGACGTAAATGCAAAAAACGTTTACCATGGGGGGAATTTTCATGGCGATTATGTTTCGTTTGAAATGGACAAGCTAAAGATTGCCATTGCCAAGCTGTCAATGTTGGCAGAGCGTCAGATCAACTTCTTGATGAATCCTCATCTCAATGGCATCCTCCCTCCTTTCGTGAACCTTGGGAAGTTAGGCTATAACTTTGGCATGCAAGGCGTTCAATTCACAGCCACTTCAACTACGGCAGAAAATCAAATGCTTTCCAACCCCATGTACGTCCATAGCATCCCCAATAACAACGATAATCAAGATATCGTAAGCATGGGCACCAATGCAGCCCTAAGCGCCAAAAAAGTAATCGACAATACATTTGAGGTTTTGGCGATAGAAATGATCTCAATCATACAAGCTCTAGATTATTTGAAAAAAACCGATGGTTTATCAGCCGAATCTAAACTAACTTACCAAAAACTAAGGAGCATAGTGCCTGTTTTTGTGACCGATTACCCCCTTTATGAAGATCAGAAAAAAATAAGGCAACATATGATGAACAATTCACCATTGACGATTTAAACGCGCTGCTTTATCTAGAGAATCTAGAGAAGAAGGCAATGAAGCACCTCATAAAAAGAGAGGATTAATTTTCATAAATTACAAGACTAAGAATAACCCATAAATTTTATATTTTCGCAGAACTTTGGAGATGAAATTTGCATTAGTAACAGGAGGATCGCGAGGCATAGGCCGGGCAATTTGTGTAAAATTAGCAGCACAAGGGTACAATATATTAATTAACTATTTATCCAATAAGCAAGCGGCACAAGATACCTTAGCTGAAGTAGAGCGCCATGGCGTAAAAGCTGAATTGATTCAATTTGATGTGGCAGATAGGGAAGCCGTACGCTCGGCGCTTTCATCATGGTATGCCCAACATCCTGAAGGTGCAATCGAAATCTTGGTGAACAACTCTGGTATAAGACAAGACAATCTCATGATATGGATGCAGGACGACGAGTGGGACAAGGTAGTCGAAACCAGTCTGGGAGGATTCTATAATGTCACCAAACAAGTCCTTTCAGAAATGATAAAAGGCAAATATGGAAGGATAATCAATATTGTATCCTTATCTGGCCTGAAGGGCCTACCAGGACAAACCAACTATTCCGCTGCCAAGGCTGCGGTAATTGGAGCCACGAAGGCCTTGAGCCAAGAAGTAGGAAGACGGGGCATAACTGTAAACGCTGTAGCGCCTGGCTTTATCAAAACAGAAATGACAGAAGAACTTGACGAGAGCCAGCTCAAAGTCAATATTCCATTACGACGGTTTGGTACGGCACAAGAAGTAGCCGCCTTAGTAGGTTTCCTTGCCTCTCCTGATGCCGCATACATTACAGGCGAAATTATCTCGATAAATGGGGGGTTATATTCCTAAAAACAATTTTATTTGTAATAAAGCTAGAAAATTGACTAATTGGTATGCGGCTTTAGCAAGGTTATGAGAAGAGGGCTGTGATGGATGTTGCTAATTATACGAAGGAAAAATTAAGATGAAAAGAGTAGTGATCACCGGAATGGGAATATATTCTTGTATAGGGCAAGACCTTGATACAGTCAAGGCGTCTTTATACAAGGGCATTTCGGGCATTGGCACAGAGGAATTAAGAAAGGAGCTTGGGTTCCGGTCGGCTTTGACGGGTATCGTGCCAAGACCTTCCTTAAAAGAACTGCTTACGCGAAGACAAAGGATTGGCCTTGCTGAACAAGGAGAATATGCCTATATGGCTACCTTAGAAGCACTCAAAAATGCACAAATCGATGAGGAGCTATTGGCTGGAGAAGATGTGGGCATTATCTATGGCAACGACAGTTCTGCAAAACCTTCTATCGAGGCTTTTGAGCAATTGAAATTAAAAAAAGACACATCATTAATCGGCAGTGGCTCTATCTTTCAATCGATGAATTCAACGGTCACCATGAATTTAGCCACTATTTTCAAATTGAAAGGGATAAATTTTACCGTCAGTGCAGCTTGTGCTAGTGGCTCACATGCCATAGGACTTGCTTATATGATGATCAAAAGTGGCCTGCAGGAAAAGATTATTTGTGGCGGAGCACAAGAAATCAACTACCACTCAATGGGAAGCTTTGATGGACTCGGGACATTTTCTATCAATGAAGCTGATCCTACCAAGGCTTCAAGGCCTTTTGACCGTGATCGGGATGGACTTATTCCTAGTGGAGGAGCGGCCACATTAATGATTGAAAGCTACGAATCTGCTAAAAAACGAAATGCTAAAATATTAGGTGAAATCATAGGCTACGGGTTTTCTTCCAATGGTGATCATATCTCGGCCCCCAATGTGGAAGGCCCTGCAAAATCCTTGGAAATGGCATTAAAACAGGCTAATCTATTGCCAAGAGATATCCCCTATATCAATGCACACGCTACTTCCACTGTTGCGGGAGACTTAAATGAAGGCAAGGCCATCCTACAGGTATTTGGCGACAGCCAACCTTACGTCAGCTCCACCAAGTCGATGACAGGACACGAAATGTGGATGGCGGGCGCCAGCGAAATATTGTATTCATTACTGATGATGCAGAATAGTTTCATTGCCCCCAACATCAACCTCGAAAACCCTGAAGAGGAGCTAAAAAGAATTAACTTCGCATACGAAACGATAGAAAAAGACTTTGATGTTTTCCTATCTAACTCGTTTGGGTTTGGAGGGACGAACTCGTCTCTGATAATAAAGAAAATTTAGATTGAAATAGAAAAATTAGCTTGGTTATGACAAATGAAGATATAATAAAACGGATCAATGGGTTTTTGGTAGAGGAATTTGAGGTAGATCCTGAGGATATCCAACCAGAATCAAACCTAAAGGAAACCCTGCAACTAGATAGTCTGGACTATGTAGACCTAGTGGTAGAGATAGAAAGCAACTTTGGGTTTAAAGTAAAACCTGAGGATTTTCAAAGCATCGACTCTTTCCAAGATTTCTATCACTATATAATCCAAAAAGTAGAAAGCAAATAATGTCTTCATGGCAGGGCAAGACTCGTGGGGGGCTACTAGGCTATAAAATATTCGTCTTCCTTTTAAAAGCTTCAGGATTGAGGGCAGCATATGCCCTATTAATTTTTGTAGTGCCTTATTTCATCATTTTTGCCCCCTCTGCTACCTCTAGTATTTATCGGTATTTCAGAGATATTCTTGCTTTTAGCCGGTTAAAAGCCATAGCTTCTGTTTATAAAAACTTCTTTATCTTCGGCCAGACCTTGATTGATAAAGTCGCAATTATGGCAGGTATCAAAAACAAGTTTACCTATACATTTGAAGGTGAAAACAATCTGCTCCAACTCAATGAACTTAACCAAGGCGGGATCTTAATCAGTGCCCATCTTGGGAACTGGGAGATTGCAGGCTTCTTGCTCAAAAGAATTAATATGAGCATCAATATAGTGATGTTTGAAGAGGAGCATGAAAAGATCAAGGAATTTTTGGGCAAGGTGACGCATGCTAACCCTATCAAGGTTATTCCTATCAAACAGGATCTTTCGCATATCTTCAAGATTAACAATGCGCTGAGAAACAAGGAGATCATCTGTATGCATGGCGATCGCTTTGTGGCTGGCAGCCGGATTCAATCCCTGCCATTTATGGACAAAAAGGCTTATTTCCCCTTGGGGCCTTTTACCATGGCTGCTAAGCTAAATGTACCCTATACTTTTGTATATGCCCTAAAAGAAAGGAACAATCATTATCATTTATCAGCCACCCCATTAGTGGTAGATCAAAATGTTCATTACCAAGATATTCTTGACCAATACATCGTGTCTTTGGAAGAAAAATTAAGGCAATATCCTTTACAATGGTTTAATTATTACGATTTTTGGAGTGAAAACTTAAAAGGAGGAATATATGTACAAAACGGCGATGAGTAAAACACCACTCAAAACAGACGAAGCATTATATGGATACATTCCACAACGTCCACCTTTTGTGATGGTAGACAAGATGCTTGAAAAAGGAGATAATTACCTCATTTCAGGTTTTTATATCGAAGCATCAAATGTATTATGCGAGCATGGGAAATTCAAGGAAGGTGGACTGGTAGAAAACATTGCCCAGACAGCCGCCTTATTTGCAGGAACAAAATTTGTTGATCAAGGCAAAGAAATTCCTGTAGGCTATATTGCAGGGATAAAGGACTTGTTCATATATAAGCTACCAGCGGCGGGGGAGCATATAGTCACCAAAACCACGCTGACCCATGAACTGATGAACATTCAAATGGTGACAGGCGAGGTATTTAACCAAAATGACGAAAAAATAGCCGAATGTGAACTAAGGATATTCATTAAGGAAGCCTCGTAATGCTTGTGAATACTACAGAAATATTGCCACGTTTCAGTGAAGTCGACAGCATGGGTATTGTTTGGCATGGTCATTATATCCAATATTTTGAAGTCGGAAGGGAAGCTTTTGGAAAAGAGTTTGAAATCGGCTACATGGATGTTTATGCACAGGGTTTCTTTTTACCTATCGTTAATATAAACTGTAGTTATAAAAAACCCATACCTTACGACAAGCCCTTTTTGATCGAGACCCAATATATCGATTCACCCGCAGCAAAAATACAATTTGCTTATACCTTGTCCTGTGCAGATACAAATGACATTTATGCTACAGGCAATTCAGAACAAGTCTTTTTGACCAAAGACAGGGAACTGCACCTGACTGTCCCTCGCTTTTTTGCAGATTGGAAAAAGCGTCATGGCTTAACTCAATATACCTAGCTTACTATTTTGAAAATCTATTCTATTGCCGACAATATCATTAGCCCTTTAGGCCTCACTACTGAGGAAAATATTAAAGCCTTATCCCAAAAGCAATCTGGAATTGCCAAAATAGCTGGAGGAGAACACTATCCTGAGGATTTTTATGGTGCAGGAATAGATCGGCAAAAGATCGATGAAAAGTTCGACCAAGAAGGTACGGACTATACTTTTTTGGAAAAGCTCTTCATCCTGTCTATTTCCAATGTATTGGATGCAGTGCCTAATATTGATAAAAAACGGTTGGTGCTGATCATTTCTACCACAAAAGGCAATATCGATCTACTGAATGAAAATCCTTTGAAAGATAATGAGAGACTTGTGATCTCTCATATGGCTAATATTATCAACCAGCACTTCCAACTTCCTCATGCCCCGATAGTAGTATCCAATGCCTGTATTTCTGGCGTATCAGCCTTGCTTATAGGCAAAAAACTGATAGAAATGGGACAGTATGACCATGTGCTAGTGGCAGGCGGTGACATTATGAGCGAATTTACTATTGCTGGATTTCAGTGCCTAAAGGCGATAAGTGAGCAGCCTTGCAGACCATATGACGAAGCTAGAACAGGCGTGACGCTGGGGGAAGCATGCGGCACAGTATTGTTGAGCAATAATAAGGACCTTTGTCCGGATGAAAACGCCTTATCGATACTGGCAGGTGGAGGACAATCCAACGATGCTAACCATATTTCTGGTCCATCAAGAACTGGAAAAGGATTAAAAATTGCCATTGAAAAAGCGTTAAAACAAGCAAATATTGACTATAAAGCCGTAGGTTATATCAATGCCCACGGTACCGCCACCCTGTTCAATGACGAAATGGAGGCCATTGCTTTTGATGATCTGGGCATGAGCAACATTCCTCTCAACAGCTTGAAGGGCTATTTTGGGCATACTTTAGGCGCTGCAGGTGTCATAGAAACGATTTTATCGATACGGCAGGCCAATTTACGTTTACTTTTCCCTACACTAGGCTACGAAGAAAGGGGTGTTTCCAGACCGATCAACATCTTATCAGAAAGCCTCCAAGTACCTTCCCTACCCTATGTTTTAAAAACTGCCTCAGGATTTGGTGGTTGCAATGCCGCTTTGGTCATTAAGCCAGGAAAATAAGAATTTAGATTGCAGACACCAGATACAAGACAGTAGGCAATTGTAAGGCTGATATAGATAGATGCCCCTTGAACCTTAAGCTCACCTAAAAATCTTATGTTGACTGGCCGTAAATATATCCCGCCACACCCTATTGATTTCGCTGGTTGGATTGGCAGCCGCCATACCACAATAAGGGTATAAAATCATCACCTGTTCGCGGGAAACCATCACCAACTCTCTGCTCAAGCTTCCGATATCACCCAATACGGCTTCAGAAACTTCGCCCATTTCACATAGCTCGGCCCAAGATTTGTCAAGTGCTTGATAAAAATGCGCCCTAGCATCCTGAACCCTTTCTTCTGCATCACTCAACAGAGCATAAGCCTTATCATGACGGTGCAGTAATTTGTGACAGCACTCAAAAAAATGCTGGGCCATTCCTAAAGTATTGGCGGCCAAGGTAACTTCTGCAAATGGAACAAAGGGGTACTGATAAACAGGGTTGTCCAAAGTAGTATGCTCAGCAGAGATTATAAAAGCTTGGTTTTGAGGCACCCATAACCTGTCTACCTCAAAACTATGGCTAGCGGTAGCCTGAAGTCCAAACACCTCCCAATCTTCGATAATACGGACATCCTTGGCCCCAAGGAAAAAAGATTTCACAAGCGGCAATCCGCTTTCATCTCCCAAAAGCTTTCCATCTTGCTCAACCGTGCAGTTGGCTGTAAACCAATTATTGTGAGGTGCTCCTGTAGCATACCGCCACATTCCAGTAATTTCGTAACCGTCTTTTTTTACTATAGCCTTACCAGAAACCTGCCCACTTCCTCCAAAACAGACACGAGGATCGATAAATATAGACTTGGCTATGGATTGATCGATATAGCCTACAAAAAGATTAGCACCGGCACACAAAGTTACAGTCCAACCAAGGCTTCCATCGATTTTTGCGAGCATTTCTTCAAGCCGAACGCCTTCGGGTACGGTCAGATCAAGACCTCCGTACTTTTTAGGCACGAATAGCTTAAACCACTTTCGGTCGTAGATAATAGCCAACTGATCAGAAGTAAGCCTTCCCCCCTGCTCTGCTTGTCGAGAATGATTCCGAAGGTCTTCTATTAAGGCATCCGTTATGTTCCAATGCAACCTTAAGTCTTTATCCATTTGCATTTTTATTGAATTGATAGTTTTGGTGAGAGATGATGCGTTTCCACTCAAAAAAGCCAAAAATAGCTACGACAAATAAAAATAAAGTCAATAGGGAATAGAGGTGCAAGCCCTTGTACGCTAGGAGGGGAATGGCAAACGCATTGCTGATATTGAGCAATATCCAGTTCTCGATTTTACGTTTGGCCAACAACCACATGCCTGCCCATGCAGTTGCACTCACCCATGCATCCCAAATAGGTACTGTAGAATCAGTAAAACGTGTCAAAACAAAATACAAGATCACAAATCCCAGCCCAACGATCAGGATCGTAACTGTCCACTCTCTCCTGACAGCATAGGCAACAGGCAGAGATGGCTCATGCTTATTTCTCGACCAATGTGCCCAACCATAGATGCTCATCACTAAATAATATAGGTTAAGCATCTGCTCGGCATACAACCCTGCCTCATATAAGACAAACAGAGTAATCAGGATACTGGCAATGCCAAAGGGATACAACAATACCTTATTAGATTTGGCCAACAACACTTGTACGACGCCAAAAAGCACTCCTATCCAGTGTAATAAGGGCGTGTTGACCAATTCTGTGACCAATTGATGAATCCATTCCGTAAGTTTCATTACATATGCAGATTATAGCATGATTATTAGTACGCAACTTATGGAAGCACAGGCAATTTAAAACAGTAAAAACAATCCCTACGCCGGCATTATCCGGATCAGGTGCATGGTTGCTTGTATAGGCAAACGGCAGCAAACATTGGGTATGATCTCAGCTTGCGAAGAAGCACCCCATAAGTATTGCAAAGCTAGCGTAATTTATCAGAAAGCAAAAACAAGGGGCGAGCAATCAACGGTACTCAGAAAAGGGTGAAGTTAAATACACTGGATATGAAAATCTTACATTGGGTATCACCCTAAACATGAGCAGCAGGCTTTCAATATTTCAAATCA
>CAYTTV010000027.1:9153-34983 GCA_964440915.1 uncultured Roseivirgaceae bacterium
CTTTATTGGAGCATACGAACCAATTATGGGCATAAGAACAAAAACATAGGATGGCACTTGCTACCTTTCTTCATCTTTTTGATATTGTACGCTACAGTTTCAAATAATATTGCTGGAAGCCCGAATATAGCCGAATTGTATTATCTATCAAGCTGGATTATTCCAGCATCACTTTTCACTTATTTAATCTCCCTCCTAAGGTCGAAGAAAGAGTTTAAATCAACAGAAGGTGTACGGCCTGAGCTACTAATACTGATTTATGTGTCGCTTTTCATCATAGCGATAATAGCCACTATGGTATACTTATGCGAGATGCTAAGCATAGACATGGGCATTAATTACATTTTTTTTACCCATACCCTATTGCTGATCATAGCAATCTTTATACTCTGTTATTTCTATTGGTCCGCAAAAATTACCATGCGAACTGCTTCAGAAGCACCCAACTATGTAAACTCACCATTAAATGTAGGAAAAGCCAACGATTACGTGCAACAAATCCAACAATACTTTGAAGGATCCAATGCCTATCTGCGTTCTGACCTTTCGCTAAATGTGTTGGCCGAGGAGTTGAACATTCCCAAGCATTATTTCTCTCAACTTTTCAATGTGCATATAGGCAAGAGCTTTTATCAATATGTAGCGGAATATCGGGTGTCTTATGCCATCGATCAGATGCAGGAAGCGGATTTCAGGTTAAAAATAGAATCTTTGGCTTATGAATGTGGCTTTAACTCCAAGTCTTCTTTTAATAAATATTTCAAGAGCATTGTTGGCTGCACGCCCATTGAATACCTTAAGCAAAAAAATAGGGAAGCAATTGATCAAGTGTCTTAATTAATCTGAATGAGCTTTCCGCTGATTGAATTTTTGCTGCTTTGTGTTTTCCTAATGACTTTAGGCAACTTTTGGCTTTGGTTCAAACCGAGCCATAATAAAAGGCATTTTTATCAATGGGTGATCATTTACTTGAATAGCTATATAGCCATTCATGCATTATATGTCCTAACAATAGAAAGCTTTTTTCCAGATATCCGCTATTTAGACAGGCTTCCTTTTGCATTATTATACGGGCCTCTCTTATGCTTCATCATCTTGGCTCAAAAAAAAGGAAAGCTCTCAAAGCGCACTATTGGGGTTCATATTATACCTTTCATTTCTTTTTTTTTATGGTTTATCGCCTTATTGGTTATAGGAATCCCAGCTGAGCCGGTGAAACTGTACAACCAAACTTTGGGAATCTGCTCTTTGCTATCCTACAGCTGCTATGCTGGTTGGAGCATCCGTAACGTAACGCGGCACTTAAAACATAAGCCGTTCATACGAAGGCCTTTATTATTGGTTGGTTTCATGCTGCTGGTATTTATGAGTTCGATCGTGTTGGCTTATATTTTGTCTGACGGAAGAATAAGTGGAGCAGATTCGGCGCGCATTTTATTGCGTTCAATGGTTTATAGTTGCTTGTTAACGGCGGCGTACCTGATCCGCACTGAATTGAAAGCTCCATTGAAACCGAGCGATGAAGGAGTTGAACCTGAAAAAGAAGATTCAAAGTATGAAAAGTCGCTGCTCCCAAATGAACAACTAGATGCCTATGCAAATAAATTGCAACACCTTATGCAGGAAGAAAAGGTTTTTCTGAACCATGACTTATCTTTACAGAAGCTTGCCGAAATCTCTAATATCCCTTCACATCATCTTACGCAAGTCCTAAATCTAAAGATGGGGTCAAATTTTTATGATTATGTCAACAATCTCCGCATCGAGGAGGCATGTATTTTATTGATAAGCCAAAGAAACATATCTATTGAAATAATCGCCCAGCGATGTGGTTTTAATTCAAAGTCATCTTTTAATCGCAATTTCAAAGCCTCTCTAGGTCTCACCCCGACCAAGTACCGCTCATCTGTTCCGCAATAGCAATTCAAATACCTCCTTTACGTTAAGCAGAGGCTCTTTTACGTGTCATCCATGTGGGGCGTACGACTTCCCGTTTGGATAACGCATTGGTAAAAGCACTTTTAAGGAAGTTTGCATCACATTATAGCCGGACAACAATCCCTTGATTGATTGACTGTGCAAAAACATGAAAATCATGGACAACAGGCGAACTACTCCAAAGCTAAACAATATGCACTACCGCAAAAATGCTATAAAGAAAACTAGATTAACTTGCGGTGACCTTCATACTGATGAGTCGAGAAATATGATGCAAAAAAAGCAAGAACCAATCAACAGCTTATTCGAGCAGGCCGTCATGGGCATCGCATATCTAGATGAGCATAATCATGTGACTACTGCCAACGAAGCCTTTCAGGATCTTGTACAATATTCTTTGGATGACCTACAGGAAATCCCCTTTTCACATATTATCTATCCGGCAGACTTGGAGAAAGAACAGGTTCTGAGAAAAGAGGTACTTGAAGGAAAAAGAAAAGACTATAGTCTTGAGCAGCGCTATATACGCAAAGATGGCGAGTTGGTATGGGTGAGTGCCCACACCACCTACATTCAAGAAAGCCAGGACGTTTCTGTCCAAACGGTTATATTTGCACACGACATTTCGGCTTGGAAACATCATGAGCAAGAGCTGCTGAAAGCCAACTCCATCAAAGACAAATTCTTTATGATTATTGGCCATGATCTCCGTAACCCTATTGAGTCGATAAAAATTTTGACCTCATTTATTGAGCATGAATTGGAGCAGAACAACATAGATTCTATCCGGGAAATAACTTCCATGCTATCAGATCAAGCAGATCATACGCAGAAGCTCCTGAGCAATCTGTTGAGATGGAGTCAAGCACAGACAAAACAAATCTCATTCAACCCTAAACAACTGAACATAACCGCGATAATACAGGAACAGGTAAGGGAAAATTCGCCAATAGCACACAACAAAAATATTGTTTTAGAGCAGGATCTAGACATGGAATTATGGGTGGATGCAGACGCAGAAATGCTCAAAGTTATCCTGCGGAACTTGATCACCAATGCCATCAAATTCAGTTATGCTGACAGCACTGTATGGCTAAAAGCCCAAGAAAGAACGGATGATGTACTTATAACAATTGAAGATCAAGGCAAGGGCATCCCCCCTTTGGTATTCGATAAACTATTTCATCCTGAATCTAAGGTATCTACAAACGGCACGCAAGATGAAAGAGGCACCGGTCTTGGCCTCCTGCTCTGCAAAGAGTTCGTAGAATATCACGGAGGAAAAATATGGGCGGAAAGCAGCCAGGATAAAGGCAGCAAGTTTATGTTTACACTACCCAAAAGTTCATAACGGACGCCAAAGTTTAAATCCCTATTGCAAGGCAGGCAATTTCCAGCCAGAAAATGTTAACATCTAATTCTTTGATCATGAAACTTTCTAAAGACCAACTTTCTCCTTTCTTTGAAAAAACAAAGGTAAAGGCAGATCGGATCACGCTGTATTACTTCATAGGAAATTTTTTATTCGGCATATTCTTAGCCCCATTCTATGACACCTGGGTTTTTGCTTTTCTCGTGGGTGGCATCAACTTATTCATTTACTTTTCTGCACGATTTATCCTTCCAAAGAATACACTATACCAGTATATCGGAAGTGGCGTAAGCGCCTTATTTGTTGCCCAGTTTATCTATCAAATGCATGGCATGTTCGAAATGCACTTCTTCGTATTTGTGGCTTCCCTTGCCATGGTAGCTTACCATAATTGGAAGCTTCAAATCCCGTTGATCTCAATCATCATAATCCACCATGCACTTTTTGCTTGGCTACAATATTCAGGCATGAAGGATATCTACTTTACACAGTTGGACTATATGACCTTACAAACGTTCATTTTCCATGGTGCCTTGGCCTCACTAATCGTGTTTATGAGCGGGTACTGGAGTTATGACTTTAGGACAAAAACAATTGAGTCTGCCAAGCTTATCCTGACGCAGGAGCAACAACTAGATAAAATTCAACGGAACATATCATTTGCAGAAAAACTAAGCAAAGGTGAGCTTAATGCTGTTCTGGAAACAGATGAGCTCGGACAATTGGAGGAAACCATGCTCCACCTGCAACGCGAACTGATAAAGTCGAGGGAAAAAGAAGAGCAGGACAGATTCATGGCCACCGGAATCAATGAGATCAACAATATCGTCCGGAATTATCAACACGATGTGCAAGAACTTTGCGATAAGGTAATCGCTAAAACCGTAAAGTATTTGAATCTTAACCAAGGTGGCCTCTTCACTGTAGAAGGAGAAAATGACAATGACATACATTTGAATCTTAAAGCTCACTATGCTTATGACCGAAAAAAATATGGTGAAAAAAGAATAGAAATTGGACAGGGCCTTGTCGGACAAGCTTACCTGGAAAAGGATAAGATTTATAGAACAGAAGTACCCCAGAAGTTTTTCAAAATAACTTCAGGGCTAGGAGAATCTACACCTTCAAGCATTGTCGTCATTCCACTTGTATACAATGAAAAGGTGGAAGGTGTAATTGAACTGGCCTCTTTTAGAAAGCTTCAGGAACACGAGCAAGCATTTCTGATGAAAGCTGGGGAAAACATTGCCTCTAGCCTTTCATTAGTAAAAACCAACCAACAGACAAAAACACTTCTGGAAAACACAAAACAGCAAACCAGCAGACTCTTGGAACAAGAAGAAGAAATGCGGCAAAGCATGGAAGAGCTGGTAGCCACACAAGAAGAAATGCGGAGAAACGAAGCCGAGTTGCACAGACAAATGGAAATGTCAAAACAGGTTGAACAGACTTTAAAACTACAACTTGAAGAAATCCGGAAAAAGGAGAAATCCTTAAAAGGACAGTTAGAAGCTAGCCTGAATTTCAAGAAAATGAAAAAAGACCCCATGAAGCATCTTAAGAAAACCTATAACGCCCTTACAAACGAAGAATTTAAAACTACTACAGTCAAGTAAAAAGGAATGCACTACATCAAATTCATCCTGGTTATATTTATTTCAGTCCTTGGTTTAGCACTTATTGGAGTGATTTTCTGGGAGCAAGAGCTTCAATACACCCAACCCACCCCTTTACCAAAGGGCTATGTGCACGCGAATGAGACCATTGTGCTCGATATCCCATTGATAAAAACAAGTGGCAAACCTCAATTTCTCCACTTTTATAATCCTGATTGTCCTTGCTCGCGGTTCAACAAACCACACTTTTCTTCGCTAGTCCGGAAGCATGAAAAGATGGTCGACTTTTATATAGTAGTAAATTTAGACGAACATATTGCGGCCGTAAAGGAAATATTTGGGAAGGGAGTACAAGTTATACAGGACAAAGACAAAGAGATTGCGAAGGCTTGTGGAGTTTATGCCACACCGCAGGCCGTCATTATCGATCAAAAGGGAGTTCTTTACTTTAAGGGCAACTTTAACAAATCTCGATACTGTACCGATCCAGAGACAAATTACGCTGCCATGGCGTTGGATGCTGTGCTTGCAAAGGAGCCTGCCCCAGTTTTTGGTCAGCTTGCCACTACTGCTTATGGTTGTGAATTGGGCAAAAAGAGCTGGTTCAAAACATTGGTTGGACAATAGCAACCTCTGTAACCGCTATAAAAAAATTCCAAACACTAAATTTGTTGAACTGAAATAAAAGCAATTGCATTTAACATCTTATTCATCTTGCACCTGCTACTATTATTCATCGTTCCATTATCTTTGAGCCAATATTTACAAGCGGAAAATAAGTTTGGCCATGATTGACACACACGCCCATATATATGCTGAAGAATTTAAAGATGATCTTGCAGAGGTCATAGAAAAATGTACTGATAAGGGGGTAAGTAAAATTCTTATGCCCAATATCGACAGCACATCAATTGATGCGATGCTAGAAGTAGAGCAAATGTATCCTCAAATATGTCATGCCATGATGGGTCTACATCCTTCCTCTATAAAAAAGGGATTTGAGAAGGAACTGTATGCAGTAGAAGAATGGTTGACCAAAAGAGAGTTTTTGGCAGTTGGCGAGATTGGCATCGATTTGTACTGGGACAAGCAGTTCGAATCACATCAAAAAGAGGCATTCGAAATTCAAATTAAATGGGCAAAGAAACTGAATGTTCCTATTGTCATCCATTGTAGAGAAGCGTTTGATGTCACCATTTCTATAGTAGAAGCATTGCATGATGACAGCCTGACCGGTGTGTTCCATTGTTTTACAGGAAGCATAGAAGATGCGGAACGTGTATTAAAACTAGGGTTCTATCTGGGAATCGGAGGTGTTTCTACATTTAAAAACGGCGGCTTGGACAAGGTACTACCCCAGGTCGACCTGAATAAAATCGTCCTGGAGACAGATAGCCCCTATCTCGCCCCAGTGCCCTATAGGGGAAAAAGAAATGAGCCTTCATACCTTCCATTGATAGCACAACGTATTGCTGAATTGAAACACATACCATTGGAAGAAGTTAAAAAGACAACCAGCAAAAATGCAAAAAAGCTTTTTAAAAAAATTTAATTAAAAAAAAACGGTAATCATATATTAAAAAGATGGTAATTGCGTTTACAATCAGTTGTTGAATCATCATTTTTATGCCAGAATACCTAGATATATAAATAAAGTAAAAATTGCATACCTAGAAGGAACAGAACAGTTGTGGTAAAAGAATTCTTTGCAAAATAAAACATGCATTTCAAGGGAAAGAATGATTATATGAGGAAGGAGCCAAAAAAGAATATCATGCTATCCAAATTATATTCTGTCCGAAGGAAAATGAGTTTATTGCAACAATATTGGTACAAAAATGTCATATATACATTTTACCTCAAAAATGAGGTTGAAATTTGCATATAGAGTTTTTTCTTAATTTATTTGTGGAGTTGTACTAACGAATAATATAAACGAAGAGAGGTGGCCGAGCGGCTGAAGGCGCACGCCTGGAAAGTGTGTATCCGCCCAACGGTGGATCGAGGGTTCGAATCCCTCTCTCTCTGCTAAGTGATAATTTTAAATTTAATTGATTTAATTAACGCTGTTTAACCTTTAATTTATAGAATTTTAAAATCTAAACTATGAAAAAGTTATTTGCATTTTTAATGCTTACCACAATGTTGGCATTTAGTTATAGCAACCCATCTATGGCTCAAGAAGAGACTGCTGATACTGCTGTGGTAGAAAGTGAGCCGGTCGAAGCTGTAGTAGAAGAACCAGCTCCGGTAGCTGCAAATGTGGAAGAAGCTCCTGCTCAGGAACAATCATTCCATCAAGTAATAAAAGAAAAATTTATTGAAGGTGGTTGGGAATGGATGGCTCCTATTTTGCTTTGTTTAATTGTAGGCCTGGCTATTGCAATCGAAAGAATTATCACCTTAAACATGGCATCTACCAACAACAAAAAACTATTAGCAAAAGTAGAGGACGCTTATCAAACTGGTGGTGTTGATGCGGCACTTGATGTTACAAGAAACACAAAAGGCCCTGTTGCCTCGATATTTACCCAAGGATTATTGCGTTACTCAGAAGGGATCGATATGGTAGAAAAATCTATTATCTCATACGGCTCTGTAGAAATGGGTCGTTTGGAAAGAGGTTTAGTGTGGATCGCTTTATTTATCGCACTTGCTCCTATGCTTGGATTCATGGGTACGGTTGTGGGTATGATCGCTGCATTCGATGCCATTGAAGCTGCAGGTGACATTTCTCCTTCATTGGTTGCAGGAGGTATTAAAGTGGCTCTTTTGACTACAGTAAATGGTCTAATCGTGGCGGTAATCCTTCAAGTATTCTACAACTACCTGGTGTCTAAAATTGATTCTTTGGTAATTAAAATGGAGGATGCCTCTATTTCATTGGTTGATATGTTAGTACACTACGATTTAGCTAAAAAGCGTGCTTAACATTTTTAACCATTATTAAAAGAATGAAATATTATGGATATATTTGATATTAGTATATATGTGGCCTATTTGTTGGTAATCATAGCCGCATTGGCTGCCTTGGTTTTACCACTTGTCAATTCTTTAAGTGACCCGAAACAGTTGGTAAAAGGACTTATAGGCATCGGTGTTTTGTTGCTTACATTCGTTGTAGGTTACCTCATATCTGGAGATGAAATAACGGGCACCTATATTAGAAATGGAGTAGATGCACCAAATGCGTCTAAATTGATTGGCGGATCTTTAATTGCCATGTATATGTTCTTCATTGTAGGATTTGCTAGTATTATAGTAACCGAAGTGATTAAATTATTTAAATAATATGGCTAGAAAAAGAGAAAGAGAAAGTGTAGAAGTCAATGCCAGCCCTCAGGCTGACATTGCCTTCTTATTGCTTATATTCTTCTTGGTAACCACCACTATCGCTTCAGACAAGGGGTTGGCAATTCTATTGCCTCCTAAGCAGGACAGACCTCAAGAGGAAGTTGTCATGAACCAACGTAATATCTTTAAGGTACTAGTCAACTCTCAAAATAGGCTTTTGGTAGAAGATGAACCTTTAAATGATATCAGCTTATTAAAGGGTATGGTCAAGGATTTTATCACGAATAATGGAAGAAATCCTAACTTATCTGACAGCCCTGATAAGGCGGTGGTTTCATTAAAGACCGATAGAGGAACGAGCTATGAAACGTATATTCATGTCTTGGATGAACTTCAAGGAGCCTATTATGACCTGAGGGCTGAAAAAGTCGGCATTACAGCTGAAGAATATCGTTCACTTGACCAAAAGGATCCAAGGCAAAAGGATTTATACGATAGAGGAAGAGAGGGTCTTCCCATGCAGATTTCTATTGCTGAACCTACAAACATAGGAGGAACAAGATAATGTCAAAATTTAAAAAAGGATCTAAAGCGAGTACTACTATTCCAACCTCGTCTTTGCCGGATATTATTTTCATGCTGTTGTTTTTCTTTATGGTTACGACTGTATTGAGAGAAACGGATATCTTGGTAAGTCAAGACATCCCAAGAGCTGAGCAATTGACAAAGTTGGAGAGAAAGTCTTTGGTAAGTCACATTTATATCGGTCAACCTAAAAGTGTTGAAAGATATGGCTCTGAACCGAGGATACAAGTCAATGATGTCTTGGTAACCCCTAAGGATATAGTGCTTTTTGTTAATCAGGAAAAAGACAAGCTTTCAGAGGCAGAGCGTGATCAGATCACCATGTCATTGAAAGTGGACAAGGAAGCTCACATGGGAATTATTTCTGATGTACAGCAAGAGTTGAGAGAAGCAAATGCAAGAAAGGTAATGTACTCTACTCCAAAAAAATTGGATACGGGCATTTAATGATATTATCATAAAACAGCGAAATAGCGCTTTCTGTAAAAGGGAAGCGCTATTGCTGTTTTATAGGGTCACGCTTGAGCGGCCTATTGTATATTTTTATGCTTTCCTATTCTTATTTTCCAGCTCCTCTCCTACTATATTAGTACAAAATAATGCTCCTCATCTCAGAAAGAAATCCAATTTCTTTCTTGTTCCTTATAATCAATGTATCTTCATTTTCTACGTCATCGACTCAAATTGTAATGATCGAAATAATATCCGTTTGAACAGGAATGAAATCAATTGATAAAGCTGTACTCATTTGATATGGTTCCTTCAAAGCTCACGCAGAAACATTTGGTTGTTTTATGATGTTAAAGAAACTTTGTCTCATTAATATAGTAAACTTAAGGAGTTAAATAACACATAGAGAAGAAGCACATAGAATGGAAAAACATATTTATAATCTTGGGGTAATTGGGAATTGTGCATTTTTAGCGCATATAGATAAATCAACTAACATAGCTTGGATGTGCTGGCCTAGGTTTGATAGCAGCTTTATCTTTGGGCAGTTGTTGGACAAGCAAAAAGGCGGAGAGTTCTCTATATTACCTGATGATGATAATTATTCCTCTAACCAATACTATATCGAAAACACCAATATTCTAAGAACAGAAATCACCAGTAAAGATGGAAAATATAGGGTCACTGATATTGCTCCAAGATTTTTCCAATTCGAGCGATATTTCCGTCCCTTGATGTTGATCAGGAAAATTGAACCACTGGAAGGGAGTCCCAAAATAAAAGTAACATGTCGCCCTACCTATAATTACGGTCAACATACACCAGAAAAACGAAGAGGCAGTAGTCATATAGAATTTAGCGGTTATGAAGACCACTTTAGGCTTACTACCGATATTTCTCTTTCACATATTATGGAAGAAAATTATTTCGTGCTAAATGAACCTAAATATTTGGTAATGACTTATGGTGTTCCTTTAGAGGCTCCTCTTGTAAGTACGTCAGAAGAGTTTATAAGGCGCACTATTCAATACTGGCGCGGATGGGTAAAAAGCACCAGTATCACAGACTTCTATCAAACGGCAGTCATCCGCTCGGCTTTAGTACTTAAAATTCATCAATACGAAGATACCGGAGCAATCATAGCCGCTGCTACTACCAGCCTTCCTGAGTCTCCCGGAAGCGGCAGGAACTGGGATTACCGCTATTGCTGGCTTAGAGACACATATTATATCCTTACGGCATTCAATAATATAGGGCACTTCGAGGAAATGGAAAAATATTTCCAATACATTGCTAACATTTCTACTACTACTAAAAAAGGCAGATATCAGCCCTTGTATTCATTAAGCGGGAAGGAGGATCTTGATGAACATTTATTGGACCTAGAGGGATACCTAGGCAATAAACCTGTCCGATTGGGCAATCAGGCATATACCCACATTCAAAATGATGTGTATGGACAGGTATTGATCTCTTTACTGCCATTATACAGCGATGAACGTTTCATCCATTCGGAAAGGATTCGCTCACATCAATTCATTATTAAAACGCTGAATAAGATCAATGAAATTATGGACGAGCCGGATGCAGGCTTATGGGAGTTCAGAAATTTCAGCCAATATCACTGCTATACCTACCTCTTCCACTGGGCGGGTGCAAAAGCTGGCTATAAGATTGCCCAACGCTTGGGCGACAACAAAATGGAGCGTTTGGCCGAGAAGGTCATGAAAGCTGCTGCTGCAAAAATTGAAGCTTGCTATATACCAGAAGCTAAAGCTTATTCTCAAGCAATAGGCAACACAAACATGGATGCGAGCACATTGCAGTTGATCATGATGAATTACTTGGATCCTAATAGCCAAAAGGCAAAAGATCACCTGAGTTGGCTGGAGCAAGGGTTAAAAACCAAAGAAGGACTTTTTTATCGCTACAAGCATGCAGATGATTTTGGCCTGCCAGAGTCTACATTTTTGATTTGTGCCTTTTGGTATGTTGAAGCACTGGCTTCTGTTGGAAAGGTTGATGAGGCAGCAAAGGAATTTGAAAAGTTGCTTTCCTATACCAATCACTTAGGACTATTAAGTGAAGACGTTCATGCAGAAAGCGGAAGTCAGTGGGGCAATTTCCCTCAAGCTTATAGTCACGTTGGACTTGTAAATGCAGCTTTTAAAATCACCAGTAAAATGGATAGACCTAACTTTTTGTAAGTGCAACCTTAAGCGTTGGAGGAGTGAACGAAAGTGAGGATATTAGAATGTGTAAGTAAATAGGGTAGTATAGTCTTGGTGGGATTAAACTTACCTTCCTCTTTATGCCCATTCGTCTACCTGAGATTGCTTTACTTTCGCTTAAACCTACGATGTGTGATTTCATAAAGTCACGTTGTCCCCAGCGCATTGCTATAAAAAAAGCCGTTTGCAATGGTGCAGTACGTTAGGCTCCCTTCTTGTCAATTGCAAATTACCTTTGCCAACTTGATTTCTGAAGTCTATTTATCTGATGGCTAACCTCTACGCCCAAACTGTCTATTGCCAACCTCGATATATATTGTCTCAAATCTAGTATGTGCAATTAGCCATCGATATTGCTTGAATAATCCTAATTAAAATCTATTTTTGCTTTCATTTTGTACCGCCGACCAAAATCCATTGACACAACCTCAGGACATCACACTTAGAATAAAGGCTGGCGACAAGCAAGCTTTTGAAGAGGTGTTTCGACGCTGCTATGCAGAGATGTGCGGTTATGCTAGTAGATATCTTGAGGATGAAGACGAAGCCGAAGAGATCGTGCAGGAGGTATTTTTCAACTACTGGAATAAAAAAGAAACTCTTGACATAGTAGAGTCCTTGGAAGGCTATTTGTTCCGGTCGGTACGAAATGCGTGCCTCAATCATTTGAAGCACATGCAAGTTCGAACAAAATTTGTCCAGCAAGCCTCTTTGAACGAGGAGGAAAACAGTTTTTCAAACAGCATCGAGGTGCTTGAATTACAGGAAAGGATAGAAAGCTGCATATGCCAATTGCCTCCGGAGCGAAAGAAAATATTTAAGCTGAGCAGAGAAGAAGGGCTGAAATACAGGGAAATAGCAGCGCAACTGGGGCTGTCGATAAAAACAGTAGAAACCCAAATGGGCAAAGCTTTGAAGTTTTTAAGAGAGAATTTGACAGAATATCTTCCTGTTTTATTGTTGATCTTTCTATTACAGTTGGTCTATGAACTTGCACATTATTTTTAAAATGAATCAGGGTAAAACCGTTTAGAGTTGTCTATACATAAATTGGCTCAATGGCTAAAGAAAATGAACATATAGATTATGAATTGATCACCAAGTTTCTTGCAGGTGAGGTAAGTGCCGACGAAGCTGCCCAAGTCATGCTATGGCGGGAAGCATCGGAAAGCAACTCCCGTACATTTTCTGAAATGGAAACACTTTGGAAGGAAGCAGGAAAAGCTACGCCTCGCAAAAGAGCCCAAGTAGATGTAGACAAAGGTTGGCAGAATCTGAATGCGAGGATCCAGACGGAAGAAAGTCCTAAGGAGGTGCACAAACCTGAGGCAACAATTAAGCCTTTGTACTATTATTTTTCAAGGGTTGCTGCCCTATTGGTCGTAGGAATAAGCCTGTATTGGATTTATGACCTCTCCACACAACCTTCTGGGAATGTAGTGCTCGCTGCAGTAGATCAAGTGCTGAACGACACCCTTCCCGATGGCTCTACTGTGTCCTTAAATGTCTCTTCTCAGTTGACTTATGAACAATCATTCGGCAATAGCAGCAGGAAAGTTTCTCTTAAAGGCGAAGGATATTTCAGTGTACAACATGATGCCCAAAAGCCCTTTGTGGTAGAAGCCAATGGAACTACCGTAACAGTGTTGGGTACTTCTTTTTATGTACAGGCGTACGACAGTCTAGGACAAATTACCATTGGGGTAAAAGATGGAACAGTGAAGGTAACCACCAAAAACGTGGAGCAAATCCTAAAAGCAGGGGAAACTATGATTATTGACCGTTCCTCTAAGGAAATTCAGGCAATCGAACCTTTTGATCCCAATGCACTTTTTTGGGATTCAGCCACCCTCATATTTCAAAACGAAAGACTGGGGATTGTTTTTGAAACTTTGCAAATGCATTACAATGCTTTGATTGTAGTTGAGAATAAAGCAATCTTAAATTGTAGGTTGACAGCCAGATTTTATGGGGAGGACATCGATCAGGTCCTTGAGAGCATCAGCGAAAGTTTTAATCTCAGTGCTATAAAAGAGAATAAGCAGTACATTATTTCAGGCAGTGGCTGTGAATAAGATCAGTGTTCGATATTTGCTTCTTTGCCTACTATTTTCTCTAGCTTGGTCAGCACAAGCCCAAGATAACCTGCTCAGGAGAAAAGTGAGTTTTACGGTCCATGGAAAGCCACTAGAGCATGTCTTGCTAGACATGTCCGAAATGGCAGGCTTTACTTTCTCTTATGATGCCTCCATCCTATCTCATAATACAGAAACGATAACCTATTCTTTAAAAAATGAATCAGTAAAGTCAACATTAGACAAGTTGCTTCCTGAAAACATCGATTATAAGGTAAGCGGCAACCATTTGATTTTATTGGAAAAGTCTCCGGAGAACATTTCAGGGAAAAAGGAAAAATATACAATTTCTGGGCGAGTAATTTCTGTGGAAGACAATGTTCCTTTAGAAAATATTGTGGTTTATGAAGTAAGCAGTTTGGTCTCCTCTCTCACTGATGCAGAAGGAAGATTTTCCATGGTCATTCCTGTACATTTTCAGCATTTTGGGCTTTCTTTTAATCACCAGTACTTTCATGAGAAAGTCATTTTCGTAACGCCGAAAGATCAAACGTTGACCGTCCCCTTAAAACCAAAGCGCGAAAAGAAAGAAATTGATAAGCTCGAAAGTATACCAGCTTCGCCTACACCGGTAGAATCCCTGTCATTGGTAAGGACTTTGGTTCCGTCTGAACTGTTCGTCAGAACAAAGAATCTGGACCTAGTTCGTCAGGTAACAGCCCAAATTTCCTTCCTTCCCTCTATGGGAACCAATTTGAAGATGAGCGGAATAATAGAAAACAGTTTTTCCGTCAACGTGCTGGCCGGATATGCCTATGGGGTAAATAAGTTCGAAATGGGTGGATTGGTCAACATTATTAGGAAAGATGTAAAAGGAATCCAAATTGCAGGGATGGGCAATATTGTAGGTCAAAACGTACAGGGTGCTCAGGTTTCAGGGCTTTTTAATTATGACCGAGGTTATTTAAAGGGGGTGCAGGTCGCAGGCATTTACAATATGCTCAAAGATTCCCTCAATGGGACTCAAGTTGCAGGGATAGGCAATACAACAATAGGACATGTGAAGGGTCTACAGTTCGCTGGTCTCTATAATTATGCTAACGAACATGTCGACGGAACTCAAATCTCTGGTTTGATAAACTTTGCTGAGAAAGAAGTACAATCATTACAATTTGCCGGGCTATATAACAAAGCCGGGAAAGTCGATGGCACACAAATTTCCGGTCTGGTCAATTATTCGTCAGGTACAGTTAAGGGGATGCAATTGTCTGGCCTTATCAACAAAGCCAAAGCCGTAGAAGCCTTGCAATTGAGCGGTATAGCCAATATAGTCCAAGATACAGTTGGAGGCGCACAGATAAGCAGTCTTTTTAATTATGCACAATATGTGAACGGCAGCCAAGTGGGTTTGATAAACATAGCAGATTCTGCTTCTGGAATTCCGGTGGGGTTCTTTAGCTATATCAAACAAGGGCACCATCGGTTTGAGTTTTATATCACAGAAATATTACCTGCCAATATTGCCTTTAAGACAGGGGTCAAGAAATTCTACAATATTTTTACAGGAGGAATAGGCGCTTGGTCAGGTCATAATAGGCTTTCATTGGGCTATGGACTGGGCACAGAAAGGAGCTTAACCGAAAGTACTGCACTTAATTTTGAGGTTACCAACCATATCATTTTTGAAAAAGTTGGTTTTCAGAGGGACTTCAACTCCCTTATGCGATTGGAAGTGAATTTTGTCAGGACAAAATCAAAAAATATCGGTTTTTCTATAGGCCCTTCACTCAATCTATTGTTCTCAGACATTATAGATGTTGAAAATGGCAAGGCAAGTACAACGCTTGCTCCTTATACCTTAATCGACACTAAAATAGGCAATGGTGCTGGTCAGGTTTGGATCGGAGGCAAAGCGACTGCATACTGGGCATTTTGAAAGAAAGGTCATAAACACAAAAGCCGAATTCTATAAGAAAACGGCTTTTGTAATCTATTCTCCTAATGAGAATTCACTACATCGTTAATAGGTTGTAGTGCCTGTAGTTCCCCCAGTTGTGCCGCTTGTCGTTCCAGAAGTAGATCCGCTTGTTGTCCCAGAAGTAGATCCGCTCGTAGTTCCAGAGGTAGATCCGCTCGTAGTTCCAGAGGTTGTTCCACTTGTAGTCCCTGAGGTTGTTCCACTTGTAGTCCCAGAAGTTGACCTATTATTCTCCCAATCATTACCAGAGGTGGTTGCACCAGTGGTTGTCCTTGAAGTAGTTCCACTTGTGGTACCAGACGTGGTCCTATTGTTGTCCCAGTCGTTACCTGAGGTAGTCGCCCCTGAAGTCGTTCCGCTTGTGGTACCAGACGTAGTCCTATTGTTGTCCCAGTCATTGCCTGAGGTGGTTGCCCCTGAGGTTGTACCACTTGTTGTACCCGAAGTAGTTCTGGTGTTATCCCTGTCTCTACCAGCAGGAGTCCCTCCAGTTGTTCTTACGCCACTGGTAGTACCCGATGTAGTCCTTACAGAATCAGCGTCCCTGCCAGAAGTGGTCTTGTTAGTAGTGCCGGAAGTAGTTCCACTTGTTGTGCCGCTTGTGGTCCTTGTTTTTTTATGATCCTTTTTATCGCTATTATTTCTTCGATCATTGTCATCCTCCATATCACCACTGGTAGTACCACCTGAAGTCGTTCTTGAGGTCGTTCCACTAGTTGAGCCTGACGTTGTGCTGCCACTAGTCGTATTGGTGCTTTGGGAAAAGGCATCATTCAGTGCTCCAAATCCTAAAAAAGTAACCGCTGCTATAGCCGTCCCTAAGGCTATCGTCTTGAGTTTAAAAAGTCCAGTTTTGTCTTTCTTAATTGTTTTCATGGTTATAATATTAAAGTGAAAAAATATAGATTATAACCTTAAACAAAGAGTATGGTTTATAAAAAAATAAAATATAAGAAATAAATATACGGTATGTTACATGATTATTTTACACATTTTTAAACTGGCACCTAGCTCAATAGCTTCCATGTCTCTTTCTAAAGGTGCCGCTCCTTTGATATTATTCCAGTATTACACGCTCTTTTCTAGGGTATTTTACTTCATATTGAAGCACCAGCTCCCTTTGCTCTTGAGGCTGCATAGTAAGCTCCCACGTAACGATACCTGTACTTTCCTCTAATTTCCCATGAGAGGTCTCTTTGGGAGAAACCACAATATCACTTATAGCGGATACTGGCACCTGATCAAATATCATGATCTTAATTGGCTGAGATTTTCTATTTCTGACAGTTGTCTTTAAACCAATATTTTCAATCTGATTGCTACCTAAGGTTCGTATTTTTGTAAAGTCTTTGATTTTTTCTCTTTCGAAAGCAATATTCCTGTCCCTGCCAAACGAAATGCTCAAGGTGTCTTTTAATAATGTCGCCTCTAAGATGGAACGGCCTACATAGGTGCCTTCAAAGTAGAGGTTGGCTTCTCCTTCCATCAAATTATATTGATCCCAATTGGAAATTTCTGCTATAAGAAAAGCTTCCTTTTCAATTTTTGGGACAGCATAATATTTATAGGTGGCTTCTATGGCGTGAGTACTAAGGTCCACAGTCATCTTTTCTCCATTGGCCCTTATGGTGTAAGGTGTCTCCACTTCAAACTCGACAGTAGTTTGGTTTTCTATGGTGGTCGTGATAATGGTCTCCGCTTTTGGTTTTGGCGCACTGCGTACAGACATGCCTGGAGCTCGGCCAGCAACGCCATATCCTACCACAACAACTTCACTTAGCTCCATAAGGTCTGGATTCATTCGCACATTTATCTGTTCGCTCGTAATAGGCAAAGCTTGTGTTTCATAGCCAATAAAGTTGAAGACGAGATCAGTTGCCCCATTGGGTAGTGTGAGCGAGTAGTTGCCTCCTATATCTGTAATCGTCCCGATATTAGTACCTTGTACCAAAATGGTAACCCCTGGCAGTGGCTCACCATTTTCATCTACTACCCTTCCCGAAACATTGCCATGCCTACGAGAGAGTGTTTCATATGACGCTCTGTTGAATATGGTATTTCTTGCAAAATTCAAATACCAGGGTGCTAGTTGTGGTGCAACGCCGCTCTTGTTCGGATCGCCATTAGAAAATTTTAGTTTTATATTTTGCCAATCTTCTCCTGTGTTCTGATAGACTTCAGCTTTATATCGTAGCTCGATTGGGCTTTCTATATCTTTGGCTCGAATATCATATTTAGGAAACCAACCTACATTGCTCACTATGTAGGTAAGGTTGAAATCTCCTGCTGTCTTGCTTTTTGCTTCTACGATTATTTCAATTTCGCTTTGAGGAAGATCCGTTTCTTGATTCATGGTTTGGATCTGCTTGGCGACCTTCGTTCTCCTCTCTTCTAAATATTTTATTTGATCATGAACTTTCAACTCTTCTCTCTTCATTTCTGAAAGCTCTTTGTCATAAAACTCAATAGCTTGTTTTAGCTGTGCCAGTGTAACAATGGCGTTAGTCCCACTCAGGTTTTTGTTCGCATTTAGCAAACTTTGCTTTTCTTTCAGCACCTCTATTCTGGCCTTTTGATGGGAAACTTGAGAAGACAGTTCTTGTTCCAACTGCCGTAAACTATCAAGTTTAGCATCTTTTCGTCCATCTCCAAGATAATTGAACTTATGGTTGATTGATAGTATGGTAAATTCTCCATTGGCCTTCACTTGAACGCTCTTTTCATTGAGGTAAGGAGAAAGCGATTTTACTTTGACAATAGACTTGCCTGCCTCAATGTTTACTTTTCCTGTTCGTGTGATGTGAGCCCCCTGCATGAAAACAGTGGCTTCTTTGATCGTGGTGGGCAGGATAGTTTCCTTAATATCTTGTCCGGCAGCCTGATAGGAAAGCAGCATTAGCAATAAAGAAATTCTTTTCATGATTTTTTTTGTAAAATTACAATATCGATATAAGCTTATATTTATAATCAATAGCACAGTCCATCAACAATGGGGCCTGAAGTTAAACCCGTTTTGGGGTTGATCTCGGTCGTTCCATGAGGGTATTCATATTGAAGCCTTTCACGCTTTGTTGAGCCTATCCCCTACTGGCCTCATAGTCTACAATCTTGAGTATACCTTATTGGCCCTTACCTTACCCTTATATTTGTGGGCTTTGCATTCTTCTTTGCGGCCCCTGTGTGAACCATTTTGATTTTCCCTCCAGCGCCGGCAATATCATCCAACAAGTTCCCTCCCGATGACAGGGGAGACAGCTTTGCCAACTGCATTCTTCCTACTTAAATCTTTCAACACCTAAAATCACTCGTACATGCATGAGATTGCTTCACTTTCAACAGGTATTATCATAGTCAGATTCACCATCATTTCTGCTTCCCGACCTGCAGCTCCTTTATCATTTGATGCTCCTCTGGGGCATGACTTGTCAGCATGGCAATGTTTGCTCTTAGCCCACTGTCCATTGCTTACTGGATTCTTCCCACTTCAATTCAAAATTGAACATTCACAATTGCAATAGCACATTAGCAATTTGCTTCCACTACTCTTTCACTACCTCTACCCATTTTCCTGCTTTGTTGGCATATATATTATTATCATACATGGCCTCTACCGCTACAGAAGGCAGATAGAACTTGCCCTGATAACTGGCATTCAATAAGATTGAGAAGGTTTTACGCTCATTGGCTTTCAAATCGAAATAAGTATAAACCCTATCATCTCGTATATCTTGATAGTTAGGCTTGCCTTGGTTATAATATTGTTGTGTATCGTCCAGCCTCGTATTGATGATTTCCCAACCTGAAGGGAATATTTGTGTCAGTGCAAGTTCTTGGTAGGCTTGCCCCATACTCGTGTTATGGACAGTAACAGTAGCCCGGAAATCAGTTCCTTGCTTGATAGCCTCTACAGGAATTTCTTCCCCATTGGCATTGGTATAGCGAACGCTAAGTTGGATATTTCGGGCGCTTTCATGCTCTTCTCCTGTAAGCGGTACACCATTTCTGATCAGTCGCACATATACGGGCGACTCCCCATTGTTTTCTACTGCAATCTGCTGAGGCTGGTTGGGTGATTGTAAAAATATTTGGGCTATAGCACTTTCTGAATCGAGTGGAACCTCTCTGTTATTTACTTTCACCTTTACGTCCATCTTTTGGTTCAAAGCATACTTTTCTGCGTATTTGGCTATTCCAATCAGCGTATAGGCGGTTGTTTGCGTGCTCATCCAATTGTCTGCATTGCCCATATATTCTGCTATGGACTTTAAAAGCACAAAGGCCCTTTCGTTGTCATCCAAGCGTACCAATGTTTCTAAAATCATAGCCTGATCTCTCTGCTGTGAGCCGAAAGTATAGGCAAGCTCCCTATAGTTTACCACTTCTGTGGAAAGCCCTTCTATCAACTTTTGAGCCTCTGCCGTGTATCCGGCAACAGCATAAGCTAGCGCTAAGCGCCATTGGGCAGCAATGCTATTGTCCCTTTCCTTCATTCTGTTCATGGCGCCCAGAGCAGGTTTGCCGGCCAGTGCCAAAGTATATAATCTATAGGCCTGGATCAGGTCGCTCTGTCCAGTTGTATAGCCTGACGTCCATTCTTCAGCTTGCCGTTGCTGAAAGTTCGTCCAGCTCGACAGCAATCCTTCTGGAACATGATACCCTTGCCCTTTTGCTTCCAACAAGAAGTGCCCACCGTAACTCGTGGCCCATGCGTGAGGCGATGTTTGTCCTGGCCAATAAGCTAACCCTCCAGATGGCAATTGGTAAGCAAGCAACCTATTGATCACATAATTCACATTCTGCTCAATCTTTTCACTCCTTTCTTTGCTCACATCAGTAAGCTTATTGAGGAACAACTGCGCAAAGACCGTAGAAGTAATCTGCTCGGCACATCCATGAGGGTATTGCACCAAAAACTGCATGCGCTGCTCCAAATTGAGTGGGGGCATCGTACTGAACTCGATTACCCCTTCATTGGTGCCATCAATGCCCACAGGTTTATAGGCAACTTGCCAGCTTGTTTTAGTAGACACCAGTTTATCTTCTACATCCACCATAGCTGGATTGGAAGCCCTCACATTCATCTCCACATCATATGTAGCCTTAAAGCTGCCTGAGGTAGCCGTTACCACAACTTTTGCGGTTCCTAAAGCCTCCGCTGATTTTAAGTTAAAGTACACAACTTGATCTCCTGGCTGGTTGAACTGTACAGTCTTCTGGGCTGCTCCTACTATGTTCAGTAGTCCTGCTGTTTTCACCTCTATTTTTACCTGTTTCAAATTGACATTGGTCGTGAATATATTGACTGGCAGCGAAATCTCTTCCCCTGGGCCAGCCACCCTCGGCAGGGTTGCCAAGACCATCAAAGGTTGTCTTACTGGTGTGGCTACTTCTGCCGATCCATATGCTCCTTCATGCGCTGCAACCACCATTGTACGGACGCTGCCAATATATTGAGGCATTTCCAATTGATGGTGGGCTGTTTTTCCTTTCTCGAGATAAAAGGGACCTAAATATTTTACTACAGGCTTAAAGCGGTTTACCTCTGTGCCTTCAGGAGCTTTCAGCTCATCATCACCTCCTACAGCCAGCAGGCGTTCGAGGTTGCCTCCAAACGCACCAATTACGCCATCATACATGTCCCAGGTTTTTACGCCCAGTGCTTCCCTGGCATAAAAATGTGACCAAGGTGCAGGAGTTTTAAAGCGGGTTATATCAAGCAGGCCTTCTTCCACTACCGCTAATGTATAGGCCATCGGCTTGCCTGATTTTTCATTGACAGTAACAGTAAAAGTGGCTTCTGGCCGCAGTTCGTCAGCCATTTTGATGACAGGCTCCAGTTTTGTATTAGGGTCTATGATGGCAATAGACTGTACGCCATACAGACGGATCGGCAAGTCATTCAAGGTTTGGGCATGTGGCTGTATCAGCATGATATGAGCATAAACATTGGGTGCCATATCAGCTGTAGCATCAAACTCCACCAATGTATTGCCCTCGTTTGTCGGCGTCCAAAATGATTTTAACACTTTACTTCCTGATTCCAAACTAACCAAAGCCCTACCTCCAGCACTGCTAGGGATGCTTATCTTTACTTTCTCCCCTACATGATATTCGTTCTTTTCTGGCGCAAAACTTAACATGGCTACCCCATCTAGCCCATCCTTTGTACCTGTTGCCCATCCCGGCCAATCGACAGATACGATTTGTCCAGCAGAATGACCCGATACAGGATCGGTTACTTTTACGTAATATCGTCCCCAAGCCGGATGGTTAATTCTGAATTGCCAATTGCCTTCTCCATTTCTTGTGTTCACATATCCTTCTTCGATGGGTGTTTGGTAGGAACGCCCGACATAATTGCTCAGGTTCTCAAAGCTGTTGTCCCACCACCATCTCCAATGAAGCTTGTATACAGAAACCTTGATCCGGTCGCGGTTTATTGGCTTTCCATTGGCATCTACACTGGCTATTTTGATGGTATGGTCTTCATCGGTAAGCAAGAGGCCATTTTTATCTCCTTCTGGGGCTTTTAAACCTACAAAGCTGGCATAAGGATAATAGGGAATATTGAATTGGTCAATGCTGAAATCGCCGCCTTCTTCAAATGCCTTGGCCTTGAAAACAGCATTCAATGCGCCAGGTGCTCTATCACCCACGTTGATCGGAGTGTGTATGCGCGCATTGCCCTCAGCGTCTATCCTCCCGTCAAAAACCAGTTGATTTTCCGAGTAAAATTCTTTTGAAGGATCGTCGAAACTATAGCCGGCATAGCCTTTGAATGAAGTTGTTGCTGGTGTCAGCAGGAGTTCAATTTGAGTCCTTAAGTTTTTGGCTTTTGCTCCATGCAGCCATCTTACATTCAAGTTTCCTGAAATTTCATTGTCAAGCGCGGTGATTTTTTCTTTGCCAAAATCAAGCGCAATTTTTAAGCGATTGGGTTTCACCGTTTCGATCTTGATCCTCTCTGAAAAAACAGCTCCACCTACTTTTATCTTTGCTTGCCAATTGCCCGTTAGGGCATCTGAAGCCGTGGGAATGCTAAACCCATACATATTACCAACGCCTTCGGTGCTCACCCTTCTCGTTTCAAGCTGGCCTTTGGGGTTTGACAGCTCCAAAATAACTGGATGGTTTTGCGGAAGCAGCTTTTGCTTGTCTTCCAATATAAATGAAAGGTGCAGGGTGTCGCCAGGACGCCATACGCCCCTTTCTCCATAAATAAAGCCTTTTATGCCCTTTTGGATCGTCTGACCTGACACATCAAAATTGCTCAATGAAAGTGAAGCACCATCGGTAAGTTTAAGATAGCCAGTCTGCTCGCCATTTTTGGCCACCAAAGCGAAGGGCTTGCCAGTGATCTCTATTTCAGCTATGCCATCTGCAGCAGTTGTGCCCTTTCCAATGGCCTGCTGTTGAAAATCGTATACCGTAATCTCACTCTGGACGGGTTCTGTGGTCAACAGGTTGGTTGCAAATACATGAAGATTGCCGTTGTCCGAACTTTTGGCGATAATGCCAAGATCGGATGCAAACAACATTTTACTAATGCTTTTATTGTAATAGTATGAATTGCTGCATGGATTATTCCTTTGTCCCCAGTTATAATCATCATAATTGTAATCATAGTAATCCCAATAACTCGGCAGGTCAGGATCGTCCCAATTACCTAAACTAACTTCTTCTCCGTCCTCTTCCTCTCCATTGTCCGCACAGAAATACAGCGATTGGGACTTTCGGAAATTAATGGATACTTGGTAGACAGCACCTGGCTCAGTTTCCATTATTTCTGCTAAATCCAAGGTAAACCTGTTCCATTCATTGAGGTCTACCACACCTGAGGCATTTAATGGGATTACTTTCTGCGCTACGGGCCTCCCTACCCTTTTTATTTCATTAGAGCCGCCGAGGTTATTTACTTGAAGATACTGTAGCACATTCTCTTCATAGATCCTCACTACAGTAACGTCTACCGCCTTCAAGGCGACCGCTTCAAAAGGCAAAACAAGCCCTTCGGAACCTGGCAGAATAACGGCATTTTGTTTTAAAGTGAGCCTAACGCCAGGGTTTTGCTGTATAAATTGTAAAGTAGTGCTAAAATCCTCTTTCAGACTTTTACCCGCAATATTCTTGATGCTATTATATATAGTAAGATTAATCTCATCCTTGAGGGCGGATGCAGGATAAATCTTCAACTCGTTTTGGTTGATGACCACACGGGGAGCATTGCGTGTTTGATGCAACTGCACCAAGCCATACAAATCTTGATTGGTCTGCAATGGATCAGAAAAATGGACGGCTATGTAGTTTTCTTCACCATGCCTTATCTTGGCAGACATTACTTTAAAATCGTTGAGGGAAGGGATTTCATAATTTATGCTTCCGGTTTTTTCAACACCAATGTGGGTGCCACTCCAAGCCACATGCACCTCTCCTGCACCATCACCACGGGTCACATCTTCAATAACAAACCGATGCGCATTGGCCCCACCATGATCCCACGTGATTTTCAGCTCCTGACCATTTTGTTTGGCAGAAACCATCTTCTCAATAGCCTGACTGTTAGCTTTATCCGCTGTTTGAACAATTCCTTGTAGCTTCACTTTGTTAAGGGTATGGACATCGTAAAACCCCATGTCCTCTATTTTTATTTCATAATTCTGCGGCATCACCTGAAATACGAAGCGAAACTCCCGATTTTCTTTTGGCGTTTCCACCAGCTTGTCTAGTTGTAGTTTTGCCTTGTATTTTCGCCCTCCCACTAACTTATCTTCAGGCCTAAATGCAATGGTATAGGCATCCTCCCAATAAGCTGCACCTGCTATTGCTGGTTCAAAATCCAAAACTTTTTCCTTTACCTTTTCTCCAGGCACAGCCGCTGTTGCTTTCTTTGCTAGTCTTACTTTTATTTCTGCATTGCTGGATATAATGCCTGAGGTATAAGAAGAGATAAAAGCTACAAAAAGGTTCTTGGGACTGCTAAAAGTATCTTGTACCTTATCTCCTTTGTTGCATGCAAAAGTCAACAATAAGGCAACACAAGCCATTCTTTTGAGTATTGATATCATATTAAGTGTGAAGATTAAATACGAATATAAGAGGAAGTGAGATAAAAAATGATTGAATGTTAGTTTTATTATTTATCTGTATCGTTTGCTTTTATATGAGGACTCAACGGGCTGCTATAGGGAGTTTTTCTCACGGTCATGGTATTGACTCGAAGTACTTTAAAAATATATTGCATGAATTTCTCTTCAGAATGAAATCAATCTCCTACTTGTAGCGTTACCTATTTATTCCGATGTTTTAACATAAGGGAATACAATTTTTATTATTTTTGGCCAACGTATAAGGAAATGGCGGAAAATTTGACAACTTTGTTTTAATATTAAATACATTTAAATAGTTACGCGTGATAATAATAGTCTTTTTTGTATTACACTGGTATTTCTCATTGTTTTGCCAGAGTTTCTTCCTGCACAGGTATGCTGCTCATAAGATGTTCCTTATGAACAATTTCTGGGAAAAGTTTTTCTATGTCTTCACTTATGTGTGCCAGGGGTCGTCTTACCTTAGCCCAAGGGCTTATGGTATATTGCACAGAATGCACCATGCTTATAGTGACACAGAGAAGGATCCTCATTCTCCACATCATACAGAGAACTTGTTCACTATGATGTGGCAAACCAAAAACATTTATACAGATTATTTTAAGCATAATATAAAGCCGGAAGAACGTTTTGTTAAGGGAATTCCAGACTGGGCGAGTTTTGACAAGTTTGCCTCTTCTACTTGGTCAAGAATTATTTGGGGTGGTATTTACGTGCTGATTTATTTTCTTTCTATTACTGTATTCGAATTGCCGTACACGCATTGGGCCATGTATGCATTATTGCCTGTGCACTTCTTAATGGGACCAATACATGGAGCTATTGTGAACTGGAGTGGTCATAAATATGGATATGCTAATTTCGACAATAACGACAAATCAAAGAATTCATTGGTGCTAGATTTCCTTATGTTGGGAGAATTGTTCCAAAACAATCATCACAAACTTCCTAAAAGGGCCAATTTCGCCGTAAGATGGTTTGAGTTTGACCCTACTTACCCAATTGTTAAGATGTTGCATGCTTTCAGGATCATTCAATTGAAGAAAGCATAAACTTCATTTGCCTTTAAACAGAAACGCCTCGGTTAATTCAATTAGCCGAGGCGTTTCTGTTATAAACTCACACCATCCGAAAGCGCCATAAAATTGTTAACTGCCTACTCTTGAGTCTAATGTCTAATGTCT
>CAYTTV010000027.1:35083-51023 GCA_964440915.1 uncultured Roseivirgaceae bacterium
CTCAAATTTCCCTAAACTTCCATTGCTTGCCTGATATCGTTGATAATATCTTCTGCTGCCTCAATTCCAACAGAAAGGCGGAGAAGTCCATCTGAGATCCCCGCTGCAGCTCTTGCTTCTGGCGTCATTTTCACATGGGAAGTTTTGGCAGAAGCACAAATAAGGGTCTCAATTCCACCGAGACTTAGGGCAGGCATGATAAGCTTTAACCGATCGAGAAAACCATCTGGATCGATGTGGGCATCTAACTCAAAAGATAGCATAGCGCCAAAACCTTTCATTTGCTTTTGGGCAAGTGCATATTGGGGATGTGATGGCAACCCAGGATAATTTACTTTCCCAATTCCTTTTTGCTGCTCGAGAAAAGCGGCTATTTGCCCTGCATTTTGCGTCTGTCGTTCTACACGTAGTGCCAAGGTTTTCATGCTGCGTTCGATCAAGGCGCATGTCTGGGCATTGAGGCTACCACCAAAATTAACCGCATTGGAATAAAGCTTTTCAATAAGCTTCCTCTTTCCTACCGTTGCGCCAAAGCACAGGTCACTATGGCCGCCAAGGTATTTTGTGCCACTGTGCATCACTAAGTCAATGCCCAAATCTGCAGGATTCTGATTGATAGGTGAGGCAAAAGTATTATCTATGGCAGTGATGAGATTGCTTTCTTTAGCCAAGGATGCAACAGCGGCAATGTCGGTAAGTTTTAACAACGGATTGGAAGGTGTTTCCAGAAAAATCATTTTGGTATTCTCTTGAATGGCCTGTTCAAAATCCTCGACAGCGGTAGTTTCTGTAAAGGTGTACTGTATGCCTAGACGATTAAGTTCTGATACAACAAAATGGTAAGTTCCACCATAGATCTCTTTGGATAATATTAAATGGTCTCCCCGATTGAGCAAACCTAAAATCACCGTGCTGATGGCTGCCATCCCCGAACTGAATAAGATACCATCCTCGGTATTTTCTAAGGCACATAATTTTTTCACGATGACTCTTTGGTTAGGCGTATTGAAATAGCGAGGATACTTATTGCCATCCGTATTGATATAACCAAAAGATGAGGAAGTATGAATTGGCGTATTCACACCTTTGACTAAAGGATCTATTTGTGTCCCTGCATGAACGCTGATGGTGGCAGGAGAAGAAAAAATTGTTTTCATAATGTTTTGCTTTGTCCAAATGTACAAAAGTCAAGTTTTAAAACTCAACTTTGCTTTTCAACTTTTGTCTATGGCACTAAACTTTACCTGTTAAGCTTGTGCGAATAACTATTCCTCATCATGAAGGTACTTCAGCTCAACGGTTATCGCTTTCTTCTGCTTTGCCTTCCTCTATCAATTCTTCAACTTCCTGTTTTTCATCAGACGCTAGGTCCTGTATTTCATCTTTTTGCTCGTTCGTATGATGATCAATATGGAAAGAACAGCCTAAAGGAAAATGATCTGATCCAATGTCAGGATAAATAAGAAGTTGATTTATAATGACATTGGAGCTATGGAAAAGCAAATCAATCGGCACGCGGAAAAACCAGTATTTAGCGTGGAAAGTAGATAAGATACCACGCCCAATCCTTGCATCTATCAGCCTGCTGGTCTTTTTGAAAAGTAATGAAGATTTGGCCCATGCCACGTTATTGAAATCACCTGTGACCACAACTGGCAATTTATAATCCCGAACTTTTTTGGCAACACTCAACAGGTCACCATCCCTTTCCTTAGAATTGTCTTCTTCTGTTGGGCTAGGCGGCGGCGGATGAACCCCAAAGAAAATAAACCTAACCCCATCTTTAGTTTCTAATTCTGCTTCTATGCTGGGCAAGTCATCCGACACGAAATAATGGGTATATACATTGTGCACTTTCAACTGGGTATAAAAATGCATGCCATATGTGTTTTCCAATGTTACCTTCTGATGGTTCGGATATTCATCTTCCAAAACCCTGAGTGACTTTTCCCAATCCGCATTGCTTTCTATAGTAAGAAAAATATCCGGCTTTTCTTTTCGCACCAAATTGATAAAGCGATCATGCGCATGATTGAATTGATAAACATTGCAAGTAATTACCCTAACCGAATCAGAAGCTGCTCCAGTGATTTCATGATGGCTAGTCCTCCAAAATTTTGTGTAGCGCATCAAAAGATACACATGATAGCCTACCAAAATCAGTTGAGGTGCTTGAAAAAACCATAAGACAGGATTGGCTCCTACGTAAAAAAATGTTGCGGTCACTACGATCAATTGCAGGGCCAATAACTGAATTTTGATAAATTCAGCCACTCGAAATACCCAATGCTGATTTTGCACGAAGGGCAATACACTGAATAAAATCAGCAAAGAAGACAATGCCATTATTATGGATATCATACTGAAGATTAAGATGATTCAATATATAAATTAAAGATGATTTCAGATGGAATTATATATCAAGAAGATTTATAGTCAATATAGTCATCTTTAGCTTCCTGTGAAAAATGAGGGCTGTCAGTTTTATTTGCGCAACTATTTGCTCGCCTTATCCAGTAGGCCCAAATCTTCCGTGTCTAAGTTTAGTTCGGGCGCTGCAAGTAATGTTTCCAATTGCGACTTAGTAGTGGCACTCACAAGCGGTGCACCTATGTGAGGTTGGGCCAACAGCCAAGCCAATGCGACGGTAGCCTGTTGTGTGTTGTGCTTGGCGGCGACTTTATCCAAAGCATCTAGCACTGCTAAACCTTTGGGATTCAGATATTTTTGTGCGCCTTTGCCACGAACACTTTTACCTGAATCTGCTTCCGAACGGTATTTTCCTGTAAGAAAACCTGAAGCCAGGGCATAATATGGAAAGACTGTCAGGCCATATTTTTCCACCAAGGGCATATATTGAGTTTCATATTGAGATCTTTCTACCAGATTATATTGGGGCTGCAAGGCTATATATTTTGAGAAGCCACTCTTTTCGGCTACTTCAAAAGACTGTTCTAACCGTTCGGGTGAAAGATTGGATGCTGCTATATGTAGTACTTTTCCAGCTTTAACCAGCTCATTGTGGGCCGAAAGCGTTTCTTCAACGGGCGTTACGCTATCATCAAAATGGGTATAATAAAGGTCGATATAATCGGTCTGTAATCTTTGAAGACTATCTTCGGCAGATTGGAGAACATGTTTTTTACTGATGTCGTACCCATGTTCTTTTGTTTGGGAGCCTACCTTGGTAGCAACCACCACTTTATCCCGGTTGCCTCTCGACTTCATCCAATTCCCTATGATTGTTTCTGACTGTCCGCCTACTCCGTTTACCCACCATGCGTAAGTATCTGCAGTGTCGATAAAATTGAATCCTGCGTCAACAAAGGCATCCAATATTTCGAAGGATTGTTGCTCATCCAATGTCCAGCCAAATACATTGCCTCCGAGATTTATAGGGGCTACTGCCAAATTCGTATTTCCAATGGTTATCTTTCTCATTCTATTTTGATTATTTATGTTCCAACTTCTCGAACGGAATCAGGCCGTTTGTGTTATCTATTATTTATCAATCCTCATTCAAAAAAAGGAGACATGATGGGGCCTGACAATGATCATGTGCTCATTGGTGGATGTACCAATGAGCGAATAGGAATAAATTTTAAATGCTGAATGTTTGGTTTTGAATTGGTTGGAAGAATAGCCATAAACAAGGGAAGTCGTAAACCGCCCTCTGTCATTCTATCATTTATTCCGAATAACAAAAGGGGATTACAGATATTTACTCCGCTATAGTTTTTTGAGTTCTGAAAATGACGGTAGAGTACGGACTTCAACTTTAACCGAACCAAGCGGCCTGTACGTTTTCCTCACATTACTTCGAGGGAAAGAGAAGACGCAGAGAGAGGGGCAAAAGCCTGAGACATTAGACAAATTAGCCACTGCTCCCTAGTGTTTTATATCTGATGTCTAAAATTTAAAGTCCGACCATTATTGCTATTGCCAATTGCTGACTTTTTGTTCTAATCTACTTCCAACTGCCGCAATACTTTACACGGATTGCCGGCCGCAAAAACATTAGACGGGATATCTCGTGTCACTACACTGCCCGCACCGATGGTGACATTCTCTCCTATGGTCACCCCTTTGCAGATAATGGCTCCTCCACCTATCCAGACATTATCTTTAATAGTAATTGGTGCAGCCAATTCAGGACCCAGAATCCGCTCCATAGCCAGTATAGGATGGTATGCTGTATATATTTGTACATTAGGGCCGAATAGCACATTATTGCCAATAAAGACTTCTGCGCAATCCAGGATAATGCAATTGAAGTTCATAAATACATTGTCACCCGTATATATATGGCTGCCATAATCGCAAAAAAATGGCGCTTGTATGTCGAGGTTTTTGCCTGTTTTCCCCAGTAGTTGCTCCATGAGTGCCCGTCTTGTATCAATATCGTCATAACTGGTTTGATTGTATTGTGTAAAAAGCATTCTTGCCTTGCTCCGCATTGCAGTCAGCTGAGGATCGGTGGCAATGTAAAGCTCATTCGTGAGCATTTTCTGAAGTTCTGTCTTGTTCATATAATTAAAGGAGTTTTAAACTTTAAGCCAGAATTAGGCCCTATGCTTGCATGGTTTTCATTAAGCAACCTATCTTGTATAAGAAAGTTTTTTAAGTTGATTTGTAAAAACGAACCACCAACTTCAGGAATTATCTACACACCTTGATTGTTAATAACCCTATGGCTAGAACTGGATATGCCGACCTGCCTTTACACTATGGCCATGTGCCGCCCTGGCTTGCCCAACGCATGAGCAAGCTTGGCGGAGCCATTGTCGAGGCAATAGCAATAGATTATGGGAAGTCGGAAGTGTTGAAAAGATTGAGCGATCCTTTTTGGTTTCAGGCTCTGGGATGTGTCATGGGCATGGATTGGCATTCATCAGGTATAACCACTTCGGTAATGGGTGCCCTTAAAAAAGCCATCAATCCAAAAGCACACGAATTAGGCCTCTACATATGTGGTGGGAAAGGCAAATATTCCAGACAAACCCCATCAGAACTCATGGCCATAGCTGAAAAAACGGGTTTGGATGGACACCAACTTGTCAGAAGCAGTAAGCTTACTGCAAAAGTAGACAATACGGCCATTCAAGATGGGTTTCAGCTCTACCTTCATTCTTTTATTGTCACCGATCAAGGCGAATGGGCAGTAGTACAGCAAGGCATGAACGGCTCCTCTGGCCTGGCAAGGAGGTATCATTGGCATTCTCAAAGCGTCAATTCATTTATAGAGACGCCTCATACTTTTATTTATGGGGTGAACCAAGGCAAAATTTTGAACCTTACAGATAAGGAAGCAAAAGGAACGCAACAGGGCATTATGGCTATCGCTCAAGAGGATGAGAGAAGGATGCTACCGGAAATAAAAAAGTTGATCATGCCGCTACATCATGATCTAAGGGCCAAAGACGTACATCTCAAACGCCTCGGTAGTGTCCTGGCTTTGGCACACGAGCACGAGATAAAAGACTTTGAATCATTGCTCCTATTGAAGGGGCTTGGCCCCAGAACCTTGCAATCTCTTGTGTTGGTAAGTGAGGTCATCCATGGTACCCCTTCCCGTTTCACTGATCCAGCACGTTTCTCTTTTGCGCATGGAGGCAAGGATGGGCATCCATTCCCTGTCCCGCTCACTGTATATGATGAAACCCTTCAGGTATTGACCGAGGCTGTTCAGAAAGCAAAAATTGGACACACCGATAAAAGCAAGGCCATTAAAAGCTTGTCAGAAATATCCAAAAAATTGGAGAAGGACTTTACACCAAATGCCAATTTTGACAAAGTTATTGCACAAGAACGAGCAGCCGCACATTTGAGGGGCGGCATGACAGTGTGGGGCAAGGCAAAACCTCCCAAAAACAAAAAATCAAGTTCAGGGCAACTGAATCTGTTTGAATAGAAAGTTCCCTTAAAAAAATAATCAATAAAAATCCTCTCAACGAGTAAGGGTAGAGGTAATGTGAGTTGTCGATAGGCTATAAAACAAAAAAATAGCATTATCATGATTCAACATTTCAACATTGCCATTATTGCGCTTACGGTTTTTTTATGGACATCCATTTTCAGCGACTTGAAAGCGCAGGATGAACATCCTTCTCAAACCTCTTTTGCTCAAATAACATTTGTCTATCCACTGGGAACAGAGGGCAAAAGCTCCGTTCTATCTTCTTACCATTTTTCGCTGAATATGCTTTGGGGTATTACCGGCGGGATCAAGGGTGTGGAAATGGGAAGCTTGGTCAACCAAACCAAAGGCACTGTAAAGGGGACACAACTTGGAGGTCTTGCCAATTTTGCTACAGAGACAGTCGAAGGAGCACAATTCGCTGGAATTATCAACACTTCAAAAAGGCTTAAGGGAGTACAGTTTGGCGGGATAGTGAATTTGGCCAACTCAAATGCTCAGGAAGAAGAGGAGCCTTCCACGGGTCTTCAAGCTGCAGGTATTCTCAATATAGAGCGTCAATCAATGGTGGGGGCACAAATGGCTTTGATCAATATCACCAAAGACAATTTAAAGGGTGCTCAAATCGGTGGTTTGCTCAACAAAGCCTCGACTGTTTCAGGCATACAAATTGGGCTAATCAATATGGCGGACACTGTGGAGAAAGGCGTACAGATCGGGCTGCTCAATCTTGTAAAGCATGGCATGTACAAAGCCGTGGAAATAGAATTCAATGAAAGTTTTTATGCCAATGCCACCTATAAACTTGGCACCCAAAGGTTCTATAGCATCCTTAGCTTAGGCTTCAAGACACAGAACCAAACAGAGATTTGGGCCCCAGGATTCGGCTTTGGCACCTATTTCCCTGTTGGCAAAATCACAGGGATTAACATTGACGCAATCACTTACCATGTGAATGAAGGAGAATGGTGGACGAGCAAAGAAAACAGCCTCCACAAGCTCAAAATAAACTGTTCATTTCAAATAGCCCCCAAAGTGGCCCTATTTGGTGGGTTCTCTATGAACTTACAGGTTTCGTCCATAAAAGATGCAGAAGGAAAACCGATAGGAAGTATGCTCAATACTCCTGGTACTTTTTATGACAAGGTCAATGACAATACGCATCTAAAATTATATCCAGGCTTCAATGCTGGTATCAGATTTTAGTGCCGTTTCATAACCCACCACCGCATGAATAGACAGCCGGTGGGTCAAAACTTATCTATCATAAAACCAAAAACAATGAATAATCTGCTTAGGGCAATAATATTAGGGCTGCTTTTTCTACAGGCTCCTATTTTGAAAGCGCAAGAACTTACCCAGACCATTCGAGGAAAGATCATCGATTCAGAGTCTAAAGCACCTCTTCCTGGTGCCAATGTTGTCGTTTTAGACTCACCTGGTTTTTTGGGTGCCAGTACCGATGTAAATGGTGAATTTAAGATTGCCAGTGTTCCTGTGGGCCGCGTTACTTTGTCTATTAGTTACTTAGGATATGAAAACAATGTAATTCCAAACATCTTGGTTACTACAGGGAAGGAAGTGATTTTGGACATTGGCCTCAGGGAATCGCTGATGAGTATGGAGGAAGTTGTCGTGACGGCTAATGGCAATGATAAATCCAAGATCATGAATGAAATGGCCTTGGTAAGCGCCAGAGGCTTTACGGTAGAAGAAACCAAACGCTATGCAGGTTCTTTTAACGACCCGGCAAGAATGGTGGCTGGATACGCAGGTGTAACGAGCGATCCTAGTGGCGACAATTCCATTATCGTGCGGGGTAACTCTCCTAAAGGAATTCAATGGCGGCTTGAGGGCATAGAAATTCCAAATCCCAACCACTTTTCGGAAGAAGGCGCCACTGGAGGGCCAATTAATGCGCTTAATAGCAAGATGCTGGCAAATTCTGAGTTTTATACGGGTGCATTTGCACCAGAATATGGCAATGCCTTGTCGGGTGTTTTTGACATGCATTTGAGAAAGGGTAATAATGAAAAACGAGAATACGGTTTATCTGTGGGCATATTAGGCACAGAAGCCACGCTAGAAGGGCCCTTTAAAAAAGATGGACGCGCATCCTACCTGCTCAATTACCGTTACTCCACTTTGTCTCTTTTGGATGGCATGGGACTGGTAGATTTCGGTGGGGTGCCTACATATCAGGATCTTTCTTTTAAGGTATTCTTGCCCACAAAGTCACTGGGCACATTTTCCATCTTTGGGCTAGGCGGTAAAAGCAGTATAAAAGAAGAAATATTGGATGAGGAAAACGAAGATGTTGTATTAGAAGAAGGTGACTATACCGCGAACACGGGTGTTGTAGGCGTGACACAGTTTTGGCCATTAAGCACCGACACATATTTGCAAAACAGCCTATCCGCATCTACAAATGGGAGCGGATTCACAAGTCATGAGCCCGTCCAACCGGGAATGAACTTGCTGGATGATTTGGAGATGAACAAAAACACATGGAAGGCGACGACAACGCTAAACCACAAATTCAACCCTAAGCATGCGCTACAAGCAGGTTTGCTGTATACACACCATACCTTTGACTTTTATTACAGCTTTTTAGATGAGGCCGCTCAAAAATACATCACGGAACAAAACAGAAAGGGTGATGCAGGCCATTACCAAGGCTTCATTAGCTGGAAATACCGGCCTTTGCAAAATTTATCTTTCGTGAGTGGCTTGCATGCCCAAGGCACGACGATAAATGGTGCCAAATCGATTGAACCTAGGGCCAGCTTACGATGGGATTTCCATACAAGGCAGGCACTGACAGGCGGCTTTGGTATTCATGGAAAAATGGCCAGCCTGCCAGACTATTATAGCTTGGTAGAAAACGAAGCCGGCGATATGACCATGCCTAACCAAAGCATCGGGTTTTCCAAAGCTGCGCATTATGTAATAGGGTATGAAAATAGGCTTTCCAACAGTTTATTTCTGAAAGCAGAAGCCTACTACCAGAACCTGTTTGAAGTACCGATTGAAAACAAGGCCAACAGCACATATTCGCTCCTCAACTCAGAGGAAGGATTTGCCAATAGGGCGTTGGTCAATGAAGGATCAGGGGAGAATATTGGAATAGAGCTGACTTTAGAACGCTACTTCGCAGACAACTACTACTTTTTATTCACCACTTCCCTATACGACTCGAAATACAAAGCTATGGATGGCATTAAAAGAAACACAAGGTTCAATGGCAACTATGCTGGCAATTTTCTATTTGGAAAAGAGTTTGTACTAAACAGTAGCGGATCCAGCAAAAAGGTGATCAGCGTGAATGCAAAAGTTTCCTTATTGGGCGCGCGCCGCTATACGCCAATAAATCTAGAGCAGTCGAGACTCGAGAAAACAACCGTTTTTAATGAAGAAAGGGCATTTTCAGAAAGGGCTGATAACATCTTCATAGCAAACTTTGCCGTTGCCTATAGGATAGATAGAAAGAAAACAAGCCAGGAAATCAAGTTGGATGTGCAGAACCTGACCAACAATGCAGGACGTATATGGCCTTACTATGACAAATATGCTGACAAGATCGAATTTGCTAAGCAATTGCCGCTCCTGCCTGTAATGATGTACACTATTAATTTTTAAACGCTATAGGTAGGAACACATCTTCACTTGACTTAATTAATACGGTGGTGAAACAACTTTTACACTATCCTCTCAGCATTGAAGGAGATAGCCATAAGGTTGGAGAGAAAAATGAAAGAAGGTAAAATAAAAAGGGCAGAAACTATATCTGCCCTTTATTATTTCGCTTGTAAAAATTCTATCCCAAGAACGGCTTTAAGAAATTGCTTCTGGAGCTATGCCTAAGCCTTCTTGTTGCTTTTTCCTTTATCTGTCGTACCCTTTCCCTGGTCAGGTTATATTTTTCTCCTATTTCTTCTAGTGTCAATGGCTGCTCACCATTCAAACCAAAGTAGTAGGAAATAACATCAGCTTCTCTTTGCGTCAATGTAGAAAGTGCTCGCTGTACTTCCTTTCTAAGTGAGTCGTTCATAAGACTAGAATCTGGCGTAGCCTCGCTGTCATTTTCGAGTACATCGAGCAAGCCATTTTCTTCTCCGTTCACGAAAGGTGCATCCATAGACACGTGTCGGCCAGAAATTCTCATGTTAGCTGCCACTTCTTCAGGCGTGGTTTCAAGCACTTCTGCAAGTTCTTCTGGTGATGGCTCTCGTTGGAATTTTTGTTCAAGTTCCGAGAAGGTCTTGGATATCTTATTGAGCGAGCCCACTCTGTTCAAAGGCAAACGTACAATCCTAGATTGTTCTGCCAAGGCCTGCATGATTGATTGTCTAATCCACCAAACAGCATAAGAAATAAACTTAAAACCCCTGGTTTCATCAAAACGCTTTGCTGCCTTGATAAGGCCTAAGTTTCCTTCGTTGATAAGATCACCAAGCGTTAGGCCGTGGTTCTGGTATTGTTTGGCCACAGAAACTACAAATCGGAGGTTGGCCTTTGTCAGCTTTTCTAAAGCAATCTGATCACCAGCCCTTATTCTTTGGGCTAGCTCAACTTCTTCATCAGACGTTATCAAATCTACCTTGCCTATTTCCTGTAAATACTTATCCAGGGATTGGCTTTCCCGATTGGTAATCTGCTTGCTGATCTTGAGTTGTCTCATTGAAATGTTGTCTTATGGTAAATATTTATTATACTTTTTCTCAATCGTGATTAAAAGATACGACTAGGACTTGATTTTAGTAGTAATAGAATAGTTGCCTTATTAAAAACAAAAAGGTCACCACTTCCAATTTTGTAAAGTTACTACATTTTAACGAACATGCGCCTAAAATCTTTTAAAGTAGGATATAGACTTAATTTTAGCCTTGTAAGTTCTACCGTTCCTCAGCAAAAAATGTACATTTGCTGCCTTGTAATTTTTATATAATAAAGGATGAAATGGCAGTAATCATAAAGAGCAAGGAAAGCACGACATCCCCTGACATTGCCGAAAAAACTGTATTTCCTATATTGGTGGCCTTGAGTTTTTCTCATTTTCTCAACGACACGATTCAATCTTTAATACCATCCATTTATCCTTTGGTAAAAGATACTTTGCAGCTAAGTTTTTCACAGATAGGCATGATCACCTTTACTTATCAGCTTACCGCCTCACTGTTGCAACCTTTGGTAGGCACCTATACCGACAGGAGACCTCTGCCCTATTCATTGCCCATAGGCATGTGTTTTACGCTTTTTGGCCTTGTGCTATTATCTTTTTCTTCCTCTTTTGCTATGGTGCTGGTGTCTGTAGGCCTTATTGGTGTCGGATCGTCCGTCTTTCACCCAGAAGCCTCTCGGCTCGCTCACATGGCCTCCGGTGGAAGACATGGCATGGCCCAATCTCTATTCCAAGTGGGCGGAAATGCTGGTAGCGCAATAGGCCCATTATTGGCAGCTTTGATAATTATGCCATTAGGGCAGCGGCATGTTATATGGTTCTCAACTGCAGCTTTATTGGCCATTGTTATCCTCTTTAAAATAGGGGGATGGTACAAAAGTAATTTCCAAATTATAAAAAGGAAGAAGACGGCGGGAAAAGCGACTGCCTCTAAACTGGTGCTGTCGAGAAAAAAGACTATCTATTCGCTGCTAATCCTACTCGTGCTTATTTTCTCGAAATACATATACATGTCGAGCATCACGAGTTATTATACATTCTATCTCATTGATAAGTTTCATGTCTCCGTTCAAAGTTCCCAAATCAACCTCTTCATCTTTTTGTTTGCCGTAGCAGCAGGCACTTTCATAGGGGGACCTTTGGGTGACCGGATTGGAAGGAAATATGTAATCTGGATTTCTATTTTAGGGGTTGCACCCTTTACATTATTATTGCCTTATGTCGACCTGTTTTGGACAAGTGTATTAAGCGTTTTCATCGGATTCATCCTTTCCTCGGCATTCTCTGCTATTTTGGTCTACGCGCAAGAGTTGATTCCAGGCAAAATCGGTATGATTTCAGGGATGTTCTTTGGTTTTGCCTTTGGCATAGCGGGCATTGGTTCTGCATTATTAGGAAAAATAGCAGACCTTAACAGCATCAACTACGTATTTCACTTGTGCTCTTTTTTACCGCTGCTCGGGCTAGTTACCGCATTTTTGCCTAATATTGAGAAAAGCAGACCTTAATTAATATGTAATTAGAAAAATATGGAATTAGAAAAAGTAGTCAATGATTTGATAAGATCGAGAAGGTCGATATACACGAACATGTTTTCGGGGGAAGTTGTAGATAATGCCATTATTGAAGCAATGCTCGAAAACGCCAACTGGGCACCTTCTCACCGGCTTACCAACCCTTGGAGGTTTGTCGTTTTTCATGGGGAAGGACTAAAGAAGCTGAGCGAGTTTCAAGGAGAGCTTTACAGACAGAGGAGCGGTGCGGATTTTGATGAGGCGAAGTTTAAGAAAATGGTAGACAAACCCTTGGAATGCTCTCACGTAATCGCCATAGGCATGCATAGGGACGAAAAAGAAAGGGTGCCGGAAATAGAGGAAGTTTCTGCTGTGGCCTGTGCGGTACAAAATATGTGGATCACTGCTTCGGCCCACAGAATAGGCTGCTATTGGAGTACTGGTGGCGTGACTTTTTACGAAGAAGCCAAGCCTTTCTTCGGTCTAGGTGAGCAGGATAAGTTATTGGGCTTTTTATATATAGGTATGCCCAAAACCGACAAATGGCCTGAAGCGAAAAAGACACCGATAAGCGAAAAGGTGAAGTGGGTGGAATAGTAGACCTGTGCTCCGTAGGATTGACATTGCATAAATCAGAATTAATGTATTCTGATTTAAACCTACTATCGTTAATTCGAAGAAATCATGTCAGCCCTACGGGGTGCCCCCAAATGCTAAAACGTTCTATTAATATTCATCCCAATGAGATTGAGGAAGTTTCTTGGGCTGGAGAAGTTATTAACACCCTTGGATTTATACCTTGCCGCACCGCAACACTCCAGCGCCACAGGAGAGGCATTGTACCTGTTTCTACTCTTCCATTCCCGCATATGGGTCAAGGCTCTTTACGTCTATTAAATTAGTCCTAAAGCCACTGTAAACCCGTCAATAGGTGGGAATGTATATTGTACCGAAATTATTTATTGGGGTTTCTCACTTTTGTATTATCATCCAAAATGATCAATATATCATCGTCTTCCTCAAGTAAATAGGCCTCTTCGGTCTCAAGATATATGGTTTTATTGTTTGCTGTCATCTTAAAGGATATCTTATGGCTACTGGGCAACTTTCCATCACGATCCTCGATTGTTAGTTTTTCAGATGTTTCTCCTGGAAACAGTTCTGTTGCAATATAAATATTGCCCCATCTAACATCTACCATCTTTACTTGAGAGATATTATTCTGTACTTGAATATTGCCTGGTTGACGACAAGACTGCATAACCACGCCAATACATGCTATCAATATTAATCTTACTGGTTTCATTTAGTCAATTTTTATTTCAATTTCACCAACAAATGCGCTCCTTGAATTTTCTTCGACCTTAAAAGTTGTATACTGAAAAGGGTAATAGGTCATTTTTGAGTTATCGTTAAAGGTAATTTGAAACGATTCAATTAAGCATGCGTATTCGCCAGGGCTGAGTTCGTAAGCTGAGTTTAAATATTGAGCAAATTCTCCAGCAGTATTAAAATCAGGCTGCTCTATGTCTTGGTTTGCAATTATCAAATAATTGATTTTTTCGTCGGCTATATATTTATTGTCCACTGTTTGTTTGGCTACTTTTGAAGTATCAAGAGCTTGAGAATTAGTTTTTGTCCAATGGAAATTATTGACATAAATGCTTACCGAGTCAACAGATTCCACAACCAAATAAGTACTATCCGTCGTTTTGATGTGGATCAGAATCAACAGCTCTTCAAAAGGTACAGTGCCGTTCTCAGAAACGACATTTCTATCGAAGCTACTCAGTGCGTCATCTTGGTCACAACTCAGCACTAACAACCCTATTAGCGAAAAACAAATCAGCCTTCTCATGTTTTTTGGATATAAATTCTTTCTTATATAATAGATAGTAGGTCTATGAAAGTGTAGACGAATTTTAAATGAAATAGCTTTCAGTCGGAATCAAGGCTTTTTCAAATATAAAAACTTTCCAATTCCTTTGCTAGTGCTAGTGCAATTTTCACAGCTCCTATACTGCCCTTCCTTTACGAGATTGTGTTGCTTCTTTGGAGATAAGAACTTGGAGGCTGGGATGCTGGTCTACGTATAGGAAAACCATATGGGATGAACAGTGGCTACCGGCATTTGTATTTCATTAAAGGGCTTTCAACATGACCCTGTGAATACTAGAAATATCCACTTTCCATTATCCTACCATTAACGCTAATATTTTTGTGTTTATCTACCGATGACATCCCTCGCAAAAGGGATTGTCATTTTCTCCTAACTTCAGCGGCACTTGTGTTTTGTTAAGATTTTGTTATAAATTTAGGTAAACCATTCACCTTAATTTTAGTTAGTTCATTTTTAACCTTCGGGATATTTGCCTTAATTAATGAAACCACTTTCTTCCTTTTTGTCCCTTGCAGTCGTCGTCTCGTCTGCAATGTCGACTGCATGTCACACGAGCCATAGTCTTTTGTTGAAAAACATCGATACCACCATTACCACTTCTCCTGTTTTCGAAAAGAACTTTACAGGTTTTGAGCTTTATGATCCAGAACAACAAAAGGTCATATATGCGCACAATGCTGATAAGTACTTCAACCCCGCTTCCAACACCAAACTGTTTACTTTCTATGCCGCATTGAATATTTTGGGAGATTCTATTCCTGCGATTAAGTACGAATTCAGGGAGGATTCGCTTCTATTCAGAGGCACAGGCGACCCGTCGTTTCTCAATGCCGACCTTTATCCCAATTGTAATGTGTTTGACTTTCTGAAAAATACCGATGCCAACTTGTATTATGCCCCTCAAGTAAAGCATGCTAACCGGTATGGACCAGGATGGGCATGGGACGATTTCAATGATTACTATGCTACTGAAAAATCAGAATTTCCCATATACGGGAACGTAGCTCGTTTTTATTTCAACCAGAAAGATGCGCCACCCTATATTATTCCTTATTACTTTTCACAATCCCTTGTGCCAGATTCAAGTCAAACATCATCTTCTGCTGTACACCGTAGAGAGCATGAAAATATCTTCCATTACACATCGCCCTCCACTGGTATAAGGCAGGAACCGAAAATAGTGCCCTTTCGACATTCTTCCGAACTACTTGTCTCCCTCTTGGCCGATACCTTAGGTAGGCCGGTACAATTGATCTCAGGACCTGTGACCCTGAAAGCTCCCCATATCTTATATAGTTTACCGGCTGACAGTCTGTACAAAAGGATGTTGCAAGCAAGTGATAATTTTATTGCGGAACACCTGCTTATGTTATGTGCGGGAGTGGTTTCTGATACTTTAGAAAGCAAAATAGCTATTTCTAACGTTATAAAGCATTATTTGAATGACATGCAGGACGAATTACGTTGGGTAGATGGTTCTGGACTTTCTAGATACAACCTTTTCACACCAAGGTCCATTGTAAAGCTCCTAGAGGAAATCCGTCGCCTAGTGCCGGAAGAACGGCTGTATGAACTGCTCCCCGCTGGGGGTACTTCTGGCAACCTGAAAGATTATCCACTACTGGATAAGCCTTATATTTATGCTAAAACAGGCACTTTGAGCAACAATTATTGCTTAAGCGGCTATTTAATCACCAAATCAGGAAAGACTTTGATCTTTAGCTTCATGAACAACAATTACATTATGGCCGATAAGATGATCAAAAATGAAATGAGAAATGTTCTTGAGAATATTTACGAACTGTATTAATGATGAAAGTAAGATTCTCTGTTCAAAATATTTCAAAGTTCAGTAAGAAGTTTATAGAGGTTTAATTCATAATTAAACAATCTCAAATTTATGATTGGCCATTCAATAGGAATGCGGC
>CAYTTV010000028.1:0-44582 GCA_964440915.1 uncultured Roseivirgaceae bacterium
TTTGCCTCCTCCCATGTAGGCCGGCCTGAATTGCAAAAAGGGCATTGGTAATAGGGATTGCCTCAATCCTATTAAGCCTGGATCAATTTCCCCTGGATTTATCCAGGGGCATCGGTGATGGGTTTACATGGGCTTTAGCCAAAACAATCAAAATATAAAGGTCTTATTTTTGAATACAAAGACATGATCATTGAGCACAAGCCTTAGCGATTTTGCCAAAACGATCTTTTCCACGTCCCTACCTTCTTGAGCCATTTCTTTGGCATTTTGAGTATGGTCTACGGTGATCACATTTTGAGCGATGATAGGGCCTTCATCCAGATTATCGTTCACAAAATGGGCCGTGGCACCAATGATCTTCACCCCTCTCTGATAAGCTTGGTTGTAAGGATTTGCTCCGACAAAAGCTGGCAGGAACGAATGATGGATGTTAATGATTTTATTAGGAAACTGAGAAACAAAGTTCGGGGTAAGTATCCGCATATACTTGGCCAAGATAAGAAAATCTGGATTATGGCGTTTCACTATCGCCAATACTTCCTCCTCATGCGCTTCTCTGGATTTGTTCTCAGCATCAACATGATAAAAAGGAATACGAAACCTTTCGGTCATATCTTGCAAAAACGTATAATTGCTGATGACGCAAAGGATATTAGCATTTAGTTCGGCAAAAGCATGCCTGATCAAAATATCGCTCAAGCAATGGTGTTCTTTCGTGGCCATGATGATGATATCTTTCTTCTTCCTTTCCATCAACTTGATATTGACTTCCTTTGGCAATGCCGCATAAAGTTCCTCTATCAGTTGTTCACGATCAAAAGCCCCTGAAAACTCCGTGCGCATGAAAAAGTGACTGAAGTTTTTCTCCACAAATTCCCCATTACTGATCACATTCAGGTCGTTTTTGTACAAAACCCCCGATATCTTATGCAAAAGTCCCTTTTCGTCAGGACAATCAATAAGCAAAACATGACTGTTCATCCTTCCTTAAATTTAATTCAGAAATCTTTCAACTTACAAAACACCCTTAGTGCTGGGCAGATCATTCAATTTGGCAATATCCCGCTTCACAGCCATCATAATTGCTTTGGCAAAGGCTTTAAAAATGGCCTCAATTTTATGGTGTTCATTGTCGCCTTCTACTTTAATGTTAAGGTTGCATTTGGCAGCATCTGAGAACGACTTGAAGAAATGATAAAACATTTCGGTAGGCATATCTCCCACCTTTTCTCTTTTAAATGTTGCCTCCCACATGAGCCAGGGCCTTCCGCCAAAATCTATGGCCACTTGTGCCAAAGCATCGTCCATGGGCAGTAAGAAACCGTAGCGCATAATGCCCCGCTTATCACCAATGGCCTTGGCATAGGCTTCTCCTAATGCTATTCCTGTATCTTCTATTGTATGATGTTCATCGATATGCAGGTCCCCTTTCACATTTATGGTCAGGTCTGCGCCAGAATGTTTGCCCACTTGGTCAAGCATGTGATCAAAAAAGCTCAATCCCGTTTCTATATGGGTCTGGCCGCTACCATCCAAGTTAAGTGCTATGCGGATGTCCGTTTCTTTTGTTTGACGCACTACTTCTGCTTTCCTTTCAGGTAGGCGCAGGAAGGTATAAATCTCGTCCCAATCTAGCGTGGAGAGGGCTGCTCCCTCAAACTCCTCTTCTCCTATAAATATGGCTTTTGCTCCAAGGTTTTTGGCCATTTGAACATCTGTAGCCCTATCGCCTATCACATAAGAATTGGCTAAGTCATAGCCGCCTTCCAAGTACTCTTTCAGCATGCCAATACCTGGCTTTCGGGTGTCTAGTTTCTCATGTTCGAAAGACTTGTCTATATGAATGGCCTTGAAGAATATATTCTCTCCTTCCAAGGTTTTGAGCATTTTATACTGTGCCGGCCAAAAGTCCTTTTCAGGAAAAGAATCGGTGCCTAAACCATCTTGGTTGGTCACAAGCACCAACTCATAATCGGTCTCTTCTGCTATCTTTCTCAAATTAGAAATAGCCTTAGGGATAAACTCTAGCTTTTCTAGAGAATCTACCTGGTAATCTGTCGGAGGCTCCTTGATTATAGTGCCATCGCGGTCTATAAATAATACTTTTTTCATCATGTTTTAATTATCATTGCCTAGCTATTAACCACCACCCCCTTACAACCAGCCTAGCTTATTCCTTTACTTATTGTATGTGAAACCAATTTAAAAATCGCCTAAAGCACTTAGCAAAAGGTCGTTTTCTTCCTCTGTGCCTATTGTGATGCGTAGGCAATCCTGACATAGGGCAACCTTCGACCTGTCGCGCACAATAATTTTCTTCTCCAATAAATAATCGTATACCACTTTTGCATCTACTACCTGCGCCAACAAAAAATTGGCGTCTGATGGGTAAACCGTTCTCACTATGGGAAGCTCCTGCAGTGCTATCTTCACTCGTTCACGCTGCTCATTGATTTTCTTTACCATCGCCTCTTTTTCCGAGACCATTTCCAATGCTCGCTCAGCAGTTTCCTGCGTATGCAAGCTGATATTGTAGGGTGGTTTAATCTTATTCAAGATCGCAATAATAGGTCTATCGGCATATGCAATACCTAAACGCAATGCTGCCAACCCCCATGCTTTGCTAAAAGTCTGTAATACAACCAAATTGGGATAGTGTAACAATAGCGAAACTGTGCTTTCCACTTCGGCAAAGTCCATATAAGCCTCGTCCACCACTACCAATCCATCAAATCTATTCAAAATTTCCAGGATATCCTGCTCATGCATGAGGTTGCCGGTAGGGTTATTAGGATGGCATATGAATATGATCTTGGTGTGTTCGTCAACTGCATTCAATATCTCTTCTACATCCAATTGAAAGTTTTTGAGCAAAGGCACTCTCTTAATCGCCACATCATTGATTGCAGCACTTACTTCATACATACCATAGGTTGGTGGCATGATGATGATATTGTCTTTTGACGGAGTAGCAAATGCTCTAAAAAGCAGGTCGATAGCCTCATCGCTACCATTTCCGAAGAAAATCTGCTCATCTGAGACTTGCTTTATGTCGCCAAGCAGCTCTTTCAATCTCCTTTGCAAAGGGTCGGGGTAGCGATTGTACGCACCTCCACTGACAGATCCGTTTGGGTTTTCATTGGCATCCAAAAACACCCCTTCTTTGCCAGTATATTCATCTCTGGCCGATGAGTAGGGTTTTAAGCCCTGAATGTGGGGCCTTACAATAGCCTGAAGGTCAAATTTCTTCTTCATCCCTTATATGGTTAATTCTTTCGATCGGCAATATACCTCAAGCGTACAGAAACAGCTTCTTTGTGTGCCATGAGATGTTCCGCTTCTGCCAATTTTTCTATAGCAGGGCCAATATTTTTTATGCCTTCCTCTGTGATTTTCTGGAAGGTGATTTTCTTGACAAATGAGTCTACAGATACGCCGCTAAAAGCGCGTGCATAACCATTGGTGGGCAATGTATGGTTTGTTCCTGAAGCGTAATCCCCTGCTGACTCAGGGGCAAAGTTACCCATGAAAACAGAGCCTGCATTGACAACCTGCTGCGCCACTTCATCCATGTCTTCCACGGCCAGTATTAAATGTTCTGCAGCATACTCATTCAAAAAATGGATGGCTTTGGCCTTCTTCTCAAATAAAACCGCCATGCTATTTTCTAATGATTTTTCAGCAATATGTTTTCTTGGAAGGTTTTCCACTTGTTTAGCCAAAGCTTCATTTACCGCTGCTATCACACTTTTGCTTGTCGATACCAATACCACTTGACTATCGACACCGTGTTCGGCCTGAGAAAGGAGATCGGAAGCAACAAACTCTGGAATGGCCGACTCATCGGCCAGCACTGCTAGTTCGGATGGGCCAGCAGGCATATCTATGGCCACTCCCTGCTGGCTTACCATTTGTTTGGCTGCCGTAACATACTGATTGCCTGGCCCAAAAATCTTATCTACCTTCGGTACTGTTTCTGTACCATAAGCCATTGCGCCTATTGCTTGCGCCCCTCCTACTTTCACAATCTTGTTTATACCTACTAAATTGGCTGTGTATAAGATGGCAGGGTTTACCCTTCCCGAATGATCCGTGGGCGTACATATTATTATTTCCTTACAGCCTGCTATGTTCGCTGGTATACCCAACATCAACACGGTGGAGAATAGCGGGGCCGTGCCGCCTGGGATATACAACCCTACTTTTTCTATGGCAACACTCTTGCGCATGCAAATTACACCGGGCATAGTCTCTACTTCAAGCAGCCCTTCCTTTTGCTTCTCGTGAAATTTTTCTATGTTGGATTTTGCCAGTGCAATCGCCTCCTTTAGCTCATCGCTCACTTGTTGCTGGGCTTCTTCAATTTCTTTTCTAGAAACCATAAGCTCCTTAAGCTCTACTTGGTCATATTCCAAAGCAAACTTCCTTAAAGCCTTGTCACCTTTCTTCCGCACTTTCTTCAAAATCGGCTTCACGATTTCCTCAATCTTCTTAAAATCTTTTACAGGCCGCTTGATCAGTTCGGCCCACTCTTTCTTATCTGGATTTTTTACAATCTTCATGTTATAAGGAGTTAATAATGAGCAAAGTCGTTTATGATTCTACAATGGGATAAATGCAGCAATGCTCAAAGCACCATTTTTTCAATAGGCACCACCAAGATTCCCTGTGCTCCTGCCTGCTTTAGATTTTCGATCACCTGCCAAAAATCGTCCTCGTTAACGACTGAATGAATAGAGCTCCAGCCGCCCATTGCCAAAGGCAGCACAGTAGGGCTCTTCATCCCCGGCAACAAGCTGATGATCTCATCAATAGACTCATTGGGAGCATTCAACAAAATATATTTATTGTTTTTGCCAAATTGAACGGCATCGATCCTGAACAATAACTTGTCGAGAATCCTCTGCTTTTCAATTTCTAAATTGGGACTAGAGATCAGTACCGCCTCAGAATGAAAGACCGTTTCCACTTCTACCAATCCATTGCTCAATAAGGTAGAGCCTGAGCTGACAATATCGCAAACAGCATCGGCCAAGCCAATGCTTGGTGCTATTTCTACCGATCCACTTATTTCATGAATGTCTGCTTCAATTCCTTTCCCTTTCAGAAAGGAAGACAATATAGCCGGATAGCTGGTAGCGATACTTGCACCTTGAAAATCGGAAAGCCCAGCATAGGATTTGTTTCTAGGCACTGCAAGGGAAAGCCTGCATTTGGAAAAGCCTAGGTTTTTTTCAAGCTTCACTGTCTTCTGCTTTTCTTCAAGCACATTTCTGCCCACAATACCTATATCGGCGACCCCGTCGGCAACATAGCCAGGAATGTCGTCATCTCTTAAAAATAGAAATTCTATAGGAAAATTTGTGGCATTGGATTTCAGCTTTCCTGTTCCGTTAGTGAACTTTATACCACATTCTTTGATGAGTTTGGTAGAGTCTTCACTCAATCTTCCTGATTTTTGTATGGCAATTCTTATAGTAGTTTCCATCAAATGTTGATTTTGAATAGGTTAAAACACAATTTTTCTGATAAGTCGGGCAATGCCCTTATATGGTAAGCAATATTCCTCCTAGGAGGAATGATGGAAACAATGTACTGCACGATGGGCACCGTTAGTAAAAAGCGATAGTATGGTGATTGTTATATCCATATGAGAAGGCAAATATAGGATATCGAGTGCGTTAAACAATAAGTATAAGCAAAAAAGACGATAGATTTTGGACAGCATATGGGATAATGTACCGATTGGCAAATGAAATGATGAGCGAATGGGAAGAACAGCGTGCGAATGATTAGAATTGTAAATCTTGAATGCTGAATGTTGAATTGTGATGTTCTTTGCGAAAGCTTTTTTACGTGAAACAATAGGGAACATCAGACAATGTACAACGGTCTATGGTTTTATCCTCTATCACCTTTCGCCTTACTCCTGAAGAATAGCCAAACGTAGGAGCGCCCCCGATAGCAGCGGATTACCCCACAGGCCATGAGGTACGAATGGCCGAGGAGTAGCAGCGGATAGCGGGAAATGGCGCCCAAATAAAAAAACTTTGATAAATTTTATGAATTCTCCTATGGTATTTTTTTGTAGAACATTTACATTATTGTTTATATTTATCCCTTGGGGAAAATTTATAGGGGAAGCCTCCTTATAATAATAAATTTATTTTTTTCTGTTTCCTTTTATCTTGGATTATCTTAGAAACCTAAACCATATAGAATATTGAGATTAGCTGCTATAGATATTGGCTCCAATGCCATCCGATTTCAAGTTACCAACGTCATTTCCTATCAGGGGAAGGTCACCTTTAAAAAACTAGAATATGTTAGATTTCCCTTGAGGCTCGGCAATGATGTATTTGGCTCGAAGAGCATAAGCCAGGCTAGCGAGGCGAAGTTTTTGAAGCTGATGCATGCCTTTAAGCTGCTGATAGATTTGTATGAAGTAGACAACTATATGGCCTGTGCCACTTCTGCCATGCGAGAAGCAAAAAACGGGGAGGAAATAGCAGGAAAGGTATTGGATGGCCTCGACTTGAAAATCAGGATTATTGATGGAAACAAAGAAGCGGAGCTCATCAACCTGGCCATAAGCTCGTACATAGACGACAAAACATATCTGCACATAGACGTTGGGGGCGGCTCTACGGAGCTTAACCTCTATCACAAAAGGGAGAAAATAAATTCTCGGTCATTTAAAATAGGTTCGGTGAGGCGGCTTGGGCATCACGACAGCCCTGTGATCTGGAAAAATATGAAGCAATGGGTTGCCACGAATGTAAAGAAAGAATACGGTCCTATAACGGCCATTGGCACCGGGGGCAACATCAACAAGATATTTGAGCTGGCCAAAACCAAAACGACCAAGGCGCTCTCTCTTGCAAAAGTAGAACAGATCAAAGCGTATTTGTCTAGCTTTACTTATGATGAACGGGTAAATATTTTACAGCTCAACACGGACCGCGCTGACGTAATTCTTCCTGCTGCAGAGATTTACATTGCTGTGATGCACGCGGCCAACGTGACGAACATTATTGTGCCGGATGTGGGCCTAAAGGATGGAATTATGCAAGTACTGTATGAAAAAGGGATGAAAAAGAAAGCCAAGCATTAAAACAGCTTGGCCTCTTTGATGTCGGACAGTTTTACTTTGAAGAACTCGTAGTGCGTGTTGAACAAGGGTTCATCCCCAGCTTCTTTTTTCTTATAAGAGCCATTTTCCTGCATCCTATAAGCGTTCACATTATCTCTTAGGTTGTAGACCAGTATATTGATCACTTGTTGTTTTAGGGTTTCGTCTACAATTAAGAAGAGGGACTCTAACCGCCTATCAAAGCTCCTGACCATGATATCTGCACTTCCGCCATATACTTTGGGGTCGTTATTGTTATGGAAATAAAATATTCGGGAGTGTTCCAAAAACTCTCCCACAAGAGAGCAAACGGTAATATTTTCGCTGAGGTCCTTTCTTCCTGGTCTCAGGCAGCATATACCCCTGACGATTAACTTGATGGGCACGCCAGCCTGTGATGCCTGGTACATTTCATCGATCACTTCCCGATCTTCTAAAGAGTTGATCTTGATGACAATGCCTGACGGAAGTCCATTTTTGGCATTTTCGGCCTCATTCCTGATCATATCGATAAGTTGCTGCCTCATATCGCGAGGGGCAGTAATGAGGTATTTGTAAATCTGAGGATATGAGTGTCCCGTGATTACATTGAAAAACTCACTTACATCGTGGGCGTAAGTTTCATTTGTGCTCATCAGTCCCACGTCGGTGTATATCTTGGCGGTGTCTTCGTTGTAGTTGCCACTGGACATATGCACATAGCTCGTTACTTTTGTGCCTTCTTTCCGCACGATCAGCAGAAGTTTGGTGTGGGTCTTCACACTGTTGATGCCGTAAATGACAAAACAGCCTGCCTGCTGCAACCGCTTGGCTTCTCGGATATTATTTTCTTCATCAAACCGCGCCTTTACCTCAAAGAGCACCGATACGTGTTTGCCATCTTCGGCAGCCTTTACCAACGCATTGGTAATCCTGCTATCATCGGCCAAACGGTATATGGTCATTTTGATGGCCAAGACCCCTTTGTCTTCTGCGGCTCTTTCTATCAGCTCCAGGACAGGCTCCATCGTGTTGTACGGCTGATGCAGCAGTATATCTTTTGTTTTAAGCACCTCGAATATATCTTCTCTTTCGCCCTGAGGATAGGTGATAGGAGGTACTGGGTCATGCATTTTGGGGAGCCGGTCTTTGAACTCTCTATGTTGGATAATCTGCCAAAGACCCGTATAATCCATCAAGCTATCATCATCTACCTTAAAGATATTGTCTTCTTCTAACTCCCAACGGTCCTTTAGCCGTTTCATCATCCACCGGTTGTAGTGCTGCTCTACCTCTATACGCACTACCCTACCGGTCTTTCTTGTTTTTAGCTTCCGCTTTATTTCTTCCAAAAAATTGGCCTCGATATCGTCACTCTCTTCTAGGGTAAAATCGCCATTTCGAGTAATCCGGAAAAGGTTGACAGCCACTATGTCGATATTCCTGAAAAGCTTTTGGATATGCGTCCTTATTACCTCCTCTATCGGCACAAATATGATTTTGTCTTCGCGTTCGATTTCATAAAAACGGGGAAGGTTTTGTGGAATCTGGATGAAGGACATTTTTTTTGAATATTTCTTCTCCTCGGGGCTTTTGGTCACTACACCAAAGATGAGCAGCTTATTCATCAGAATAGGGAAAGTATGGTAGCTGTCGTATACCATCGGGGTAAGCATGGGGTATATGGTCTTTTTAAAGTAGTCCTTGACTTTCTTTTGCTCTTGGCTGGTCAAGTTTTCCACTTTATTGATTTCCACTCCTTCCGCTTCGAACAAAGGTTTGATGCCCTTTTTGAAGTGATCGTTCTGATCTTGAAAAAAGTGCTGGACATCGGCCAACAGTTTTTTCCTAAACGGCAATTCGCGCAGACCAGAATAGTCTATTCTTTCCTTGCCATAGTCGATATAGTTGTATAAACTACCTATCCTAATGACAAAAAACTCATCGAGATTGGAAGCCGTGATGGCCAGAAACTTGAGTTTTTCAAAAACATTGCGATCTGGATCTTTGGCCTGATCCAAAACCCGGTCATTGAACCTAAGCCAACTCAAATCCCTGCTTATATATTTGCTTTGTTCTATCAAAGCAGCAATTTTGTCCTTTGCTAACATGATCTCAAAAATTATTTCTTTGCCTAAAAAATCTATATCGTTCGGTATTCAAACCCTTCTAAATCTCAGCTACTCTCCACTTTTGGCAATCAGCTTTGCCCGTTAATTTTATCAATTTTTCCTACTTGAATCTCCCTGATTAGTGTTGACCGTTTTCTGTTAATTATTCATTGTCTAATGTCTTATTATTATGATAAGAATACAAACGAAAGCAAAAAAAACAGGATACCGAAACGGCACCCTGTTCACTGTAAAACATTATGCGGTTTTTATGCGTCTATTTTAGCATATTTAGCATTTCTCTCGATAAACTCCCTTCGTGGTGCCACTTCGTCACCCATTAGCATCGAAAACAGATGGTCTGCTTCAGCGGCCGACTCAATAGTTACGCGCTTTAGGCTTCTAGTTTCGGGATCCATTGTAGTAGACCAGAGCTGCTCAGGGTTCATTTCTCCAAGACCTTTGTAACGTTGCACGTTCACAGAATCTTCCTTCCCTTCTGGCGCCAATGCTTTGATCGCCTCTATCCTATCTTCCTCGCTCCAACAATAACGTTCCTCCTTCCCTCTTTTTACCAAGTAAAGCGGTGGCAAAGCAATGTACACATATCCATTTTCTATAAGCTCTCTCATGTATCGGAAGAAGAAAGTGAGGATAAGTGTTCTAATATGGCTACCATCAATGTCTGCATCGGTCATAATAACAACCTTATGGTAACGAAGTTTGGAAAGGTTGAGTGCTTTTTCATCTTCTTCCGTCCCAAAGCTCACTCCCAGAGCAGTGATCATGTTCTTTATTTCTTCATTTTCATATATCCTATGCTCTTGGGCTTTCTCCACATTCAATATCTTTCCCCTAAGCGGAAGTATGGCCTGAAATGCTCTATTCCTTCCTTGTTTTGCAGAACCTCCAGCTGAATCACCCTCCACTAGATACAGCTCGCATACCGATGGGTCGTTATCTGAACAGTCGGCAAGCTTTCCGGGCAGGCCTGTTCCAGTCAATACATTCTTGCGTTGCACCATTTCCCGCGCCTTACGGGCTGCATGCCTAGCCTGTGCTGCCAACACTACTTTTGCAACTATTTGCCTTGCTTCTTTTGGATGCTCTTCTAGATAGTATTGCAGCACTTCGCTCACCGCACCATCTACAGCCCCCATTACATCGGAGTTTCCTAGCTTGGTCTTGGTTTGCCCTTCAAACTGAGGCTCCATCACCTTTACGGAAATGATAGCCGTCAAGCCTTCCCTGAAGTCATCCCCACTAATTTCAAGCTTCACTTTATCCAGTAAGCCAGATTTTTCGGCATATGTTTTTAGCGTACGTGTAAGCGCTCTTCTAAAACCAGAAACGTGAGTTCCTCCTTCTAAAGTGTTGATATTGTTTACATAAGAAACAACATTTTCTGAATAGGAAGTATTATAATTTAAGGCTACCTGTACTGGCACGCCAGATTTTTCTCCTTCTATATAGATAGGTTCTGGTATGAGCTTTTCCCTATTATTATCCAAATAGAGAACAAACTCCCTCAATCCGCCCTCGGAATAAAATAGCTTGTTGAGAAACTCCCCGTTGTCTTCTTTTTCTCTATAATCTGTTAAGTATATTTTTATGCCGGCATTCAGGAAGGATAGCTCCCTTAGCCGAGCGGCTACAGTTTCGTAATTGAAATCGATGGAGTTGAAAATTCCTGTGTCTGGCTTAAACCTTACTATAGTACCGGTAATATTGGTATCGCCAACAGGCCTCACATCATATTGAGGCGTACCTTTTTTATACTCCTGCTCGTGTATTTTACCATTCCTACTATGGACTGTCACCTTCAAGTCTTCACTAAGCGCGTTCACACAAGACACCCCTACACCGTGCAATCCGCCCGAAACCTTATAAGTATCTTTATCGAACTTACCTCCAGCATGGAGCACGGTCATGACCACCTCGAGTGCTGAACGCTTTTCCTTGGGGTGTATATCTACCGGTATGCCCCTACCATTATCTGTAACACTGATTGAATTATCCTCGTGTATTTCTACTTTTATCTCATCGCAATAACCTGCCATTGCTTCATCGATCGCATTATCGACTACTTCCCAAATCAAATGATGAAGGCCTTTTACCCCAACATCCCCAATATACATTGCGGGTCGTTTCCTTACTGCTTCCAAACCTTCCAATACCTGAATATTCCCTGCGGAATAATCACCTACATTACTCTCTTTTCGATCTGCCATATTGTTTTAAATAAACTGATGTTTCCCAGACAAGGGAATTTAATGATGATTTGATTTCTGAGCTTTTAAGTGGCTAAAATATACATTGACCGTTACAAGTCGACAATTACAAAAATACAACATTTAAATGGTTTTTTATGCATTTTTACCTAGTTTAAAATGCATAAAATCGCTCAATTTTCAGGTCTTTTTACAGGAATGGGAAAGTGGCTACTCGAATATTCATTATTAGCACTTTTTTAATATGCTGAAGGGAAAGTTCATGGGATTATTGGAGGGAACAGGAACCTTGCCATACCGATCGCTTGAAGCGCATTCGCACTGAATCAACATGCTGAAAATGCCTGATTCATAGAGAGATGGGGAACTTGCTTATCTTTTAAAACTCAATTTAAACACCAATAAGGTCAAAGCTAAAATCAGGGTGATCAGGTTGGCCAAAATAATGGGAAGATCGTCTATCAGCAGCCCATAAATAAGCCACAGAAGAACGCCCATGCAAAATATGGAAAACATGCCCAAGGAAAGATCCTTTGCCGACCGCGACTTCCACGTCTTAATCACTTGCGGTAAGAAAGCTACTGTCGTCAATATTCCCGCAAGCATCCCCAAAAGCTGGATATAATTTACCTCGTTCATGCCAATCTCTAAAATATTTTTTACTGTTAAAATTGTTTCGACCTCAACATCACCAAGGTACACCCTTCTACTACTTCGATACCGGCATCGACAGCTCTTTTCTCAAATTCGTCATTTTCTGTGCCAGGGTTGAATATGATCCGTTTTGGGTTGAGGCCGAGGATAAACTCATACCAAGCCTCTTGATTTTGCGGCCCGACATACAGTGTTACTGTGTCAACATCTTCTATCGCTGGCTCTTCCTTCAATTGAAGTATGTCTTCGCCAGCCACCTCGCCTTTTCTAATTCCTACTGGCACTACTTCATGCCCATACTCTTTGAGCATGTTAGCGGCCATGTATGCATATCGCCCTGGATTTGTGGATGCTCCTACTACTACCGTCTTTTTCATTTCAAATCGATTATTTTACTTTACCATTACGCACTCTGTTACTATAACGTTCTTAAAACTAAAAAGTCACAGCGGCATATTTTTCGGCCAATTTTTCGGCACACCTTTCTCCATCCATCGCTGCAGAAACAATCCCTCCTGCATAACCCGCCCCTTCTGCACAAGGATAGAGTCTTTTTATTTCGACATGTTCAAATGTCTCTTTGTCTCTTGGGATCTTTACTGGTGACGAAGTCCTGCTTTCTACCCCTACTACTATGGCCTCGTTGGTCATGAAGCCGTTCATTTTTCTACCAAAGACTTTGAAAGCCTCTTGAAGCCGTTTGGTTACTTGGGGTGGAAGCACCTTTGAAAGGTCCACACTGGTCAAACCAGGCTGGTAAGAAGACTCGGGAAGCGTCTCGGAAAGCTTTCCTTGCACGAAGTCTACCAAGCGTTGGGCTGGGGCAGCTTGGGTATCGCCTGCCAACTTGCAGGCATTCTGCTCTATCTCCTTTTGGAACATCATGCCTGCAAGGGGGCCATATTTCTCATATTGTTTGAAATCTGCTTCATCTACCGCTACCACTATGCCCGAGTTGGCGAACTTGGAGTCTCGTCTAGATGGGCTCATACCGTTCATCACCACCTCGCCTGGTGCTGTAGCAGAAGGGACTATAAACCCTCCCGGGCACATGCAAAAAGAAAAAACACCCTTTTCTATCCCCTTGTGCTCTACTTGAGAAACAAGCACATAGGATGATGCTGGCAAATGGGGTCCCCGATCTTCTCTTTTATACTGAATTTTATCAATAAGCTGCTGGGCATGCTCAACCCTCACTCCTAAAGCAAAAGGCTTGGCTTCCATGTATATGCCTCTTTCTTGCAATAGCATAAATATGTCACGTGCAGAATGCCCGGTAGCCAAGATGACCCCTATCCCCGAGAACATGTCTCCATTAGCAGCAACTACCCCTTTCATTTCCCCGTTTTCAAGCACAAAATCAGTAACCTTGGTGTCAAACAATACACTTCCCCCCGCCTGCTCTATACTTTCCCTCAAGGCGGTAATAATTTTCGGTAATTTATTGGTGCCAATATGGGGATGTGCATTGACTAAAATATCTTCCGTGGCGCCGTGTGCTACGAGGATTTCTAAGATACGCTTTACATCCCCTCTTTTTTTTGATCGAGTATAAAGCTTTCCATCTGAATAAGTGCCGGCACCCCCTTCTCCAAAACAATAGTTGGAATCAGGATTGACGACATGCTGTTTGTTAATGGCTGCTAAATCCCTTCTTCTTGTCCTAACATCCTTTCCACGTTCTAGAATGACAGGTTTCAATCCTAGTTCAACGCACCTGAGGCCAGCAAAAAGTCCCGCAGAGCCTGCTCCTACAATAATGACTGTAGGGCTGTTACGCACATCAGGATAATCTTTCTTGTAAGAAATCAGTGGTGGAGGGGTCTCATTAACATAGACATCAGCAGAAACATTTACTTTCACTGTTCTTGAGCGAGCGTCAATGGATCTTTTCACAGGTCGTATAACCACATCTTCTTTTTGCTCGCCAATTTGTTCCAAAACACAACTTTCGAAAACAGCTTCGTCAAAAGCTTCCTCAGGCAAAAGCGTCAAGTCTATATTTTTCTTCATTTTTTTATGGTAAGGGATTTATCCTTAAACTTCTTGATCAACAAAAAAGGAGCTGAAAAGCTCCAATATTTTGGGAAATAATATTTCCAATAAGTTCTCAATCAATAAGGCTATGCATAATTGTTAAGCATCACGGGCATTACCAGCATCAACACGTCTTCATTTTCCACCTTCTCAACAGGCACGATCAGTCCCGCACGGTTTGGGGTAGATAGTTGCAAGGATATGTTTTTAGCGCTGATATTATTCAACATCTCTATCAGAAATTTGGCATTAAACCCTATTTCAATGTCCTCGCCGTCGTGCTCACAAGACAAGCGCTCATTCGCTTCGTTAGAAAAATCAATATCTTCTGCTGATATCAGCAATTCGCTGCCTGTAATCTTAAGGCGAACTTGATGTGTGGTTTTATTGGCATAAATGGCTATCCTTCGTAGAGAGCCCAAAAACTCATTTTTGGATATAACCATGTGGTTGGTATTGTCCGCAGGGATTACGTTTTCATAATCTGGGAATCGCTCATCAATCAGTCGGCATACCATTTGAATGTTTCCAAATTTAAAGAAGGCATTGGTGGCATTAAATTCTATGTTCACATTGGTAGCCATAGTAGGCAAAGTTGCCTTGAGCAAATTCAACGCTTTTCTCGGTATGATGATAGAGCTTTCTGTATCGGAGGCTATATCAACTCGCCTGTATCTCACCAGTCTATGGCCATCGGTAGCCACGAAAGTGGTATTCGTATCGGTAAGGCTCAGGTATACCCCTGTCATGGCTGGCCTAAGTTCGTCATTGCTTGTAGCAAAAATGGTATTGTTGATGGCTTCTGCTAGCACATCTGAAGACAGGTTAATTGCGTCTCCTTCTGCAACAACTGCTATTCGTGGAAAGTCAGTAGCATTTTCCCCTGCAAGTTTATACCTGCCATTGTCTGAGCTTATCTCAATACTATAGGTTTCCTCGTCTATAGAAAAGGTCACAGGCTGTTCAGGCAGATTTTTCAATGTTTCCAATAAGATACGGGCAGGAACAGCGATGTTTCCACTGTCTTTAGCCTCAACATCCAGCTCTGAGATCATAGATGTTTGTAAATCAGAAGCTGTTACAGTCAACCTGCCATCATTTATCTCGAATAAAAAGTTCTCAAGGATAGGAACCACAGGATTGGTCGTAATCACACCATTTATACTGGTCAGCTGTTTTAAGAGAGTTGAGGAGGAAACAATAAATTTCATAGATATATTTTATATTTTTTCAGCTTGGTAAAGTTAAAAATAAAATTCAAAATTAGGGTATCAAGACAAAACATTTAACCCTTAATAAAACCTATTGCGTTTTGTTGGAAAGCAATTAATCTTTAAAGGGGCATTTAATGCATCAGTAAAATCGAAATAACCTAAATTATCCTTTGGCGTATTTCTGCTTTCTATAATAATGCCTTCCCAAACCGTACAAGATAATCGCCACGATCGGCAAAACCAAGTTGATCAACTGCCATTTCAGCTTTTCGTTCTGAAGTTTTAATTTATCTAATGGCCTTATCTTAATTTCCTTCGACCTAGCGGCAATAATACCAGCATCGTCCAAAAAATAACTCATGGTATTTACCAGTAAATCTCTGTTAGCAAAAGCGACTTGCATATAGGGATCATAGCCCAACTCATAAGGTGCGCCATTTTGTGGATTCACCTCATTCTTTACAAAATCGCCATCGGCAATCAGCAATATTTTGGAAGGCGCTCCTTCTTCACGAAATAGTGCTTTATTAGCAGAGGCAGGCAGTATTCTATTTTTATATAAAGAAGTGAAAGCCCCTTCTAAAAGATACCCTACAGGGTATGGGCCATTTTGAAAGTTTTCTGGTACCACATCCCTAAGATCATTCAGATTGACCCTTACGGGCGCTGCCAAAGACCGGGCATATCTTGAAGTGTAAAGCAGAGGCGTTTTCTTGATGCCATCTGCCTTTACTGTGTCTATGCTACTTACAAATCGCGTATATACAGCATCCAAATTCTTTACAGTTGGGTGTTGCCCAAAGTGATTGATGATGGGATAAAACGGCCAAGGTAAAACTCTGATTTGCGGCTGATCGCCCATAAACCCTGTCACTACGGGATGCGCACCGGCATTCAAATCCTGAAGAAGGTTACTATTGATCCTTGCACCATACCTGAAAAGCATGTCTTCTAAGTTCAGCATTTTAGGAAAAGCGTAAGTACCATCACCTCCTGCGCTATCCATGCTCACCTGCATCATGTCTAGGAAGAACATAGCCTTTCCTCCACCCATGATGAACTGATCTATTTTGTATTTGTCTTGCTCAGAAAAAACCGTATCTGGCTTAGCCACAATAATAGCATCATAGTCTGTGAGGCTTTCTTTAGTCGGAAGATTTACATGGAAGAGATCGTAATTTTCTAATAGCACATTGGAAAGTCCAGCAATATTTATGGTGTCCAACTCTCCATGCCCCTCGATCAAAGCTATTCTTTTCCTATCGGTCACGCTCAATGTCCTAATGGCGGAGATCAATTCATATTCAATTCCTTCTATGGACTGGTTGAGTCGCTCTTCTGAACTTGCACCTTGGTTCCCTTTGAGCAGCATCACGGAAGTTTCCTTGCCTCCGTATGACACAATGGCCCCAGGAAAAATCAATTTTTCAATGTTCTTTCCATCTTCTGTAGCGAAAAGATTAGTAGGCTGTATGCCCTTGTCTACAAGTGAAAGGTAAAACTCACCCCTTTCCTTGGCATCTGCCCCTTGACTGGGATCGATAAACCTATAACGCACGTTGCGTCCCCCATACACACGAAATTCCTCCAATCGTTCCCTGATAGAATTTTGCAGGCGCTTGAATCCCGATGGGAAATCCCCTTCTAGGTACACATCGATATGTACAACCCCGTCCAGGTTTTTTAAGGTGTTTTTGGTAGCTTCGGTAATGGTAAATCTTTTCTCTTCAGTAAGGTCTATTCTAAAAAAAAACCGCTCTGCAAGAATGTTCAATACGATAAGCGCAGCCAATGCAACCCCTAATCTTATAAAAGCCGCTTTTCTCCTGTTTGTTTTTTCTACCATTTTCTGCTCGATAATATCATGTGAGTAATCAATAACATGACCGTTATGACACTAAAGAAATAGATCAAGTCACGCGAATCGATAAGTCCTTTGCTCATAGAAGTATAATGATACAAAATCCCCATTTTTTCAATGAACAAAGAGGAACTTTGCCATACATTGATGGAAGCAAAGGAAGCAAAACCGCTATAAAAGATGAAGCAAAAAAATACGGCAATGATAAATGCCACAATTTGATTTTCTGTGAGCGAAGAGGACAAAACACCAATGGCAGTAAAAACAGCCCCTAACAAAGCCAACCCAATATAAGAACCTACAATTCCGGCAGTATCCAGATTTCCTTCAGGATTGCCCAATTTGTAGATTGAAAAATAGTATATCAAAGTGGGAAGGATGGCAAACAATACCAATGTGAAAGAAGAAAGGTACTTCCCCATGATAATGGACCAGTCCGTCAATGGCCTTGTCATCAGCAATTCTATAGTACCTGCTCTTTTCTCCTCCGCAAATGTACGCATGGTAATGGCAGGAATGAGGAACATGAACACATAGGGACCCAAGGCAAACAGCGTGGTCATATCGGCAAACCCATAATTCAGAACACTCGTTTCGGGAAATACCCACATGAGCAACCCTATGCCTGTAAGGAACACCCCAATTACAATATAGGCAATCAGGGAATCGAGGAAGCTGTTAATTTCTTTAATATAAATACTCCACATTATCTTCAAACACTTTAGCTAATTCTATTTTGTGAGCTGTTGGAATATATCTTCCAAAGAATCCTTTTCCTGAACCAGGCCTAACAAGGTCAGATTGTTGGCAGCGGCAAAATTAAAAATTTCACCACGTATATCTTTATTCGGAGTTGATTTGATTGCGAATTTGCCTTCTCCCAATGCTTTAACCTCAGATACGCCATCTATTTCCTGCAATAAATCTGGCGCTACAGGACCCGAAAACTCCACCTTGAGCGTAATCTGAGCCGCACTACCTGCATGTAGTTCCGATACCAGTTTATCGGCTACAATTTTCCCTTTATTGATGATGACAATCCTGTCACATAAAGCTTGAACCTCCTGCATGATGTGGGTGGAAAAAATCACTGTTTTATTCTTGCTGATGGTTTTAATCAATCCCCTTATCTCCAATATCTGATTGGGATCAAGCCCTGTTGTAGGTTCATCCAGTATAATTACCTGAGGGTCGTGAATCAGCGCCTGTGCAAGTCCTACCCTTTGTCTATATCCTTTAGAAAGTGTCCCAATTTTTTTGTGCTGCTCCCTTTCTAGCCCACACAATTGCACCATTTCCGCCTTTCTTTCTTTTAGTTGCTTTCCCCTCAGGCCATGTATTTCACCTATGAAACTCAAGTATTCGTGGATATACATTTCCGTATACAGAGGGTTGTTTTCAGGTAGGTATCCTACGATTTTTTTCACCTCTAGCGCATTTTCTGTCACATCATGGCCACCGACTTTTACCGTTCCCGAAGTTGGCGGCACATAGCCAGTTGCTATTTTCATTGTAGTAGATTTTCCGGCACCATTGGGTCCTAGAAAACCTAAAATCTCCCCTTCTGCAACCGAAAAGGAAATTCCGTCTACCGCAGGTTGGCTCCCATAAACTTTTCTCAATGATTCAACAACTATCGACATCAGGAATATTTATTCAACTAAGATTTACGCTAAAATAAAGAATTGCCAAAATAACGAAAGAGTAAGCGTAAAACAATATAAGTCTTGGCCAATTATTGACCGGTATCCTGAGACAAGTAACGAAAAGGAGACTTTACATGAGTTATTACGGGTTTTCAATGCAATTATCCATGCATTTTTATGTCTCATCCAAAACCGCTGTGCAAAAGATCTAATTTTGGGCCTATTTTTAAAGCTTACCAAAGCACCTGCTTATATTTTTATATAAGTTTGCACTTCAAAAGTATTGATTTCTTAATGCATCGTTTTAGGGTTTTACTTTTTTTCCTTTCCATACTGCTTTCAACTGCTGGCCATAGCTATGGGCAAACGGTTGCCCCTATAAAGCCCTATACTTATAGCGTAGGCGGTAGTATCAGTAAAGGTTTTATCGCAGCGCATGATACTAAAATGAGGCACTTGGCTGTAAGCCATCCTGAAGGATTCAGCCTATGGGCAAAAAAACATACTTATGGATATGGTGACTGGGAAAAAGCACTCAAATATCCCGACATAGGCATAGTGTTCGACTATTTTGATTATAAAAATGAGGTTCTGGGCCATTCAGTTGCTACTACTGCTTTTATAGATTATTACTTAACGAGAACAGCTAGGAGTTCATTCATTTTCCAATTTGGCGTTGGGCTTTCTTATGCTTTCAATCCTTACGACAAACAGGAGAACAACAAAAACATTGCGGTTGGAAGCCCCATAGCATATTCCCTTCGTGCACAACTGTCATACAACCGGCAGATAGTAGACCGCTTAAATCTTATGCTGGCTCTTCGACTCACACATTATTCCAATGGTGCTTTCGCCCTGCCCAATAAAGGAATTAATATTCCAACTATGGATTTAGGATTTTCATATACACTTAATAAAGATAAACCTGAATATCAGTATTTCTCTGCTCTGCCTAAGATCAATGATGACATTCGATTCAATTTTTTTATGGCCACTGGGCTGAAAGAAGTGACCATTGACGGTAAAAAATATCCTTTTATAACCGCTTCGTTTTATACTTCTAAGCAAGTTTCCTTGTTAAATAGCTTTAATTTAGGTGTAGATTATTTTCATAGCTGGGCCACGAAAGAGGAAATTGCCATAGATCGCGATTTGGAATCAAAGGATTTGGATTTTAAACGCATCGGCTTAGTGGGGGGACATGAACTTCTTATAGGAAGACTTTCATTTCTCACTCAGCTTGGCGTGTATGTGTATAGACCTTATAAAAGCGACAAGCCTATTTATCAGCGATATGGCTTGAAATATCAGTTCACGGAAAAGTTTTATGGCGGAGTATTTTTAAAGTCGCATTATGGAAAAGCAGAAGCAGTGGAATGGGGTATTGGTATAAGATTTTAGCATTTTTTGATATGAAGAAAATCACAGCTTATATTGGCGCAGCGGCTTTATTTTTTATGCTGGGATGCGATAATACAAACTTCGACTGTGTTAAAAAAGCGGGAGACAACACTACTGTGGCGCTTTCCCTGCCACCCTTCCACTCAATCAATATCAATGACGGCATTAACGTGATCCTCAAGACTGGTAATTCTCAAGAAATATCACTCACTGCAGGGAAAAATCTTATCCCTGGCATTAAATTAAGTGTGGATGAAGATGGGTTTCTCAATATTTATAATGAAAACAGTTGTAATTGGGTCCGCACCTATAGGGATATCAATTTGCACCTTACGTTAGATACCCTGTCTCACATCAATCACTATGGTTTTGGGCTTTTAAGCTCTGACGGTGTGGTCTCCTTCAATAAATTTTCTGTGAACATTAAGGACGGAACAGGAGATGTAAGGCTCAAGATTGACAATGAAAGCTTACAAATAGTCAATAACTCCTTTGCCAATTGCTTCATTTCTGGCCAAACCCACAATTTTTCTGTAGGCCATTATTACAACGATGGTATTTGCCAAGCAGACGAACTTTCTGCTAAAAGAGTAAGCATAAACCACCTAGGCACCAATACTATAGCAGTAAACCCTTCCGAATCTTTGACAGGCTCATTACAGTCCAGTGGCGATATTGTTTATCGCGGCGATCCCCAAAACATCGATGTTAAAGTAACAGGAACAGGAAAATTACGAAAGCAATAGGTTTCTGATTAAGTCCTCTCCTTTTTGCTGCCTATTGTAAATTGGCTTTCTTGATGTCAGCCGTTCTTTACCTACTGTCAATTGCCACTGCCTATTCTTATTTATGAAGTCTGACGTCTGCTGTCTTAAATCTCAAAACCCCTCAGAGTCCCAACTATTCTCCTACTTGATGACAACAAAGTGCTAGGTCATTGCCTGTTGCCCACGGCTCACTTTTATATCTGGCGTCTAAAGTCTAAAGTCCGGTCTTGCCTTCTGTCAACTGCTTATTGCCAACTTTGTCTAATGTCCAAAGTCTTAAATCTTCTGTTTCAATCTAGCTCCTCACCTGCCCATTTCCTTTTATCAGCCATTTATAACTCGTCAGTTCTTCTAAGGCCATTGGTCCCCGGGCATGAAGCTTTTGAGTGCTAATACCAATTTCCGCTCCCAGACCAAACTGAGCACCATCGGTAAAAGCCGTAGAAGTATTGGCATATACCGCTGCTGCGTCTACTGCCTTCAGAAAGATATCCACATTGTTTTCATTTTCAGAAACAATGGCTTCGCTATGCTTGGAGCTAAATTTTGCAATATGCTCCAGTGCTCCTTCCAAATCTGCAACGGTCTTGATCGACATTTTCATGGCCAGAAACTCCGTACCAAAATGCTCGTCTTTCGCAGGATGCAGGAGTTCAGCAGGATATTGACCCTTTAATTTTTCATAGGAAGGGGCATCAGCATATACCGTCACGCCCTTTTCAGCAGGTATTGCCATAATCGCAGTAAGATCATTTAGCCGTTTCTCATGCATGACAAGGCAATCCAATGCATTACACACACTCACCCGTCTCGTCTTGGCATTATCAATAATGGCCTTTCCTTTTTCTAGGTCGGCAAACTCATCAAAATACGTATGGACTATACCTGCCCCCGTTTCTATCACAGGCACTTTTGCATTCTCTCTCACATAATTAATCAAACCCTGACTGCCTCTTGGAATGATGATATCGATATAACCAACCGCATGGAGCATTTCATGGGTTGCCTCGCGGTCCAGTGGCAACAGCTGCACGATATTTTCATCCACACCATTATTACTCAACACTTCATGAATGATCTTGACGATAGCTTGGTTCGAATCTTTGGCATCGCTCCCACCCTTTAGCACCAAAGCATTTCCTGACTTCAGGCAAAGAGAAAAAACATCAAAAGTGACGTTAGGCCTAGCCTCATATATTATACCGATTACGCCCAGAGGTACCGATATTTTCTTAAGCTCCAAACCATTATCCAATGTCTGCTCACCAAGAACTTTACCCAATGGGGAAGGTAATTTTATAACATTACGGATATCAGCAGCAATTCCTTCGATTCTTTCCTTTGTCAATTTTAAACGATCGTACTTTGGATCCTCAGGACTCATTCTAGCCAAATCTTTCTCGTTTTCCAACAATATAGTGGCCGATTGCGCCACTATTCTATCCGCCAAATCGCTCAAAATTGCATTGATCTTTTCTTCTGAGAGCAAATTCAGTTTCCTGCTTGCCTGTCTTACTTTTTCAAAGGTCTGCTGTAATGCCATTATATTCCATTAAATCTTATTGATGAAACAAATATAAGTAATCATAATGTATTAAGGGTCTTTGGTTGGCCACACCTATTTTTTCCATGGCAATTTTTGCCCCGTACTCTGCTTTTCCTAATCCTAACTTCCCTCCTTGCTCATCCACTATTCTAATAATCTCTCCTCGAGTGAAATCCCCCTTTATATCGACAATCCCTATCGGCAACAAACTGATGATCTTTTTTGACAGCAGCGCTTTTTTCGCCCCTTCATTGATCACCACTTCCCCTTTTGAATAATTGTCGCTATGGGCTATCCATTTTTTTTGGTTATGCTTGGTACGATCTGGCTCAAAATAAGTACCCCTAAGCCGCTTATGATAAAAGTCCAACAGTATATCGTCCCTTTTCCCGTTGGCAATAAAGACATGGATGCCTAAATCAGCAGATTTCTTCGCCATGCTCATCTTGGTGATCATGCCACCTCTGCCAAATGAAGATTTGGAAGTCGATACGTACTTACTCACCTCTGGCATCTTTCTCCCCACTCGCTCTATCAACTCGGCTTCTGGGTCGTCTGGGTGCCCTTTATATATACCGTCTACATTGGTGAGCAACAGCAGAGCATTGGCATCCACCATGGCCGCTACTAACCCTGCCAACTCATCATTGTCGGTAAACATGAGTTCGGTCACGGCAACAGCATCGTTCTCATTGATAATGGGTACAATGCCATATCTCAACAACCCTGCAAGGCAACCTTTCATGTTCAGGTAATGCTTCCGATCCCTAAAGTCTTCTTTGGTGACCATGAGCTGGGCAATTTGGTGGCCTTCTTGCAGAAATAGCTCTTTGTAGGAACTTATAAGCTCGATTTGGCCTACCGAGGCCAATACTTGCTTTTTCACAATCGAATCGCCGCGATCCTCCATTTGAATGGACTTCCTACCAAAGGCTACAGCACCAGAAGTTACCAGCACCACTTGCACATTGTTTTCTCTTAGAAACACCATCTGCTTCACGAGTGAAGCCATCCGCACTTTGTCGGGAGAGCCATCTTCTTTTGTAAGAACGTTTGACCCTATCTTAATTACTACTAATTGCACTCCTGGATTCTTTTTTACGCCCAACTTATGGTTTATAAGCTTTTGGCCATATGCCGCCCTAAAGTAAGGTTTTTCTCTGATCTACAAAAATGGATTGTGACAACCTTTAGAAGAAACCAAAAAACAATGCATGCACCCTTAAATTTTCCACCATACACAACTGACCTACAGCCAGCTTTATAAAAACTTTTAAAAGTTTAGAGATTAGAGAATTTCGTTTAATTTTAAGCACTAACTAACCAAAGCAATTACGAATGGAAAACTCTACACAAAAGAACTATGGCTCTGCGTTGTCCACGCTGGTCACGGTGTTTTTTTTCTGGGGCTTTTTAGCAGCCTCAAACGGAATATTTATACCTTTTTGTAAATCTCATTTTAACCTTTCCCAATTCGAATCACAACTGATCGACTCTGCTTACTATGGCGCATACTTTATAGGGTCACTTATCTTGTACCTGGCATCGACCGGCGTCGGTTATGACATCCTGAATAAAATAGGCTTCAAAAAAGGTATTATTTACGGACTTCTGATTTCTGTGGTGGGTGCTGTATGCATGATTCCTGCAGTCAATTCTAGTGAATATTCTCTTATCCTCGGCGCTTTTTTTATTATCGCCCTCGGGTTTTCTTTACAACAAACCGCTGCAAACCCCTTTGCCATTGCGCTTGGCGACCCCAAAACAGGCGCTCACCGCTTGAGCTTAGCAGGTGGGGTTAACTCTTTTGGTACCACCATAGGCCCCATAATAGTCACTTTGGTGTTATTTGGAACTGTAATAGCCACGCCTGAACAGGTTGCCAACGCTTCCTTGGAGTCGATCAACTTCCTATACCTGATTCTTATTGGTGTCTTCATGCTGGTAGCCGGCATATTTGCCATTGCTAAAATGCCCCGCGTCATCTCCGATGAGGAGTATGAAAAAACAGGAAAGGCTACGAAGGCCATGCTCAGCATTACAGGAGCGATCATTGTGTTGACGTTAATCGGCTATATCTTGCCAGACAGTGCAGGAGATACCGGTACACTTGTGCTCCTCTTGCTCTCCATTGTGGCGGTCTTGGGCATTCTATTTGCGTCTAACAGTTCCGCCCAAAAAGACAACAAAGGCTGGGGAGCCATGAAATACCCTCAATTGGTCATGGGCATGATTGCCATTTTTGTGTATGTCGGGGTAGAAGTTACCATTCAAAGCAATATGGGCGCCTTGCTAGAGACGCCAGAATTTGGAGGGTTCAACGAATCACAAATATCGCATTACATCTCTTTATACTGGGGCAGCTTAATGATCGGTAGGTGGACAAGCGCAATAACTGTTTTTAACCTCTCCAAATCAATGAAAAGAATCCTCACCATAGTCGTGCCATTTGTAGCTTTTGGCGTGGTCTTGGGTGTCAACTATATCAGTGGCGTAGATGTCAGCGACTTGTACATTTATGCAATTTGCATTGTGGTGCTTATCGCTGCAAACTTCTGGGCACAAGAAAGACCTGGAAAACTATTGCTGATTTTGGGCATTCTAGGCATAGTCGCCATGTTGGTAGGATTGTTTACCACAGGCAAGGTAGGGCTATTTGCTTTCATCAGTGGAGGTCTCGTATGCTCTGTTATGTGGCCTTGTATATTCGCCCTTAGCGTTACAGGACTTGGAAAATTCACCAGTCAGGGCTCAGCCTTCTTGATCATGATGATTCTCGGAGGGGCGATTATCCCACCACTGCAAGGAGGATTGGCGGACATTACCAACATACATGCATCCTATTGGATTACAGTGGTTTGTTTTGCCTACCTCGCTTTTTTTGCTTGGAAAGTAAGCGGTATCTTAAAGGCTCAGGGCTACGATCTTGACGCAACAGAGACCAAATCAGGGCATTAATAATTCAATAACTACGGTTAAGCAAGCAGCATTGAGCAAATTCGTTCAGTGCTGCTACATAAAATGCTGAACCAAAAAATGACCTGTAAACTAACAAAAGCATGTCCACACTTCTATATTTGCACTAAATATTTCTACAGTAATATTTTTTCTCCACAATAACCATTATTCTCATCATCCCATGGATTTTCAACCTTTCAAAACGCTCCTTTGGGGCATTGCAGCACTTATAGTTTTAGGATCTTTTCAACCACTCGCGATCAACGAAGACTGGCAGCCACTGCTCGATAAAGACCTAAGCAAATGGGAAATGTACCTCAGCTATTGGCACAAGACAGACTACAATGGAAGCACCCCAAAGGACGAAAATGGTAACGATATCCAACCTATCGGATACAACCAGAATGTCAACAATGTTTTTTCCACGATGGAAGAAAATGGGGAGCCGATTCTAAGAATAAGCGGAGAGATATATGGCAGCGTATTTACCAAACAGGAGTTCGAAAACTACCACCTGAAACTAAAAGTGAAATGGGGCAATAAGAAATGGGAACCTAGATTAGATGAGTACATGGACTCAGGCATATTGTACCACTCGCAAGGAGAGGCCGGTGTCGACTATTGGAAAGCATGGATGCTGTCTCAAGAGCTACAAATTATTGAAGATGGCATGGGCGACTACTGGTGCATTGCCAATTCCCAGATTGATATTAGGGCAAAGACAGGAAAGAACGGGGACTTTATATATGACCATAAGTCACCCTATGTTTCTTTTGGCACTGGAGATCAGGGCTTCTGTCAGCGGAGCAAAAATCATGAAAAACCCCATGGAGATTGGAATGAAATAGAGCTTATCTGTTATGGCGACAAAAGTTTACATATCGTAAATGGCCATGTGGTAATGGCGTTGACCAATTCCCGCTATGCGCATGAAAACGGCAGTAAACCCCTGACAAGAGGCAAAATACAACTGCAAAGCGAAGCAGCCGAGGTGTTTTTCAAAGACATTCAGATCAAAAACATCAACAGCATTCCTAAGGTGTACAAAAAATATTTTTAAGATTTGGGCGCCTTATCCGGCTGTTAGCTCATACTCCTCGCCACGCTCAAACCAACCCTTGGCGGGTATCCGCTTCCTTCCGGGGGCTGCTACCTCTTTTCTTTGCTGCCTCTGAGGGCTCATTTATTCCTTTAGCCCTATGTTTTTTTCACAGCATCCGCTTTCACTGCATCCGCCTTATCGTAAGCCTTGATGATATCCTTTACGATCTTGTGCCGAACAACATCTTGGCTATCCAAATGAATAAAACCGATGCCTTTCACGTCCTTCAGTATTTCCAGAGACTCTATAAGGCCTGAACGCTGCTTCATAGGCAAGTCCACTTGCGACCTGTCTCCTGTGATAATCACTTTCGAATTGGGTCCCATACGTGTCAAAAACATCTTGATCTGCATGGGCGTGGTATTTTGTGCCTCATCCAAAAGAATGAACGCATTATGCAATGTGCGCCCTCGCATATACGCCAACGGCGCAATTTCAATTATCCTGTTTTCTTGATAATACTTCAGCTTCTCAGCAGGTACCATGTCATCCAGAGCATCATATATAGGCCGCAAATATGGATCAATCTTTTCCTTTAAGTCCCCAGGCAAGAATCCCAGATTTTCACCGGCTTCTACTGCCGGTCTCGTAATGATGATCTTTTTTACTTCCTTATTTTTTAAAGCTTTTACAGCCAAGGCGACAGAAATATAGGTCTTCCCCGTTCCGGCTGGTCCAATGGCAAAAACCAGATCGTTTTTGCGCGCGGAGGCAACCAATGCCTGCTGGTTAGGAGTCTTTGCTTTGATCTGAAAACCCTTTGTACCATAAATGAGTACGTCATCTATGCGTGATTTCTGTTCAGATTCCTGCTCCTCTTGTTTCAAATAAGTCTGCACATTGTCCTCTGTGATCTTTCCATACTTATTATAATGGCTGATCAAGGCGTTCAATATGTCATTTATCTTCAAAATTTCAGGCGTGCTACCTTTTATTCTGATTTCATTGCCCCGAGACACGATCTTACTTTGTGGAAAGGCTGAGGCAACTTCTTTTATATTCTTGTTTTCAACCCCTAAGAAATCTATGAGGGAAATATTTTCCAGTGTGATGACTTTTTCTACCAAATGTTTCGTCAGTTTTTTATTGTAATGTATTTATTTAAAACGTTTTTGCCTGAAATTTTCACTACTTTTGTTCAAAGCAAAAATACACAATAATTCCTTTTGGTTCTATGGCCATAATCACATTTATATCAGATTTCGGATATAGTGATCATTATGTTGCTGCTGTAAAAGGCAAGATTCTTCAAATTGATCCCGACCTGCGGATCGTAGACATAAGCCATAGTATTGAACACTTTGACTTAGCGCATTGTTCCCATGTGCTCAAAATGGTTTTCAAAGATTTTCCCTTGGGCACTGTACACTTAGTAGCGGTAAATAGCAACCCACGTGAAAGTGAAGCTTTAGTAGCATTAGAGCTTGAAAATCACTATTTTGTGGGCACAGACAATGGCATTTTTGGCCTGATCAGTGACAAAGAACCGACCAAAATAATTGCACTGCCACAACCGGAAGGTTTTTCGAATACATTTCCTGCACGGGATGTCCTAGCGGGTGCCGCAGGCCGTCTGGCCATAGGTGACAGTTTGGACAAATTGGGTGACCCACTTCCATCCATAAAGCGCTTGCTCGGCAGAAGTATGCGGGCTACAAAAAAACAGATCTCAGGCCATGTAGTTCGGGTAGACCATTATGGCAACCTCATCACCAATATAGAAAAGCAAGCTTTCGACATTCTAAGCAAACAGAAAAATTTCAAAGTGATTTTTGGTAGAGAAAGCATTTCCAAAATCAACAAGATTATTCACCAAGCAGGCAGCGGTGATGTCTTTGTTGTGTTTAATAGTCTGGGATATCTGGAAATAGGCATTAACCATGGCAACGCTTCCGAGCTTCTAGGCCTGCAATATGACAGCCCCGTAAACATTCTCTTCGAAGAGTAGCTTTAGCGATGACAACCTCCCAAAAAAATTGTCATCGCTAAATATCTATATTCCATGCTACTTAATAGGCATGCTGATTTTCCTACCAAATCCTATAAGGCAATCAAGTCTGCCATAACGTTAAGGCTTTCGTGCAGATAAGGGTCTTTGAGGTCCTCTTTCTTTATCTCTTCCATTTCTAGTATTTCTGTATCAACCGAAGTATTGGCCAGTGATGCGGTAGTGGCCCTCCTCTCCTCTTCTTCCTCTCTCTCCTTTATCCTTTTTGATTCCATCAAAGATATGCGAGAATCCTTTCTTGTCTCTTTGATCATTTTTGTGTTTTCAATGAGCTCCTTAAGCATCGCATCATTTTTCAAACGTGTCCCGTATTCGGATCTCAATTGCTTCAGAGCAGCTTCTGAAAGCATATTGGCTGGTTTGAAAGGTGCCGGTGCAATCTGATCCCAAGGCAGCGCACTTTGTTGAGCACTTTCACCAAACTCTTCTGCACTGAAAATAGAGGGCAATTCAATATCAGGTGTCACCCCCTTATGCTGGGTACTACTTCCTGTTACCCTATAGAATTTCGCCAAAGTGACTTTTACTTGCCCCGATTCATCTTTGCCAGGCAAAAATCGTCCTAGATCCAACAAGTTTTGCACTGTTCCTTTTCCGTAAGATTGCTCGCCTATCACAACGCCACGCTTATAATCTTGTATAGCGCCCGCAAAGATTTCAGAAGCAGATGCACTGAACCGGTTGGTAAGCACCCCTAGTGGACCATCATAGAATATGGCAGGATCCGGATCTTCTGCAACTTCCACACTTCCGTTAGCATTTCTTATTTGCACCACAGGACCTTCTTTGATAAATAACCCACTCAACTCTATTGCCTCCGTCAAAGAACCTCCGCCATTATAGCGCAAGTCTATAAGCAGGCCGTCAATCCCTTCTTTCCTCAATTCATTTATAAGTTCTTTTACATCTCTCGTGGTGCTGCGATAGTCGGGATTGCCTTTCTGAGCCTCTTCAAAATCCATGTAAAAGGTTGGTATGGTAATTACTCCTACGTTATAAATCTTATTGTCTTGCTCCACTTTGATCAGCTTTTTCTTTGCAGCTTGTTCCTCAAGCTTTATTTTATCTCTGACCAAAACGATCTCTTTAGGCAGGGCATTTGTCCCTTCTATGGCGGGCAATATTTGAAGCCTCACGGTTGTGCCCTTATCCCCACGGATCAACTTCACCACCTCATCGATCCTCCAACCCACGATATCTACCATTTCACCATCATTGCCTTGTGCCACCCCAATGATACGGTCGTTTTTATGCAGTTCCTTGCTTTTGAAGGCAGGTCCTCCAGGAACCAGTTCTGCCACTTTGGTATAATCGTTTTCTCTTTGCAGTGAAGCGCCAATGCCTTCGAGCGATTGGCTCATGGCAATCTTGAAGTTTTCGGATGTGCTGGGCGAAAAGTAACTGGTATGAGGATCAAAAGACTCTGTGAACGCATTCATGTATATTTGAAAAACATCTTCGCTATTATATTCTGTCATCGCATTGAACAGGTTTTCATAGCGTTTGAGCAAAGCATCATTGATCTCTTTATCCTCTTTTCCACTCAGTTTCAAACTCAAAGCTTGGCTTTTTAGTAGCTTCCGCCAAACCTCATTCAGCTCCTGATCCGTATTAGCCCACTCTGCTTCATCGCGGTTGGCCTCGTAGTACTCGTCAATACTGAAATCAAATGGCTTGGCAAGCAATTGATTGATATATTCATTTCGGGCTATAAAGCGCTTTTTGAAAATGTTAAATATATGGAAGGCAGGAACAAGATTACCCTTTTTCAAATCGTCATCCAATGAGGTCCTGTATTGCTCGAAAGTTTCAATATCACTGGAAATAAAATACACCTTATTGGGATCAAGCGCAGTGAGATAATTGTCAAGTATGGCAGAAGAGAGGCTATCATTGAGATCGATTTTTCTATAATGATGTTGCCTAAGGATCTGGGTTACCAATAGCTCCACATTCACTTGGCTCTCCTCTGGCATTATGATACTATTTATTCTTGCAGCACTGTTATTGGAACTTGCCACACGTTGATCCTGCGCTACCGCGGGAATAAACTGCAATAATAAAATTAGATAAACGCCTATTTGAAATAGTTTATGCATCGTTTACAAAAGTTAATTTAATATAATAATAGCATGGCATGATCCAGCCTTACTTGAAAAAGCTGCTTTTACCCACGTACATTTCTGCTTAATTAAACGAAAGCGCTTCAGGTATATTTCAACCACTTTTAGGCCAATTGAATAACTGTCGCTTTGCTGCACAAGAGAGCTTCTGTCTCTTTTGTCATAAAGGTAAGGAACAATCCATTCAGTCATACTGCACAAATACAGTGCTAATTTTTAAAAGTGCCGTCAATATAGCCAATTGAAGATTGGTTTCTATATTTTTCAAGTATAAAATGCATTTTTTGATCTTCTGCTTGATTTCTTACACCTCCCTGTTTAGGGGAAAGGAATCTTCTCCACATCGAAATGTTAAGCAATTAGAAATGGAGGCCATAAAAGTCTCTCAGCAATCAACATTAAATACATTTTAATAAATCTAATGAAGCAGAAATTAATCCTTCGTCATTTAGCCATTATAATATTGCTCTTTACCACTTTGTCATGTGAAAAACTGGAGGAGATAATTCCTCAAAATGAAAGTGCCAAAGCTAAAGTTTATACGATAAAAAAAGGAAATCACCATTCTTCGCATTCCATTGCCAAATTGGAAGCAAACAGCATTGCTTTCAAAGCCAACTTCGATAGCTCTGCCATTTATACCACTATCGAAAAAGGAAATCAAGCAGACATCAATAAGCTGTATGGTTTTTCAGATTGTAAATCATCTCACCATACTAACAGTGCCCGGTTCGGTTGGCGATGGACAGGTGAAAACCTGGAAATTCATGCCTACACTTATGTAAATGGGGAAAGAAACTCAGAGTACATTACATCCGTAGCTTTTGATGAAGCTTTTGATTATTCACTTACTGCTCTCCCTGAACAATACCAATTTACAGTGAATGACGTGAGTATCTTCATGGATCGAAGTTGTGCAGGGCCTGCATCCGGTTATGTTTTGTATCCTTATTTCGGAGGCGATGAAACAGCCCCACATGATATTACCATCCTAATCGAAACTCTTTAGCTTAACCACAAAGGCATATAGTCGTTAAAGGGCATAATACTTTCATATATTATGCTAGCAGTTACAAATAATGTTTTTGGTGGACCAGAGGTATTGTCTTTATCCTCGGTTCCTGATCCCATTCCAGCAGATCAGGAAATTCTGGTAGAAGTATATGCCACTGCCCTAAACCGGGCCGACCTTCTGCAGCGACAAGGGAAATACCCTCCACCTAGTGGTGCCAGTACCATCTTAGGTCTTGAAATGGCAGGAGTTGTAGTAAAAACCGGAAAACATGTGCAAAAATGGCAGCCTGGAGATGCTGTTTTTGGTCTCCTTCCCGGAGGAGGATATGCCACCCTGGCGGTAATACACCAAGATATGGCCATGAAAATCCCTCACGGCCTTTCAATGATGGAAGCTGCGGCTATTCCCGAAGTTTTCCTCACGGCATACCAAGCATTGTTCTTGTTGGCACAGATTCAAAACAAAGAGAAAGTGCTCATTCATGCTGGCGCTAGCGGGGTGGGTACAGCTGCCATACAATTGGCCAAGACCCAACAAGCTAAGGTACTTGTAACAGCTTCCGCTCCAAAGCATCACATTTGCCTTAGCTTGGGCACTGATCAAGTTTTTGATTATAATCAAGGGTCATTTACCCCTTGGGTCATGCGGCATACTGAAGATAAAGGGGTGGATATTATTTTGGATTTCATAGGAGGGCACTATTTTTCGGAAAACATAACATGTTTGCAGCTAGACGGCCGAATGGTCCAATTGGCAACAATGGGAGGCACCAGGATTTCTGATTTTAACTTAGGTATTTTGCTAAGAAAGCGGCTGACCATAATGGGTTCTACCCTGCGTAATAGAGGCTTGCACTATCAAATAGAACTTACTCGTGCATTCCAGCATTATGCGCTCGAAAAGTTTCAAAATAAAACGTTAAATCCTGTTATTGGTAAAGTATTTGCCTTTGAAGAAGTTCAAGAAGCACATAGGTATATGGAAGCCAACAAAAATATAGGGAAAATTGTGCTTAAAGTTAAAAATGAATGAGATTGCGCAATATGAATATAAACAGGAATACCCTTTTTTCATGGCTCTTCATTATAATGTCGTTGAGCATAGCATCTTTTGCAAAAGCACAATGTCTAGAGAATAAAGTGAGTTCCTTTTCGATTGGTGAGCGTGTAGATTATGACGTTTACTATAATTGGGGCTTTATTTGGGTACACGCTGGGGAAGTGTATTTCCAGGTAAATTCTACGGCGCATAGTGGCAAGAAAGCATACCATTTCATCAGCGAAGGAACAAGCAGACCTAATTATGATTGGTTGTATAAGGTGAGGGACAGGTATGAATCCAAAGTGACTTATGATGGGTTTAAACCGCTATGGTTTCAACGGGATACTTATGAAGGGGGATTTAAAGTGGACGAGGAGTATCATTACATAACCGAAGAAAACAAAGTGGCCTTCTCGTTGGTAAACTCCAAAAGTGCTCTTAAAAAAGACACTCTTGATATACAACCTTGCTCCTATGATGTGCTGGCAACGGTTTATCATGCCCGAACGATAGACTTTGACCAATATCAAAGTGGCGATAAAATTCCGATCAGTGTATTGATAGACGGAGAGTTGCACCCACTATACATTCGCTATCTAGGAAAGGAAACAATAGAAACCAGGGACAAAAAGAAATACCGCTGTATCAAGTTCAAACCTTTACTAGTGGAAGGTTCTATATTTAAGGGAGGTGAGGACATGACCGTATGGGTAACCGATGACAAAAATAAGATCCCGGTGCTGGTTGAAGCCAAGATTCTTGTGGGGAGTATCAAAGCATACCTGAGCAAGACTACCGGCATCAGGCATCCTCAAACTTCATTGGTCCAATAGCGCATCATCAATAAAGCATATTATTATCTATGGCTATCTTTTACCAAAGCCTTCAAAAATTTCCTTTAGCACAAACAGTGTGCATCATCGTGCATGGGCTTAACAACAAACCGGATGTCTTAACGGACGTTGCGAATCTTTTGGAATCATTAGAAATTCCTGTTGTTACAGTTGGGCTTACCGGCCATAATCAAGACGACGCTGAGCGTTTAAAAGATATTAAGGAGGAAATATGGCGCAATGATGTATTGCAAGCATACAATATGCCTAAAAAGAAGAATGTAGAATTTCTATTGGTAGGTTATTCTCTAGGGGCGGCTGTTGGCCTTGATATACTTTCTGAAAAAACAAAATTCGACAAAATGGTTCTACTGGCACCAGCAATCGCCCCTCGAATACCTGTTCAATTCCTGGGTAGGGTAGCGGGAAAATTCCCTTCTTTTCCGCTATACAGCGCTGTTCCTGAGGGGTACAGAGCAAATTCTTATCTCCCTTTAAAAGCATATGACACCCTTTACCATATATATACTTCGGTTAAGAAAAAGCGATTTGCTCATGCCAATGTACCCACATTAGTCTTCATGGATCCTAAAGACGAAACCATGTCGTTGGAAGTGCTAAAACATATTATTGAAGATTACCAATTGAATCTATGGAATGTCTTAACACTTCATAGCGACCATATCGATGCTCACACGAGGTTCCATCACATGATCATGGATAAAAAGACTATGGGATCCAAAAATTGGGACCTATTCGTGCGCAATGTTAAGGATTTTCTAAAAGTATCATGAGCTAAAGAAGGAGAAATCAAGTAAAGATTGAAAGGGGATTAATAGCAGTTTTTAATGATGATTGGAAAAGCACCACCAAACCCCATGTCTCCTGCTAAACGTAAATCTTCGCAACCGTTTCGTTTTTCTCCAGAGGCTATTTTGGCCTGTCCTCTATTGGCAAATGCCGCTGCATAGTTGGGATCTAGAGCGATCACTTTATCAAAATCTATCACGGCACTCTCGTAATATTCTAATTGTAGTTTGGCAGCACCCCTATTGAAATAAGCTTCAATATTGGTTGGATTGAATTTGATGGCTTTGTTATAGTCTTCAATCTCTCCTCTGAAGTCTTCCATTTTTCCTTTGGCCAAGCCTCTTATAAAATAGGCTTCTGCATTTTGGGGTGCCAGCGATATCCATTGACTAAAATCGCTGATGCTGGCCCTATAACTCCGTAAAATCAACTTGGAAAGGCCCCTATATTTGTATGCCAAACTATCATTCGGATTAGCCGATATGGCATTATCGAAATCTCGTATGGCGTTGCGGTAATCGCCTACTTGGTATTTCTCTATACCGTGCTTTAAATAATCCTCTGCCGGTTGCGCCAGCAGGACACCACTTGTAACTGCAAAAAACAGAACAGACAAGAAAAACAATTTGCAATTATTGCTTTTATGCAGATGGGACATAAACGATATTATACACCTTGACAATCCTAAGTCTAAAAGCCGAAAAAATGGATAACACCCGACTCCAGCTACGATATTTTAAAGATTTATGCTTTTTTCAATTCCATAATGGTGATTTCTGGCAACATCCCAATACGTCCAGGAAAACCTAAAAAACCAAAACCTCTATTTACATACAAAAATTGGTTGTCTTCTTGATAAAGTCCTGCCCATTGTTTGTACATATACTGGGCCGGGCTCCATTTGAAATCTCCTATTTCTATACCGAATTGAAAGCCATGCGTGTGACCAGAAAACATCACATCGATATCATCGTATCGAGGCCGCACTTGTGCATCCCAATGGCTCGGATCGTGCGAAAGCAATAGCTTCACTGCAGCCTCGTCGGTTCCTCTTGTGGCTTTATCCAGTCGACCATGCTTCACGAAACCGCCTTTCCCCCAGTTTTCAACACCCACAATGGCGATTTTATCTCCATTGAGCTCAATCTCTTTGTTTTCGTTCATAAGCAACTTCCATCCCATAAGGCGATGTGCCTCTATCATTGCTTCTAAGTTCTCCCGCTTTTCTCGCGAAGAGGACCACTGCACATAGTCCCCGTAATCATGGTTGCCCAAAGTGGAATATACACCTAGCGGTGCTTTTAGTTTTCCAAAAACAGGAACATATTCTTTTACCTCATCGGCGGTATTATTCACCAAATCGCCCGTAAAAAAGATCAAATCCGGTTTTTCCTTCATCAGCATTTCCACTCCACCCATTACGGCTGTTTTGTTGAAAAAGCTACCACTATGGATATCGGACAAGTGCCCTATCTTGATACCGTCGAAAGCAGCGGGCAAATTAGGTAGTCGGACAACTGTTCTCCGTATTCTATAATCATAGGCTCCTGAAATTATGCCATATCCCATGGTAAGTGCTGGAACAGCCGCTGCTATAATCGCAGTTCTGGACAAGAACTGCCCTCTTGTGATGCCTTCCTTTTCTGTCGCTGGCACTGTTTCCTGCATTACTGGAGCTACCTCTTGTATTTTGGCAGGGGAAATTTTGTTGATCAACCATTTAATCCCCCTTATGATGTCGTCTATAAGCAACACAAATACAGCAAAAAGCTTAGAAAAGTAATTGACAAAGAGGGCAACCATTATAAAGCTGCGCCATACTTTTCCGATATTTTCAGGGGGCATGAAGTGATATGTAAAGAATCCAATAAGGGAGAGTCCTGTAAGAGACCAATAGGCGATGGCTACCCACTTCCTTGTTTGAGCTGCCCAATTATGGCCCACTACCCGCACGGATTGATAAACATAAATATCTATTAACAATAGGCATACTGCCACAATAATTATAAACATCAATTTACTCATAGATTCCTATTCTCTACTTAAAGTTCGTACTTCTCTGGCTGCACAATTAAGTTGACTTACTCCTTAACACATAAATCGGTAATTTTATTTCATTATTCGTAAATTCAGTGAAATACGAAGTGTACTGCTGCAAATCAGCCCAATACCTGCCAAATTTTCAGGTTTTAGACAGGATAATTCCTTTCTAGCTTATTACCAGACAATTTGGCTTTTAAAATATCGGAAAGCAGATACATTACCGGCACTAAGATAAGTGTAAGGAAAGTTGCAAAAGTCAGACCAAAGATAACTGTCCAAGCCATAGGTCCCCAAAAATCGGCATTATCGCCGCCAGCATAATACTCAGGATCAAAATCAGACAACAACGTAAAAAAGTTAATGTTCATACCAGTGGCCATAGGTATTAAGCCAAGCACCGTAGTGATCGCTGTCAACAATACTGGTCTAAGTCTATGCTTCCCTCCATCGATAATGGTGTTTACCAAGTCTGTATAAGACAAATACTCATCTTCCTGCAAGCCTCGCTCGTTTCTTTTACGTTCTCGTAGCAAATTGGTATAATCGATAAGCACGATCGCGTTGTTTACGACAACACCAGCCAAAGAAATGATACCGATACCCGTCATGATGATGACGAAGTCCATATTGAAAACAAACAAGCCAAGGAAAACACCAATCGTACTGAATATAACAGAAGTCATGATGATAAATGGAGCCGCAAGAGAATTGAATTGAGCTACTATGATCAAGAAGATCATGGAAATGGCCAACAATAAAGCCTTTTGGAGAAAAGCACTCGTTTCTTCCTGCTCTTCCTGCTCTCCCGTAAACTTCACGTCAAAGCCTACCGGAATGTCCATGTTGGCGATCGCTGTCTTCAGGTCAGCTACAATTTCATTAGCATTATATCCTTCATTCACGTTGGAATAAAGTGAAATAACCCTGTCCAGATCTTTTCTTTTTACTGAACCGTAAGTTGAGGCATACTTAAGATCGCTCACAGCCGATATGGGGATTTTTTTCAGGTTGCCAGAATTGTCCCTAAAAATGATCTGCTTGTTCATCAAAGCACTCACATCATATCGTTGATCCTCTTTTAAGCGAAGCTGAATCGGGTATTCGTCCTCTCCTTCCTTAAATTTTGAAACTTCCTTGCCGAAAAGAGCTGTCCTGAGCGTGGAAGCAATTGTTAAGGTAGATAGTCCAAACCTTCTGGCCTTATCCCTATCAATGTCAAATAACAACTCCGGTTTTCCAGTTTCTAAATCAGACTTCAACTCTTCGATTCCCTCAATCCCTGATTGATTGATCACTGCGGTGACCCTTTCTGTTAGGGCAATCAACTCCTCGTAATCTTCACCACTTATCTCTATATTGATAGGCTTGCCAACTGGGGGGCCATTTTGTTCCTTATCTACAGTAATTTGAACACCCGGATATTTCTCCATGGCATTTCGGATGTTTTGCATTATTTCCGATGTAGATACGCCCTTTCGCTCGTTGTACTGCTCGAAGGCCACCGTTATTTTGGCCCGGTTAGGCGAGCTCCCGCCACTCGGGCCCATGGCTTCTTCACTCGTCCCTTCTCCCACCTGAGTAATGACCGATTCCACCATGAAATTGTATGGCGCAATCATCTGCCGCACCTCGTCTTCTACTATGAGCGCAAATCGATTGGTACTCTCGATATCCGTCCCTATTGGATTTTCGATGAAGATATTGATATAATTCGGTTCGTTATCCGGAAAGAAAAGTACCTTGGGAGCCCTTATCCCAAAAAGCACTATGGAGAGAACAAACAATGCTAACGTGCCTATCAATACCCCATGTGGACGGTTGCCGGCCATGAAGAACTTCATGGAATTGTAATAGAAATCTTCTAATCTAGTCAATAACTTGTCTTGAAACCAATCTGCAGCAGGCCTCAAAAAATAGAGGTTTAAGGGAATAAAAATGGCTACAAACATGACCAAATTGGGGAATGTATAGGACTTCGAAACAATATATCCCACAATCGCAATCACCGCTAAGATCCCTGAGGCTATCAACAATCTTTTCTTATTAGGTTCTTTCTTTTCCTTAGTAATAAACATAGATGCCAATACGGGATTGATAACAAGGGCTACAAATAAGGAAGAGCTTAATACGACAATCACACAAATAGGTAAATATTTCATAAATTCTCCCATCATGCCTCCCCAAAAAGCTAATGGCAAAAAGGCTGCCACCGTAGTGGCTGTGGAAGTGATGATAGGCCAAGCTACTTCACCCACTCCTTGGCGGGCCGCATGGCTAGGCGTCAGGCCTCCTTCAAGCTTTCGGTAGATATTCTCAATAACCACAATCCCATTGTCTACCAACATACCCAAAGCCAGCACAAGCCCAAATAAAACCATAAAATTAAGCGTAATTCCAAGAGCATTAAGGATTAAGAATGACAAGAACATGGACATAGGGATGGCAATCCCCACAAACAGTGCATTTCTGAAACCAAGGAAAAACATCAATACCAAAATCACTAGGATTACACCAGTTATGATGCTGTTCTCCAAATTTTCTACTTGTAGTCGGGTAGCCTCGGACATGTCATTGCTAATCGTAATCTTGAGGTCTTCGGGAAACCTATTGCTTTCAGCCTTTTCCAGGATAGCCCTGATTTTATCTGAAGCCGCAAGTAAGTTCTCTCCGCTTCTTTTCACCACGCCCAAAGTAACGACCGGTTCACCGTCGAGCCTTGCAAAGCTGGTTCTGTCCTTGTATGAATCCTCCACTTCAGCCACATCTCGCACATACACAATGTTTTGGTTTTCATCCTTTACGATTACATCTTCTATTTGCCTGGGAGTAGAGAACTCCCCCGCTATCCTTAGTGATCGTCTAAAATCGCCCGCCAATATGTCTCCTCCAGACATCGTCACGTTTTCTCCGGCAATGGCATTTTCAATGTCCGAGAAGCTCACATTTCGAGCCTCCATCTTATAAAGGTCTACATTCACCATGATTTCCCTATCGAGGTCCCCACTGATATCCACTTTGGAAATCTCCGACATCTTTTCTATCTCATCCTCCAGGTATTCGGCATGATCCTTAAGCTCATCAATCGAGAAGTCGCCAGAAAGATTGATGAACATTATGGGAAATTCTGAGAAGTTGATTTCCATCACACTGGGATCGGTATCCAAATCGGTAGGCAGTTCGCTTTTGGCTTTGTCTACAGCATCCTTGGTATCTTGTAAAGCCCTGGATACCTCAACCTCTGGATTGAACTCAACCAATATGGTAGAATAGTCCTGAATAGAGGATGAGGTAATGTCCTTGACGCCATTTATGGCTTTTAATTCTTTTTCTATGGGCCTTGTAATCAAGTTCTCCATGTCTACTGGTGAGTTGCCAGGATAGGATGTGCCGATATAAATTGTAGGGATTACTATCTCCGGAAAACTTTCCTTAGGCATTTCGATATAGGAATAGATCCCAAGCATGGCGATAATAAGGGTCAGGATTCCCACACTTGTTTTATTTTTGACCGACCAAGTGGTCAGGCCAAACTCCCTTATTACTTCCTTATTTTTATTTGTATGTTCTTGATCCATTTTATGTTCTTTAAGCAAGATGGGAGAATTATTGTACGCTGTTATCTGCTAATTTCACTTCAAGCCCGTTCGAGACATTTCTAAACCCTTGGTTTATAAGCATCTCTTCTCCAGTAAGGCCTTTTTCTATCAAGGTTTGATTATTATAGGCAATTCCACTCTCCACATATACCTTTTGGGCCGTAAGAACAGTATCAGACTTGTTGACGACATATACATAAGCACCACGATTGTCGTATTGAATCAAATTCGTCGGGATAACGACAGCATCTTCTTTTATGAAATTACTTATTTTGACCACCGCAAGTTGATTGGGTTTTACTTTAGCTTTTATTTTATCAGGCAGCGCTACCTCCACTTTAAAAGTCCTGTTTTCCTTGTTGATCACCCCACCCACTGATGTTAGCTCAGACGTGTATGTCTCGCCTATAGAGGGGAATGCAAGCTCTACCTTATCCCCTTTCGAAAAACTGCCTACATAAGCCTCCGATACATCCGCTTCAACAAAAATCTTATCGGAGCCTACTAGCCTCAAAAGTTCAGAACCTGGCATTGCGGTTTCTCCTGCTTTAATGATAATCTCGTCGACTGCACCAGAAAACGGCGCTCGGATTATACTCTTTGACAACTGCACTTGAGCAGATTCCAACTGCCTTTCCACAGACTCTTTTCTATTTTTTGCCTCGAGAAATTGGATCTCGGTGCCTATCTGCTGTTTCCAAAGGTTGGATTGACGTTCATATACCGTTGTGGCCAGTTCCAATGCAGTTTCCAGTTCGGCAATGGCCCTTTGGGTGGCACTTGCATCCAAACTCAGCAAGATATCGCCCCTTCTGACCACTTCACCCTCCCTCACATGTATCCGTTGTGCCACGCCGGTCACTTCAGCCGCAAGTACTACGTTTTGGCGAGAAGTAACTTCTCCTCCTACTTCAATAAAATGCTCAAAATCCCTGACCTCGATAGGCAAAGCAGATACTATGGTAGTCTGGCGGTTGCTCTTGCCGAAACTTGGATCCAACTGCGCTATTTCATGCTCCAGGGTCTCAATTTTCACCTTCAACTCCTGCATTTCATCCTTATACTGCTGAAGCTCAGCTTTCTTTTCAGCCAGTTGGTCCGGCTTGCCACAGCTCATTTGGAACAAGACTAATCCTACCAAGTAATAATTTATTCTAGCTTTCATGGATATATTTTGGATTTCAGTTGTATGTTTATTTTTCAAAAAGTAATTGTTATTTTTTGACGTCAACCTTTAGTCAAGGAGAATCCCTAAGGCCTTTTTCAGTTCTACCTTAGCTGCCAAGGCATCATACAGGGCATTATAATAGTTGGTTTCTGCCTGTTGGTGCGCAATTTCTGCATCGATCACTTCTATGTTTGACCCTACTCCTTCTTGATATTTTATTCTGGATACTTCATAGACTTCCCGTGCCAATACCATATTTTCCCTAGAGGCCTCTAATGCTTCCATGTTATCCTGTAGCTTTATGCGCGACTGGATAATCGAAAGGTCGATGCTGCTCCTTAAAGTATTGAAAGAGTTATTAGTTCTTTGAATTGCGAGCTTACTTTGCTGTATCCTGTAACTTTTGTTCAAACCATCAAAAATGGGCAAGGTCAAAGAAGCGCCAAAAGCGCCATTTTCGAACCACGCATTTTTAAAGTCAAAAAGTTGAGATGATTCGTTGGCCCCCATAGTGGCGCCAATGTTGATGTACGCATTTAATTTGGGTAGGTATTGTACCTGAATGTTTTTCAGTTCTAGCTCTGCCAGTGCTTTATTGGTTTCCAGCTGTGAGTATTCGATCCGGTCTCTGTATTCAAATTCATTGATCAAAGCATCATTAAAGGATACCTCTATTTGGCTGAGGCTCTCCCCTAACATGAGTGATTGCTCCAAAGGCATATTCATTTGGAACTTAAGCAAGGCAAATGAAAGCTGAATGGCCCTTTCAGCCTTTTTCCTTTCCACTTTAGCATTATTAAACTCGACCGTCACACGACTTACTTCTATTCTTTCGGCAAAACCATTTTCGTGCATAATCCTCGTTTCCCGCAACAAGGTATCTAACCTCCGATAATTCTCTTCCGCCAAGGCTATCCGCTCTTGGGCCACCAATGCCGCATAATAAGCCTTGGTTACCGACTCAGCTACGTCAATCTTGGTTTTAATAGCAGCCTTTGAAGACAGTTCCTGATAGGTGGATGCCGCCTGCAACCCTACAAAATAAGAGCCGTCAAAGATCAATTGATCCCACTGTACAGAAGCGTTGCCCATATACGAAGGACTAAATTGCACAGGAGCAAAAGTGCCTGGGGCCGCACTTGGATCAAAAAACTCAGCAGGTATAAGTTGTACCGGCATTAAATAGCTTTTAGACAATGATGCATTCCCCTCAATCTGGGGCAGTCCAGCAGATCGTGTTTCTCCCACTCTGGCCTTGGCTATTTTTTGATCAAGGATAGCATTCTTTATAGAATCACTATTTTCGAATGCATAATTCAAGCACTCTTCTAAGGTAAAAGTTACGGGATGTTGCGTGCCTGATTGGCCAAAGGCAGTACTTGTAGCCGAAAACATCAGTAATCCAAATAAGATGTTGAATCTGAAACTCATTGTTTATAGTTGATTTAAGTATTGAATTAAAAATGGCAAAAAGTTCTATTTGTTACTTTTCGATGATTTCTAAAAAAATCCCTTTGTAATGCTTGTCGAGCATCTCTTTGCCTTTAAAAGTCAGCAAACCATGCATAAAGTGATTCATAAGTTGAATTTGCACTTCTCTATAGGCAAACTTGTCTTTGGCATAAACAGTAGCTTCAAAAACATCCTGTATTTGCTGCATGCGCATTACAGCCAATATTTCAGCATTAATTTCTTCTCGAAAATAACCTTCTTGCTTACCTCTTTCTATGGTATGTACCAAAGATTTATAAAAGTTATTTTCCTTGAATTTGAGGAATATTTTCCAAGCTTCTGCATAGTATTTTTTGACTTCCATGAGCAACAAAGGATTGAGATCAAGGATGTTTTCTCGTATCGCCTTAGAGATTAAGACCAGTTCATCAATAGCATTATTGGCCATTCCTTGTATTTTCTCAAAATTTTCATCCCGTTGTGTGCACTGTCTTATAGTGCATACATTCACCAGTTCCCGTTTGTCTTGAAAATATTGATATATGGTTTTTTTGGAAATCGCAAGCTCTTTAGCAATGTCGTCCATTGTAACGCTTTTTACGCCATATCGCATAAAAAGAGAATCTGCCGCCGCCAAAATTTTTTCGCGCATCATTCTTTAAAACTTTGGAAACTCCAAAATTACTTAAAGTTTCCAGTTTCCAAAACTTGTTGCAAAAATATCTGCAAGGTTTAGTAATTTAGCTTTTCAAGACAAGCACCTTCTGAAACAAGCATTATGCCAATCGGGAAATAGGCTTGAATCAATTGAACTCCCTGTTTTGTAACACATAGGTGTCCGAATTCGAACCTTAAGAGGCCGATTTCGGACACCTCATTCATATGAAAAGAGAAGAAAAAATATTTGAGCATAAAGGTGTTTCTTTAGCTTACACGGTATATGGAGAAGGCAATCGTACAACCATAGGATTTTATGGATTTAATCAAAGCGATGTAGTTTTTCAACCATATGCCTTATCCTTAGAAAAAGAGCATCGATTCTATTGCATTGACCTTTTTTTTCATGGCAGAAGCGTTTGGCCCTATGGTGATAAAGCCCTTTCGAAGGAATTGTGGAAAGAAATTTTTGAAGGATTTAGGGCACATGAAGGAATACAGGAATTTTCCATGATAGGTTTTAGCCTTGGTGCAAAAGTGTTGCTGGCCACTTTAGAAACTTTTCCTGAAGCTGTAAGATCCATCACGCTGATTGCTCCTGATGGCATCCGCTTAAATACATGGTACAAATTGGCTACTTCATGTCAACCATTTACTTATATTTTTAAACAAACGATCAGCAAGCCTTGGATTTTCTATCGATTTATTTCACTCTTAGAGCGTCTATACATAGTGGATAAGCGCCTTGCACGCTTTACCAGAAGCCAAATGAAGACTCATGTGCTCCGCTCAAAGGTGTTTTATACTTGGATGGTATACCGGGCATTTTCCTTTTCAACTTCCAAAATAGCGGCCATTGTTAATCAAAAAAACATTGCCACAACCATTATTCTGGGAGATAACGACAAGGTTATAAACTATTCAAAAATAAAAAGTCTGATTCACAAAATTGATCGATATGAACTCGAAACCTTAAAAGCTAATCATTATAACCTCCTTCGAAAAGCTTTGGCAAGAAAATAAAGGTGTTGATTTTGAAGAGTAGAATTTTTAGTTATATGAAGGGTTTTATTATTTGAGCAATTTCGCTTGTCCACTCTTATCCCAAAACAGCAGGATTTTCCCTCAAAGGCATTTTCAACTTTAGCATCAGCACATTATTTCATTCGTTCATCAGGCATACATGTTTTCTTTTTC
>CAYTTV010000028.1:44682-48838 GCA_964440915.1 uncultured Roseivirgaceae bacterium
TTTAGCATCAGCACATTATTTCATTCGTTCATCAGGCATACATGTTTTCTTTTTCTAAATTTGCGGTGAAATAGCTTATCCATAAAAATATTGCAGCATGATCATATTTTATAAAGGGCAGCATGACATTATCTATGCCGTGGGGGTTTCCGAAAATCTAAAGGACCAAGACCTGGAAAAACTTGCTTGGTTATTTGGCGATGCCACACAAATAAAGGAGCGAAATATTGAAGGATATTATGTAGGGCCCCGTAAGGAAATGATCACGCCGTGGAGTACAAACGCTGTGGAGATCACGCAAAATATGGGCATCAAGGGTATTTTGAGAATTGAAGAATACCATGCCGTACCCGCTGCTGATGCTGCTCACGACACCATGCTTCAAGTCATAAATGCGGGTTTGGATCAGGACTTATTCACTATCCACAAGCAGCCTGAGCCTATTTTGCCTATCGAAGACATAAGAAAATATAATCAGGAGGAAGGGCTTGCCCTGAGTGAAGATGAAATCATCTACTTAGAATCGGTGAGCAGGGAGCTAGGAAGAAAGCTTACCGACAGTGAGGTTTTTGGGTTCTCACAAGTCAATTCGGAGCACTGCCGACACAAAATATTCAACGGAACTTTTATCATAGACGGAGAAGAGAAAGAGGCCTCTTTATTCCAACTCATCAAAAAAACATCAAAGGTCAATCCTAACAAGCTTGTTTCTGCCTATAAAGATAATGTGGCGTTTGTAAGAGGACCTGAACTAGAGCAGTTTGCACCAGAAACTCAAGACAAACCTGACTTTTTCAAAGTTTCCAATTATGAGTCTGTACTTTCTATCAAAGCAGAAACGCACAACTTCCCTACCACTGTAGAACCTTTCAACGGCGCTGCAACAGGCACTGGCGGTGAAATCAGAGACAGAATGGCCGGAGGGAAAGCCAGTATCCCGCTGGCCGGCACGGCTGTTTATATGACCCCCTACTCAAGGCTGGAAGAAGGACGAAAGTGGGAGGACAATGTAGCCCCTAGAAAGTGGTTGTACCAAACCCCACTCGACTTGCTTATCAAGGCTTCGAATGGCGCCAGTGACTATGGCAACAAATTTGGCCAACCACTCATTTGTGGCAGTGTATTGACTTTCGAACATGTCGAAAATGGAAAGCATTATGGATATGACAAAGTAATCATGCAAGCTGGTGGTGTGGGTTATGGAAAACTCAAAAGCAGCCAAAAAGGCCATCCTGAAAAAGGAGACAAAATCATAGTCCTAGGGGGTGACAACTACCGCATCGGCATGGGAGGAAGTGCCGTATCTTCTGTAGCTACAGGCGAATTTGCCAATTCAATTGAGTTGAATGCGGTTCAAAGGGCTAATCCTGAAATGCAAAAGCGTGTCGCCAATGCAATACGGGCCATGGCAGAAGCTGAAGAGAACCCTGTTGTGTCTATACACGATCACGGTGCTGGTGGACATTTGAATTGTCTTTCAGAACTTGTTGAGAACTCTGGCGGCAACATTGACATCAAGGCATTGCCTGTAGGCGATCCTACGCTTTCTGACAAAGAAATTGCGGGAAATGAATCCCAAGAAAGAATGGGGCTGGTCATGAAAGACAGGGATACCGATCTGCTGAAAAAAGTAGCTGATAGAGAAAGAGCTCCCATGTACATTGTAGGTGAAGTAACAGGCGATGGCAACTTCCGCTTTGTAAACGAAGATAAAGACACCAACCCTATTGACTGGAAGTTAGATCACATGTTTGGCAACTCACCCAAAACAGTATTGGAAGACACCACTTCAAAGCAAAAATTTGCCCCACTTGACTACGATCAATCTCAAATTCAGTCCTACTTGGAGGCTGTCTTACAACTCGAATCGGTAGCCTGTAAGGATTGGCTTACCAATAAGGTAGACAGATCTGTAACAGGAAAAGTAGCCACACAGCAAACTGCAGGTGCAATACAGCTCCCATTGAATAACGTGGCGGTAATGGCATTGGACTATAGGGGCAAAAAAGGGATAGCAACAGCTATTGGCCACGCCCCTATCAGTGCTTTGATAGATCCCGCAGCAGGCTCAAGGCTTTCCATTGCCGAGTCGCTTACCAACCTTGTCTGGGCTCCCCTTACCGATGCACTCAAAGGGGTATCGCTAAGTGCTAACTGGATGTGGCCAGCCAAGAACGATGGGGAAGATGCTCGCCTGTACAAAGCAGTTGAAGCCGCTAGTGATTTTGCTTGCCATCTAGGCATCAACATCCCTACTGGGAAAGACTCGCTTTCCATGAAACAGAAGTACCCAGACGGAAAAGAAGTTTACTCTCCAGGAACGGTGATTATATCTGCTGCGGCAGAGGTGGAAGATGTGACTAACGTTGTCACACCAGTACTGGTAACTGACAATGATACTTCAATACTCTATATTGACCTTTCAGGTGAGCGCCTTGCTCTTGGAGGCAGTAGTTTTGCCCAAGTATTGAATAAAGTAGGTGAAAAATCTCCAAATGTGAGAGACGCAGCCTACTTTGGGGCTGCATTTAACGCCATTCAGCAACTCATAAAAGAAAAGAAAATCCTTGCCGGACACGACATCTCAGCGGGTGGACTCATCACTGCCCTTTTGGAAATGAACTTTGCCAATGAAAACGGTGGACTGAAGGTGAACCTGGATAGTATAAAAGAGCAAGATTTAATCAAATTGCTATTTAGCGAGAACCCTGGATTGATTATACAAGTAAAAGATCTGGGCACTGTAGAGGCTCTCCTTAAGAAGGTAAATATCGATTTTCATGTAATTGGCCATCCAACAGAAGAAAGGACCTTGAAAATTGCTCACAATGATCAGGAGCTGAACTTTGATATCAATTCCCTGCGTGATGTATGGTTTAAGACCTCTTATTTATTAGACCAACATCAATCAGGAGAAGCGCTGGCCAAGAAGCGTTTTGAAAACTATAAGGTACAGCCGCTTCAATATCAATTTCCTAATCATTTTACTGGCCGTTTATCTCAATATGGACTCGATCCTGACAGAAAAGGACGGAGTGGTTACCGAGCAGCCATTATCCGTGAAAAAGGTGTGAATGGAGACAGGGAAATGGCTTATGGCCTGTATCTGGCAGGATTTGATGTAAAAGATGTGCATATGACCGATCTTATTTCGGGAAGGGAAACATTGGAAGATATCCACCTAATTGTTTTTGTTGGCGGATTTTCGAATTCAGATGTCTTGGGATCGGCCAAAGGTTGGGCTGGTGCTTTTTTATATAATGAAAAAGCCAAAACCGCCCTTGATAACTTTTATAGAAGGAGCGACACGCTAAGCCTTGGCGTTTGCAATGGTTGTCAATTGATGACCGAGCTGGGGCTTGTGTATCCCGACCACAAAGAACATCCTAAGATGCGCCATAATAGCTCAGGAAAGTTCGAGTCTTGTTTTATTAATGTCACCATACATGAAAACAATTCGGTAATGTTCAAATCCTTGGCAGGCACAAGACTTGGCGTTTGGGTGGCGCACGGAGAAGGTAAGTTCCATTTGCCCTATAAAGAGGCTGCTTATAATATAACGGCTAAATATAGTTACCAAGAATATCCTGGAAACCCTAATGATTCTAAATACGCTATTGCAAGCATATGTTCAGATGATGGGCGCCACTTAGCCATTATGCCACATATAGAGCGATCGATTTTTGCATGGAACTGGCCTTACTACCCAAGCGAAAGAAACGACGAGGTTTCTCCTTGGATAGAAGCTTTTGTGAACGCAAGAGAGTGGATAAAATCCAAAGTAGAAGGATAATAACAACAAGATTTGCTCTCCCTGCTCATTGCACGGAGAGCAAATAAAACAGATAATTGCGCCTTATCCCGCTTCAATCGGAATGCAGCTTTGAAATAGGATTTCAAAATTCTAGCAGAAATCATGAAATTGAAAAGCAGTAACCGTCTCCCTTTCGGCTCACTCCTTCTTATCATCTTTTTATTTCTATGCAATACGGTATCTAAGAACCACTTTTCTTAATCCATTCACTGAACAAAGCTTTTGGAGTATAATAAGGAACGCGCTAGCACTACGGTTGATTGATTGATGATACTGAAATTTTTCCTATTTTATATTTGAACAAAAACCTTAACTTAGAATTATAAGGATTTAAGAGATGTT
>CAYTTV010000029.1:0-47444 GCA_964440915.1 uncultured Roseivirgaceae bacterium
GCCTTTTATCAAATTATTTCTTCTTGTGTCTGTTCTTTCTTAGACGCTTTTTCCTTTTGTGAGTAGAAATCTTATGACGTTTTCTTTTTTTACCGCAAGGCATATTGTATGAATTTTAATGTTAAAAATATTATTGAATCTCTTCCAGATACCCGTCCGCTGCAGCTTGAATCTCAGGGTCGCTATCTAGTGTTTTTACTTTCTCAAATTGTTTCTTGGCCATTGTCTTTCTGCCGGCCTCAAAATAGCTCAAGCCTAAATAGAATTGTGCTTGAACATTTTCGGGATCCAAGCCGACCAATTGCTCGAATCTTTCAATGGCCCTATCATATTGATTAGACTGAATAGAAAGTACTCCCATGTTGTAAATAGCCCCCTTGTGATTTGGATCCTTTTCAAGAATCTCTCTCAGTAAGGCAATGCCTTTCATGGGATCGGCAGAAGCAATATACGTCATGGCAAGATTTGCCTTGACGTTCAATAATGCTTCGCCACCTTCACGCCCCAGTACAATTTCGTAGTACTCTCTAGCCTTTTCTCCAAGCTGCTGCGACCTTTCGGGAGCAACAGCGTAGGTGTAAGCTTCATAATAAGCATCTCCCGCTTTCAACAAGGCTTCCTGAGAAGGCACTTTATCAGCAGCAATAGCATAGTACTTTGCTGCACTGTCTAATTTGTTGTAACGCTTAAAGACAGTAGCCAACGAATCCGCAAATATAGCACTTTTTTCGTTATCTGCATTACTTTTGTAATTTTCTCTTAAGTCGTTCAGGAGGGTCTCATCTTCTGGGGAAATCGTAGTGTTGTGCATGGCATCAACTTCCGGAGATTGAGCCGTGACCCCTGAAGAGGCTTCTCCCGAGCTGGTCATTTCCACGTCGGCGGAATTGTCAACGACAACTTTGGGGAGTAAGAATATACCTATAATTAGCAGTATTGCAACTGCTGAAATGATGATTTTTGTTTTGGACATAAAAAAAGCCTTATCCGAAATTTGGCATAACGGATTAAGGCAGTTTAAGGTTTTGTTATTTCTGAGAAAGTTTCACCTTCTCACTCGTTTTAATTTTCTCAATAAAAGTTTTGGAAGGTTTAAAGCTAGGAATGTAATGCTCCTCAATAACTATCGCCGTATTTTTGGAAATGTTACGCGCGATTTTCCTTGCTCTTTTTTTGTTCACAAAGCTCCCAAATCCCCTGACATAGATATTTTCTCCATTGGCCATCGAATTTTTAACTACGCTAAAAAAAGCCTCCACGGTGACTTGGACATCTGCCTTGTCAATCCCTGTCTTTTCTGAAATTTCCGATATTACCTCTGCTTTCGTCACTTTATATGAATTTTAGATTTAACAATACACATTCCGTTATGATGTTTTGCTTAACATCATTTTTTCCTTTTGTTTGTAACCTTTTAATTTGGATTTTATAATTTATAATTGCTCTGTTCAGGAGCTTAATGATCCTTTGCTACTTTATTAGCAGCCACAAAGTTAAAGAGCAATACGTGAATTTAAAAGTTAAAAAAATCAAAAATATGAGCATACGTTATAATATTATTACGTCCTGTTATACCTTTTTTGTGCTATGCTAAATGATATGCGCTTTTCTGAGATTCTGCTGCAATGGTATCATGCTCATAAACGGGACTTGCCATGGCGCAATACACGGGATGCATATGTAATTTGGCTTTCAGAGGTGATTATGCAACAGACAAGGGTCAAGCAAGGACTGCCTTACTTCAATAAATTTTTGGAGACATTTCCAACAATAAGACAGCTTGCAGAGGCACAAGAAGTTAAGGTATTGAGACTGTGGCAAGGTCTAGGATATTATTCTAGAGCCAAAAACTTACATGCCTGTGCAAAGAATATAATGTATAACAGGGGTGGAAAGTTTCCAGAAAGCTATGATGATTTGCTTAAGCTGGAAGGAGTTGGGAAGTATACGGCAGCTGCTATTGCATCTTTTGCCTTCGATAAAAAGGTGGCTGTAGTAGATGGCAATGTGTATAGGGTGCTTGCTCGAATATTTGGTTTGTCTGAAGATATAGCTTCCCCTTCGGGACAAAGGAGGTTCCAAGAATTTGCTCAGCAGCTATTGCCAACCGAGCAAACGCCCGATTATAATCAAGCAATCATGGAGTTTGGAGCGCTGCATTGCACGCCTAGGCAGCCTCTATGCAGCAGCTGTGTATTTGCTACAGCCTGTTATGCCAATAAGCATGACGTTCATTATCAGCTACCCGTAAAGAGTAAGAAGGTAAAGGTAACCAATAGGTATTTTGATTTTGCGGTATTTAGATATGAGGGCACGTTATACCTTAAGAGGAGAGAAGGTAAAGATATATGGAACGGATTATACGATTTTCATTTGATAGAGTCAGACAGTATCAGGGAAGAGGGGGAGATCGCTGATGAAATCCTCGCCTGGCGGCCTGTCTCTGGGGAAGCAGTGGTGTCTGATATATCACACGTTTACAAACACATATTGACGCATCAACGCCTTTTTGCTCGCTTCTTTCTTGTGGACCTGAGCGAGCAGTTGAATGAATCTTGGGCGGGAATGAAACGGTATTCATTAGAAAAGGTGCAAAACCTTCCAAAGCCCATTTTGATCAATAATTATTTGTCAAAGAATATATTTTGACTAAATTTATGCATGATCCTTAATTTTCACACTTTAAAATTAAAGCTATGGCTGGAGTAAACAAAGTTATCTTAATTGGAAACCTAGGAAAAGATCCTGAGGTGAGACACCTTGACAATGGACGTGCCGTTGCAAACTTTTCGATGGCAACGAGTGAAGTCTATACCAATAAAAGTGGGGAGCGCGTAACGAATACCGAATGGCACAATATAGTCATGTGGACGCCATTGGCAGAATTGGCTGAGAAATACCTTAAAAAGGGTAACCAGCTATATGTTGAAGGAAAGTTGCAAACCCGAACTTACGACGACAAAGACGGGAATAGAAAATATATGACAGAGGTGGTTGTATCAACTATGAACTTTCTTGGTTCTCGAGGTGATAGCAACGACAATGGCGGATCTAATACCGAAAACAAGCAGGATATGAGAGAAGCTAGCTCAGTATCGGGTGAGAGTATAAATATGGAGAATGCTTCGGACGACCTTCCTTTTTAGACGTCCTACGAATTTTGAACTCGAACTATAGTTCCCTGCGTCATTTCTTTGTTGGCAGTATCTTTAGTGCTGCCAACAGCTTTTGCTTTACTACATGCTGTGGTTTATCAGCGCTGGTACCTGACAGGGGACAGTTTTAAGACCTGAGAGAGAGAGAGAGAGAGGCGAAACGCAGTGTTGACCCATGGTTGCAGATGGCGCATAGCCTGTCATGTATGTTAGGAATAGTCTTTCAGGGTATTAGTTTTTTAAGCATGCACATCTTTAATTCCGGAGAAAACCACGCTGTTTCCCTTAAATGAGCCATACGATTAAGGGAGGGCCAGTGCCATTCCCTACCAAACAATCATTGAATAATAGTTCAGCTCTCTTTGTTTTTTCGTAGATTTATTGCCAAATATCTGTGCCCCCTATGAAACAATTATTTTTATCGGCTGCTATTTTCCTTGTGGTAGGAGCTTGCGCTCAAGATTACATGCCCAAGCCAAAAGGTTATAATAGAATTCCACTTCCTGAGCATGAGTATGTGCAACTCGCCGATTCCTTCCCATATCAATTTGAGTACTCTAAGTACGCCCACATTGTGTTCGACTCTTCTTGGATGAAGGAACCCTATTGGATAGATATTTATTATCCTGATTTTGTGGCCACTATACAAATCACTTATAAAACCATAGGAAACGACTCTGCAAAACTTCAAGAAGTGCTGAATGATTCCTATAGGTTGACTGCCAGGCATCAGGTCAAGGCTTATGCCATTGAAGAAAGTATAATTCAGACTCCACGCAATCATACTGCTGTAGTAGCAGAGCTGAGTGGGGAAGTACCTACGCCGTTCCAATTTTATTCTACAGATTCCGCACATCATTTTATAAGAGGGGCTTTATATTTTAGGACGGCTTCAAAAAACGACTCCCTAGCCCCTGTCATAGATTATGTAAAAAAGGACATTGTCCATATGCTGAACACGCTCGAGTGGAATGACAATTGAGCTTTACACATAGATAAATGGCGGGCTTTTTTGATACAAAGGTTGAATTTTTAAAGGGAGTAGGACCTCAAAAGGCTGCATCCTTGCAAAAAGAACTGGGTATAGTCACCTTTCGGGATTTGATACAGCATTATCCTTTTCGCTATGAAGACCGCACCAAATTCTATAAAATCTCCCAACTTGATGATCAACTGCCTTTTGTACAGGTACGAGGCTATATTCGCCGGATCGAAACAATTGGGATGGGCAGAAAGCAGCGGCTGGTAGCTTATTTTAGTGACGAAACGGGGGAAATAGAGCTTGTTTGGTTCAAAGGACTACAGTATGTTGTCAAAAAATTGCGAATGGGCATTGAATATGTCGTTGTTGGCAAACCTTCAGCTTATGGTCATAAGATAAATATCACACATCCAGAACTTGAGCCTCTTGCAGAAAGTCATGAAGTACAGCGATATTTGCAGCCTGTTTATTCTACCACCGAACCGCTCAAGAAGAAATTCCTCGATAGCAAAGCGATCAGTAAGTTGCAAAAAGCACTTCTCCGTGAGGCCATGCCCAGAATTAGGGAGATTTTACCTGAAAATATCCTTGCCCAGTTTAAATTAATGGCGAAGGCTGAAGCCATAAAAAATATCCACTTTCCAGAAGATGCTAACGCCCTCCAAAATGCCAGGTTTAGGTTAAAGTTCGAAGAGTTATTTTATGTTCAACTAAGGTTGCTGAAACTCAAGCATGCTAGAATGGACAAGTTTAAAGGCCAAGTTTTCCAGGACCTCGCTTATCTTAATGCCTTCTATCATGAACATCTCCCTTTCGAGCTCACCACTGCCCAAAAAAGGGTGATCAAGGAGATATATGCAGACATGAAGTCGGGCAACCAGATGAATAGGCTGCTTCAAGGAGATGTGGGGAGCGGGAAGACCATGGTAGCATTTATATGCGCCCTCATGGCGATTGGAAGCGGTGCGCAGGTAGCACTCATGGCGCCGACGGAAATTCTAGCTGACCAACATTTTCAGGGTTTGCTTCCTTTTATTGATAAGATGGGCCTTAAAATGGCACTGCTTACAGGGTCTACCAAGCAGAAGGAAAGGAAAATAATACATGAGGCGCTTCAGAATGGGAGCTTGCATCTGTTGGTCGGCACTCATGCATTGCTTGAGGATGTAGTACAGTTTCACAATCTAGGTTTGGCTATAGTGGACGAGCAGCATAGATTCGGAGTGGCGCAGAGGGCAAAACTTTGGCAGAAGCACACCGAGTATTTTCCTCATGTTCTGGTGATGACCGCTACACCTATTCCACGGACACTAGCCATGACTTTATATGGAGATTTAGATGTTTCTGTAATCGATGAATTGCCGGCTGGGAGGAAATCTATTCAGACTGTACATCGATATGAGTCGCATCGGCTAAAGGTATTCGGCTTTGTCAGGCAACAAATCCTGTTGGGGCGGCAAGTGTACATTGTTTATCCTTTAATTGAAGAATCTGAAAAACTTTCTGAGCAAACAGGAAAGGACTATAAAAATCTTATGGAGGGGTATGAAAGTATATGCCGCGCTTTCCCGGAGTTTAAGGTGAGCATTGTGCATGGCAAAATGAAAGCTGAAGACAAAGATTTTGAGATGCAGCGATTTGTGAAAGGAGAAACGCATATAATGGTGGCAACTACTGTTATAGAAGTGGGCGTAAACGTGCCTAATGCCAGTGTGATGATCATCGAAAATGCAGAAAGGTTTGGTTTGGCGCAGCTTCATCAATTACGGGGTAGGGTTGGGCGAGGGGCAGAGCAGTCTTATTGTATCCTTTTGAGCGATTATAAATTGACGAAGGAAAGCCGATTGAGATTGGAAACAATGGTACGCACCAACAATGGTTTTGAGATTGCCGATATGGACTTAAAACTACGGGGCCCTGGTGATCTGATGGGAACTCAACAAAGTGGCGTACTTGATTTGCTGATTGCTGATCTGGGCAAAGATGGGAAAATCCTGCAAGTGGCCAGAGATGCCGCAATACAGCTTTTACAAGATGACCCTGAGCTGATCCAAAAGCATAATGATGCAATCAAGCAGCAATTGGAAAGTGTTGATCAGAAGGCTTTTAATTGGAGCAAGATCAGTTGAGGTGACTAGCTTATGCTGTCAGGCTCATTAATTGAACCAACGTTTAAACCAAGAAAAAAGGAGCTACAAATTCACTTGTAACTCCTTGATTATCAGTGTGGGCAATATTGGATTCGAACCAATGACCCCCAGCTTGTCGAGCTGGTGCTCTAAACCAACTGAGCTAATTGCCCGACGATTGAAGGCACAAATATAATAATTTCTGCAACAGAAAATAGACCAAGCGACCAAAGTTTTAAAGCAATCCTCTAATCAACCGAACTTTAATGCCTCAAATTCTGTTAATTCACTAGCTCCTAACTCATTCCAAAAATATCTCTAAAGCCACAGTTCAAAAGACGTGGTGTTTTTTTTGCTATTATTACTGGTACATCACCAATTCTAGGAGCTAAACGAATTTATGTTACACTTTAAATATGTGAATATTATGAAAACAAAATATGAAAAATTATACAGGTTTGGAACCAACTCTATTTTATTTGGAATGCCAAAAAAGAGCTCTCGCCTATTGTATCTTTTCTTAATAGGAGTGATTATGCTAATAGGGTTAGTTTTTTAAGATAAAAATGCTAATTAAATTGTCTTTATAGCCAAAAATTTTTTAATTTTGGTTCATGGACGATGATTACTTTAAAGGGCGTGGGGCCCAATTCAATACAAAAAATCCTTTCTTTGAAAACTCTTATGTAACAGAGCATCCAGAAGGCCTAGATGAGGCGCTTTACGCCTCTCCTAAAACCACTCTCTTTAAAGAAAACGCCCACAATATTGTCAATAAAGTAAAAAGCCCCGATTTAAGGTTCATGTATTCCGCCAATCCTTACCAAGGTTGTGAACATGGATGCATATATTGCTATGCTCGAAATTCACATCAATATTGGGGCTTTAGTGCAGGGATAGATTTCGAGAGTAAGATCATTGTTAAAGAGAATGCACCTTCGTTATTGGAAAAGCAGTTTTTATCGAAAAATTGGGAGCCACATCCGATTTTGCTTTCCGGCAACACAGATTGCTATCAACCCATAGAAAAGAAACTGAAGCTGACAAGAAGCATGTTAAAGGTTTTTGCTCGCTATGGTAATCCAGTGACCATAATTACCAAAAACGTGCTTATTATTAGGGATTTGGATATTCTGAAGGATCTAGCTTCAGAAGGATTGGTTCATGTAAATTTTTCGGTTACCACATTACAAGAAAAACTTAGGCGAGTGTTGGAGCCTAGGACGGCTACTGCTATCAATAAGTTGAAGGTGATTGAAAAGCTAAGCGCTGAAAATATTCCCACTGCCATTATGAACGCCCCTATTATTCCTGGTTTGAACATGGATGAAATACCAGAAGTGATACGCAAAACATCAGAAGCAGGCGCAAGAGATGCAGGGTATACTGTCGTTAGATTGAATGGTAGTATAAAAGACCTGTTCCATGATTGGCTCTTTAAGAACTTCCCCGACCGAGCCCAAAAGGTGTGGCATCAAATCTGTGAGCTGCATGGAGGAGCTGTAAATGATTCAGCATGGGGAAGACGAATGAAAGGGGAAGGCCACATCGCTTCCACTATAAGGCAGCTCTTTATGGTTTCTAAGAAAAAGTATATGGGTCAAAAGGATATGCCTTCTCTTATAATATCTCGATTCAGGAAAAAAGCCAATCTTGGTCTTTTCGATTAGCCCTACATATTTTTTTTAAACTGCTTTGTATTTTATATAAAAATAAATATGCACGCATTTTATATGACGAAACCAATTTTTTAATAAAAAAAATTAAGAATTTACGTAAATTTTATTTTTTTTATTTTACTTTTAATCTCTATCTCTTAAGGGAGTTTTACAATGTTAAAACCATCTCTCATGATTTTGACTTTATAAAGTGCAATTTTTTAATTGCATTCCTCGATTGTTTTTTCATGCCTATACACCGACTTTATGATAAAGATAATTCCTTCAATCGCTGTTGCCAGAGGTAAAACCACGAGAACAACCTACGGCAAGAAATTAACAGATGCAGTATATGACGTAAATCCATTGGACGTAGCCAAAACCTTTGAAGATTATGGTATTAAACAAGTCCATATGGTGGACTTGGATGGTGCAAGAAGAGGTGAGCCGAAGAACTATGCTACACTTGAAATTATTGCAGGACATACAAATTTGGAAATCGATTTTTCAGGTGGGATTCAGCAAGATTGTGATATATATACTGCTTATGAGCATGGGGCAACCTATATCACGGCGGCGAGTGTAGCAGTAATGAAAAGAGAGTTATTTGCTTCTTGGCTAATTTCCTATGGTAGAGAAAAAATCACGTTGGGTGCCGATGCACTGAATAGAAAAATTGCCATTAAAGGTTGGTGGAAAGATACCACAATAGATGTGCTAGAGCATATAGCGTTTTTTCATTCTCGTGGAATTAAATTTGTAAAATGCACTGATATTCAAAAAGAAGGTTCGTTGCAGGGACCCTCATTTGAATTGTATCAAGAGATACTTAACCATTTTCCTGATTTATGTTTAGTGGCCTCTGGAGGTATTAGAAACGTGGAGGATATCGAAAGACTAAATGATATTGGCGTTTGGGGTGCACATTTTGGCAAAGCCTATTATGAAGGCAGAATTCAGTTAAGGGATCTAAAACATTTGCTGTCCTAGTTATGCCCAAAAAAGTAACTTGTATTTTAGAAACAACTGCTCTAACTTAGATTGTAGGGTTATAAGAATTATTACGTATGAAGACTTTATATTGGTCGCTAAGCATGTTGTCAATTGCGGTGGCCTTTGGATGTGCAAATGATGACGATAGTAAGCAGGACAATGCCCTTACGGGTAGGAGTATAGAATATCCTCTCACGGCAGGATCAGAATATAGTACTGCTGGTACAATTACTTTTCAAGAAAAAAAAGATAGGTCTTTGCGCGCTGTTATCAAGATAGGCCCTAGTGGAATGGAAGTGTACCATCCAGCCCATTTACATTATGGTGTGTTTGAAATGGATGCGCTTATGGCTGCAATGCTCCATCCGGTGGATGGCAAGACGGGAGAAGGCATAACTGAGCGGGTTATTTTGGAAGATGACACCGTGTTGACTTTTGAGGCACTGCAAACATTTGATGGGCATATAAAAGTGCACGGCGACGATGGCCCTAATAGAGATTTAATCCTGGCTTATGGCAACATTGGTAAAAACAAAGATAAGATTGCAACACCCCCTTTGGCCTATGCCATTAGTATATGCAGATAAAATTCTAGCGGATATGGGAACAGCGCTTACGCGCTTATGAACAGTACACGATTAATGTAGGCTATGGATCGGCCTTAAGTTATCTGTGATTGAGAAAAGACTGATTGTAAGTGTTTATAGTAATGCCGATAAGATTTTTTTAAGTAATCGCGATTTCCACGATGCTCTGGAATACGCTGATTTTTACTCCTTAACTACTGTGGTTCCTGCCCACTTATCACCTAATCGTTCCTTATTTGAGAAAAGCAAAACGAGCTCAATAAGATTTAGGCCTGGAATTAATAGTGTTATGGATCGAAATATGGAAGCAGAGTAGTCTCCTTGTAAGCCCTGATGAGTTTTGGAATTTACGACCTTTATTTGAAGGAGCTTCTTTCCAATGCTTTGGCTATTGAAAAATGGGAAAGCGTCCTTGCATAAAAAATACACTACAAAGAGGATTGGACCTAGAATGGGAATAATGTAGGCCATCGTAAATGCCAGCAGGAAATCGAATAACGAACTGATAAGACGCCGTCCCAAAGGTGCGGTGAATACTGATGTTAAGATATGAGTAGCTGGTGAAATATGACTTGTTCCCATTCGGAGTATATCTGATACCTCGTGAAGATAATACCTAGCAGTGAAATTCTTTTCCCTAAATTTCGTCAAGCAGCATTTATGTAAGATTTTAAATTAATTTTGCATGAGTACTAATCCATCTTTCGGGAAGCTCTCCTCTCGAAGCTGTTTCATAGTCTGCATAGCTGCATGGAATGATACAGTTTCGACCATATTGGACATTGTCCAGACCTTTTACTTTTTTTCCTTTAGGATAGGCAACTTCCATCCACCACTTCTCGCTCATCTTGCTTTTATAGAAAATAAGTTTTTCTGGTTCTGAAGGCATGGAAACGACATATCGGAGATAGTCATTGGCTCTGAAGTCTTTTTCATTCCTTCTGTGATAGAAGCCTTCTATAAAATACCAGATCATGGTGGCTACTACAGAGGCGGTTTTTTGGGTATGGTCATCCGCCTCGGGATTATATTCGTAGAATCCCGCAGTACTTAATTTGTCATTTAGCCCTGCATACCAGCATATTTGACATGCTTCTTCTCCCGTGAGCCCAAATGCTTGTGCATTTTTATTCCCTGGGGCATCGCTGGACTTGATAGCAGTGATGTCAAAGCTTAGCATATCGGAATATCGGATTACAGGTTCCATTTCTTGTAGGTGCTGTCGCAAATGGCCTAATCTATAGGACTCAAAGTATAGCTTTTCCAAAATTCCGATGGCTGACTGGTCGATCAAGTAGCTTTGGTAGGCCAGGTGCGTATAATTAAAAAGGAAGTTTGGATCGTGCATCAGAATCCTATTGATGTGCTTTTTGCTCATTTCCGTGTTTGCTTCGGTTTCTAAGTCCAGCATGGCATCTATATTCAGTACGCTTACCAGTTTTTCCATGTCCTCATAAGCAAGGTACTGACCATAATCGATATCATGTGAACCGCCAATTAAAATTGGGAGAACATTCTGTTCTATGAGTGTCCTACACACTTCTTTTATTCTAAGATAGGTGTCTTCCAGTGTATTACCATTTCTTAGATTGCCCAGATCTACTATCCTGTAACTGCCTGTTCCTTTTTTAAGGGCATATAATTTTTTACGGATCACATCTGCTGCTTTGTCCACCCCTTTATTGTTTTCCGTACCGCGATTTTCCTGAATGCCGATCAGGGCAATGTCAGCACCATTTAAACCGGGTGAAACTTCTTGATTGATATGGATGGCATCCAAGAAAGTATTTTGACCAGATTTGCTTTCGTAGAGCGTTTCGTCAAGTGCCGAAAAGAATATTTTTAGATCCATGATACTAAAATATGGAAAGTTAGGACTTATGGCAATAATTAAATCGGCTGATAAAAATAAAAAGGCTGGTATTATAATAGTACCAGCCTTTTTTGTCATTGTGTTTAGGTGCGTTTACCCGCCAAAGTCGTCAAACCTGATGTTTTCTGATGGTACGCCCATGTCGTCTAGCATTTTCAAAACTGCTGCATTCATCATGGGAGGTCCGCATAAGTAGTACTCTACCTCTTCTGGCTCAGGGTGATTCTTAAGATAGTTGTCAAACAACACCTGATGGATAAAACCTATATAGCCATCTCCCCCTTTATCTTCTAGAGAGGATTTGATTTTCCAATTGTCATCTGGTAAAGGTTCTGACAAGCCAATATTGAAACTGAAATTAGGGAAATCCTTTTCAATGTCTCTGAAGTGATCTACATAAAATAGCTCTTGTTTCGAACGTCCTCCATACCAGTAAGATACTTTTCTATCCGTTTTTTCTGTATGAAAAAGATGGAAAATGTGAGACCGTAATGGTGCCATGCCTGCGCCACCTCCGATGTAGATCATTTCCCTTTTGGTAGGATTGATATGGAATTCACCGTATGGCCCTGAAAGGGTTACTTTGTCGCCAGCTTTTTTAGAGAATACATAAGAAGAGCAGATACCTGGGTTTACGTCCATCCACTTACCTGCAGCTCTATCCCATGGCGGTGTAGCTATCCTAATGTTCAACATGATGATATTGCCCTCGGCAGGATGATTGGCCATGGAATAGGCCCTGAATAGGGGTTCGTCGTTTGTCATAACCAAATCCCACATGCCAAACTTGTCCCAGTCGCCCTTGTATATATCTTGCTTGTGTCCCAATTCAGGATGAGGGGTGATGTCCATGTTTGAGAAAGGTATGGTTCCCTCAGGCACATCTATTTGTACATAACCTCCAGATTGGAAGTCCAATCTTTCGCCTTCTGGTAATTTTACGACAAACTCCTTGATGAAGGTAGAAACGTTGTAATTAGAAACAACTTCACACTCCCACTTCTTGATTCCAAAGATCTCCTCAGGAATGCGTATCTGCATGTCTTGCTTAACCTTCACTTGACATGAAAGCCTTACCTTCTCCTTTTGTTCAGCTCTGCTTAAATGCCCTACCTCTGTTGGCAATACATCCCCGCCGCCTTCTTCTACTACGCACTTACACATGGCACATGTGCCCCCGCCACCACAGGCAGAAGGAAGGAAAATCTTAGCTCCGGATAAGGTCGAAAGCAAGGTAGAACCTGCTGATGTGATCAACGGGTTTTTCTCATCCCCGTTAATAATAATTTTTACGTCTCCAGACTGTACTAGTTTTGATTGTGCATAAAGCAGTAAAAAAACCAATAACAATATTATAACAGTAAAGGCGACAATGGAAGTTATAATTATTGAAGTCATTTTAACCTATATAGTTTGTGACAAGTTTAATTCCATCGAAATGGAATACAAATATATTTATAATATATCAAAACAATAAGTATGTACATGATAAATTTATTACATACGGGTTTTCATGATAATAAAGCTTTCGATGTTGATTTAGTTGATTTTCAGTATAATTCTCTTATGGGTTTTTTCCGAAGAGAGGAACCTTCACTTTGTATGAATAGTACGCCCTAGGGCCAGAGAAGTTTCTTCCAAGTTCCTTTCATGTAGTTGTATTTTAACGTACTGGGTAATGCTTTCCACCAATATCGGTTTACTTCTACAGCAAATGAAGGTTGCATATAGCAATTGATGGCACATCCCTCACATGCAGGATACTTCCCTTCCAGTTTAATCAACTGCTGAACGTTCGAAGATTGATACAATTCGAATAGGTTGTTGTCGATAGGAATGGACTCTATACCTAAATGATAGCAAGGTAAGATCAGGTGATTTTCGGGAGAAACAACGATGGTGGAACTGGCAGCTTTGCATACGGGACGTTCTATGTTGTTGCCTCCTGATTCTCTTAAAGCAATAAAAGCTTCATTAAGATACACTTTAGGCTTCTTGCCCCATTGTGACAATGTTTCTAATGACACTGCTGAAAGGGAGTCGCCTGTAGCTACTGCGTTATATTCAAATATAGGATTGATGATTAGTACCAAATTATTAGGAAGACTGATATTTTCATAGATCAATTCTAGTTGGTCAATGTTGTCTTCGGTAACGGTAAATAATATGTCGGGCTTTTCCCCTAAAGCAGTTGCTAAGGATATTGATTCCATAACAGCATCAAAACAGGCCACGCCGCGCGAGGTGTCGTGCGCTTCACGGTCGGCTGCATCAAGGGAAAAATGGAGCATGTCTATCTTTCCTCGCAACCGGCTGGCCCATTTGGGATATAAAAGGCAGTTAGTGGTAAGTGTGGTGATAAACCCTTCTTGTTTAGCCAAATCGAGCAATAGGTCTATCTCCCTATGCAGTAGCGGTTCCCCACCGGTAAAGTCAATTACTTTTACTCCTAGCTTTTTGAGGTCTTTTAGATTTTGAGCGACCGTTAGCTTGTCGGCATAGGGAGAAGGACGTTCCCAAATATCGCAAAAACCACATCGGGCGTTGCACCTATAAGTGACGTAATAATTGCACAATACAGGGTGTGAAATAAGTCGCATAATTTTTGCCTAATCAGACGTGCCAACTGCCATACGCTACCGATGCCCCTAATCTAGTTGTATACTATTGGAGCATTTGCAGCAAGAGGGTCAGCTTGTTCTTCAAGTTCCTACGGTCCACGATAAAATCGAGGAATCCATGCTCAAGGAGGAATTCTGAGCTTTGAAATCCTTTAGGGAGGTCTTTTCCTATGGTTTCTCTGATGACCCTAGGCCCTGCAAACCCTATCAAAGCACCTGGTTCAGCTATATTGAAATCTCCCAACATAGCAAAAGATGCTGTTACACCGCCAGTAGTAGGGTCGGTAAGTAAAGAGATATAAGGAATCTTGGCTTCTGAAAGAAGAGCCAGCTTTGCAGAGGTTTTTGCCATCTGCATCAAAGAAAAGCCCGCTTCCATCATTCGTGCTCCTCCAGATTTTGAGATCATTAAAAACGGGGTTTTATGTTTGATGGAGTAATCAATGGCTCGGGCGATCTTTTCGCCTACTACAGAGCCCATGGAGCCACCTATGAAGTTGAAGTCCATGCAGGCAATCACCAACTCTATTCCATTCATTTTTCCATGAGCAGTCCTGACAGCATCTTTCAATGAAGTCTTGGCCTGGGTTGCTTTTATTCGGCTAGGATATGGTTTGCTATCCGAAAAACTCAATGGATCAGCAGAGCTCATGTTTTCATCCAATTCCTTGAACTCATTTTTGTCAAAAAGTATCTCGAAGTATTCTTTCGACCCAATCCTTACATGATAGTCATCTTCAGGGCTTACGTAAGCATTGCTTCTCAGCTCCCTTGTATGAATGATTTTGCCGGTAGGCGTTTTATACCAAAGCCCATCAGGAGCTTCTTTTTTAGCTTCTGTAGGCGTCAGTATTCCTTTGTCCTTTCTCTTAAACCAACTCATTTCTGCTATTTTAATAGGCTAATAATAATATCTGATGCCGTATTAATTTATGCGACATCAATTTCATTTGCCAAATATACATCTTGAATAGCATTTAACAATTCTATGCCTTCATTCATTGGTCGCTGAAATGCTTTTCTTCCCGAAATTAAACCCATTCCGCCTGCTCTTTTATTGATTACGGCAGTTCTTACGGCATCTGTCCGATCATACATGCCCTTCGATTCACCACCAGAATTGATGAGGCCTATTCTGCCCATGTAACAATTGATCACTTGATAGCGACATAGGTCTATAGGATGATCGCTTGACATTTCGGTATACATTTTAGGTGTTGATTTGGAATAGCCTACTGCCGTAAAACCTCCATTAAGCCCTGGCAGCTTTTGTTTGATAATATCAGCTTGAATGGTTACACCCAAATGATTGGCCTGTCCTGTGAGGTCTGCTGCGGTATGATAGTCCACCTCATCTCTCTTAAAGGCATTGTTTCTAGTGTAGCACCACAGTATAGTGGCCATACCTAGTTCATGCGCCCTTTCGAAAGCCGCTGCTACTTCAATGATTTGTCGGTTTGATTCCTCAGAACCGAAATAAATGGTGGCACCAATAGCGGCTGCGCCCAGGTTCCAAGCTTCATCTACCGAGCCAAACATGATTTGATCGTATTTGCTTGGGTATGTCATTAACTCATTATGATTGATCTTGACAATCAGCGGTATTTTGTGCGCATATTTTCGGGCTATAATCGCCAAATTGCCGAAAGTAGTGGCTACAGCATTGCAACCTCCTTCGATGGCCAACTTTACAATGTTTTCGGGATCGAAGTATATCGGGTTGGGAGAGAAGGAGGCTCCGGCTGTATGTTCTATCCCCTGATCTACTGGCAGTATAGAAATGTAGCCAGTTTTTGCTAATCTGCCAGTATTCATGATTGATGCGAGGTTTCGCAATACTTGAGGACTTCTGTTCGAAGGGATAAAAATCTGATCGAGGTACTCCGGGCCAGGCTTGTGCAATAGTTCTGCATCGATCGTCTTGCAGCGATGGTTAAGGAGACTGTCGGCCTGGTCTCCCAGTAGGGCAACTATTTTGTTGTAAGACATAATAAAGAAACTTTATGGTAATGAGTGATTTTAGGTGGCAATTTCTTTTAGATAGTTATAAAAAATACTAAAACTTTTTAATGTAACCTTAATTTACTTTATAATTATAACATGCTAAAACTGTTATGGCTTTATTGTAAAGATTTGATATGGTTTAATGTTCCATTCTCCCTAATGGCAGGTCTGGTTGGGATGTTTGGCAATGGATTTTTTAATGCTTTTTGTTTTTCTTTTTTGACGGGTGGATTTCTACTATCTATCTATTTTTATAACATTAGACATTCATCGAAATATTATTTTTATTATAATAAGGGTTTAACTAAAATCCATCTTTGGATAGGATGCTTCATGATTAATACATGCATGGTTTTTATACTTAATATGTTTTTGAGCTATTTTCGATGAAAAGGAATGTATTAGAAGCAGAAGGTATTATTTATCGGTTTGGATATAACAATCTTTTAACCGATGTATATGTGAAGTGTGAAATGGGAGAAGTAATAGGTGTTCTTGGTAGGAATGGATGCGGAAAATCCAGTCTTCTGAAAATAATTTTTGGAACCTTAGAGGCAGAAAATAAAAATATTAGGGTTAATGGAGTGTCGGTTAATCGCCTTTATACCAAAAGAAACATTGTAAGTTATCTGCCTCAGGATGCTTTTTTGCCTGACACAATATCCTTAAAGAAGATAGTTTTAAATTTTGTTACTAAGGCATCAAAGAGAGAATCTATCTTTAAAGACCCCTATATCAATAAACATCTAGACAAAAAAGTCTATGAATTGTCTGGCGGTGAGTCCCGTTACTTTCAGGTTTTATTGCTTTTAAGCTTAGATTCCTCCTTTGTATTGCTGGATGAGCCTTTCTCTTCCATAGAGCCTTTGTATAGAGAAAGAATCAAAGACCTTATTAGACTATATAAAAAAGAAAAGGGCTTTATTGTCACAGATCATGATTATCTCAACATTCTTGACTTATGCGACGATGTAAAGTTAATCGTCAACAGTGTTTGCAAGTCTATAAGCCACTTAAAGGAGTTGGAACAATGGGGCTATATTCCTGAAGGGACGTTTTGATTCCGTGTCCCTATTAAAGCGCATGCTTTTATAACTAATATCTTTCCTTTTCATCCCAAATTTATCCCCAAACCTTACAAAGGTAATAAAGATACTTAGTCCCTTTTTACCATTTATGTCATTGCGCGTACATTAGTGTCATGAAAAAGCATCGTGCAAGAGTGATTACCCTGTTATTAATGCTGTTTATAGGCTTTTCCATATTCAGCTGTTCCAAAACTGTATATGTCCGCCAAAACGGTACTACTTATAATGATTATGAGGCCATAAAGCATAAGAAAGTGGTGAAAAAGAACACTAAGAAGCCCAAAACTTATGTAAGGCAACAAAACTGGTAATAATCTTTGATAAATTTTCCCAATAAAAAAGGCCGGGGCAATGAAAATCCCGGCCTTTTTAACGATATAGTTTTCTTATCCTATTTTACTTCTTCGTAATCCACGTACTCTCCTCCTTTAAAAACCTTCTCTTTTTCTTCTTTTTCATCTTTGGGCACGTAATGTATGTCTACATTGCTGTTTGGAGGGCGCATATTGGCACTTTCTCTATTGTTGTTGAACTGTCCATGTTGCATTTTGCCGCCCAAAGACCAAAAGAATATCCTGAAGAGATAGCCACCAACCTTAAACAAGAGGTAGGCTATCAAGAAGGTTATTAAAAGGAATTTTAACATAATGAAAATTTTTCTTACAATGGAAAAACCTATTTGCTGAGATATAAGTTTCTTTCATTGTAAATTTTCAGGAAGAAATCATCCATTAGGTCATCTATAAAATAAATAGCTTCCCCTGTGGATTTCATTTCTGGCCCTAGTTCCTTATTTACATTTGGAAACTTATTGAAAGAGAAAATGGGGACTTTAATGGCATATCCGTTCTTTCTAGGATTGAATTTAAAATCTTTCACCTTCTTTTCGCCCAGCATTACTTTTGTAGCATAATTTACATAAGGCTCTTGATAAGCTTTACAAATAAATGGTACGGTCCTAGAAGCACGAGGGTTGGCCTCAATGATATAAACTTTGTCATTTTTAATGGCAAACTGCACATTGATCAATCCAACAGTGTTTAGTGCTAGGGCTATCTTTTGTGTGTACTCCTCAATTTGCCTGATTACGAAGTCTCCAAGGTTGAAGGGGGGTAATACTGCATATGAGTCTCCTGAGTGAATGCCCGCTGGTTCTATATGCTGCATAATCCCAATGATATAAACATCTTCTCCATCACAAATGGCATCAGCTTCTGCTTCGATCGCTCCATCTAGGAAATGGTCCAGCAGAATCTTGTTTCCAGGAATATCTCTAAGGATGGTTAAAACGTGTCTTTCCAATTCATCTTCATTGATCACAATTTTCATGCTTTGTCCACCTAGCACATAAGACGGGCGGACAAGTAGTGGAAAGCCTATTTCCTTGGAAAGCTCCAATGCCATGTCGGCATTTTCTATTACGCCAAATTCAGGATATGGGATGTTGTTTTCCTTTAATAAAGTAGAAAAGCTTCCACGGTCTTCAGCCAGATCCAGCGATTGATAATTTGTCCCAATGATTTTAATGCCATAACGCTCCAGCTTTTCTGCCAGCTTCAAGGCTGTTTGTCCACCAAGCTGTACGATTACCCCTTCAGGCTTTTCTAACAATATGATGTCGTAAATGTATTCCCAAAAGACAGGTTCAAAATATAGCTTGTCTGCTACGTCAAAATCAGTAGAAACCGTCTCGGGGTTGCAGTTAATCATGATCGTTTCATAACCACATTCCTTGGCTGCTAGCACGCCATGCACACAAGAGTAGTCAAACTCAATACCTTGGCCGATGCGGTTTGGTCCAGATCCAAGCACGATTATTTTTTTCCTGTTGGAAGGAGTCGACTCGTTTTCTTCTCCAAAGGTAGAATAATAATAAGGGGTGCTGGCCTCAAACTCGGCGGCACAAGTATCAACGAGCTTATAAGTTCTATTGATGCCTAGCTCTTTTCTCTTCTGGAATACTTCACTTTCAAGACATTCAAGCAGGTGGGCAATCTGCCTATCGGCATAGCCTTTTTCTTTAGCGCTTTTTAGCAGGCTTCCTGGAATGGTGCTTTTATCAAACCTCTCAATTTCTTTTTCCAATAGCACTAGTTCTTCAATTTGCTCAAGGAACCACTTATCGATTTTAGTGATGCTCTGTATGGTTTTGAAGGTAATGCCCAATTTGAACGCATCATAAATGTGGAAGAGACGATTCCAGCTTGGGTGTTTTAAGCTATGAAGGATTTCATCTTGCTCTTGAAGTTCTTTCCCGTCAGCTCCAAGACCATTTCTGCCAATTTCCAAAGATTGACATGCCTTTTGCAGGGCTTCTTGGAAGTTTCTACCTATGCCCATTACTTCCCCTACAGATTTCATCTGTAACCCTAGCTCTCTATCTGCCCCATGAAATTTGTCAAAGTTCCAACGCGGTATTTTAACGATTACATAATCGAGGGCAGGTTCAAAAAAGGCAGATGTATGTTTGGTAATCTGGTTTTTGAGTTCGTCTAAGTTGTATCCAATGGCCAACTTAGCAGCAATCTTTGCTATGGGGTAGCCGGTAGCCTTAGAAGCTAATGCAGATGACCTCGAAACCCTCGGGTTGATCTCAATGCCGATGATATCATCATTTTCAGGGTTCACGGCAAATTGAACATTGCAACCTCCTGCAAACTTCCCTATGCCATTCATCATCCTGATGGCCAGGTTCCGCATTTTCTGATATACGGTATCTGGAAGTGTCATCGCAGGGGCTACGGTGATAGAATCGCCCGTATGGATGCCCATAGGGTCGAAGTTTTCTATCGAACAAATGATAATAATATTCTGCTCACTGTCTCTTAATAGTTCCAGCTCATATTCCTTCCAGCCTAAAATGCTCTGCTCAACCAGTACTTCATGTATCGGGGAAGCATGGAGGCCTGCTGTCAAAGCTTTGTCAAAGTTCTCGGGATGCTCTACAAACCCGCCTCCTGAGCCCCCTAGCGTGTACGAGGGGCGTATTACCAGTGGGAAACCTATCTCTTGTGCAATTTCTTTACCTTGTAGAAAGGAGGTAGCCGTGGAGCCTTTACAGACATTCACCCCGAGCTCCTTCATCTTAAGGCGAAATAGCTCCCTGTTTTCGGTTGTCTCAATAGCCTTGATGTCCACTCCGATAATCTTCACGCCGTATTTCTCCCAAATGCCTGCGTTTTCACAGTCGATAGCCAGGTTTAGCGCTGTTTGTCCACCCATAGTAGGCAGGACGGCATCAATATTATGCTTTTCAAGGATCTCAATGATGGATTTTTTCTCGAGAGGCTTTAAGTAGATGTTGTCTGCGGTGACCTGATCGGTCATGATTGTAGCAGGGTTGGAGTTTATTAAGGTTACCTCTATTCCTTCTTCGCGTAGTGATCGGGCTGCTTGCGAACCGGCATAATCAAACTCGCAGGCCTGACCTATTACTATAGGCCCGCTTCCGATGATCAAAACTGACTTGATGCTATTATCTTTTGGCATTTTAGGGATGTTATTTTAGGTCTGAAAATGGTTGCGCAAATTTATAGGATTATGTGGACAATCAAAAGGTTGTAGTTTGATCTTTGTTTAAGGGTAGCAAGCATCTGCTTTAATTGTGGTTTTAAAGCACTTTATAAGCCTTCAATATTAGTTGCTTTATGTAATATTTATAACGATTGTTTGACACAATTCAGAGCATCGGATTTCAAATTGAGTCAGTCTACTGCTATTCTGCCCTATTGTTTATTGCTAAGCTTGATATAACACTATATTTTGACATAGCCGATAATCTTGTGAGATTCATTACAATGTAATGCTGAAAAAAGATAAGCAAAGATTTTTCTTATAAGGTAATCTAAATTCACAAAATGAAATGAATTCTAATCTTTAAAGGGGGAAACGATGGAAACCTTTAATTACGTGAAAAATGCTTTTGAGACAATAAGGATCCACAACAGAAGGATAAGGGATATAAGTGTGGATATTGAAACCTGCTATCGCAACAACGAAGATGTTCGGATTGTTTACGACACAGATGTAGAAGAAGATAAGGATACTGTTTCCAAGATTTGGAGAATCAGTGACGATTCGATATTGTTGAAAAACCTAAAGATGATTCCTTTGAGGGCTATTAAGAGGGTAGAGGTGGCTAATAACGCCCTATAATCTCTTTGCTTAGCGCATCATGGCTTTCTTGAGCAGCTATACAAAGCAGGCAATGAAAATCGGATAGGTATTTCATTGCCTGCTGGAAATCTTATTGTTAGATATGGATGGCCCTGTTCTCTGTAGCAGCAAGGCAAGCTTCCTTAAATGCTTCAGTATAAGTTGGGTGAGCATGGGACATTCTCGCTATATCTTCTGCTGATGCCCTGAACTCCATGGCAACCACAGCTTCTGCGATCATGTCTGCAGCTCTTGGACCTATAATATGGACGCCTAAAATTTCATCGGTTTTTTCATCAGACATAACTTTAACTAGTCCATCGGTGTCCATACTGGCTGTCGCTCTTCCTGATGCTTTAAAAGGGAAAGAACCTGTCTTGTATGCCTGGCCTTTTTCTTTAAGCTGCTCTTCTGTATAGCCTACACTGGCTACTTCGGGCCAAGTATATACCACACCTGGTATGAGCAGGTAATTCACATGAGGTTTTTGTCCTGCTATTTTTTCTGCAACAAAAACACCTTCTTCTTCGGCTTTATGCGCTAGCATAGCTCCCTTGACCACATCACCTATAGCGTAAATATTTTCGACATTTGTTTTGAGGTTATTATCTACTTCCACTCTCCCTGCTTTGTCAGTGGGAATACCTACTTTATCCAATCCTAGACCGTCGGTATAAGGTCTCCTTCCTATTGCAATAAGACAATAATCTCCCTCAATAGTTACCGCTTCTCCCTTTTTGCTTTCAGCTTTTATGACTACAGATTTTCCTTTGTTTTCTACTGAAGTAACCTTATGACCCAATTTAAATTCAATGCCTAATTTTTTTGCGGATCGCTGAAGTTCCTTGCCCAATGTTTTGTCCATGGTGGGTATTATGCTGTCAAGATATTCCACCACAGTGATTTTAGATCCCAGACGAGCGTATACCGACCCAAGCTCCATACCAATAATGCCGCCGCCAATCACAATCATATGCTTAGGGATTTCTTTTAAAGAAAGTGCCTCAGTACTGGTGATAACTCGTTTTTTGTCGATTTGGGCAAAAGGTAGTGTAGCAGGTTTAGATCCCGTAGCGATGATAACCTTGTCTGTTTTTATTTCTTTGTCGCCCTCTTCATTGGTAATCTTAATCGTATTTTTATCTACAAATGAGCCTGTTCCAACATGCACATCAATCTTATTCTTCTTCATCAAGAAGTTAATCCCGCTATTCATTTGTTTTACCACCTCATCCTTTCTTTTTATCATCTGTCCAAAATCAACTTTGAGGTTGGAGACTTCAATCCCATGGGTCTTGAAGGATGTTTGAGCATTGTGAAAATGTTCAGAGGAGTCGAGCAATGCTTTAGATGGGATGCATCCGACATTTAAACAAGTTCCTCCTAAGTCAGGATATTTTTCTACAATAGCTGTTTTCATCCCAAGCTGAGCACAGCGTATGGCTGCTACATAACCACCAGGACCTGAACCGATAACTGTTACGTCGTATTGCATTGTTTTTATTAGTGTAAGTTATAACATTAGGTGATAGACTTAAGAGTTAGATTCTTGATGCTAACTTCTTAAGTCTGGTGTCTTTGTGAATTATATGACTAGTAGCAATCTTGCAGGATCCTCCAACAATTCTTTGATTCGCACCAAAAAGCTTACAGATTCTCTTCCATCCACCAGTCTGTGATCGTAGGACAGCGCTAGATACATCATAGGTCTGATCGTAATTTCACCGTTTACTACCACCGGGCGCTCTATAATATTATGCATCCCCAAAATGGCAGATTGTGGAGCATTGATAATAGGTGTTGACATCATGGAGCCAAAAATCCCTCCATTTGTTATGGTAAAAGTACCGCCTGTCATTTCCTCAATGGTGAGCTTGCCATCTCTTGCTTTTACAGCAAGTCGAACGACTTCCTTTTCAATGTCTTGGAAAGATAGTTGCTCAGCATTTCTGATAACAGGTACCACCAAGCCTTTTGGAGAGGATACAGCAATAGATATATCACAGAAGTTGTTGAGAACGATTTCCTCCCCATCGATCATGGCATTGACGGTTGGCCACTCTTGCAAGGCAAGGCAAACCGCTTTGGTGAAGAAGGACATGAAGCCCAGATTGACATCAAACTTTTCCTTGAACTTTTCTTTATATGATTTTCTTAAATCCATTATTGCCTTCATATCCACTTCATTGAAAGTGGTAAGCATGGCAGTTTCATTTTTTGCAGCCACCAGTCTTTTTGCGATAGTCTTTCGCAATGTCGTCATCCTTTCTCTGGTCTGCTCCCTGTTCCCTGGTGTTGAGTTTTCTCCGGCCGAGCTTGATTTTTGAGAAGAAGGTGTAGCCTGTGGAGCTGCTTTTTCTGCCTTCAGTGCATCGTCTTTTGTGATTCTGCCATCTCTGCCGGTTCCTTGGATATCGCTGCTTTTAATTTCCTTTTCTGCTAATATTTTTGCTGCCGCTGGAGAGGCATGCCCAGCGGCATAGGTTTCATCCATCGGATTCTCCCTGTCGTCGTCGCTGGATACTGCTGTGCTTTCTAGGGCTGGCTTTTTTTGTTTTGCTGCGCTACTTTCATCAACTTCTATTTTGCATATAAGAGCTCCTATTTCTAAGGTATCTCCTTCTTGCGCTATAATTTTCAGTTTTCCTTCTGCTTCAGCTGTCAGCTCAAAAGTAGCTTTGTCTGATTCTATTTCTGCTATAGCTTCATCCAGGACAACCTCGTCGCCATCTGATTTCAGCCAAGAGCCAATCGTGACTTCGGTAATGGACTCACCGACAGTAGGCACAAACATTTCAACTTCTTGTGCTTTTGAAGTTTTGGCAGGATTTTCCGTTTGGGTTTCGGCCTTTGCAGCTTCTTTGGGTTTTGATTCAGTTTTTGTATTTTCTTCCGAAGCTTCGATTTCGCAAATTACTGCACCAATTTCGAGCGTGTCTCCTTCTTGGGCTTTGATCCGTAGAACACCTGTGGCCTCAGAGGGTACTTCAAAGGTGGCTTTGTCAGACTCGAGCTCACATATAATTTCATCTTGCTCAACGTGGTCTCCATCCTGCTTAAGCCATTTACCTATCGTTACTTCAGATATAGATTCGCCTACCTGAGGTACCTTTATTATTTTGCCCATAATTATTGTTTTTATATGCTCTTTTAACAGCTGTTATTTGAAAAGTTGTTTTAAGTAAATGAAAAATTAACAGTTGGTCAAGCAAAAGCCCTTTTAATGATTTCCTCTTGCTCTTTTTTGTGCATTTTCCCATACCCTACGGCAGGAGAAGCGGTAGCCTTTCTCGAAACAAGTTCTATGTTAGGGTTGCGCATTGTCCTTAATATAAAGGTCCATGCCCCCATGTTCTCTGGCTCTTCCTGTACCCAATGTATTTTAGCTTTTTTATACTTAAGCAAAATATCGCTCACTTGTTTTTCAGGAAATGGATAAAGTTGTTCCAATCGTACAATAGCAACGTCATCACGCTTTTCCTCTTCTTGTACGCTCAGGAGCTCGTAGTAGATTTTTCCAGTGCAAAGCAGGAGTTTTTTAACTGATTTTGGATCTGCGTTTGGATCGTCCAACACTTCTTTAAACCGCCCTGATAGGAAGTCTTCCATCGGCGACTCTACTTTTGGATGCCGCAAGAGAGATTTTGGAGACATAACGATGCAAGGCATACGGAATGGCATGGCCAATTGTCTTCTAAGCATGTGGAAGAAATTCGATGGGACAGTTATGTTTACCACATACATGTTGTAGCCCGCCGCCATTTGCAAGAAGCGCTCTAATCTGGCATTGGAGTGTTCTGGGCCTTGGCCTTCGTACCCATGCGGCAGTAATAGTACAAGTCCGTTCATCCTTGTCCACTTGGTGTAAGAAGCTGTTATGAACTGGTCTATCATCACTTGAGCTCCATTCGCAAAGTCACCAAATTGAGCTTCCCAGATAGTAAGCGCATTTGGATTGGCCATGGCATACCCGAACTCAAAGCCTAGTGCACCAAATTCTGATAAAAGAGAGTTATACACTCTGAACTCCTCTTGACCTTCTTCAATGTGATTCAGACTGTTGTAGGCTTCATTTGTATAGGCATCATGGAGTACGGAATGTCTGTGGGAGAATGTTCCTCTTTGTGTATCCTGGCCACTCAAACGGACGATTTTCTTTTCTCTCAAAATAGAACCATACGCCAGCAATTCCGCAGCAGCCCAATTGAGTCTTTTTGACTTAAAGAAGATGTCGTTACGTTGCTTAAACTGTTTTTCTATTTGTTTAATTGGCTTGAACCCTTTGGGCAAAGTCGTGAGGGCCTTGGCAACCTTTTCGAATGTTTCTTTGGAAATACCCGTCTCCGGAGAAGTGATAAAATCCTCAGGTTCAGATTTTCTTAGTTCCAGCCATTCCTTTTCCATCTGCTGGTACTTGTAGGGAAGCGGCTTTTGCTTTACCAGATTGAGACGGTCTTGTAGCAAATTGCGGAATTCAGTGTCCATGTTTTCCGCCAATTCTGCATCTACATAGCCCCTCTCTATAAGACTTTTGTTGTATACCTCCCTAGGGTTAGGATGCTTGGATATCGTGTTGTATAATGACGGTTGCGTGAATTTTGGCTCATCACTTTCATTGTGGCCATGACGCCTATAGCACACCATATCTATAAATATGTCTCGACCAAACTTCTGCCTGAATTCGACAGCGGCCTTCACGCAAAAGATTACTGCTTCCGGATCGTCGCCATTCACGTGCATTACAGGAGCATCGATTGTTTTGGCTACGTCAGTACAGTATATGCTGGATCGCGCATCGTCAAAATTCGTCGTAAACCCAATTTGGTTGTTAATTACAAAATGAATTGTTCCTCCTGTATGGTACCCTTCCAATTTCGACATTTGGGCAAGTTCGTACACTACCCCTTGGCCGGCAAGAGCGGCATCGCCATGAATGAGGATGGGAAGCACTTTTGACGCGTCTTTGTGTTCTTTGTCAATTTTGGCCCTTAGGAATCCTGTTACGACCGGGTTCACTGCCTCTAGGTGCGATGGATTAGGCGCCAACTTTAGGTTGACCACCTTACCGCTGACTGTTTTTATCTCACTGGAGAATCCCATGTGGTACTTCACGTCGCCATCACCCATGGTAAGGTCGGGCTCAGCCGTACCTTCAAATTCTGTAAATATCTGCTCGTAGGTTTTGCCCATGATATTGGCCAGCACATTCAGCCTTCCTCTGTGCGCCATCCCGATCATGACTTCCGCTACCCCTAATTCCGCACCTTTATTGATAATGGCATCCAAAGCAGGAATGGTAGTTTCGCCTCCTTCTAGAGAAAACCTTTTTTGCCCCAGATATTTGGTGTGGAGAAAGTTCTCAAAGACTACTGCTTCATTTAGCTTATATAGAATTCTTTTTTTCTGTTCTTTGGAAGGACTAAAGCTCAAATATTCATTTTCAGCTTTTTCTTTGAACCAGTCTAGAATTTCAGGTTCTCGAATGTACATGTATTCAAACCCAACCGTACCTTCGTAAATCTGCTTTAAGGTAGCTATTATCTTGCGTAGGCTAGACCTGCCTATGCCGATAATGATATTGCCTACCTCAAACTCGGTATCGAGGTCTGCTTCGCTAAGCCCAAAATCCTTTAGATCCAGAAGAGGCTTTCTGTCCTTTCTTTTCCTTACCGGATTTGTATTTGATCGCAAATGCCCACGTGTTCTATAGGCGTGTATCAAATGACGTACCTGGATTTCTTTGTCAAAATGGTTTACGGAAACGGTTGCAGTACTAGATTCTGCTGTGCCATTGCCTGCGATTTTTGAAAACTCAAAGCCTTCAAAAAACTTTTGCCAAGATTCGTCAACGGAACTAGGGTTTTCCTTGTAGGCCTTATACAGTTCGTCTATATAATTTCCGTGAGCATTGGATATGTAAGAGTATTTGTCCATTATTTTTTTAATAATTGATACAAAGCTAGAGAATGTTTTAACTAATCAAAAACTGTATATTCGTTTATGCAAATATGCCATTTGTTTTGATTTTTCTCTTTGTTTTAAAGAACCGTAAGTTAGGCCAAATAAGCGTACCCAAAAAAACCTAATTGTCATAAAAACTAACGTCTTCTGGCCGGCATTGTTTGGTACAGTTGAAAGTAGGCCTTTTGGCCTTATAATATTTGTAGTATGCTGTGAAAAATATAAAAAAATCTTTACCTTTGCGACCCATAAAATGGGCAATTCCATTTGAATCCATAAAAATCATTAAAAAAAATGGCAGTTAAAATTAGATTAGCGCGTCGAGGACGCAAAAAGAAGGCGATTTACGATGTAGTCGTAGCCAACGCCTCCGCACCACGAGATGGTCGTTTCATTGATAGGTTAGGGATATACAATCCTGCTTCTAACCCAGCAACTATTGAGATTGACGAAGATAAGGCCCTTAAGTGGCTTATGAACGGTGCTCAGCCTACTGACACAGTAAAGGCTATACTTTCTTATAGAGGCGTATTGCTTCGTAAGCATTTGCAGGTAGGAGTTGTTAAAGGCGCCATTAGCCAAGAACAAGCTGATGCGAAATTTGAAGAGTGGAAGCAATCTAAAGAAGAAAAGATCACTGGCAAAAAAGATTCTTTAGAAAAGCAAAAGCATGACAGTGCAAAAGCAAGAAAAGAAGCAGAGGAGAAAGTGAAAGAAGCACGTGCTGAAGCCTTGAAAAAGAAGAATGCTGTGCCTGAGGAAGCTCCAGTAGAAGAGCCCGCAGCTCAAGAAGTTGAGACTGCTGTAGCAGAAGAGGCAGCTCCCGAGGCTGTAGAAGCTGCTCCAGAAGCAACAGAAAAAGCTCCAGAAGCGGCAGAAGCTGCTCCCGAGACTGTAGAAAGCACTCCAGAATCGAAAGAAGCTACCGCTGAGGCTGCAGAAAATACACCAGAAGCGAAAGAAGCTACCGCTGAGGCAGCAGAAAGCGCTCCAGAAGTAACAGAAAAAGCTCCAGAAGCTCAGGAGACCCCTGCTGCAGAAGGAGGAGATGAAAAACAACAATAAGATTATATAATGGATTTTGAAGCATGTTTCCAGTTAGGGTATGTGTCTAAAGTCCATGGGGTAAAAGGGGAGGTGCAGTGCCTCCTCGATGTAGATATCCCTGAAAATTACCGTAAAATGGAATCAGTCTTTGTTGATATTGACAACAAGCTGGTTCCTTTTTTTATTGAGTACTTGAGCTTGCAAGGACTAAAGGCTGTTGTGAAGTTTGAAGATGTGGATAACATCGAACAGGCTGAAGGCTTAAAAAATCGGGGACTTTACCTTCCCTTGGAAAAGCTTCCGGCATTAGAAGATGACCAGTTCTATTTTCATGAAATAGTTGGTTATGAAGTAACAGATGTCGAGGAAGGGCTACTAGGAGTTGTGAAGGGTATATATGCACTTCCCCACCAAGACTTGATAGCCATGGAGTATAAAGGTAAAGAAGTGCTTATCCCTATAGCCGACGAGATTGTCAAGTCGGTCAGTCATGAGCACAAAATGTTGTACGTTGCCCTTCCAGCAGGCCTGCTGCAGATTTACTTGGAGGAATAGCCGCTTGGTTTGTTAAAGCAGCATTGCTTCACTTTCATTTGAATGATTCCCAAATTGATATGAGAATAGATATAATCACCTGCTTGCCATCACTTTTGGCTAGCCCTTTCGATCATTCTATTGTGAAAAGGGCTAAAGAGAAGGGCCTCGTGTCCATATATCTGCACGACTTAAGGGATTTCGCTACATCAAAGCATAAAAATGTAGACGACTATGCTTATGGAGGTGGGGCAGGTATGGTCATGATGATCGAGCCTATTGCGCGCAACATTGCTTTTTTGAAGCAGGAGCGTGATTATGATGAGGTGATCTACATGAGCCCAGATGGAGAAAAACTCACGCAGCCAATTGCCAATGAGATTTCTTTAAAAAAGAACTTGATCATCCTATGTGGTCATTACAAAGGTGTGGATGAACGGGTAAGGCAAAGCTTGGTGACCAGAGAAATCAGTGTTGGCGACTATGTCCTATCGGGGGGCGAGTTAGCCGCTGCGGTCTTGACAGATGCTGTGGTGAGATTGATCCCTGGCGTTTTGTCCGATGAGACATCTGCTTTGACCGATTCTTTTCAGGATGGTTTGCTGGCCCCTCCGGTCTATACAAGACCATACGATTATGAAGGACAGAAAGTGCCTGACGTGTTGCTTAGCGGCAATGAAAAGGTAATAGAACAATGGCGATTTGACAAAGCGGTAGAGCGAACCCAAAAAAGAAGGCCAGATTTATTGAAGTAAATAGAAATAGCAGAATAAGGTAAAGAATTCACTGCATTCTTTTTTTAGAAATAAAAAAATACATTACCTTTGCAACTCATTTTTCGGCGAGAAGAGTAAATATTCCAAAATATCATGAGCGAGCTTATAAAATTAGTAGAGGAAGCATATAACGAAAAAAGAAGCGACATCCCTTCTTTTAAGGCTGGAGACACTATAAATGTCCACGTAAGAATTGTTGAAGGAAATAAGGAGAGAATTCAGCAGTTCCAAGGAACCGTCATTCAAAGAAAGAATCCTGGCACAAACGGTGAAACTTTCACTGTTAGAAAGGTTTCTAACAACATAGGAATAGAGAGAATATTTCCAATTATTTCTCCCAATATCGATAAGATAGAGGTAGTGCGCAGAGGTGCTGTGAGAAGAGCTCGTCTATTCTACTTGAGAGGGAGACAAGGTAAAGCTGCAAGGATTAAAGAAAAGATGTAATCATCTTTTTTCCTAAAGATAATCTAGGAGGGCTGATTCATAAGGATCAGCTCTTTTTTGTTTTGCACCAACTGCTAGACGAAAGAGCATAGACATCATTATAATATAGGGCATCGAGCTTTATGAAATCAAAACATATCACCGGAGGTTTAGTAATTGTGGCAGGTATAGTGTTGGTCGCATCGACACTGAGGGCGCCAATAACCTCTGTTGGGCCTGTTATAACGGAGATAACGGAACAACTGAGGCTTTCTCATGTGCTCGTTGGTCTGGTTACAGCTATTCCCTTGATCTCTTTTGCTGTGTTGTCGGTATTTGTTCCCAGAGCAGCTAGGAAAGTCGGCTTGGAAAAGCTTTTGCTTTATTCAATGCTTGTGTTGGCATTAGGCTCGCTTACTCGTTCCTCTGGCAATGTTTTGCTGCTGTTTGTTGGAGCAGGTATGATTGGGGCCGCTATTACAATAGGCAATGTGCTTATGCCGGCTTTTATCAAAAAAAAATTTCCGGAAAAGGTAGGGCTCATTACCGGTATCTACTTGGTGTCGATGAATTTAACTTCTGCCCTGGCCGCTGGCTTTAGTATTGCCATCGGGCAGGCAACTGGACTGGGATGGAAAGCCTCCATTGGCATATGGGGATTGCTGGCATTGTTGGCATTTTTCATATGGATACCCCAGGTTCAGTCAAAAAACCAGTCGGCTCAATCCGTGCAAGCACCTGGTACAAAGAAGGGCTTAGCATGGAGGTCTTCTCTGGCCTGGAACGTGTCTATTTTTATGGGGCTACAGTCCTTTTTGTTCTACAGTTTGGCCGCATGGCTGCCCACCGTATTGTTGAGTTGGGGCATGTCGTATGAGCGTTCAGGGTGGATGCTTTCCTATATCCAGATGGCACAGTTGCCCATTATGCTGATAGGGCCAATCTTGGCAGGAAGAATGAAGGACCAGTCCTCCTTGGTTTGGCTTACTTTCATTTTATTGTTATTGGGAATAGGGGGCGTAATCTTTGGCAAAACAACCTATATTATCATATCGGTCATTTTTCTGGGGATTTCCCTGGGATTAGCATTTACGCTGGCCACCATGTTTTTTGTGCTGAGGACCAAAAATATCTTTGAAGCAGCTGACCTGTCCGGCATGGCCCAGTCCGTCGGCTATTGGCTTGCAGCTTGTGGCCCTCCTGCCTTCGGTGCTTTGTATGAAATTACAGGCACATGGTATGCATCGCTAGGGTTATTGGTGTTGGCCATCGTTTTGCTGTTTATAACAGGCTTGACCTCTGCAAAAGACAGGTATGTGCATGAGTAATGATTCGACTTTGTTTTGCCTAATCCATGAGTTTTTTGAAAAGCCAAAATATAATTACGATCACCGCTACTACTATTAGGATACCAACCCAAACACCTGCCTTAAATATTCCGCCGATAACTTCACAACTGGTCATTGTAAACAGCAGGAAAGTAAAAATAATGACGTTGGACTTGATGAGATTTTTCATAGTTGAGAAATTGGTTTTTTCTAAAACCTAAAACTTGTTGGATTGTTTCGGGGGGAGGGAGTAGATTAAAGCTTAATAATCATGCAAATTGAGCTTTGAAAGGAAGCAAATGCCTATATTATTATATAGGCAACTCATTCAGCTCCTTTTTTCTCAATTGCCAATTGGGCATATATTTATTCATTAATAGGACAAAATTCTTATTATGGCTACGTTCTTTTAGATGAACCAATTCATGAACAACAATGTACTCGATGCAGTTTTTGGGCTTTTTAGCCAATTCAATATTAAACCATATTGTTTTGGCTGAACTATTACAGCTGCCCCATTTGGTTTTCACTTTTCTAATGCCAAAGCTTTGGGGAGAAACATTTATTTCCTTTTTATAAAAATCTATTTTTTCAGTTAAGAACAGGCGAAGTTGTTTACGATACCATTGATATAGTTTATTTTTTATAAACTCCTTATCAGTGGCTTTTGGGCAATGGATTGAAAGTGCCTTTTAGACCGTCAGAGTTAATGGGATTGTCTATCGTATCTTGCAAATAAACACCGAATTGTTCAGTAAAACCTTTATTTATCTTATATTCAATTGTACTATCTTATATAGGTGGTTAACAAAAAAGTGCCTTAGGTTTGTTCTAAGGCACTTTAAAGGGGATTTTAGTATAAGGTAAAATTGCAGTGTGTAGCCCCGACGAGAATCGAACTCATATCTAAAGTTTAGGAAACTTCTATTCTATCCATTGAACTACGGGGCTAAGAATATGCAGCGTGTGTTTGCTGTGGATCACAGCTGAACCCTTGCGGCATAATGGCTGCAAAATTAAATAATTATAAGTTCTTGTCCATGTTTTTGAAAACAAAACTTATAACTTTTTGATAGAAGCCGATGGGCTCTAAAGAAAAACACGCAGTGCCCATAAAATATCTCCGTTTAATCGCAATAGCTCGTGACGTAAATGGCGCCATCACGGCAGAATGGAGCTTCTTTTGGAAATACAGGACGTTGCGATATGATTGGGAAGGAAATGCATACTGATGGCTCTAGGTTATATAGAAACACTTGCACTGTCCAGCCACTACGACAGTTGGTTGTTGGCCAGAGCAGCCTTTTCACCCAATACTGTGAGGATAGAAGGCGCTACTTTAGAATGGCTTTCGTATCCTTTCGATTTTTCGCCCTTTAATCCTCTGGCTGATGGGAGCAGGTAATTGACCGTGCTAAGGACATTTGCCATGAATCCGGGATGCATTGTTTTCAATTTGATGGCAATTTTTGCTGGGGCACTAATGATGACCTCAGCTTTATTGCGACGAAATGCCTTGATTATGATAGATGCGGCTTTTTCGGCATTAACGGAAATGAGCGGGTGTGTTCCCAAAATGCTGAACCAACTGAACTCCTTCGATTTGTCGCCTAAAACCTCTATATGATGGTGGCTCCCTGTGCGCATGAGTCCAGGATAGACTGTAGTAACATGGACGTTGTCTTCTTTGAGCGAAGCATTTAAGCCTTCCGAAAAACCTGCCAAAGCAAATTTCGCTGTAGAGTAAGGCAATAAATGGGGTACGCTGATCTTGCCGCCAATTGATGTGATATTCACAATATGGCCATCTTGCCTTGTTCGCATCTGCGGCATTACGGCCAGGGTAGTGTTGATTGCACCCCACAAAATGATATCTAAAGCTTCTTGGTACTCTTCGGTTCGCATCAAAGTTGCAGGACCCACTTGTATGATTCCAGCATTATTGATCAAAACATCGATTTTGCCATGTTTTGCTGAAATCTCGTCAATCATTTTTTCTACGGCAGCTCTGTCAGCCACATCGCATTGAAATGCCGTGATCTTTCCGCCTAAATGCTGTATTTGCTCCACAGCTTTGTCAAGCTCCTCTTGCACCCTTGCACAAATCACTACATTGGCTCCCTGCTTAGCTAGCTGTCTTGCAAGCACCAGCCCTAATCCGCGTGAGCCACCAGTGATAAGGACAACTTTACCTTTTAGTTGCAACATCTTGCGGCTTTCGATTACCTTATAAGTAAGGTAAGCTGCCGCAGCAATCAGTATTCCTATATTCCCTCTTTTCATGGCTTGGCCGTTTGATGTTGTTATGTATAACAGCAGCCAAACAGACATGTTTATGAAATTCCAGATTTTTCATTTCTAGAAATGCATGCCTGAACTAGTAATCTAAGGGTGGCTCATAGTCGTTTTTGAGATAGTTTGGAAATATGGTGAGATGCTTCTTTTTCACCTCTTCAAAGAGTATCTGCCTCAGTTCCTCAATATTCTCTTTGTTTTCAGCAGAAATAAAAACCGCCCTATATTCTCCATGAGCAATGAACATTCTTTTGAGGTCTTCTAAAGTAGGCATTTTTTGGATTGCCTCCTCGTTTATTTCGTTGAGGTCCTGATCGTCTCTGTCAGGATGTTGTTCTCGGTACAAGTCGATCTTGTTTAATACCATGATCACGGGCTTGTTTATGGCGCCGATATCCGACAGGGTATTGTTCACCACCTCAATTTGCTCTTCATAAGCAGGGTGGGAAATATCGACGACATGCAATAGGATATCTGCCTCCCTGATCTCATCCAGTGTCGATTTGAAAGACTCGATTAGGTGGGTTGGCAATTTTCGGATAAAACCAACCGTGTCGGAAAGCAAGAAAGGAATGTTTTCAAAGTTTATTTTGCGAATAGTAGCATCCACTGTTGCGAAAAGCTTGTTTTCTGCATAAACATCGGATTTGGAGAGGAGGGTCATCAGAGTGGATTTGCCCACATTGGTGTAGCCCACGAGTGCTACTCTCACAATGTTGCCCCTTGACTTTCTTTGGGTTCTTCCCTGTCTTTCAATTTTTTCTAGCCTTTGTTTGAGTACAGTGATCTGGTTGCGAATTGCCCGTCTATCTGTTTCTATTTCTTTCTCACCAGCTCCTCCCCGTGTGCCTGTACCCCCTCTTTGCCGCTCTAAGTGAGTCCACATTCTTGTAAGTCGAGGCAAGAGGTATTGGAAGCGCGCAAGCTCCACCTGTGTTTTTGCTTGGGCTGTCTGAGCCCTCTTTAAGAAGATATCTAGGATGAGCAAGCTCCTGTCATAGACTTTGCACTCCAAAGAATTCTCGATATTCCTGAGCTGAGATGGTGTAAGGTCATCATCGAAAATGACCATATCCACGTTGTTGGCCTGTATGTAATTGTCAATTTCCTCCAGCTTTCCCTTGCCCACAAATGAGCGGACATCAGGTTTTGGCAGTTGCTGGGTGAACATATGGACCGTTTCTACTCCCAATGTTTCGGCAAGGAAGGCAAGTTCTTCCAAGTGCTCTTTTGTGGTACGCTCATTCTGCGTTTGATTGATCAACGCCACTAATACTGCTGTTTCTTTTACTTCTTCGGTAGAAAAACTATCACCCATATATTATTATTTCAATGTTTCCGTATATGCCGCTACTAGGTTTATTTCTTGTTCAGAAAGTTGAGAGGAGTAGCCTGGCATGGTTCCTCTCCCTTCTGCGATTACTTCCATATTTTCCTCTAAAGAAAGTTTGCTTTCTGCCAAGTTGGCCAATGCTTCTTTCTGACCTTCTTCTCCATGGCATTCTACACATAGGACTTTGTAAATCACCTTGCCTTGTTGGAAAGCTGCATTTTTATTGGCAGCCAAGATATCTTCAATAGCAAATTCGCCTGTGGCATCATATCCTTTAGGGCTTTGGGTTGTTTCTTGTCCTTGCGTCCCTGTCACCATTGCATGAATCGCTGCCAAGCTGGCTGTTACAAAGAGTAACATACCCAGTGTGGCGATAGTTTTCCATTTCTTTCTTAAACCGATGGCGGTGAGAAAAACGGCTACTAGTATTAAAATCACTTTCAATACTAAATAAGTATAACTTCCTTCTACCGCCTTTAAGAGTACTATCCCAAAAAGAAGAGATAATATCATTGGGTTCAGCTTCTTGATTAGTTTACTGTACATTCTATGTCTATTTCCTAACAGTAAAAATGTTATCCATAAGAAAAGGCATAAGAGGAGAACGATTGCTGCAATATGAAAATAAAATGGAACAGTGTACATCTAAGATTATGGATTAAAGGATAAATGTAATGAGGATAAATTAATTTTGGTTAAAAAGAAAAGTCTGGATGCTACGGTGAACACCTTATTTTGCAAAATCATCCAAAATATTCTAAAAAAAATAAATATAACAACATTTTTATATTATCTTTATGGCCATTTTCCATGCGAAAGAAATTAAATGATGGTACGATTGTGTTGTGATCGGATGGAAATAAATAAACCAAAGACCCTTTTAAGGGTTTTGTTGAAAATTCAAGAGGCTGATATATGAGGGTAGTTATTGTTGTCAATACCGCATGGAATATCTATAATTTCCGAATGGGATTGATTAATGAATTAATCGCGAATAAGGCAGAAGTTTATGCAATAGCCCCTGAGGACAGTTACAGTCCATTATTGGTGCAGGAAGGTTGTCAATATATTCCAATTGATATAGACAATACAGGAACTAACCCATGGAAAGATATTGGATTGACTAGGAGGCTTTTAAAACTTTATAAGCAAATCCAACCAGACCTGATTCTTCACTTTACCATCAAGCCCAACATTTATGGTACAATTGCCGCCAAACTATTGGGCATCCCTGTAATCAATAATGTATGCGGATTGGGAACTGTCTTCATGAAAGAGAGTTTTGCCAATCGCGTTGCCAAGTGGATGTATAAAATTGCTTTCCGATACCCCAAAGTTGTTTTCTTTCAAAACACTGAAGATCGTGAACTGTTTGTAGAGCAGAAATTTGTGCGCTCGGAAATTGCTCAGGTATTGCCCGGTTCAGGTATCAACCTGAACCATTTTATGCCCAAGGATTTTAAGAAGAATAAGGAGTTTACTTTCCTGGTTATTTCTAGGCTCTTGTATGACAAAGGCATTGTGGAGTATGTGGAGGCCGTAAAATCTCTCAGGGTAAGAGGTGTGATGGCCAAGTTTCAGCTTCTGGGTGCCCAAGATCCTTTACATAAAAGAGGGATTTCGTCGGAAATGCTCGAGCAGTGGGTCAATCATGATATTATAGAATACCTTGGTACCACGGACGATGTTCGACACTTTATCGACAAGGCGGACTGTATTGTATTGCCCTCCTATAGGGAAGGAACACCTAGGACACTGTTGGAAGCTGCCAGCTCTGGTAAACCCATTGTGGCTACGAATGTGCCTGGTTGTAACAATGTGGTTGAGAATAATTATAATGGGTTTCTCTGCAAGCTGAAAGATGCTGAAGACTTGGCAGGTAAAATGTACGATATGCTTTTGCTCAACGAGGAGGCATGGGCTCAAATGGGTAAAAACAGCCGCACCAAAGTAGAGCAGCAATTTGATGAAAAGATTGTGATAGAAAAATACATGAATGCTATTCGTTCGATCCTTTACGATGTCCCATCTTCTTGATCTTTTGCTATCTTGCTTTCAATATTATAATACTATTATCATAAGACACATTTTAATCTATGGAAATCAAAGAAACTCCTATAAAAGGGTTGGTTGAATTATTGCCTAAAATATTCGAAGATGAGCGAGGGTTGTTTTTTGAGGCCTTTCATGAGAAGCACCTTCAAGAAGCAGGTATAAGGAAGCGATTTGTGCAAGACAATCAATCCTTTTCTACAGCGGGAGTCCTTCGTGGTCTGCATCTGCAAAAAGGGCCCTTTGCCCAAGGTAAACTTGTAAGGGTGGTTACAGGATCCGCCATGGATGTTGCTGTAGACCTTCGACAAGATTCACCTACTTTTGGAGAGCATTATACGATTATATTAGATGCAAAAACTAATAATATGCTTTATGTTCCTGAAGGTTTTGCTCATGGTTTCATAGCACTTGAAGACACAGTTTTTTATTATAAATGCACCAACTATTATAATAAGGCCGCTGAGGCAGGTATCGTATGGAACGATGACACCCTTAAAATAGAATGGCCCATCGAGAAGCCAATTGTTTCCGAAAAGGATGCCCTGTTACCGACCTTTCAAGCGTTCCTAAAAGAGCATTTAAACTCTATGGCGGTTTAACCCTCTATAAAATATAATCATCCCCTTCATTGTATTGGCCAATGTTATTTCTAAGAATTAAGCTATTTTTGCTATATTGGAAAATAAAAAGCGCATAACTTAATGATTCCAAACAGATATGTCTTCTGCTTATCCATTCTCTTAATATTTTGGCTATCTTCCTGCAAGACGTACAAACAGAATATCCTATTTACTACGGAAGGAGAGTATTTGTCGGAGGCAGCCCAACTCATGGTATTGGAGGTAGAGAGCAGCTATATCATCCAGCCGTATGATTATATACAAATAGAGGTATATACCAATAAGGGCGAAAGGATCATCGACCCTAACTACGAGCTGATACAGGAGAATGCGAGCAATCAGCGGCAGATGAGGCCAGCACCCCATTATTTGATAGAGGCGGATAGCACTGTCAGGTTTCCTGTGGTAGGAAAAGTACGCTTAGGAGGGCTTACCCTTCCTGAAGCAGACAGTCTACTGCAGACGGCCTATAGTGAATATTATAAAGATCCCTATGTGATCACCCAGTATAGCAACAAAAGAGTGATCGTTTTAGGAGCAGTTGGCGGCCATGTGATTCCACTCACCAATGAAAGTATGAGCGTTATAGAGGTACTCGCACTGGCTGGGGGTATCGGCAATGATGCAAAGGGGCATAACATAAGATTAATAAGGGGAGATTTGAAAGATCCTATTGTGCAGGTTATTAATCTTTCTACCATAGAGGGCATGCGTAAAGCCACCTTACAGGTGCAGTCAGGAGATATAATATATGTAGAGCCCATCAGGAAGATTGTTTCCGAATCAATAAGGGATATCGCGCCTGTTTTGAGTGTCATCACCAGCTTGGTGACCTTGTTAGTATTGATACAAAATTTCTGACCACACTTTGGATAAACATACAGAAGATATACATTTAGACACTTCCAATGCTGCCGGAAAGGACCTAGCAGACCATATAGACTATCACAAGCTTATCACTGTTCTGCGTAAAAACCTGATATGGGTGCTGCTCATACTTTTTCTTACTAATACGATTGCCTACATATACATCCGCTATACCAAGCCAGTTTATGAGTCATACTCCGACTTGAAGCTTGACGTCAAGAACGAGGTTGGGATGCTGGACTTGGGGCGGATTAAGGATCATCAGAACCTCAATAACCTTTCGGGTGAAATAGAGCTTATCAAATCAAAGCTCTTTTTTAATAAGGTGATTGAGACGGTAGACTTAAAAATCGCATACTATGCGGAAGGAAAGATCAATGATGATGAACGGTATAAAAGTTCTCCGATAGAGGTAAGAGGAAGGCTAAAAGATGAAAGCTTTATGGATAGGCCCATCAAAGTAGAAATCCTCAATAGTAAGCAATACAGGCTAAAGTACCTGGCAGATGGCTCCGAAAAGGTAGAGACTTATAGTTTCGGAGATAAGATTGACAATACGTTTTTTGATTTTAGTATATACCCGACACGGAATTACGACCCGTTGTCGAGCAATGGGAATTATTATTTTATTTTCAATAGCGATAGGGCACTTCTCAATTACATCAGTAGCAATCTTTCCGTGGAGCCTTTGAATTTCAATGCCAATACAATTCGGCTCTCTTTTAAGGACCACAACCGGTATAAGGCCCAAGACCTGGTGAATGCTATCGATACGTTGTATCTGAACTACACACAAGAAGAAAAGAACAAGGCGAATAAACAAAGGATAGAATTCTTGGACCAGCAATTGGCACAAACAGAGAACAGGCTGGAAGCGTACGAAAACTATATGGAGGATTTTACGATCTCCAACAAAACCTTGAACCTAAGAGAGGATATGGGCAGGGCCATTCTGATGATGAATGAAATAGACTCTCAAAAGGTGATGATTGCCAAAGAATTAGCTTTTTGGGCTACACTAGAAGAAGGCCTTGAAAAGGACGAATCAATTTTGACGAACGTCCCCAAAGATTTTCCAAATGTTGCTGAAACCAATAAAGAAATTGAGCAGCTTAACAAATTGCTCAACGACAGGGCCCTTTTGTTGTCTTCATATAATAGCAATACTTATGCAGTGGCCCGTAAAAATCAGGAAGTAGACCTGGTAAAAGCCAATATTGTTGAGAAGATTGACCACTATAAAACCCTTGCCCGAAATGAATTAGCTAGATTGGATAGGAGGCAAGAAGTTTTGGCCGATAACTTTAAGGAACTGCCTTCAAAAAGTACAGAATTCGGAAAAGCACACAGAAACTTCTCATTGTATGAGGAATTTTTTCTCTCCCTGATGAAAAGCAAGGCTGAGTTTGAAATTGCTCGGGCCGGCACAGTTACAGACTTCAAAATATTGTCTTCTGCCACACTTCCCAGCACACCTATCTTCCCCAACGTGCTCATTATTTATGGAATGGGAGTTGTGGCTGGCCTTACCTTGAGCGTCTTCTTTGTAGGTTTTCGATATTTATTACACAATAAAATCAGCAGTATTAACGAATTGGAGCGCTTGAGTATGGCCCCTGTATTGGGTGTTGTTCCATATTATCGTCAAGAAAAGATGGGCAGCTCCAAACTCGTAGTGGGCAATAATCCCAGATCGGTTATCAGTGAGGCCCTGCGCTCAGTCAGGACCAATATGGAGTTCATAAGTGCTCATAAAGATAAAAGGGTCTTGTCCGTTACGTCGACCATAAGTGGCGAGGGCAAAACTTTCATAGTGGTTAATCTAGGCGCTATCATAGCCCTGTCTAATCAGAAGGTTGTAGTGGTTGATTTGGATATGCGCAAGCCGAAAGTACACAGGGCTTTCTCTGACGAAGCCTCAAGCAAGGGCATAAGTACGATCCTTATCGGGAAGCATGCTGCAAGTGAATGCATCAGGACCACCACCATTTCAGGATTATCTTATATTCCCGCAGGACCTACTCCTCCAAATCCTAGCGAACTTATTCTAAATGACAGCCTAGATGAGCTTTTGGAGGAGCTTAAGGAGACCTATGATGTCATTCTTTTGGACACGCCTCCTGTAGGTATCGTCACAGATGGGATTCTCGTGATGAGAAAATCAGATTTGCCGATATATGTCGTTCGAGCAGATTATTCAAAGAAAGCTTTTTTGAGGGATGTGAACAAGTTGATAACCGTCAATAAATTCCATAACCTAGCTTTGGTGCTCAATGCCTTGAGCCATGGGCAGGGTTATGGCTATGGGTACGATAGCCATTACTATGAAGAAACTACTAAGGTGAAAAGTGCGTTTTCAGGATTTAAAGACTTTTTTACAAAGCCTTAATTGTGTGAGTAGTTACTTAAGCAAAATTTGTAGTGATCAATTTATTCAGTAGAAAGAAAGTATTTGAAAATCCATTAGAGGTAGATATTCATTCTCATCTTTTGCCAGGATTAGATGATGGCGTAGAGACAATGGATGAAGCAATTGAAATATTAAGTTTTTTTCAATCTCTTGGATACAAAAAGGTCATTACGACACCCCACGTCATGCCCGAGTTTTACCCTAATACCAAAGAAGGAATAGAGAAAGCTTTGGAGGCCTTGAGACGCGAAGTAAAAAACAGGGCAGTGGAGATTGAGGTAGAAGCAGCGGCAGAATACTATTTAGATGAGTCTTTTTTGAAGCTATTGGAAACCCCTGATAAGCTGATGTACTTCGGAAAAAATTATTTGCTGTTCGAAACGCCTTATATAAATGAACCTGCTTTTTTAAAAGAGGCCATTTTTAAGATAAATGCACTAGGTTTGCAACCTGTAATGGCCCACCCAGAGCGCTACATGTATGTACAAGCAAATATGCGCTATTTGGAGGAGCTGTCCGCAAGAAATGTCCTTTTTCAGTGCAATATTAACGCTATTCAAGGATACTACTCTCCGGCAGCAGAAAAAACCATTAAATTTATGATCAAAAATGACCTGATAAGCTTTTTGGGAAGTGACTGTCACAATATGAAACATGCCAACATATTGAAGCGAAGTATAGGAGATAAATATTTCTGGAGGGCCACTCAAGGGAACCTTAAAAACAACACTTTATTGCAATAAGATATGATATTGGTGACGGGTGCTAGCGGTATATTAGGAAGCTACATATGCAGAGAATTGTATAGACAAGGTATCCCGTTTAAAGGAATGGTAAGGAGAAGCAGCAACCTGACATTATTAAAGGATTTGCCGAAAGTGGCTATCACCACGGGAGAAATAGACGATATCCTCGGTATGGAAGCCATGCTGGAGGGAGTAGATACTGTAATCCATTGTGCAGGGCTTGTTTCTTTTAGAAAAAAAGACAAGAAGGCGCTATACAATACCAATGTTGAAGGAACAAGAGTTGTAGTGAATGCATGCCTTTCTAAAGGTGTTAAGAAAGTCATCCATATAAGCTCTATAGCAGCACTAGGACGTACCAAGAAAAACAATCTTGTGCGAGAAAATACTAAATGGGAAACATCTAAACTCAATACTGAGTATGCCAAAAGCAAGTATTTAGGTGAGCTAGAAGTATGGCGGGCCTCATCAGAGGGCATCAATGTGAATGTATTAAATCCTTCAATTATTTTAGCTCCCTACTATTGGGAAAGAAGCAGTGCACAATTGCTCAGTTTTGTAAAGAATGGATTCTTGTTTTACCCATCAGGCAATGTCAATTATGTAGACCTTAGAGACGTTACGGACACTGTCTTGAGGTTGTGCAAAGAAGATATCAAAAATGAAAGGTATATTTTAAATAGTGGATCCTTGCCCTACAAAGAGTTTTTTGAGAAGGTAGCAGAGCGGTTCGGAGTAGAGCCTCCGAAGGTAAAGCTCAACAAAACATTGGCCTGGCTAGGTTGGGGATTAGATAATTTCAAGAGTTTTATTACAGGTCGACAAGCTTTGGTTACCAAAGAGTCGGTACGGCTTTCTTTCAGTAAATCTAATTATGACAACGGAAAATCCTATGGATTGCTGAAACAAGGGTATCGTTCATTGGAAGATACCTTAAAGTGGGTTTGCGCAGAAGACAAACTTGACAGAAAAACTACCTTGGAAGCAGAAGGCTAGAAATGAAATATTAGTGGCGAATTGCAATACTTATGGCACATTTCGTTACCTTAGAATGTTTATCAATTTCATGATTAGAGAAACACATGGCGCGAGATTATAAAAGAGAGGAGGAGAAAGAGCTGATCAAAAGATTCAATGATTACCTCAAAAATAAGAAGTTTACCTTTTTTGATTTAGAGGACTTTGTTTTTGTCATAGATCACTACCTCCAAACAGGCAAGTTTAACAAAGCGCTAAAGATTTGTAATTTAGGGATAGCGCAATACCCGTTTTCGGTGGACCTTCTATTGGACAAGGCGCAGATCCTTATCAATGTAGAAGAATATGAAGAGGCTATGCAATACCTCGAGAAGGCAGAAAATCTTCAGCCTAATGATATCGAGATATTCTTTTTAAAAGCCAATATACTGACCTTGTCTGACAATCATCAAGAAGCTATTGCCACCTATGAGCAAGCATTGGACATTGCCGAAGACAAGGACGAGATTTACTACCATATCGGGCTCACCTATCAGAGCATGTCGCTTTATGCAGAGGCTGTGGACGCATATAAGCAGGCCTTGGAAATCAATCTGGACAATGAGAGTGTCCTGTATGAACTGGCTTATTGCCTTGATATGACAGGAGAGCTTGAAACCAGCATTTCATACTACAAGAAATTCATTGATGCAGATCCATATTCTCATTATGCCTGGTATAACTTGGGCATTGTATATAATAAGCTGGAGCGGTATGAAGAAGCCGTGCAAGCTTATGGATATGCCACATTGATTGATGAAACGTTTGCTTCGGCTTATTTCAATATGGGTAACTCCTATATGGGGCTGAACAAATTTACCGAAGCTATGGAGGCTTACAGGCGCACAGAAAAGCTTGAAGGACCCAGTGCTGAAATATACTTTTGCCAAGGTGCAGCTTATGAGAAGATAGAACAGTTTGAGCTGGCCATAAAATATTATAGAAAAGCGGTAAAGCTGGATGTCCTATATGATGAAGCGCTATTCGGCATTGGCATATGCCTGAACAAGCAAGACAAGTGGTACGAGGCTATTCACTTCTTAAATAAGGCCTTGCGTATGGATCCTGACAATCCTCAATATTGGCAAGCAGTGGCGGAAGCAGAATTTAAAACTGGTAATATCCTCTCCAGCCTCGATGCCTATGAGGAGGCAAGCTCATTAGACCCCACCAATATCGATATTTGGCTCGATTGGTCGTTTATACCCTACGAGCAAGGTGATTCTGAGAGAGCCGTGGAGTTGGTTTTGAGAGGTATTGAAGAAGTGCCAGAGGCATCAGAACTATATTATCGTGTCACCGCCTATCTAATTGTGGCAGGGAAATACAAAGAAGCCTTTAATTATCTAGAAAATGCATTAGTTTTGAACTTTGAAAATCATCAACAGCTTTTTGAATTCTTTCCCCGCTTAGAGACGCAGAAAGCTTTGTTTAAAATTATAGACCAATATAGAAAGTAAAACCCTTGACCCCCTGAGATGTACCGATGCTGGGCACAAATGCTATTGGTGCAAGGGAAGGCTCATTTAGAAAACATTATGAATTATAATTTAAAGAACATTCCTGAAAGGACTCAAAAGCCTCGACAAACAGGATATACAATGGCCATGGACAAAGGTTTGAGCCTGCGAGAAGTAGAAGACTTTATTGAGGTAAGTGGCGATTATGTAGATATAGTGAAACTGGGATGGGCAACCTCTTATGTGACACCAAAACTCAAGGAAAAACTACAACTATACCGAGATGCTGGTATTCCTACTTATTTTGGCGGGACACTTTTTGAGGCATTTGTGATAAGAGGCCAATTTGAAGATTACCGCAGGGTGTTGGATGAATTTCAAATGACCTTCGCAGAAGTTTCAGATGGTTCTATTACGCTTGACCATAGTCTAAAGTGTGAGTACATCAATAAGCTTGCCGAGCAGGTGACTGTGCTCTCAGAAGTGGGCTCTAAAGATGCTGAGGTGATCATTCCTCCTTATCAATGGATAAAGTTGATGCAGGATGAGTTGAACGCGGGCGCTTGGAAAGTAATTGGTGAAGCAAGAGAAGGTGGCAATGTAGGCCTTTTTAGGGCTACGGGCGAAGTGCGTTCAGGTTTGGTACAAGAGATATTGACAAAAATTCCTTTTGAAAAAATCATATGGGAAGCTCCTCAGAAATCCCAGCAAGTATGGTTCATTAAGTTACTGGGCGCCAATGTGAACTTGGGAAACATTGCTCCTAATGAGGTCATTCCTTTGGAAACAATTCGGTTAGGTCTAAGAGGAGATACATTTGATCATTTCATCAATATGGAAAGTTTATAACATTAATAAAGGATAGACGAATAATGAAGGAAAGCAAAAAGTATCCTCTCCTTTTCTTGAAGGGACTAGCAATGGGTGCAGCAGATGTAGTGCCTGGCGTATCTGGTGGTACAATAGCGTTTATCACAGGCATTTATGAAGAACTGTTAGGTTCCATAGCCAAGATAGACGTCGATGCTTTAAAGTTGTTGTCAAAGTTTAGGTTCAAAGCTTTTTGGGAGCACATCAACGGTACCTTTTTGTTGGTACTCATTTCTGGTATTCTTTTTAGTATATTTTCATTAGCACGACTCATTACCTATTTATTAGAAGATCATCCTATCCCCATTTGGTCTTTCTTTTTTGGTCTTATTCTTATTTCTTGTTTTTTAGTGATAAAAGAAATACAAGCGTGGAGTTGGAAAGTGGTGTTGGCATTTTTAATTGGTACTGCCGTAGCATTTTATATCACCATAGCTTCTCCTGCCCAAACTTCCAATGAGCTGTGGTTCATATTTATCTCTGGAGCCATTGCCATATGTGCCATGATATTGCCTGGGATTTCCGGTTCCTTTATATTGCTACTTTTGGGTAAGTACGCATATGTTTTTACAGCCATTAAAGAAATGAACATAGTCGTTATTCTAGTTTTTGGAATAGGTTGCATAGTCGGTATACTTACTTTCAGCCGAGCTGTTTCATGGCTTTTGAAAAATTATTATAATATAGTGATTGGTGTAATGGCCGGATTCATGATAGGATCCCTGAACAAGATATGGCCTTGGAAAATCACCACCTCTTATAGAATAAACAGCGATGGCGTGCAAGTGCCTTTCATGGAGGAAAATGTGACTCCTACCCAATTCATAGAACTGACGGGTAACGACCCACAAGTGCTTTATGCAATATTGCTTGCTTTGGTAGGAGTGGTCCTTGTTATAGTCATTGAAAAGCTCGGTAGTCGATATGCTGCTGCTTCTAAATGACATTAATTCCCTAACGACGTCTTATGATCAAGTTATACGGTCTTATTGGCAAAACACTCAAGCATTCCTTTTCCCAGAAATACTTTCGCGCAAAGTTTGAAAGGGAATCAATAAGCCATTGTGATTATGAGCTTTTTGAGCTAGAAGATATTGGTCAGTTCTCCGACCTCATCGAGCAGCATGAAAACCTGAAAGGGCTCAATGTGACGATTCCTTATAAACAAGTCGTCATGCCCTATCTACAGGATGTGGAAGGCAAAGCGAAAGAAATCGGCGCAGTGAATGCCATAAAGATTGTGAGCCAGGAAAAACTAATCGGATATAATACCGATTATTGGGGCTTTAAATTATCACTCAAAAAATGGGCTGCACCCCCCTTTTCTCAATATAAGGCATTGGTTCTGGGAACTGGAGGGGCATCCAAAGCGATTGAAGTTGTCCTGAAAGATTTAAATATTCCCTACAAACGTGTTTCTAGAATTGCAAATGCCAGCGCCATATGCTATCAAGACTTGGCAGATGATCCATCTATAGTAGCAAACCACCAATTGATTATCAACACTACCCCACTGGGCACAAGCCCCAATGTAGAGGAGGCTCCTGCAATACCATACGACCAAATCTCTTCCAAACATTATCTTTATGATTTGGTATACAATCCGGCAGAAACGCTTTTTCTAAAAAGAGGAAAAGCGCAAGGAGCCAAAATAAAAAATGGCCTTGAGATGCTCGAAATACAGGCAGAGAAAGCATGGGAGATATGGAACAGCTAGAGGGCTTCATTGCTTTGGTGCATAAACAAAAAAGAACAACCTATCTTTTGTAGCACTGCACGGAATGACATTGTTTCAGAATGCTATCCTCATTTTTATGATAGGAGAGAAAGGCTTAATTTTGTGGTGGCAATAGAACAATAACCGTCAGAGAAACTGGCAAGGGATATGGGATTCAAAATCACTTCACAATACAAACCTACCGGTGACCAGCCTCAGGCCATTGAAAAATTGGTAAATGGGATCTTGGAAGGCGAGCCCGCACAGACATTATTGGGAGTGACAGGGTCGGGCAAAACATTTACTGTGGCCAATGTCATACAGGCTGTTGAGCGACCTACTTTGGTGCTCAGCCATAACAAGACGCTTGCAGCCCAACTCTACGGTGAATTCAAACAGTTTTTTCCCGATAATGCCGTCGAGTATTTCATATCCTATTACGATTATTACCAACCAGAAGCTTTTATCCCTAACTCCAATCTATACATTGAGAAGGATCTTTCCATTAATGAAGAAATTGAGAAGCTGAGACTGAGTGCTACATCTGCCCTGTTGACAGGGAGAAGGGATGTGATCGTAGTGGCTTCTGTTTCATGCATATACGGTATCGGTAATCCCGAAGAGTTTGGCAAAAATGTAATCAAGTTGCAACAGGGCGATGTAGTGCCTAGAAATCAATTGCTTTTTGCTTTGGTAGACATTTTGTATAGCAGAACCGAAGCTGAATTTAAACATGG
>CAYTTV010000030.1:0-28274 GCA_964440915.1 uncultured Roseivirgaceae bacterium
TTTCCCTAAAAGTCAAGTCAAAACGGACTTTTTTGTTAGTTAATTTTTTAGCAACTTTGTTACCCCCTCACCAAAAATGGGAGGTTCAGATAATAAATCCTTTTGGTTTCTGGCTAATGCAAGCAGACTGTAATACGGTATGGAATAATTGTCTCCACATTATAAAGGAGAGTATCGGCGAGCAGAGTTTCAAGACATGGTTTGTGCCTATCATGCCTATTAAGCTTGAGAATAAGGTACTTACTATACAGGTTCCCAGCCAATTTTTTTACGAATGGTTGGAAGAAAACTATGTGAGCGTGCTACGCCGCGCCATTGATGCCGAACTCGGCGACGGTGGCAGGCTAGAGTATTCTGTAATTGTTGATAAAGGAAATGCAGTCAACAGGCCTTACTCCATCAATTTACCCGCAGGCAAAAACACTAAAACAGACGATAAGAAAGGAAAGGATTATACCAGTCCCTTTACACTGAAGACAGTAGATGATCTGTACTTAAAATCGCACTTGAAGCCTCAATATACTTTTGATACCTATATTGAAGGAGATTGCAATAGGCTGGCCAGGTCGGCAGGATATGCTGTTGCACAAAAGCCGGGCATTACCTCCTTTAACCCCTTGATGCTGTATGGTGGGGTAGGGCTGGGGAAAACACATTTGGTGCAAGCCATAGGCAATGAAATCAAAAACAACCTTTCGGATAAATTTGTCCTGTATGTGTCTTCTGAATATTTTACGAATCAATTCATAGAAGCCGTAAGGAACAATAATGTGCAGGAGTTTACCAACTTCTACCTACAGGTGGACATCCTGATTATCGATGATGTTCAGTTCCTTTCAGGCAAGGAAAAAACACAGGAAATATTCTTTCATATCTTCAATCACTTACACCAGTCAGGCAAGCAGATTATCATGACAAGCGATTGTCCGCCAAGAGACTTGAAAGGCCTTCAGGAGCGATTGCTATCGAGGTTTAAATGGGGGCTTACGGCAGATTTGCAACAGCCAGATTTTGAGACGAGAATAGCCATCATTCAAAACAAAATGCAGGCTGATGGCATTTATATACCAGACAATGTGATCGAGTATTTGGCCTACAGCGTTGATACGAATATCCGAGAACTGGAAGGCGTACTGATCTCGTTGATAGCCCATGCTTCTTTGAATAGGAGAGATATAGACCTGGAGCTGGCCAAGCAAACGCTTAAAAATATAGTGCACGATATAGAGACGGAAGTAGGCATAGACTTTATTCAAAAGACGGTAGCCGAACATTTTGATGTGCCGCTAGAAAACATGAAGGCCAAAACCCGTAAAAAGGAAATGGTGATAGCCCGACAAGTGGCCATGTACTTTGCTAAAGAGTACACCAACCACTCCTTAAAATCCATTGGGTTTCATTTTGGTGGCAGGGACCATAGTACAGTAATTCATGCTGTGCAGGCAGTAAATGATATGATGGAGACAGATGCCCGTTTCAAGCTCTCTATAGAAGATCTGAAGAAGCGGTTGAAAATGAGAGCAGTATAAGCAGTACACATATCGGTGGAAACCATTTTTAACATAATATGAATTGGCAAATGGCAGTAGGCAAGGTTTTTAGATTCCGTTGCGTGCTGCTTTTTTATTGGGCCTAAGTTATACAACCATGGGAATACGTGCATCTTTTAGTAAGCCACTGGCAAAGTACGTGGTAAATCAATATAAAAAGTGGTCCCATTCACCCTTTGAGGTTCAAAAAGAAGTGATGGAAAACCTCGTGAAGAAGGCAGCCAATACGGCATTTGGGAAAGATCATCAGTTCGACCGAATAAAGCACTACGAGGACTTCAAGCAACATGTACCCATTCGGGATTATGAAGAATTAAGACCTTATATAGAACGGGTGGTTCAAGGAGAAGAAAACGTGCTTTGGAAAGGCCTTCCTATCTATTTTGCCAAAACTTCCGGCACAACTTCCGGCGCTAAGTACATTCCCATTACAAAAGCTTCTATATCCAATCACATCAATGGTGCACGCGATGCCATATTGCATTATGTGCATGAGACAGGAAATGCTTCTTTTCTGGATGGCAAGCTTATCTTCTTGTCTGGCAGTCCAGTGCTGGATCTAAAAGGGAAGGTGCCTACAGGTCGCTTGAGCGGGATAGTGAACCACCACGTGCCTGCGTATTTGCGAACAAACCAAATGCCTACTTATGAAACCAACTGCATAGAGGACTGGGAAGATAAAGTGGACAAGATTATTGAGGAGACGTTGGATGAAAACATGACACTCATTTCTGGCATTCCCCCATGGGTGCAGGTGTATTTTGATAAACTACATGCCAAGACTGGAAAGCTCATAAAAGATATTTTTCCCAACTTTTCTTTGTTTATTTATGGCGGTGTAAACTTCGAGCCGTACAGGGCAAAATTGTTCAATGCGATAGGCAAAGGCGTAGATTCCATTGAAACCTATCCTGCTTCTGAAGGCTTTATCGCATTTCAAAATGAGCAAAATGATCCAGGACTCTTGTTGTTGATCAATGCAGGTATTTTCTTTGAATTTATCCCTGTTGATGAATATTTCGATGAAAATCCAACCCGGTTGAGCATTGCCGACGTAGCCTTGGGGGTGAATTATGCCCTCATCATCAATAATAATGCTGGCTTGTGGGGTTATGCGATTGGCGATACGGTAAAGTTTGTGAGCTTGAAGCCCCATAAGGTGATAGTGACAGGCCGTATCAAGCATTTTATATCAGCATTTGGGGAGCACGTGATAGGGGAAGAGGTAGAGAAAGCGCTGCAAAATACTTTGAAAAATCATAAAGAAACAGTTGTGTCTGAGTTTACGGTAGCACCTCAAGTAAATCCATCGAAGGGGCTGCCTTTACATGAGTGGTATATTGAGTTTTCGCGGCTTCCTGACAATTTGATTGCATTTGAAAATGAGCTAGATTTGCAACTTCAAAAACTGAACACATACTACGATGACCTTATCCAGGGCAATATTCTGGGCAATTTAAAAGTTATTCCGTTGCGAGAAAATGCCTTTCGTGATTATATGAAATCTATTGGGAAACTTGGAGGACAAAATAAACTGCCCAGATTGGCCAATGACAGGAAAATTGCTGATGCACTACGTCCTTACTTGGCAGATTAGTGCATTTTGTTGCAATCCTGAATTTTACTGAGCATACATCAAATTGGACGATAACAAAGAAAAGAGACACATTGCAATACTAGGATCTACCGGATCCATCGGTACGCAGGCACTTGAAGTGATTCAGCAGCATCCTGACAAGTTTGTCGTTGAGGTGCTTACTGCCGAAAACAATGTGGACTTGCTCATTGCTCAAAGCCGGACTTTCAAGCCTAATGCGGTCGTTATAGCCAATGAGGCCCATTACGAAAAAGTGCATGCAGCACTTGATCCCTTAGACATAAAAGTATATGCAGGAACGAATGCCTTGGCATCGGTGGTACAGATGGATACCATTGATGTTGTGCTGACGGCGTTGGTAGGTTGTGCGGGACTCTTGCCCACGGTAAAAGCCATAGAAAGTGGGAAGAATATCGCTTTGGCCAACAAGGAAACGCTGGTTGTGGCCGGAGCCTATATTACAAAATTGGCCGAAGAGAAAGGGGTGAATATATACCCGATAGACTCTGAGCATTCGGCAATTTTTCAATGCCTTGTAGGAGAATTTCACAACCCTATCGAAAAAATTATATTGACGGCTTCAGGTGGTCCATTTAGAGGAAAAGACAAAGCATTCCTTCAGCATGTAACCAAAGAGCAAGCATTGAAGCATCCTAATTGGGACATGGGCGCCAAAATCACGATAGATTCTGCGACTTTGATGAACAAGGGTTTGGAAGTGATAGAGGCGAAATGGCTTTTTGGGCTAAGAAAGGACCAGATTGAGGTGATTGTACACCCAGAATCCATTATTCATTCCATGGTGCAGTTTGAAGACGGTTCTATCAAAGCACAGCTTGGGCTTCCCGACATGCGCATTCCCATTCAGTTTGCCTTGAGTTATCCTTATAGGTTCAAATCAGATTTCCCACGTTGCGATTTTTCAAAATTCAGCACCTTGAATTTTGAACAACCCGATTTAGAAAACTTTAGAAATCTACAACTTGCCTACGATGCGTTGGCCAAGGCTGGCAACATGCCTTGCATACTCAATGCAGCCAACGAGATAGTTGTGGCAGAATTTTTGAAGGGTAGGGTTGGGTTTTTGCAGATGTCGGATATCATTGCAAACTGTATGGCTAAGATATCCTATATTGCTGCCCCGACTTTTGAAGATTATTTAACAACAGACAAAGAAACGAGAATAAAAACTTTAGAACTTATTAATTGATGGAGACTTTGGTGATGACTGCTCAGATTATACTGAGCTTATCGATATTAGTGGGCCTGCACGAGTTGGGACACCTTTTGGCTGCGAAGTATTTCGGCATGCGTGTAGAGCAATTCTCCATAGGCTTCCCGCCGAAGCTTTTTGGGGTGAAATATGGAGAAACAGAATATTCCATAGGTGCCATCCCACTTGGAGGATTTGTGAAGATTACCGGAATGGTAGACGAATCTTTGGACACGGAAAACCTTAAACAGGAACCTCAGCCTCATGAGTTTCGCTCAAAACCTGCTTGGCAGCGATTGATCGTGATGATGGGGGGAATTATAGTGAACCTGATTCTTGGTATCGTGATCTTTATTGGCCTTACTTATTCCTATGGTGAAAGTTACATTCCCATTGAAGAAGTGAACAAATACGGCATTGTGGCGCATGAGTTAGGTGAAGAGATAGGTTTTCAAACAGGCGATAAAATATTGGCTGTCAACGGAAACTCCATCAGCAAGTTAAATGACATATGGGACATAGAAGCACTCACTAGTGGGGCTGGATATTATACAATAGAAAGAGATGGAGAGCGCCTTGATTTACCTATTCCTTCTGGATTTTTTGATAAGTTGAGCAGCAAGGAGGCTCAAAATCGATTCATTGAACCAGCCATGCCCTTTAAAGTTGGGAAAATTCAAAATGGCAGTGAGGCTGACAAAGGAGGTTTGAAAGAAGGGGATTTAATTACCGCTATTGAAGGCCAGCCTGTTAGGTTTTTTCAGGAACTTAAACCTGTATTGGATGAAAATGCAGGGGAAAAGATTGCATTGGAGGTAGAAAGAAAAGAGGAGGGGAGCACTGTGAGTACGAAGAAAACCTTGGATATGAACGTTAGTGAAGAAGGCACGTTAGGTTTTCATGTAACTAACCTATTGGCTTTTGAACAGGTACAATACCCCTTGGGCCAGTCGATAGCGAAAGGCACAGGCAGTGCGTTCGAAACCTTATATTTGAATGTGGTTGGTTTAGGGAAAATGTTTTCAGGAGAGATTTCTACAAAATCGATGAAAGGCCCTATCGGCATTGCTCAAATGTTTGGAGGCACTTGGAATTGGGAATGGTTTTGGAAGTTGACCGGCATATTGTCGATGTGGTTAGCTTTTATGAACTTTATTCCTATTCCGGCATTAGACGGTGGCCACGTTGCATTCTTATCTTATGAAATGATTTCTGGTAGGAAGCCTTCCGACACATTCTTGGAGACTGCCCAAAAGATAGGTATGGTGTTTCTGTTGGCTTTGATGGTCTTCGTGATATTCAATGATGTTTTTAATACTTTCTTTTAATAGCTAAGATATCCAAGAAGCATCTTGGCTGGTCTATATTGATAGGATGAATGAATTATAGAATAGACTGTTGGTCAACTTTATAGCTTGCCAACAGTCTATTTTCGTGTCCCAGGGTTGCTTCGGTTTAAACTTAGGGCTGCTTTCTCTTTGCTAATTGTCTGCTGTTTCTTCTTCCAATTCTCAATCGCTTATTGCCTGCTTTCCAGAAAATATAATTGTTTCACGCAAAGCAAATAAAACTGCACAAAATACGCTAAACTGCTCTTTACCTATTTTAATTCTTATATCTATTTTTCGTAAAGTCTGGCGTCTAATATCTAACGTCTTAAGTTTGAGATTCCTGATTTTTGCCAACTTCCTACTGCTTATTGCCAACTTTTCAAGTAACGCTAAGTTACTTTTTGCCCGTCTGCACTTTCCGATCAAGTTTCTTACTGGGTGACAATAAGATAACTGGGCTTGGTCGATGCTTACATTCTGATATCTGAAATCTTGTGTCTGACTTCTGACTTCTGACATCTAACATCTGCAACTAACATCACCATCCTTGCAGCGTTTCTTCTTCCACTGCTCCATCATTTCCAGGCCTGTAGATCTCAAATTCCACTCTCCTGTTCATGGCCTTGTCGGCAGCCGTAAGCTCCTCTACGATCGGTTGTGAACTGCCATAACCTTTGGCGGCCACCCTTTCTTCGTCAATGTTGCCGAAATAGGTGATGTATTCCTTAATCGACTCGGCTCTTTTTTGGGAAAGCTCCAGATTAAAGGCCTCTCGACCATCGGAGTCAGTATGGCCGGAAACCTTTAATTTGAAATCTGGATTGTCCAAAAGGAAATCGATGATCTTGTCGAGGTCTTCAAACATCTCCGGTTTTAGATCGGCCTTGCCGTTGTCAAATTCTAGTCGGGCAAACTGTAGCCTACTGGTAATCGGTTGCGCAGATTTGCGAATTTCCATATCACCATCCAAGTAGAATATTTCCTCTATTCTGAAAAATTCATCACTTTGAATAATCAACAAATAGTTGTTGTGGTCGAGTAGATCAAACTCAAAACTACCGTCCGGACGTAAAAACTTGGGCGCGACCTCAATGCCTTGGTCCAGATCGATGATCGACACAATGCCACTTACAGGTCTTCCACTCACGGAATCGATGACTGTACCGCTGAGCCGAGCAATCGCTTCTGGATGCGCTTCCATCGGCAGAGGGAATGAAAACAGGTCCATATCATCCAAATTGTTGTCCTTATTGTGCGCATAAAATAACATTTTTGACAGTGCGTCAATGGTAAAGTAAAACTCGCTGCCTGTACCATTTACATACGGACCAATATTTTTAGGCTCTTGCCACTGATTGTCAATATTATAGGATTTGTATATGTCGAACTCTCCAAAGTTGAGCAGGTGTCCATTGGAGCTGAAATATAATACTGGAAATTTAGGATGGAAGAAGGGACTTACCTCATTGTGTCGCGTATTGATGGTGGGGCCTGCATTTACCGCTTTTGCCCACTGACCGTCTTTGGTTTTATAGGTGTAGTAAATGTCGGACAAACCAAATCCATCGAGGCGATCGGAAGCAAAATACAGTGTGTCTTCTGTATGGTTCAGCGATGGGTGTGAATCCCATGAAGTGCTGTTGACATTGGGTCCAAGGTTCTTTATTTCTCCCCAGGTACTATCGGCCTGCTTTTTTGCTACATATATATCACAACTGCCGAGGCCATCTGGAGAGCCACATCGGGCAAAGTATAGGGTTGCCCCATCCCTGCTTATGGTTGCAGAGCCTTCGTTGTATCGGGTGTTGATTGCTTTGAGTTCTTGGGCTTCGTCCCAAAAGCCGTCATACCCTTGACTGTAAAAAATGTCTTCGTTTTCTACTTTCTCAAAACCTATGGTCCTGGAATTTCTTTTTGAAGTAAAAATAAGAATGTCGTTGTTCACATTTAATGTGGGACCGTAGTCGCTATAGGCAGAATTGATTGTGTTGCCCATATTGAGTTTTACTCCCCTTGGCGGCCGTAATGTGTCTACCTGCTCCCGATATGAAATGAGCTCATAATAATATTCTAAAGGAACGTAATATTCCTTATCGTTGACGGTAAGAGAGTCATAATGCAGTTCTATTTTCCGTAAGTCGGATTCTTGTCGGTGGTGTTTCAAGACCAATCTGTATAGCTCCTTTGCTTCGTCCATTTTTCCTAAAAGCTCACTTAATTTGGCAAGCCGCCACAGCAAGAAAGTGTCTTTATGGAAGTTCTCAATGCCAAAATTGCTCACATAGACTTTTAATAATTCATATTGTTTTTCCCAATCTTGGCTCCTGTCAAACTTCAGTATTTCTTTTAGGCGCTTATTGTCGACATAGTAAGGAATTTTGTTGATGTTCTTAAACTGATAGATCTCTGGCTTTCGGGAGTCACTTAGTTGCGCAAGGCCATGAAAACTAATGGTCATCATGAAAAACAGGAATATCTCCTTCTTAAGGCAAGATAAGGCAAAGTGCTTGGAAGAATTTAATAGGGACATATATGGCCTTCGAAGATATCTTAGGAAAGAGTTTGCATAATATATCAAATTCTTGATAAAAATGGAAACAAAGATACGTTCTATTGTGCGAATGTACCAATGGGAGTACCTAAGATACCAGATTTCAGATGTTAGACTAAAGACAAGCAATAGGCAGTAGGTGAGAAAAATACAGCTCTCTTGTGGTACGTCCCCCGTGTTGCATGAGACACCGACTACTTGGTAGACAATGCTGTAACCGTTGGAGGATCGTCATCCGTAACGGTGGTTCATATTGACGGTAATGTAGTGGCAGGGCAGTAATGATCGGAAACCTGGTATGGCAGGATCGATCTAGAAGTGAAGCAATCTCAAACCTAAACGATGGAACGCCAGAACAGAGATTGCTACAGTTTTTCATCCCCAAAAGATGAAAAATTTCGCAATAACGAGCAGTAGAGCATTTACAAGCCTAACTATAAGAAATTGGCAATAGACAGCAGAGAAAACCGTAAGCGAGCGAGGATGTAAACGACCTGTACAAGTTAGCACAGGTCGTTTGGGTTGAGACTTTATAATTTTTTCTAGAGTATTATACCAAAGCTAAAAGCATTTAACTCAGGGCCATGATTGGTTCTAAATAGGGGGTTAAGATCATATTGAGCAAACACATCCAGTCCTTTGTAACCCATTTGAAGGCGTAGGCCGTATCGGAGATTATTTAAATAAAATGAGTTCTTGTCCCTATCCTTTTTTACTTTGTCGTTTTCTTCAAACTTGTATTTTGCATAACTATCCAAACGATATCCGACATAAGGACCAAAGCCAACCCTGAACCCTTTTTTCTTATAATGGCCAAAATCTCCTAAAAAGTTAGCGGAATCTTTTTTTCTGTTTTTGCCAAAATCAAGGAGCGGGATGAAAGAAATGTTAATGTATGTGGCCGTTAGCTTACTTTTTATGCCTTTTATATCCGCTTGGCTTTCCTGAAAAACAACACTTTCTTCTTCTTTGATAATCCTTATATCGGTATTTTCCATTTTGAAGTTATACCAACTTACACCGCCTCCCCATTCTAAAAAAAGCTTTCCCGCCACATGGGTCTTCATTTTTGAGGTAAGGCCTACATACCAAGAGCCAAATGGCTTAACAGCATAATCTTCAGAATTAACCGCTCCTAGATTGCCATCTTCAAAGTAATTGTTTAGCCCTACTTCAACATTAAACATATGCTGGCTTCTAGACCGTTTTTTTTCTTTTTCCTGAGCATTATTCCCTTCAGTATCATTATCCACCGTTATTTCATCTTCTAAATTTTCCTTATGATGCGTTATTTGGACCTGGCTGTTTATCACAATAGTAGTGTCGTTTAAATAACGCTCTCCGCTTTTATCTTCTATTTTAAGATAATTTATTTCTCCTTCGCCCTCTTGTATTTCTATATGAAGATCTTGCAGCATGGCATTGATATCATATTGTACGAGTGTCTCCAAATCGCTTTTGTCATTGAGGTAGATGATGATTTTGCTCTCGTTGCCAAAATTTATAACAACGGTATCTTGTGTTGTAGTTTCTTGTGCTTGAACTATAAGGCAAAGCAAGACTAGTACAACAGTTGCGGTTGTGATTAAAAAACTTCTCATGATTGATTGATTTTAGAATGCTGATGTGTGTTCTTTTAATGTTCTATTTTTCCGATGTTTTGCCATCATCTCGATTTGAATCAAAAGCCAAAAGATCGTCCTTTGCTTGCCGCAAATTGCCTAGGTCTATGTCGGTATACTTTATTTCCTTGAACTTCTCTGTGAGCTTTCTTAAAGGAGATGCGCTTTTAGGCATGTCTGTATGCGCAACGTTTGCCGCTTCTGGCGCCTTTTTCCCGGCTTTAAACTCTATGGTAACAAAAGATGCTTTTTTTGTCTCTGCTACCTGTGCCAATGCTTCTTCTTCTACTTTCGGCAAGTCCTCACTCGTAGGATGTACATCGATAGGGTTGACGCCCTGCTCTTGGTTTGCTTTCACATTTAGGGTTCGTGTTACAGCTTCACTTTCTTTGGAGAGCTTAGTTGCAGGGCTTTTAGCAGCGAGTGCTATTGTGCTTGTACGCTTACCCGAGCCAATGTGCGCCTCTTTGTTTGTGGAGGAGTCGATTGCCATCCCTTTGTTATCTAAGGATGCAATTCTTTCTTGAACATGATTATTTTTATCAACCATGTTTTGATGAACTTGGCCCAGGCTATCCCTCGTTGTGGCAGTGGTGGTTACTTCCTGCTTGTGGGGTGTACGGTTCGTCAAGGAGAAGATCAAAGTGCCGCTTAGGCAAAAGATAGTGATTATGGCTGCCTTGTGCCACAACAGAAAAGGCGTTTTTCCTTTGTGCAATTGAGCGTCAATTTTGTCCCAGGCCATAGATGGAGGAGACTTCTCCAGGCTGCTCAGTTTCTCCTGAAAGAGTTTGTCGATTTTATTATCCTTCATGGCTTATCGTGTTTTTTTCTGATGATACCGCTGAAATGTCCATAATTGCTTTTCTTAACATTGCTCTTGCTCTGCTCAGCTGAGATTTCGACGTATTTACCGATATGTTTAGCATATCGGCTATTTCTTGATGAGAATAACCTTCTATCGCATACAAGTTGAAGGTTGTTCTATAACCGTCTGGAAGCTGCCCTATAATTTTCAACAAGTCTTCTGCCGCTATTTGGCTTTCGATCACCTCAAAATTCATTACATGATGGGCAGTTTCTATATGGACATTGAGATGTATGTTCTTATTTTTCCTGTTGTATTGTAAAGACTCGTTTACCATTATTTTTCTTATCCATCCTTCAAAGCTTCCCTCTCCCTTATATTGAGCTATTTTTTCAAATATTTTTGTAAAGCCTTTTACCAACACATCTTCTGCTGCCGTCTCGTCTTTTATGTATCGTAAACAAATCGCATACATTTTCCCGGCGAATTTTTCATAGAGTGCCCGCTGTGACTTAGGGTCCCTTTTCAAGCACCCTTTTATAAGCAATTGTTCGGCGGTATAATTTTGCACAAATACTTTCATTTCTAGATTCTAAATTGAAGATGCACACTTATTGCTAAAGGTTGCACACATGGATAAGATTTGTTTTCAGGAATCTTAGACAGGTGAAATTTACCCACCGAAACATTGAAGATTCGTTGATCCCTTTAAAGACCCGGTGGCTGCCTCACACAGGAGGATTAGTTTTTTGCTAACTTTAATTTATATTTTGCCCAACGATAAAAACAATTCATATGGAAAAGAGAATTAAAATTGACGAGATCGAGCCAGGGGCTTATAAAGCCATGATCGGACTTGAAAGTTATTTAGGAACAAGTCAGCTCAGTAAAACACACAAGGAGCTAATTAAAATAAGGGCGTCTCAGATTAATGGTTGCGCTTTTTGTATAGACATGCATACTAAAGATGCCCTTAAGAGTGGAGAAACAAATCAGCGTATCTTTTTGCTAAATGCATGGAAAGAAACTGATCTATTTACAGAGGAAGAGAAAGTGTTATTGGCTATTACAGAGGAAGTGACCTTAATTCATCGTAAAGGTTTGACAAATGAAACTTATAATAGAGCAAAGCAATTATTTGATGAAAACTATATAGCACAGATCATCATGGCGGTGGTTACCATTAATGCATGGAACAGGATTTCGGTGAGTACTCACAAGGAAGTCCCTCAAGGTTAGGAGATTATTGTCTTCATAATTCAATGCCATATGGATATTAAATTATGGATAGGACTTTAGCTTTGAATAATCTCTGGTTTCCAATAGTAAACATGATGCCCTATATGCTGTGAATATTATGTCCACAACTGGTCAGTCATTGACCAGTTATGTGGACAATATTGTACAATTGAATTATTACAATTGATCCTTACTGGTGTCCGCTACTTTCTTTAAAAAATTCTCCAAGTCATCGTCTGCATAAGTGCCATATGCATCCACAATTGTTCCTTTGCTACCATCAGAGCCTTGGACTGCGTATAGAATAGACATGTCGGAAGGGTTACTTATTCCTTCGAATCGGTACTCTTGCACAATCTTGATGTCATCTTTACCATAGGTTTGTTGGGAGCTGGCAGACCGCAATTGGTTGTTGTGAAAGATATATTGGTCATTAAAACCTTCCTTTTCCAATTCTCTCAGCTTTTTAGTCAGCGGGTCGATATAGTTTTGAAATTCGTTCATGGCTTTTTGTGATTGATGTTTATATTGGGCAATGGTGAACACGGTAAACGATTTTTCCGTAGAATGTGTTTGAAAAGTTAAGAATATGCTCAATTGGGACAACTCGTTTTGTCTCATCGTTTATCTTTCTATTTTTGTTCACAAATTTCTAATTGAAGATTAAAATCCGATATCATGTATTATAATTCTATTATTGAGGCTATAGGCAATACTCCTATGGTGAAATTGAATAGTGTTACCAAGGGAATAAAGGGAACCGTGCTGGCCAAGGTAGAATATTTCAATCCTGGTAATTCTATGAAAGACAGGATGGCCTTAAAGATGATTGAAGATGCCGAAAAGGCTGGAAAGCTAAAGCCAGGTGGTACCATCATAGAAGGCACTTCAGGAAACACCGGTATGGGACTTGCCCTTGTGGCCATTGCCAAAGGTTATAAGTGCATATTTACGCTATCGGATAAGCAGTCTCAGGAGAAAATTGATGTGTTGAGGGCAATGGGAGCAGAGGTAATCGTGTGCCCTACAAATGTGACGCCAGACGATCCACGTTCTTACTACTCAGTCGCAAAGAAGCTGAACGAGGACATTCCTAATTCAATATATCCCAACCAGTACGATAATTTGTCCAATTCACAAGCACATTATGAGACTACTGGCCCTGAAATCTGGGAACAAACAGAAGGGAAAGTAACCCATTATGTAGCGGGGGTGGGCACAGGCGGCTCCATGTGCGGAACAGCCAAATTTTTGAAAGAGCAGAACCCTAATTTAATAACGGTGGGCGTAGATAGCTATGGTTCAGTATTTAAGAAATACAAAGAAACAGGCATATTCGATGAGAATGAGATCTATCCTTATCTGACCGAGGGTATTGGAGAAGATATTTTGCCCAAGAACGTAGACTTTGACCTTATCGATTTATTCATAAAAGTGACGGATAAGGATGCCGCGGTAATGACCAGAAGACTGGCACGGGAAGAAGGCCTTTTTGTAGGGTGGTCATGCGGATCTGCTGTCGTTGGAGCATTGGAATATGCCCGTCAACATCTAAAAGAAGAAGATGTTATGGTGATCATCCTTCCAGACCACGGTACACGGTACCTAGGAAAAATTTACAATGATACATGGATGAAAAATCACGGTTATCTGGGCGATGCTAATTTTTCTAGTGCAAGAGATATTATCAACAAGAGAAATGGAGCCAGTAGCTTAGAAACTATTGCCGTTGGGGATACAATTGGTGATGCTATTGCCAAATTTAATGCCTTGGGCGTATCTCAACTCCCTGTGGTTGACAAAGACCAATTTGTGGGTAGCGTTACCGATTCTAAAATACTCAATATGCTGATTGAGAGCCCGGAATTAAAGCACAGTGCTGTAAAGGAAGTAATGGAGGCACCATTTCAATTTGTAGGGCTGGACAACACAGTGGATGTGCTCTCTTCACTCATGAACAAGGATAATAAGGCTCTTCTGGTGAGAGATGAAAAGAACGAAGTACATATTATTACGCAACAAGATCTTTTAATGGCCATTTCTCGTTAGAAACGCGATTTTGGTATGGATTTTGTTCAGTAATAAGCTGTAGTGGTAATGCACTATAACGCAAATAACCTATCAATAAGGGTCGTCTCATAGTCGGCCCTTATTTTTTCTCCCAGAAGCTAAAATCACCCACTATTTTCTAGCCGACCGAACGGAATATACTACCTTGTTGCAGAAATGTGGAGGATCGGTTTTATCATGACAAAAAATGCGATATATTGAGCTTTCATTGCGATCTAAGCCTAGATTGCAATGAAGGTTAAAATGAATTAGGCGCAAATGCGGTTAAAATTAAATAGAATCCTTCTCTTTTATAATAAGTTATTTATACTTGTAAATTTTATGAATTCCTGTAAAGTTATTCCTTTTCCTAAACTGCATCGAGCCATTTTGGTGTTGCTTTTAGGTTTACTATTCACCGCTTCCAACTTGCGAGGCCAAGTTATTCCGCTCCAAGACCTTTCTTCCTTTGACAATCCAGGGCCTAGTTGGTCTGTTGAAGGAGATGTGCAAGCGGATTTGAAAAAGGACAATGTGCTGAAAACTACCCCAGGCAGTGGTATTTTGGTGAATCAGCCTACCAAAAAGCGAAAGGGAGTAGACTTGTTTACTTCTTGGGAGCATGGCGATATAGACTTGTCGTTAGAATATATGATGTCCAAAAGTGGCAATTCCGGCATTTATTTACAAGGTATGTATGAGGTGCAGTTGATGGACAGTTGGGGCGAAAATGTTGCCACGTCAGCCTCTAATGGCGGGATATATGAAAGGTGGGACGAACAACGGCCAAAGGGACAAAAAGGCTATCAAGGCTATGCCCCTCGACAGAATGTCGGAAGGGCGCCTGGATTATGGCAACGCCTTGAAATTTCCTTCAAAGCTCCTCGATTTGATAAAAGTGGTAATAAAATAGAAAATGCCAGGATCATTAAGGCTCAGTTAAATGGCGTTGTGATTCAGGAAGACGTTGAACTTTTTGGACCAACACGTGGCGCGATGGGCCATAACGAAGTAGCAAAAGGGCCGCTGCGTATCCAAGGAGATCATGGTGCTGTAGCATTCCGCAATATTAAGGTAACCCATTATGATAGTGAGCGGCCTGTACTAAAAGACATTGTATATCGTATTTACAACGGTAAGTTCGATACAGAGCCTGCTTATGATAGCCTTCCTCCAGAAGCAGCGGGAAGCTTGATGACATTGACATCAAATATCAAATCACGTCCGTTAAAGTTCTTGGTTCGTTATGATGGCGTATTGGAAATAAATGAACCAGGAGAATATGACTTTTCTTTATATACAAATGGGGGAACGGGCCTGCTTCAAATAGGAGAAGAAATTATAATTAATCAAGAAGGCAGGGGAAATAGGAGAAGCGGGAAGGTTAATTTGAATACAGGAGAATTCCCGATCGTGTTAATATATTCTAAGTTTAATGATTGGGCTCCTCCGGCAATAGGACTTTCCGTCTCCGGTCCGGGAATCAGGTATCACCTAATAAGCGACATAGATGAAATGCAACAAGGTTCATCTCAAGACCCTATCTTGGTAAGTGCAGAAGATACACCAGTGCTGAGAAGCTTTATGGATTTGCCTGGAGGGCATAGGGTTACCCATGCAATTTCGATCGGAAGCAGGCATGGTATACATTACACCTATGATTTGGATCATGGCGCACTCGTGCAAGTGTGGAGGGGTGATTTCTTAAATGCGACGCCTATGTGGCACGATAGAGGAGACGGCTCTTCACGACCAGAAGGTTCTGTGCAGCATTTTACAGAAAATCCACAATTGTTCTTAGCAAAGCTGGCCACTGAGAATTCCCCTTGGATAAGCGACACTACAGGAAGCGGCTTTAGGCCCAAAGGGTATCGTTTAGATCACGATAACAATCCTGTTTTCTTATATAAGCAGCATGGGGTCAACATTGAGGATGCTATAAATGTAATAGAGGATGGAAAAGGTGTGGGAAGATCCATCCAGGTAAGTACCCCGTCAGACGGACTTTACATGCGATTGGTAGAGGGCGATAATATATATGAGTTGCAAAAAGGCCTGTATGTAATTAATGACAATGAATATTATCTAAGACTGGACGAAACAGCAGGCGCTAAACCTGTAATTCGCAGTGTGGAAGGTAGAAAAGAGCTAATAGTTCCAGTAAAAGGCACCATCACTTATTCGATCCTTTTCTAGTACAAAAATGATTTTTAATGGCCAGGTAAATGATTGGTCAATGACAAATAAGCAATAGTTTCATCAAGATCTTGATGTTAAAAGTAAAAAGATGAAGAATAACAATATCCGTTTAATGTACACTTTGGCCCTAATAGTAGGGTTGGTATTAAACTTCAATCATACATCTTTGGCGCAGGAGTCACCCCAAGAGGAAGACTTTTTCCGAATCTTGAAAGTAGCTGCTCCTGAAGGTACGCTATTGGAAGTCGGCGGCTTAGCCGTTATGCCTAATGGCAACCTAGGTGTGGCAACCCGAAGAGGCGATATATATATAGTTGAAAACCCGACGAGTGCCAGACCTTATTTTAGGAAATTCGCTTCTGGCCTTCATGAGGTCTTGGGGCTGGTATATAAAGATGGTGCCTTCTATTGCGCACAAAGAGGAGAGCTCACGAAATTGATAGATACCGATATGGATGGAAAGGCCGATGTCTTTGAGACGATTTACGCTTGGCCCGTTTCTGGACATTATCATGAATATAGTTTTGGGCCCAAGATTGCACCAGACGGTTCATTTTTCGTATCGGCCAATATAGCCTTTGGTGAACAAGATTGGTGGTTTGGAGAAAGCAAAGTGCCATGGAGGGGATGGATGATGAAAATAACAGAAGAAGGAGAAATGGAACCTTGGGCTACAGGTTTGCGCTCTCCTGCTGGTTTAGGGATGATAGATGGAGAGTTGTTCTATAGTGATAATCAAGGAGACTGGATTGGGTCTGGTGGGATATGGCATGTTGAAAAGGGTGTTTTTACTGGACATCCTGCTGGATTGCGATGGACAGGGTTGCCAGGCTCACCTCTGACATTAACCCAAGAGGATATTTACAAGAAGGTAGACCCTAGGATAGAAAAGGATGAAAACAATCTGTATGTTAAACCAGAAAATATCATAAACGAGGACATTGTCACTTGGTATGATATGAGAGAAAGCTTTCCCGAAGTCAGGACGCCTGCTGTGTGGCTTCCTCATGGGGTTTTAGGCATTTCCAATTCTGAGATATTGAAGATACCTCAAGGAACTTTCGGGCCATTTGGCGGACAAATCCTGATAGGCGACCAGGGCCAAAGCAAGATCATGCGGGTAGATTTGGAGAAGGTAAATGGAGAATATCAAGGGGTTGCATTTGACTTCCGGAGCGGCTTCAGGTCAGGTGTGTTGCGCATGGCTTGGGCCAAGGATGGGTCTTTATTTGTAGGAGAAACCAATAGAGGCTGGGGATCAGCGGGTGATGCCAATGAGGGGCTTCAAAGATTAGTTTGGAATAAGCATATCCCGTTTGAGATGAGAACGGTACGTGCACGACCCGATGGTTTTGAAATAGAATTTACTAGACCTTTAGATCAGAAATCAGCAGAAGATATCGCTTCCTATAAAGTTGAGAGTTTTACGTATAAGTATCATCCTGTTTATGGAAGCCCTACAGTAAATCAGGAAACAAGTGCTGTAAAGGGGGTTCAGGTAGCTGAGGATGGAATGTCAGCGAGAATAGTTGTTGATAACTTAAGGCTCGGTTACATTCATCATCTATCGCTAGACGGAATTCGTTCTAAAGATGACTATTATTCGCTGGTGCATCCGTCGGCTTATTATACACTTAACAATATTCCAGAGGGGAAAAAACTCACCATGGGAGAAGTGAGCACTTACAATTCGGTGGAAGAAGCGAAGAAAAAAGCTGCGGAAGAGAAAAAATCAACTTCGGTAAAAACAGTACGGAAAAGTACTCCAGCCAAAGCAGCCAAACCTGTGGAAGCCGCATTGACTTATGAAGATATCAAACCTCTTTTGGCAAAAAACACCTGTTTGGCATGTCATAACACAAATTCTCGGCAGGTGGGGCCGTCATTTACGGAAATAGCCCAACGCAAATACACCAACGAGCAAATGTTAGCGCTTATCTATAATCCACAGCCAGAAAACTGGCCAGGCTATGCTACGCCAATGCCACCAATGCCACAAGTACCTAGGGATGAAGTGCTGAAGATCGCCAGTTGGATCAATAGCTTATCCAAGTAGGCATAAAACTTTAGCATGGTTGCATAATTCACCAAGAAAGCACAATTTTATGTGCCAATAGAGGAGGTGGTTCAAAATCACTATCTTCTATGATGTATATTTGAAATAGATTGTGACATAAACGAAAGACACTAAAACAAATGAGCAAATACTTATTGGGGTATGATTTAGGTAGTTCCTCTATAAAAGCTACCTTATTGGATGCTGCTAGCGGATCCGTTGTGGCTTCTGCTACTTATCCAAAAACAGAAATGGCAATTAATTCATTGAAATCTGGATGGGCAGAACAAGATCCGGAGATGTGGTGGGAGAATGCGAAAATGGCCACCCAAGAAATATTGTCGTCTGGCAACATAGATGTAAATAGGATAGAAGGGATCGGTATCGCTTACCAAATGCATGGCCTAGTGCTGGTGGATAAGGAGCAAAATGTGCTTCGTCCATCCATAATCTGGTGCGATAGTAGAGCAGTGAATATAGGAAATGAAGCTTTTAATGCGCTAGGTGCAGATTATTGCTTAAGCAACTTCTTAAACTCGCCTGGGAATTTTACTGCCTCCAAATTAAAATGGGTGAAGGACAATGAGCCCCATGTATATGAGAAAGTATACAAGTCGATGCTACCTGGTGAATACTTAGCCATGAAGCTTACAGGTGAAATCCAAACCACGTTTTCAGGATTGTCAGAAGGTATCTACTGGAATTCAAAGGAAAATAAGATAGCCGATTCGCTATTAGAGCATTATGGTATTGATAGAAACTTGCTTCCTGATGTTGTGCCGGTGTTTTCTGTACATGGTGAAGTAAATGCTCAAGCTGCTCAAGAATTAGGGCTTCGTCCTGGAATAAAGGTGGCTTATCGAGCAGGTGATCAGCCTAACAACGCCTTCTCTCTCAATGTATTGCGACCAGGAGAGATTGGTGCTACTGCTGGAACTTCAGGCGTGATTTATGGCATATTATCCACTCCTTCATATGATCCCCAATCAAGGGTTAACACTTTCGTTCACGTGAACCACTCCATAGAGGATCCACGGTATGGTGTCTTGCTTTGTGTGAATGGGACGGGGATTTTAAACAGCTGGCTTAAGCATAACATAGGTCATGGAGTTTTTGACTACGACAAGATGAATGCCCTTGCCGCTGAAGCACCCATAGGTTCTGATGGGCTGGTATTTGTTCCTTTTGGCAATGGTGCTGAGCGGATATTGGAAAACAAAGATTTAGGGGCGCAACTTTTCAACCTCAATTTCAACAGACACAATGTTCGACATTTACTAAGAGCTGGGCAAGAAGGAATTGTGAGCTCTCTTGCGTATGGTTTCAATATTATGAAAGACATGGGAATGAAGCCTAATACAGTAAAAGCAGGTTATGGTAATATGTTTTTCAGCCCAGTATTTAGAGAAGCTTTCGCAAACATGACTGGAACTACAGTTGAACTGTATAATACAGATGGTGCACAAGGTGCAGCAAGAGGTGCAGGCGTCGGGACTGGAATTTATTCTGGATTTGACGAAGCTTTTGCAGGACTTGAGCGGTTGGATGTCATAGAGCCCGATCCTAAATTGAAAGGCGTGTACGAAGATACATATGGACAGTGGCTAGATAGCTTGAATAAGAATTTTCCTGCATAAGGAAATATAGATATATCAATATAATTGAACGGAAGTAGGCAGCTTATAGGAAAAGCTGCCTACTTCCGTTTCTTATTTATCCAATCAACACTTTGCGGACGTAGAGTTGCCCATTTATTCTAATTTGAAGTATATACAAACCAGGTCGAATACTTCGTACGTCAATCATATTAGGCTCTGCTGAAGCCATTGTGTGCTTTTTGATCAAACTTCTTCCAGCTTGGTCTGTTAGAATTAAAGTAGCATGCTTGCCTGAGGGAAGTTTGATGTAAAGGGTTCCCGTTGCAGGATTCGGATAAACTTCTATGTCAGTCTCTGGATACTCTGCGATGCCAGTAATCTTATCAATATGGAGGTTTCTTGAAAAGGTATAGGATATACCTTTGTCATTTGTCACCTTTAACTTTATAACATAATCCCCTCGTTTGTCAAACTGTAAGATAGGATTGTCGCCGTAGCTGACGATAGAGTCGTTAATATACCATTCCCAATACGACTCGCAAGTACTCTTATTATAAGGACTGATCTTAGCGACACCATGAGCAAGTATGATTTCATTGTCGTCTAATTCAAAATATGCTTTCAGTTGGACAAGATGAACTTGGAGACGGTACTTTTCGGCTGACCATCCTTTTTCCTTTTTTATGTATATAGGAAAATCTTTTGAAGCATCTTGCATTGACAAGGAAGTGCCATGCCCTAAAAGCGTTGTGAATAGTGAATCCGCATAAAAATGTACGTTTCCTAATCCGGGATTAATTATAATTTCCTCTTCAGGGCAAAAGGAAACGGCAGGAAGTTGTATAAAGGGTTTTTTTATAAACAATGCCTCTGCAATGTTCTCATGCAACTCTTCCAGACTTTTTCCGGCAGTAATCGCATAACTTATGGTGGCAGTTTCTCGCTCCTTAAGATTATACTGAACGGCAGTAAGGGTTGTGGCGATATTTGCTGGACCTGTTTCTAACCGTTCATCATTCTTTACAAGAAGAGATAATTTTTCTTTTTCAGAAATAGTATTGCCAAATATAAAATTATTTTGTGCGTCATATAAAGCAATGGACTGATAAACAACATCTTGATGAGATAACAAAGCAACTCCTGCGTAAGTCTGGCTTTCGGAGTGGAAAGCGTACGCCAAGCGATAGTTGAAGTCATAGTTAGCATTATTGTAGTTTGCTTCCATGATGTCCCAATCCGTGTAGAGGCCAATACGCAGTGTATCTATGGTGCTTTGACTGTTATTGGTGATCTCATAGTCCAAAAATAGGCTGTGGTTGGTGCCAGCAGCTTTATAGGCTGATAAAAACTGGGCAATGGAAAGGCCTTCATCAGAAAGCGTGGCTTTATCGGTAAATCCAGAAGCAGCTTTTATGAAGTCATTATTGTCTTCTACTATTCTTAATCGTCTTGTTACCTGAAAATCTTTTTCCCTTATGGGAGGGAAATAATTGTTGTACATATTGTCCAATACGCTTTCGTTGTTATCACTGATGAGAACACTAGCGTACTTGAGCAAAGGGGTTGAGCTGTCGTCATTCATGTACAAGATGCCATTACCCCTAGCATGTGGGTCTGTATGATAGCCCAAGTTTCCATTGTCACCGATTGTCATGGCCATCTGGCCATTGTCTATGGTAAAATATCCAGGGTTAGTTTTAATATCAAAATATTGATAGTCGTCATAGTCGTCCCCAGAATATCCAAGCCGGAATCGGATCTTCTCTCCAATAGGCAGATTCGATTTCAGGAATACACGGAATCCCGCTTCTTGTTCCTGGAGTGTAGACATGGAATGAGCATGAAAAGTAGAATCTATAAGGGTAACATATGGTGAAGCGGTAGAGAGTGTGACTTTTAAATTTTCTACTGGATCTAGATAATTAATAATCTGTCCCATGATGGTCACCGTGTCACTAGAAAACGCATAGGAACCCAAAGCATTGGAATAGTGCATTTCTCTAAATCGAACGGCTTTTGCAGAAGCATCTTCTAGTGCTTTCAAAATATTGAGCCGGCCTTTTCCTAAGAGTTCTTTGTATTGATGATTGTCAGCGATATGGTATATGTTATCCGCTGTGGCCCGTAGTCTTTCCGTTACCTGCATGGCATTCAAATGGGGGTGCCTGGCCCTTACCAGAGCAGCAGCTCCCGCTACGGTTGGGCTTGCCATAGAAGTGCCGAACGAAGAGCCATACGCATTGCCTGACGTAGTCACGATGTCAAAGCCTGGGGCGGCAATGCCTATATAGGGGCTAAAGGTCGAGCCTTCAGCTTTTTTGTCATCCTTCGTGGTATTGGCTACCGAAAGCACATATTCATAAGAGGCAGGATAGTATTCTTCGTTTTTGTTGGAGTTACCTGCTGCTGCCACAACCACTACATCCATATCAAGTATTACAGTTTTGATAATGTCATCTGCATACTTCGAGTATTCACCTGCATTTCCCCATGAAAGGTTGATGACCTTACAACCCTTCTTAGCCGCATATAAAATAGCCTCATAGCCTCCCCGAAAAGTATTGTTGTCATCAAAGACTTTAAGCGGCATAAATTTCGTGTGGAATGCGATGCCCGCTATCCCCACGCCGTTGTTTGTTCTTGCGGCTGCAATCCCGGCTACCTGTGTGCCATGGCCATTGGTGTCATTTGGGTCATTGTCACCATATGCAAAATCCCATCCCATATAATTGTCAATATAACCGTCTCCATCATCGTCAAAGCCATTGATAGGATCTGCTGGATTGCGATATATATTGTTCTTCAAGTCTTCATGGTCCATGTTCACACCAGTATCAAGTATGCCAATGATCATGGTACTGTCTCCGCGTTCTATTTCCCAGGCTTCATACGCTTTTACTACTTTCAAATTATCCTGAAAATTTTCGTTGGGATTAGCCAATGGGTCATTGGGCACATAAAGCAGTTGCATCTGAGGAGGAGTTTCAGCATACTCTATAAAAGCTTCCTTTTCCAGTGCCCGCAAAAGCGCCGTGATATCTGTACCTGCTGCTAATGTTATGGTGTAGATCCTGTCCAGCCCAAAGCTTGATTCTATGTCATCGAAATGCTTTTTGTGTATGGAAAACGTCGAGCTTTGTGCTTGCCGAAGATTGGCGGCTTCCCTAGGTGCCGTTTTGCCATGCAGAGGTGGTTGCAGGGCGTTTTGTAATACTTCAGGGGAGACGCCTTCTTTTAATTTGATAATTATGGTTTGGTTTTCTTGCTGTGGCAATGGTGTATTGGCTCCTATGGGAGTTTGCCCTTTTGTGATGGTCGCAATTAGGCATAGGCTTGCAAAGAAAAATATCCACAGTAAATTTTTCAAATCAGGCTGTTTGCAGTAAATATACTTATACAGGCTTTGTTTTTCAACTAACCTTTTAGGGTATAATTTGAACAAGTGAGTTTTTCAATAAAATTGAAGTTTGATTATCAATAGATACTTAGGAAGTGGCAGGACGATCTTGTTAAATCGGAATAAAGTAGCAAGATTTTTGTTATGTTTGCTTAAAATTAAGTCACCAAGCTCACTCTTGTTTTATGCTTGAAGCACGTCAACTTACAAAGTCTTTTGGGACATTACAGGTTCTGAAAGGAATCGATCTGGTAATAAAGGAAAAAGAGGTGGTATCGATTGTAGGTGCTTCCGGAGCTGGAAAAAGTACGTTGCTCCATATTTTGGGAACATTGGACCAGCCCGCTAGTGGTGAGGTGCTGCTGAAGGGCGAACGGTTTAGTGACTTAAAAAGCAATGATTTGGCGAGGTTTAGAAACAGTCACATAGGCTTTATTTTCCAGTTTCATAACTTGCTTCCAGAATTTACAGCCTGGGAAAATGTTTGCATGCCAGCTTACATCGGTAGGCGAAAAACTGAAGAAGTGAATAAGAGAGCTCAAGAGCTCATGGAACTGCTGGGAATATCCAGCAGAAAGGGACATAAGCCATCTCAAATGTCAGGAGGAGAGCAACAAAGGACTGCAGTTGCCCGCGCATTGATCAATAATCCTGCTATCGTTTTTGCTGATGAACCTAGCGGCAATCTCGACTCTAAAAATGCCGAAGAGCTGCATAAGCTTTTCTTTAGGCTAAGAGATGAACTGGGTCAGACTTTCGTGATTGTGACCCATAATGAAGAATTAGCTGGAATGGCCGATAGGAAGCTGGAAATGAAGGATGGTAAAATCCTGCGCTAATGCTTCCAATATTAGGTTGTCAATATCCATTGCCAATTAACACAGTGTTTTGGCCCGTTCGAGCATGGCATTTACATGCTCCTGATCTTGTAGCAATCGGCTGTAAACGCCAATGATGACATGATCCTTATCCAATAAATAGGTCACTCTTTTTGTAAGCCCAATAAAGGGAATATTGGCTTTGTACTTTTTAGCTACTTCACCTTGAAGGTCGGACAGCAGGTGAAATGGCAGATTATAAGCTTCTTTAAACTTTTGGTGTGTTTCTATGGTGTCCCTGCTTATCCCAAATATATCAATATCCATGTTTTGAAAACGTGAAAATTCTGCCTCGAATGAGCAAGCCTCTTTTGTGCAAACGCTTGTGAAGTCTTTAGGATAAAAATACAGGACACATGCTTTTTCAGCACAATCTTTTGATAAGGTAAAGCTGCCTTTTGTTGAAGGGAGCGTAAAGTCAGGGGCCTTAGTGCCGATTTTTAAACTCATAACCGATTACTTTTTTTATTCTTAATATTGACGTTTTACGATGCCCTAAAGTTGTTTTTAATTTCTAACAAAATAATGAATAAAGTTCCGCTTTATATTTTTCTTAATTCAAAACCAGCCTCCTTAATTCAAAATTATGTGGGCACTTCCTACCCCATGCTAGCCATTTCCAGCTTCCTATACAAGGTTAAGTTAACTAATTTTTGATATTAAAGTAGATTGAGCTATTTGTGATAAATAATATTAATTTTACAATTAGGCATTATCGTCGTTTAGCAATGGCAAATCGAATCACCTCATAGATGGAAATAACGGGAAAGAAAATACTTATTGTAGAAGACGAAACAAACCTTAGGGAACTGCTGTCAAAGATATTGAGCCTAGAAGGTTTCAAAGTATTGACTTCTGGTGATGTAGCAGGAGCCAGGGAGATTTTGCGCATTGAAGATGTATATCTGGTTATTACTGATGTGATGCTGCCTGATTTAAACGGTATTGCTTTTACCAAGGAGATAAAATCAAATTTTCCCATGGTGGAAGTCATTGTGCTTACGGCGTTTGGCAATGTAAAAGACGGTGTGAAAGCCATGAAGTTAGGGGCATTCGACTACCTCACAAAAGGGGATGGTGACGAAAAGCTGCCGCTAGTGGTGATGAAAGCAGTAGAAAAAGCTGCATTGAACCGACAACTGCAAGAGCTCGAACACCGGTTAGAATCAAAGTCGAATTTTGCCAAGATCATAGGCAAGTCTCAGGCGGTACATAAGATGATAGAACTGGCCAAGAAGGTAGCAGTAACCGATACGACCGTGCTTTTGGTAGGAGAGACGGGCACAGGGAAGGAGTTGTTGGCAGAAGCTATTCATCTAGCCAGCCGCAGGAGAAAGGGCCCATTCATCCCGATTAATTGTGCGGCGATTCCTAAAGACCTACAGGAGTCAGAATTGTTTGGGCATAAGAAGGGCGCTTTTACAGGGGCCAATACAGACAAAAAAGGATATTTTGAAGTAGCCGATAGGGGCACTATTTTTTTAGATGAGCTAGGGGAGATGAACGGCGATCTGCAAGCCAAGCTTTTGCGGGCACTTGAAATGCGTGTCATTCACAGGGTGGGCGATACTACGCCAATTCCTATTGATGTGCGCATTGTGGCGGCTACCAACAAGACCTTGTTAGACCCTGAAAACAAATTTAGGAATGACTTGTACTACCGATTGAGTACATTTACAATTGATCTTCCTCCCCTAAGGCAACGGCGTGATGATATAGAACTATTGGCTTTGCATTTTGTAAAAACCAATACAGATAAACTCAATAAAACAATAGAAAAGATATCACCAGACTTTCTATATTATTTAAAGCATTATGAATGGAGAGGCAATATCCGGGAGCTGAAGAATATTATTGAGCGAGCGGTTATTCTCTCTGAAGATAACGAGCTTTCCCCAGAAACGCTGCCAGATGAAGTAATAAGGCCTCAAGTGAATGAAGATGGCGCAGATTATCGGCATTTCGAAATTGACCTTAAAAGTGTTGAAAGAAACCACATCGATAGGGTACTGGTCATGGTGGAAGGCAATAAAGTTGAGGCAGCCAAAAAGCTTGGCATCGGATTGGCTACCTTATATAGAAAGGTAAAAGAATACGGTTTGGAGTAATCGAGCAACAGTCCAATGTTATGAACTCCATTGGACTTGTTGAGTGGCCAAATAAGTTTTTTAACAGATCCCATATTGAATGGGGAGATTTATTATAGCAAAATATTTTTTCAATTTTAATGCATTGCTATGCGCATAAAAACTCAAATCATATTAGGGTTTTTATTCATCCTGGTATTAACCTTAATCCTTTCTGGAATTTTTGTTTATTTCTTGAACGGGATAGGCCACACCTCTAGTGCCGTATTGCGAGACAACTATAGGTCCATAAAAGCCTCGAAGGAGCTATTGGTTTCGACGGCTAAGATGGATCAGATCTTAGCCAGGATAAGTCTTGGGAATAACTATAGTGTTGAGATTCTTAAAGAAATACTGAAAAACGAAAGCAGGGTTTTTGAAAATAACTTGAGGATATGCGAGCAAAGCATAACTGAAAATGGAGAGGAGAGCATTGTTAACAGCATGAAATCAGAGTTTGCGCTCTATAAAGACTATATAGCCAAATTGGATAGTGTCGATGATAAAAAGGGATATTACTTCACCATACTACAACGGCACAATGAAATGTTGAGGGCACTTATCCTCAATTTTAACGAACTCAATAACAGTGAACTGAGCAGAAAGAACATCGTAGCTCAAGAACTGCATTATAATGCCCGTGTATATGTGTTTATTTTTACGGTATTAATCATGCTCATTGGCTTGTTCGCCATTTATAAAATCCCACAAAAGATCATTCGACCTATCACAGATGTTACCGAAAAGATCATGGGTATGTCAGAAGGAGATTATCAGCCTCATTTTGAAGCAAAGCTTCCCCCTGATTTATCAGGCTTGGGAAATGCCATTACGATATTGTGTGGAAAGCTTTCTGAGTATGAGGCTTCCAACCTAGCTGAAATAAAGGCCCAGAAAAGGCGCATAGAATCCCTGATCCAAAACCTTAACGACGGCCTTTTGCTCTTCAACGAGAGGATGGAGATAATTTTGGTGAATACAGCCGCTTGCGAAATTCTAAGAGTTTCAGAAAATGATTTGGTTGGTAAGCTGGCTGTCGACCTTGCCATAGAAAGCAATGTGATGAGGGAACTTGTGCAATCCATCAAAAACTCAGAAGCTGACCGTTTACAGTCGGAAGAAAATAGCATGAATAATTTCATCAAAATCAGCCATAAAGATGGAAGCCAAGAGTTTTATACAAAGGAGATCTTACGGGTATATGATCAAGTTGAAGCGGATGGCAGCTCTTTTTTTGGGTACATCATCACGCTAAAGAACATTACGTTTTTTAAGAAATCTGATGAAGCAAAAACGAGCTTTATAGCCACTGTTTCTCATGAGTTAAAGACACCACTGTCCGCTATGAATATGAGCCTGATGTTGTTACAGGACCACCGGTTTGGCAAATTAAATTCAGAGCAACAGAAGGTAGCCAATTCTATGAAAGGAGAAACGCAGCGGCTGATGCGAATAGTAACCGAGTTGCTAGACCTTTCTAAGGTAGAGACAGGACATGTACACCTCGAAAAAAAGCCGGTAGAACCTAAACTATTGGTGGAGTATGCCACTGCACCGGTACAAGCTCAGTTGTTGGAAAAGGACATTGCTTTGCAGAAGTATATCGACAGCTCAATTGTTCATCTAAAAGTAGATGCAGAAAAGATATCCTGGGTCCTCATCAATCTTTTGAACAACGCTATTCGTTATTCGGAAGAAGGTGGCCATATAATTTTGGAAGTGAAAAGCGATAATGGGGTTGTTGAATTTTCAGTAAAGGATGAAGGACCAGGGATTTCAAAAGATGACCACGAGAGGATTTTCAATAAATTTGTACAAGTAAGGACCGAGCGTAAGACAGGAAGTCTGGGACTTGGGCTGGCCATTTCCAAAGAAGTGATCGAAGGGCATGGAGGCACCATAGGGGTTGAGAGCGAGGTTGGAAAAGGATCGAGGTTTTATTTTAGATTGCCAGCGTAGCTTGGCCTTAAACAGTAGAAAGACACTCAAACTCCCTTTGTCTATTGCCTACTCACCCAACCAAAATCTTATATCTAAAATCTTATGTCTTATGTCTTATG
>CAYTTV010000030.1:28374-38950 GCA_964440915.1 uncultured Roseivirgaceae bacterium
CTTATGTCTTATGTCTTATGTCTAATAAACAAAATTCCTTCTTCTGCTCAGTTTCAAATCCTGCAATATAGAGGCCTTTACGTTGATGTTAAGCGAGTATGATTGGAATCTTCCAAATGGGATCCACGACACACGCATTTCCCAACAGTGAAGATCTCGGTGAATATTCAAATTAGTTTGTGTAAGATCGTTTCTTACAAAGTCATATCCCGAACTAAAGCCAACCTTCCACTTTTCTGTTAGGCTCACATCCCCAGAAAATTGTAATGACTGGGTGATGTTGCTTTCCAAATACCCCCGTTTACTATAGCTCAGGTTATAGGAAACCCTTAAGCTCCAAGGCACGTCCCATTCTACATACAAGTCGGGGTTGGCGGCAATATAGGCTAGCTGCTCTTCCTCTTCAGGAGTAGTGGCTTCCTGGACGGCCGTATTTACCCGATCGTTTTGCTTGTCTCTGGCAGCAGGGTTGAAATTGGTGCTTAGTGCCAAAGAAGCATTGGTGAACTGGCCCATGCCTCTGCCGGTATTCCAGGCAAATTCATCTACACGTCTTTGCCTGATCACTGTTCCGGCAGCATTCATGCTATCAATCCTATAAATATAGGGGTCAAGAGTTCCACCGATACTAACATCCAACCTGTTGTTGAACAATCGCGTCCTGGCGCGCATCGAAACGGTAGAGAGCTTGAAGGAATCAGCAAGAAAATTGTATCCCGATGAGAGGGAAAGGTTTTCAAGAATGGCTACTTTTTTGAACTGTTGTTTGGCTGTGTCTGCAGCCTCTTTGTCCCGCACCTTCATTTCTATATTGTTGTTCAAGGAAAAGCTCATGGATGCCCTTTCTCCCAATGCTGGACTACCATAGGCAAAGCCCTCGTATCTCGAAAGCATGCGTGTCCTGGTGGGATCATTGGCATCGGTCCGTACTTCTTGGTAATAGCCATATTTGGAATCTCCAAAATTGGGGCTATAGCCAAAGCTGACAGAAGGGGTCAATACATGCCTGATAGCTTGCACGTTGCCACCTTTAAAAAAGTAAGTGCCGTACATTCTGGTGCTGATAGAAGCACTAACGTCATAGGTATATGCCGTAGAGAATTTATTGAGGGTATCGATTTGTATGGCATTCATCGATTCTACAAAGGTGTAGTCAAGTTCCTTGAAGTAAAACAACTGATTGAAGTTGAAACTGGGGCTTAAAGTAAAGAACTTCAAGAGTTTGGTGGAAGTACTAATCGGAATATTGTGCCTAAATCCATTTTGTCCTTGCCTGAACATGAGCGGAAGGTTGTCCAAGTTAAACTTGATTGTATCGGTGTCCGTTTTGGGGTTGGCAACCCTAAAGCCCGGAGTTCTACCGCCCTTGTTGGTCAGCTCATTTTTTCCATTCAGGCTATATCCCACACTGATTTTCTGCAACCACCCTTGCTTTCTGCCTACATTCTGAAATGGATACTGACGGTTTACGTTAAAGCTTAATTCAGGAAATAGCAAATTTACCTCACCTGTGCGTAAGTTCTGGTTGTGTCGGGCACTCATCGACAAGCTGAACGGGGAATTAGGGAAGGTTTGGCTATAGTTGATGCTTGAGCTCATGGTGGTGTTGATGTTGCCATCGCCAGGCAGAATGTTGTTGTTGTTATAAGTAGAGCTGGCGGCATTTACCGAGGCTGAAAAACGGCTGTTTTTCCTGCTCTGCGGCGAGTGGCTCCATTGTATTCTAAAGTCATTGCTCTCAGAGTCATCGCCTTCTCTTCCGCTTAGGCGTTTGTTGTAGTGAAAGTTAAGCGAGCCATTGTACGCATAGCGTTTTCTATAATCCGACATCAACCTGAAGCCTCTACCGCCTTTGGTGTATATTTCTCCTAACACGGTAAGGTTGATATATTCGCTGATATCAAAGTAATAACCACCATCGCGCAGGAAAAATCCTCTTTGGTTTTCCTCTCCATACGTAGGGATGATCACGCCCGAAGCACTTTTTCTAGGCGACGGGAAAATGCCAAAAGGGAACAATAAAGGTGTAGGGATGTCATTGATGACCAAATTGAACGGGCCAGATACGATCTTGTCGTCAGGGATCATCTTCAGCTTTTTGGCAGAAATATAAAAGTGAGGATGCTCAAGATTACAGGTAGTATATTTGGCGGCGCTAATAAAAAGCTCATCCCGCTCATTTTTTTTGACACGCTCTCCATGGATATAGCCTTCATCCTTTTGTGTGACAATGCCCGATATCAGTGCCTTCCGTGATTTCAGGTTGTAGGTGATGGTTTGCGTTTCATAGGTATCGGAACCTTCCTTAAAAACCGGAACGCCTACTTTTTTCCCCAATGAATCCGTGGTGCTATTGGCAGTCAGAAGGTTAGTTTCCCAGTTGATTTCTATTTCATCAGCATTCAGTTGAATGTCGCCGTATGTAATTTGGGCGTCCCCATAAAGCTGCACGATATTGCCTGTGAAGCTGGTAACGATAGAGTCTCTGGCAGAGTATTTGATCGTTGTTTTGATGTCTCCTTGAGGTTGTACCACTATGGTGGTGTCTATTCCCGCCTGAGCGGTATCTACCTGTATGGAGTCTATGGGTTCAAAGTCATATATTTCCGGAATAGGAATAGAATCTTGAACATAGATAGGTATTTCCTGACCAAACCCTTGTAACGAGATGAATAAAATAAAACAAGTAAAGGAAGCGTATTTTAATTTATACACCAGTTTTTTCTGTTTATCGGAAAAATTTACAACTTTGCGTAAAGTTATTTCTTTAAGTGCTAACAACCGAAATATTGTGCGAAATATTGTGCGAAGTGTTCTTTTGATATTAGGTTTTGCAATTGTCATTGTCTGTGCATCATTTAGTCCGGTTGGTATTCAAGAGTATAAGGTGAAAAAGGTGGTTATCGATGCTGGCCACGGTGGCAAAGACTCCGGCACATTGGGCCGTTTCTCTAAGGAGAAGGACGTGGCGCTAAAAGTTGCGCTTTCGTTAGGGAGTATCATCAATAAATACATGGACGACGTTGAAGTTATCTACACCCGAAAGGATGATACATTTATTGGCCTTGAAGACCGTGCCAATATTGCCAATAAGCACAATGCTGACGTTTTTATTTCTATTCATTGTAACGCTGTCAGCAAATCTGATGTACATGGTACAGAAACCTGGGTAATGGGCCCACATAAAACAGCCGGAAATTTTGAAGTAGCCAAAAGGGAAAACTCCGTTATTTTGATGGAGGAAGATTATGAAGAACGCTACGAAGGGTTCGATCCTCATTCCCCCGAATCTCTTATTCTCTTTTCTTTATACCAAAATGCCTACATCGGCAATAGCCTTAAGCTTGCTCAGAATATAGAAAGCCAATTTAAAGAGCGCGTGGGCAGGCATAGCAGAGGCGTAAAGCAGGCAGGTTTTTTGGTTCTATGGAGAACCTCTATGCCTAGCGTGCTTGTGGAAGTAGGTTTCTTAAGCAATGCCAACGAAGAGAAATATCTTAATGATGAACTCAAACAAAGTTATATTGCCTCTGGTATCTTCAGGGCATTTAGAGACTACAAAGAAGAGATTGAGACCATGAACTAATTTACGAAACCTAGTTACAGGTAAATCAGTTTGATTTAAAATATATGTTTCCGAAAGTCGGTGGTCGTAGGATTTGCTAAACTAAATTTAAACAAGTGAAGATTTCTAAAGAATTTAAGGTTGGTCTATTGGCATTAGTAGCAGGTGTGCTGATGTATTTTGGGGTCAATTTTTTAAAAGGCAGTGATTTCCTTTCATCCACCAATACCTACTACACAATATATGATGACATAGACGGCCTTACCGTGTCCAATCAGGTGTTGGTCAATGGCCTTACGGTTGGCCGGGTAAGCGATATTCGGATATTGCAAGACCAAGGCAATAAGTTGCTGGTAGCCATAGACGTGGAGGATGATATCATGTTAGGGGACTCTACAGTCGCATTGCTCATCGACAGCGACCTGCTTGGCAGCAAGGCCATATCATTGGAAATAGGAGAGGTGACCACACCAAAACGGAATAAGGAAATGTTGATAGGCAGGGTAGATGTAGGCTTTACAGAAGCCATAAAGCAGACAGCCATGCCGGTCATCGACAATATGGACTCTGTTTTTATCAATATAAATAGGTTGCTCACTAATTTAAACAGAAATAACGAGGCGATTAACAGCACCTTTGCCAATCTTAACCAAACCTCTGATGATCTGAAGCTGGTAGCGGCAGAGAGCAGGCAAAAGCTTGCCACCATAATGGCCAATGTAGACCTATTAACTGCCTCATTATCCGATCCTAATACCGGTATTGATCCTTTCTTAGCGAAAATGAACAATCTTGCTGATAGCCTAAACGATATGCCATTGAAACAAACTGTCGATCAAGCTTATATGGCCATGAACAACCTTAAAGAGATTACCGCAACAATCAACGAAGGAGGAGGAAGTCTAGGAAAACTCATGAACAATGACTCTTTATACTATAACCTCAATAGTTCAGCAGAAAGCTTGGACAGGCTCTTGATAGACTTGAGAGAGAATCCCAATCGTTACATCCATTTCTCTGTATTTGGGAGAAAGGATAAGGGCGGAGATGAAGAGGCAAAAGGATTGAAATAGCAGAGGGCAGTGCAAATTCTCTGTTAATGCCCTTTCAATATTATAATCAACCAAGAACAGAGATTGCTTATGGCACTTGAACCTAATCCCAATAAAGATCACTATAAGCACCTATTGCATCAGCTTAACCTTCGTCTGAGCCAAGTATACAAAGGTGGTGGAGAAGCTAAAATACATTCACAGCACCAAAAGGGAAAGCTTACCGCTCGGGAAAGAATAGCCTACCTTTTGGATCAAAAAACAGACTTTCTGGAAATTGGCGCATTGGCAGGCGAAGGCATGTATGAGGAAGAGGGCGGTTGCCCCTCTGGCGGTGTTATAACCGGTATTGGTCATGTTGCTGGGAGGTTATGCGTAGTAGTGGCTAATGACGCCACAGTAAAAGCAGGTGCTTGGTTTCCTATAACAGCTAAGAAAAATTTAAGGGCACAGGAAGTGGCCATGGAAAACCACTTACCCATCATCTATCTTGTCGATAGCGCAGGAGTGTTCTTGCCCCTCCAAGAAGATATCTTTCCCGATAAGGAACATTTCGGAAGGCAGTTTCGCAACAATGCAAAAATGTCGTCTATGGGAATAGTGCAGATTGCCGCTATTATGGGCAGTTGTGTAGCCGGAGGTGCCTATTTGCCGATCATGTCGGACGAGGCGCTCATTGTAGACAAAACGGGTTCTATTTTCTTGGCAGGTTCTTATTTGGTGAAGGCAGCTATTGGAGAAGATATTGACAATGAAACTCTGGGAGGTGCTACAACGCATTGTGAAATCTCTGGCGTTACGGATAATAAATATGAGAATGACGAGGACTGCCTGGATGCAATTAAAAAGATTATGGGCAAATTGGGCGATCCTGAGAATGCGGGATTTAATCGTATAGCCACTAAAAACCCAGCAAATGATCCTCAAAATATTTATGGGCATATTCCTAGTGATAGAACCAAACCTTACGACACTTTTGAAGTGATAAAGTGCCTAGTAGACGAGGGGGAATTTGAAGAGTATAAAGCATTGTATGGAAAGACCCTCATCTGTGGCATGGGGCGAATAGATGGATGGGCCGTAGGTATTGTGGCAAATCAACGGAAAGTGGTGAAATCGAAGGCAGGCGAGATGCAAATGGGTGGGGTAATCTATTCAGATGCGGCAGATAAGGCTGCTAGGTTTATTATGAACTGCAATCAGCGGAAAATACCTTTGGTTTTTCTTCAAGACGTGAGTGGATTTATGGTAGGCAGCAGGGCAGAACACGGAGGAATAATAAAAGATGGTGCGAAGATGGTCAATGCGATGGCCAATTCGGTCGTGCCAAAATTTACCATCATCATGGGCAATTCTTATGGAGCGGGCAATTATGCTATGTGTGGAAAAGCGTACGACCCTAGGTTGATTTTTGCTTGGCCCACAGCACAAATTGCTGTAATGAGCGGAACAGCCGCAGCCAAAACGCTTCTACAAATAAAGGTTGCCACCTTAAAAGCAAAAGGTGAAGAAATAACGTCAGAAGAAGAACGCAAGCTTTTAGATGATATAACCGACCAATACAACGAGCAGCTCAGCCCATATTATGCTGCTGCACGACTTTGGGTAGATGGCATTATTGATCCTAAAGATACCAGAATGGCTATTTCAATGGGAATAGCAGCAGCCAATCATGCTCCCATAAAAGAAGTGTTCAATGTAGGCGTTATTCAGACCTAAGAAGATTGTTTTGGATACTGTAGCAAGAAGTAAGACTCCAAAACAAAAATTAAAATATTGAGTGTGACCATATTTAAATAGTAATTTAGAAGAAATGGGTGATAAAGAACTAAAAGCATTAATATCATTACTAGACGATGAAGACCAGGATGTATTGAACCATGTGGAAAAAAAGATCATTTCTCTGGGAGAAGACATCATTCCTTACCTGGAAAATGAATGGGAAAATAATTTCAATCCTTTGGTTCAGAAAAGATTGGAAGACCTTATTCATACTTTGCAATTTGAGAACTTAAAAGCGAGGCTTGCTGAATGGAAGGAAAAGCGGGCAGAGGATCTTCTGGAAGGGATGTGGTTGGTGGCTACTTACCAATACCCTGACCTTGAGCTTTCCAAATTAAAAAAAGAGTTGGATCAAATGTATTATGAAGCTTGGTTGGAGTTTGATGATGGGGCACATCCTTTTGATCAAATCAAGATTTTAAACAGTATCATATTTGGCAAGCTGAAGTTTGGGGCCAATACAAAGAATTTTCATTCTCCAGGAAACTCTATGATTAATGTGGTACTAGAGTCTCGAAAGGGGAACCCAATCTCCTTATGTGTGATTTATCTCTTGATTGCACGAAAACTAAAATTGCCTATAAGTGGTGTGAATTTGCCCAATCTGTTTATCCTTACTTACAAATCAGAGGAAACACAATTCTATATCAATGCTTTCAACAGAGGGCTTATTTTCTCTAAAGCTGATATCGACAATTACATTTCTCACCTCAATCTCAATCCTTTGGATATATTTTATGAACCATGCAGCAATCTCGATATCATCAAAAGGGTGATGAGAAATTTGCAAGTATCGTTCGAGAAAATTGGTGACACACAAAAGATGGATGAAATCAAGCTCTTATTGCAATCTGTTTCCGATGAAGAGATTATTTAGTGCCATTTGTTAGCATACCAAGATGGTTATGCTTAATAAATCTCAACCATCCTTGTTGACTAGATAATTAACCACATCAAACTTACCTTTTCTTGATCATGCACCCGGTGGGCCTTTGGTGTTTGGGGGAGGTCGGCTTTCCTTCCAGAAGGTTATTGATAGCTTCTCTTAAATAATGCTTATCCACATCTGTGTCTACCTGTGGATTGTCATCAATGGCACCACTGTACACTATGTTGAAGCGGTTTCCAGATGGCTGCAGCAGATAAACTTCAGGGGTTTTGGTGGCACCGAAAGCATTAGCAACTTTTTGTTCTTTGTCGGCCAAATAGGGGAATCTATATCCTTTCTCCTGTGCATTCTTTGCCATTTTTTCCACCGAGTCTTCTTGGCTTACGAGTGGATTGTTCGGGTTGATTAAAATAAATTGGATATTCTTGTTGCTAAACTCTTGCGCCAAGCCATCTATGCGGGCTTCATAAAGTTTGGAATAAGGGCAAAAGTCGCTGGTAAAAATAATGACGATGCCTTTTTTGCTGCTAAAGCTGCTAAGCGATACCGGTTGATTATCTACTGTATTGACTAATGTGAAATTATCCACATTGCTTCTGGTTTGACCCTCAGCATTGTCGACGATCAACACTGCGATGAAAAGGAGCGATATAACAATTATATGTTTCATAACTTTTTCAGAAAAGCTGGTTTTCAGAAACAAACTTACTTTATAAACAGGTTGTTTCTTGCTTACAAGATAGTCATTTTTGCGTTATCTTGGATTGCTATGTAATATCAAATTACAGATTGCCAGTTTTTGGTTACAACCACCTTCCGGGTTTAAGCTGTTGCAAAATGCGATTTCTGAAGTGGTTTTATTCATTAAAACATACAATATATCCATTGAAATAGACATATCTTAAATTGTAGGTTTCTGTATGACCGGCCATTTTTATGGTTCCTTGCAACACACCCTCTCCCTGTTCAACTAAAAAAGGAGCTATTCGTATTTCATTGCACAAGCTTAACTGTTTCCGTCCGTATACTTTATACAATACCTCCTTGGCCGACCAATATATACATAGTTTTTCTTCGTCATAAGCCGAATCTTCTATCTCTTTTGCAGAAAGGAATTTGGGTGCTATGGCCTTGAGTTTTGGCTGGGGCCTTTCAATGTCTATTCCAACGGTCTTTTCTGAATGAACGATAGCTGCCGCGAAAGGGAATGAATGAGATAAGGAAATATGGCTGTTATTATGGATAAGATGTGGCTTTCCATATTCATCCTTATAAATACCTTTAAACGCTTCACCTATTTTGGTTAGTAGGGCCTTTATAGTCAATCTGCCGGCCAAATATTCTTTTTTCTTTTCTTTATGCCGAATGGTAGCAAATTCATCGATTTCTTTTGGCGTTAACGCCGATAGGGCCATAAGCTCTTCCTGGGTTTCGGATATTTGCCATATTGCATATGCATACCCCGCTCCCTTCTCCATTTTTATGACAGGCATTTTATTCGTTTATTTTTTCTTAAAGTTTCAAAAGATAGTAAATTAGGAGATATATTTTAACTAAGCTTATGAACCGAGATATTTTTTGCACTAGAACGTTATTGTTGATCATAACAATTTTTTTCATCTCATGCAGTGATGACGATTTTGAGCCCAATGCGGTCAATAATTGGATATATAGTACAATGAAAGATGTGTATTATTGGACAGATGAGATCCCAGCAGGTGTCGATAAGAGCAAAACTCCAGAAGCTTTTTTTGAGTCATTATTGTCAGACGAAGATGATTTTTCAGTGATTGCACCAGATTATGATGCGTTAATCAACTCTCTTAGCGGTGTTACCATGGAGGCAGGTTATGAGTTTGCACTTTTACGAGTGGGGAATGATGGCGTAGTTGGCGTAGTGGTTTATGTAAAACCTTCTTCACCGGCGGCTACCAAAGATTTAAAGCGAGGGGATATCATAGAAATGATCAATGGAAAGACCATGACGATGAATAATTTTAGCTCAGTCATTGGAGAGCTGTCGTCCCGACACGTCTTAACATGCGCACGGCATATAGAAGGAACCAACGACTTTGAGTTATTACCTGATATCACCATGGAAGTAGTCCAATATCAAGAGAATCCTAATTATTTGCATAAGGTCTTTAATGTTAATAGCGATAAGATTGGATACTTTGTATATAATTTTTTTGCCGATGGCGTGAACGTCAATTCCGATCAGAGGGATACAAGATACATCGATGAGATGGAAGATGTTTTCGCCCATTTCAAAAATGAAGGCATCAACGAATTGATCCTCGATCTCAGGTACAATGGTGGCGGATCCATTTCTGCGGCCACCCATTTGGCCAGCCTCATAGGCAGCAATATCAGTAAAGACAAATTATTTTATGAAAATCGATGGAATACTCGCTACCAAAACTATATTGAAAGCTTGCCTGATGGCGATGAGATTCTTAGGGCAAGATTTTTAGACAAGGAGGCCAACATTGGGAGTAACCTGTCGCGCGTATTCGTGCTGACAAGTTCAAGGACAGCTTCTTCCAGTGAGTTGATTATAAATGGATTGATGCCCTTTATGAACGTGGTAATAGTGGGAGAAAAAACCTTTGGGAAAAATGTAGGGTCCATTGCCATAGGTGATGAAAGAAATAATAACAATCACTATGGTTTGCTACCGATCACGTTCAAGATTTTTAATAGTAACGGCAAGTCAGATTATGGGGATGGTTTTGAACCCAATGTAATAGTCAATGAGTTTGATTGGCCCATGCTAGAGTTGGGAGATATAGATGAAAAGTTGTTGGCAGCTGCCATAGCCACGATTGAAGGCACTCCAGTGGGTCGCCTTAGACACGCAGAAGAAGGCTTAAAGCCTTTAATGTATTCTATTGACCATAAACTGAGATCCAATACCGCCATCCTTCAATTGAAGGATGCGATAGGAGGTGATTTCTAGAAGAGAAGGGTGATCAGGCACAGCAGGAGAACTTCTCTTTCCTGCTTCCACTACTTGTGCATCGGGTGTTTTGACTGCTAAAGTCAATCTCCTGTGGGTGTCATGTTAAACCCCTTCGGGGTTGATTTTGGTTCGGTTACTTTGATCGTTATTCATGTTTAAGCCTTTCAGGCTTCTCAAATTCCCGATTTAGATCCCACAGTTAAAATTCAGGATTACAATCCCCATTCGCTCATTGTTTGATCATTTAACATTTAAAACTTAAAATAATCCTTTCTACATCGAACTTCCAACTCTCTGCTTATTCCCAACAAGTTCCCTACAGGATG
>CAYTTV010000030.1:39050-43107 GCA_964440915.1 uncultured Roseivirgaceae bacterium
TTCTACATCGAACTTCCAACTCTCTGCTTATTCCCAACAAGTTCCCTACAGGATGCCTACAGGATGACAGATTTTCTTAGCTACTGTTAATCTTTTATCTGATGCCTAAAGTCTTCCAACTTCGTGCTTCCACATTCCCGCTGCATTCCTTCTTCCCGCTTCGTGCTTCCAACATCCCTCTTCTAATCTAACCTCTTATAAAAATACATTTCATATGTTGGAAGCAATTCAGGGTGCATGATTTTAATTAGGTCTGCCAATACGATATCGGGCCTTGCATAGCCCAGTTCAAAAAAGGTGAAGCCACCCTTTGCACCTATTTGCGCATTGTAAGTATAAACTTGTTTGTTTTTGAAGGCTTGGAACTCACCATACCGCCTATTGGCATTTAGAAGGGATTCGAAAGAGCGGAAATCTGCCACACCTATCCAATAGTCGGCATCATAAGCTTTCGAAAAGACAGTTTCAAAATTCAATTTTAAGCTACCGTTGGATTGTGTGTGCTTCCAAAGGTAATCAGCGCCAGCATCGTTTACGAAAATGGCTCCCGAGTTTTTGCCTCCTGGCAGGAACCATGTGTCGCCATACATGATGCCACTGAATACCGTAGGCTTATCTTCGATAGTGGCGGCCAATGTTTTCAGCGAGTCGTAAGTAGTGGCAATAGTGTTGAAAATAGAATCGGCCATACTTGATTTGTCAAATAAAAGGCCAGCAAATTTTATCCACTCTGCTCTGCCCAAAGGGGTTTCTTCCAAGTAATCAGCATTGAAAATCACCGTGATTCCCGCATTTTTTGCCAATTTCACATAGTTGTTTTCTCCTTGCATGGCATAGTCCATAAGTACTTCTGGGTTCACTTCCAGCAACCTTTCTATGTTTAGACTGGTCTCGGTTCCCATACGCACGATATCGCCAGATTCTACTAAAGCCCTTGCCTTAGGAGAGGAAATGTGGTCCGTTCCGGGAAAGCCGGCCAAGGTAGCGGTTTCATCCAAAAAGTCTAATAGTGGAATATGGGTAGTAGAAGTGCAAACAATGCTTTTTATGGGGGTTTGAACGATTTGAACGATGTCGGTCGGTTTTGTTTTGAAAACCTCTATTGGTGGGAGAGGTTGTCCTTTGGGCACCAAAACATAGGCATAATGTTGTTCGCCTCCCTGCCAAGGACCGGTGACGGTGGCTACGATATGACCATGTTTGCTTTCAATCTTAAACTTTTGGGCATGAAGGATCTCATATGGAAGTTGTTGGGTTGCATTTAAGGAGTCATTCGATAGGTTTTTTTCTGAATGCCGATTTTTCCCTCCACACCCAAAAGATAATATCAATGGCAACAAAATAAATAAATAATTGTATCGCATCGGTCTGGCTAATATTCAAAAACAAAATTAAAACTAATTGCTAATGTACCAATTGTTGATGTGCCAATTGCTAATGCCTCAACTGCTAATGCATCAATGTTATAAAATCTCAATAGGGTATTTCATAGTTCAGACTTCAAGTTTTTGTGGGAGATATGATGAACGTTCATGAAGAGCATAGCAATAGAATGGAGGAATAGCCTGTTTGTCTGGTACTTATATAACCAAATATTGCTAACCGCTTTTTATCTATCTGCCGCATTTTTTGTCTATGTTCTATAGATCAGGCTTCTTCCATCTATATCGCCCTTGCCTAGTTTGTTTTTTTATTTACCTTTGTGCCAATGTTGGTTCCATGTATGTGTAATGCATACAGGATTAAAATGGGAATTCCGTGATCTGGCTTTGGCCATGAAATTCGGAAGCTGTCCCCGCAACTGTAAGCTATAATGGCTGACTTATCCCCTAAAACCACTGTGTGGCTATGCTGCATGGGAAGGTGCAAGTCAGTTAAGCGAGCCAGGAGACCTGCCGATATAATCCCTTCAATTAGGGTCTTTAAATGCTTTCGGGTGAAAAGTAAAGAGAACAATGTAAGCCTTCAAATTTACATTACTTCTTCAGTATTTTCCGATTCCCCTAAGCCAGTTTTTACTTGTAAAGCTTGCTTTATGTTGTTTAGGAGATTTTTATTATGGGTTCTGTTGTTTCAAGGAGCCATTTCAATGGCGCAATCCTATGAAGATACGGTTAGACTAGAAGAGATACGTATATATGGCATGCCGCAAAAGGAATACGCGGCTGGTAGTAAAGTAACACATGTAGATTCTTCCTCGCTAAGACAACATGCATCCTCTAATTTGGCCGAACTCTTATCAAAGCGGAGTCCCTTGTATTTCAAAACTTATGGGGCAGGAATCGCCACAGTTGCCTTTAGGGGCACCTCTTCAAACCATACTGCCGTACTGTGGAATGGTGTCAATATCAATTCGATTTCACTTGGATTAGGCGACTTCTCCACATTTCCTGCTGTAGCTTCAGAAAATGTTTCTGTTCAATACGGCTCATCGAGCGCACTTTATGGCAGTGGTGCCATCGGGGGCACGATCCATATGTTTGGAATGCCCACATGGAAAGAAGGTTTTCAAGGGAGCCTTCAGCAGGAGGTGGGCAGTTTTGGACGCTATTACTCAGGAATTGAAGCAAGCCTAGGTAACGGCCGAATAGAAAGCAAAACAAAGGCTTTTATTAAGCGTGCTCAAAATGATTTCCCTTATAAAGTAAAAAGCATAAGCGGCGTGAAGGAAATGAAGCAAGCCAATGCTGATTTACAACATTCAGGTATAATTCAGGATTTATATTATCGGATTCATTCGAATCAATATGTTTCACTCAATTTATGGTACAACCATCTAGACCGCAATATCCAACCGCCTGTTTCTTCCCCTCAAAATCGAGATCATCAGTTGGATGAGAACGTACGGGTTGTGGCCAATTATCATTTAAATAACCAATGGGGCTATTTTAATCCCCGAATTGGTTACTTGTATGATGTTATCAATTTTAATAGTGAGCCTTCTATTACCCATCGGTACATTGCAGCCTTGCAGCATGAAATTAAGTTGAGCAATCACTTGAAAATAAGTGTTGGTGCTGATTATACCCATATACTTGCCAATGTAAAGGGCTATGGAGAAGAAAAGCATGAAGATAGGGCAGATGTGTTTTTTCTGTCAAAATTTTCCCCTTGGGAACAACTAGATATCTCACTTAATATTCGCCAATCTTTTGTAACCAACTTTGATGCGCCTATTGCGCCATCCTTAGGCTTAGCGTATGCGGTCTTGGACAATGAAAAAACAACGATAGGGTGGAAGGGCAACATCTCCAGAAGTTACAGAATACCTACTTTAAATGACAGGTATTGGTCGCCTGGTGGCAATCTTGAGCTAAAGTCTGAAACAGGCATTGCCTATGAGTCAGGTATTGCCTTCTCCTCTCAAAATGGCCAATCAAAACGGTCATTGGAGCTTACAGGTTACTTCAACAATGTGGATAATTGGATCATTTGGCTAACGGGTCCTGGGGAATCATTCTGGTCGCCAGAAAATATTGACAAGGTATATGCCCGAGGGCTTGAAGCAAGCGGTAGTTGGTCGAACACCTTTGGGGAGTGGGACATGTCTTTTGGAATAGACTATGCATTTTCTAGGGCCACTCATGAAAACAAATTGGATAGAAAATATGGACAACAGCTTATGTATGTGCCAAAGCACAATGGATCTGCTTATGTAATAGCAAGTTTCCGCGGATGGTATTCGGAAGTAAATGCTCAATATACAGGTTCTAGACTTACCACGATCGATAAACTAGATCCATACTGGCTTGCTCATTTTACCTTTGGAAAGGACATGTCTTTTGGAGGACATCGTTTATCCGCTTTCCTTAAGATCAACAACCTCCTGAACAAGGAGTATTTCAACTATGAGAGTCGTGCCATGCCTGGCATGAACTATAACCTAAGCGTACGCTATACACTAAATAAATAACCTTTAATACTTAAATAACGAATGGAAAATTTACGATTCTTTGACCGGCTGTTTTTACTTTTATTTACCATTGTGCTGTTTGCTTGTAACAGCGACGATAATGTGCCTGCTCCTCAGATAAAGGGACAGTATAGTAGCGGTGTT
>CAYTTV010000031.1:0-40963 GCA_964440915.1 uncultured Roseivirgaceae bacterium
TCTTTACAGTAGATTTTAATGGTTGCCATCAAAAAGGGGGTCTCAAATAGGTCTCATATAGGTCTCGGAAATAAAATCTAAATTTCAAAAAGTGCCTAAAGGTCTCAAATAGGTCTCGAATGACTTCGTCATGTTACTCTAAAGATAGGAAATGAAGGGCAATAAAAAAAGCCTAAAGCCGCATTGTAGCGTTTCTAGGCTTGTTTATCCAGTGATCCCGTTTGGATTCGAACCAAAGACCTACTGCTTAGAAGGCAGTTGCTCTATCCAGCTGAGCTACGGGACCATCATTGGGTTTCCAAATGTGGTCGCAAAAGTAAGTACGAAAATCTTAATTCCAAACAGAAACCTGCAATATTTCCTCTTTGTATTCCTACTTACATTGACTCCCATGGTTTTAGGTTCCCATCGTACTATGGATAGGCTCTACCTTTATGACAGCATCCAAGTTTAAGGGGCCGTATAGATGGGGATAAGGGGCTTCGTTGGGATATACCGTTTCAAATTTAAGGGCGGGAGCAACTTTCAAGGGGTCAATATGCAGGAGAACCAAATTGACTTGGTCTTTAAAATATCTTTCTTGCACCAAAGGAAGCTGCTCATGCGTGCTCAAATGAATAAAGCCTTCTTGAGACAAGGAAGCAGGAGCGTAATGTTTTGATTTTTGAGCGGAAGTCCACTCTTCCATTGACAAAATATGGTACAGGGCACTTACTTGACGGCTTTTGCCAGCGGGCTGTCGAACATATTCATTTACAAAATCAACAAAAGCATAAAGATTATTGCCCCGGGATTTGATGGGAAAATCATGATGACTTCCCTGAAGTTCAACTGTAAGTACGCTATAACCCTGCCAGCCAAAATACAATAAAAGAAGGTTGAGCAGAAGCCATGATAGTATGGTCCAAGGGACAAAGAGATTTTTAACAATGGCTATGACACTCAAAGGCGAAAAGATGCCACCCATGATCAATGGAAGCATCATCTTCCTGCGGTTAATGGAGAGAAGAGCGATTTCAGCTACCGAATACTGTGTGGTTTTGCCTTTCCGAGTAATGAACAAAGCACTCTCTGTTAATAAACATCGGTTGTTATTGTCACTTTCTCGCCCAAAATAATAGACTGCAATTGACTGATGATGATTTGAAGGCATAAGCTCACTCAATAAAGCGCTTCAAGGGTTTCATAAAAGTCTTGCCGCATAGCATCGAACCGAATCAAGACTTTATCGATAAATGGTGCCTGAGCAAAAGCGCGAATGTCTTCTACACCTGTAACATCCATCTCGCTTACCTTATAGGTCTGCTCTAGGACATCTTGTTCAAATTTGATGAGGAACTTCCCGTTCCAACTAAAAATGGTGACCTTGCAGGCGGGGTGGACGATTTCTTCAACGACTCTCATGGACAAAGATTTTGAAAATAAACAAAGCTGGCTGTCTTATGCAAATATGGACATTTTAAGCCGATAATTAGGCATTAAGAGGTTTCTATTCCATTATCTGTCCGGTATCAAAGGCTGTAGCGTTATTCCAGCCTCTCTTGATGCTCGTGATGAATTTTCAGTAGGATTTCTTTGGTCAGGGGCTTGGTAATGTAATCTACTACGTCCTCATAGCTTTTGGCCTTATTGATGTCTTCTGGATATACTGATGAAGATAACATGTACAGGTTGATTTGGCTTCGTATTGATGAGGGCATTTCTTTATACTTTTCCAGAAATTCCCAGCCATTCATCAAGGGCATGTTTATATCCAAGAAAATAACTTTCGGCAGCGGTTCACCAGAAGCGATCTTTTCTTCTAATAACACCAGTCCTTGCCGACCGCTGGTTACTGTTTCTGCTTTTTCCGAAATTCCTACAGTCTGCACCATTCGGGAAAACAGGAAGTTGTTAACTTGATCATCATCGATTATTAATATGTTGTAAAATTTTTCCATGGCTTAATATTGAGAAAGTGCTGGTAAATATCATTTTTGTGATTATATGCCTCATAAGTGAGAATATTAGCAATGAAAGGGAAAGATCAAACGAATCTGCCTCTTGTTTTGTTTTAATTCGTCGAATTCATTGCATTTGTATGGAGAAAAGCAAAAGAAAGGAAGTAATCAACCGATCAATGGGAAGCAATTTTCTGACACTTAACGGATTGTAAGTAACAAAAAGTTTTTTTTAATAAAGATATGCTTGAGTACGCTAGTCCTTATCCTGGAGAGAATGTTATATGGAATGCACAATAATTGAAAATGCTGAAGTAATCTTATATGGTGTAAGAAAAAAAATAAAGCTCAGGAGATGAAAACAGGGACAGGAATAAAGATTGCTAAAAATTATAATTGTATGCAATACATTTAAACCTGTATATTTGAGATTCTTGAAAAAAAGTGTACCATATAAAGGTTTTGGTAAAGGTAATAGCTGTTGATTTTGTTCAATTTTAGCCAAGCTTTCCGAAGAGAGCTAACAAATGTATGAATAAATATTCCGGACAGAAAAGGATTCTGGTCGCTGTCGATTGTGTGATTTTTGGGTTTGACGGAGAAGACTACAAAATACTGTTGATTAAAAGGGGCTTTGCGCCCGAGAAAGATAAATGGAGTCTGATGGGCGGTTTTCTCCAGCACGATGAGAGTTTGGAAGAGGCGGCTAATCGTGTGCTCAAGCAATTGACCGGGCTAGAGGATGTTTATATGGAGCAGTTATCTGCTTTTGGCAAACCCGAACGAGATCCAGTAGAAAGGACAGTTGTGATAGCTTATTTTGCATTGATCGACATCCAGAAATATGAAAAGCAACTGAGTGTTGACTATCATCCAGAATGGTTTCCGATAAAGGAAATGCCACAACTCATCTTTGACCATGATGAAATGGTGGAAATGGCCCTGGCACGTTTGCGTTACAAAGCGGCTTCCCACCCCATATTATTTAAGCTGCTTCCCGATAAATTTACGATCCCACACCTTCAGGCTTTGTACGAAGGATTGTACGATACTACTTTCGACAAACGCAATTTTATTAGGAAGCTCCAATCTACCGGTCTCCTGATCAAACTGAAAGAAAAGGATAAGGAAAACTCTAGAAAAGGTGCTTTTTATTATGCTTTAGACCAGAGCAAATTTTCCGAGGATTTCCAAGCCTTCCTTAACTTTATTCCCAAGCCCGATAAATTATTGAATTGATGTGTTGATGACCAATGGCCATTCAAAAATATTGATCATAAAAAGCAACCAATAGTAGCTGCTTTTTATGATCAAAGAGTGATTACATCTGCAATGATATTTGACAACCAAACTGAAGTTGTCTATTGGTTGCGGTGGGTTTATAAACATCGGATCCTTATATAAAGAAAATGGAAGGATTTCTAAAAAGCTATTGCAAAAAATATGCTCAATAATTTTTTGTTTTAATAATATAAGTGTTAATTTGACACCATAGAAAACAATCAATATTACTGTGGACAAAGAATTATATGTTATAGGCGTAGATTACGGTAGCGACTCGGTCCGTTCTGTATTGGTAAATGCCAAAAATGGTAAAGAAATAAGCGCCTCCGTTTTTTACTATCCGCGATGGCAAAAGGAAATGTTTTGCGATGCTTCTAAAAATCAATTCAGGCAACATCCTTTGGATTACGTAGAAGGCCTGGAAAACACAATTAAAGAATGCTTGGAGCAGGCAGGAGGAGATATTGCAAAATCAGTAAAAGGAATTGCCATTGATACTACGGGTTCTACTCCCGTGGCGGTAAACAAAGAAGGGGTTCCTTTGGCCCTTTTACCAGGATTTGAAGACAATCCTAATGCCATGTTTGTCTTATGGAAAGACCATACATCGGTAAAAGAAGCCGCTGAAATCAATCAACATGCAAACGATTTCCAAACAAATTATTTACAATATGTAGGAGGGATATACTCATCTGAGTGGTTTTGGGCAAAGTTGCTTCATACACTAAGGGTAGATGAAAAAGTGCGGGACGCCTGCTATTCATGGGTAGAGCATTGCGATTGGATTCCTTTCTTGCTTACTGGCGGAAAGGATGTGATGGAGATGAAGCGTAGCCGTTGTGCGGCTGGACACAAGGCACTATGGTCAGAAGCTTTTGGAGGTTTGCCACCTGATGATTTTTTTGCCTCTCTTGATCCTTTGTTGAAAGGATATACAGCCAGGATGTTTAAAGATACCTATACTTCTGATGAGGCTGCTGGGACAATCAGTAAAGAATGGGCTGAGCGCCTGGGGCTTCCCTCAGATGTGGTGATAGGCGTAGGAGCTTTTGATGCTCACATGGGGGCAGTTGGTGGTCAAATTGAACCTTACTACCTAAGCAAAGTAATGGGCACTTCCACTTGTGATATGCTCGTGGCTCCCGTAGAAGAAGTAGCGGACACGCTTGTAGGGGGCATTTGCGGACAAGTTCAGGGGTCTATTATTCCTGGCATGATAGGGATGGAGGCAGGACAGTCCGCTTTTGGGGATACTTATGCATGGTTTCAAAAGATCATATTAAATCCAGTGGCGAACTTGCTTCAAACTTCAAAAGTTTTGGATAAAGAAACTGGAAAGAAGCTGATGGATGAATTATCCCAACAACTTATTCCCACCTTAAGCCAACAAGCAGAGCAAATCCCTGTAACAGAAGACAGCGAATATGCCGTCGACTGGTTTAATGGACGACGCACCCCAGATGCCAACCAATTGTTGAAGGGTGCTATAGCAGGCTTGGACCTCGGCACTGATGCTGCTAGGGTGTTCAGAGCCCTGGCAGAGGCTACGTGCTTTGGTGCCAAAAAGATTGTAGACAGGTTTGTTGAGCAGGGCATTCCTGTGAAGGGTTTAATAGGCCTCGGAGGCGTGGCAAAGAAGTCACCTTTTATTATGCAGATGATGGCAGACGTTATGCAAATGCCTATCCGAATCCATAAATCTGAGCAAACCTGCGCCATTGGTGCAGCCATGTTTGCCGCCACTGCATCGGGTCTTTATGATAAAGTGGAAGACGCAATGGAGGCTATGGGGCAAGGTTTCGATGCCACTTATCACCCTAGCGGAGAGAAGGCAGCGATCTATGCCAAGCGCTATGAACAGTACCTACGTTTTGGAGAACACATCGAAGGGGAAATCCATCTATAATTGAAAATCAGAACCATCTAATGTCTCAATATCTAGAAATAAAAGAAATGGCCTATGAGGCCAATATGCAGTTGCCAGAATTGGGCCTTGTGCTCTTTACCTTTGGTAATGTAAGTGCAGCCGATAGGGCAAAGGGCGTGTTTGCTATAAAGCCTAGTGGGGTTCCTTATGCGTCCCTGACTGTAGACCAAATGGTGATCGTAGATTTTGACGGGAAAACGGTCGAAGGCAAATTAAGGCCATCTTCTGACACCAAAACCCATGCGGTATTGTACAAGCATTGGGAAAACATAGGCGGAATCGTGCATACCCATTCCACTTATGCCACATCTTGGGCACAAGCGCAACGAGACATCCCAATTTTCGGCACTACACATGCTGACCATAATACTGTGGATATCCCCTGTGCACCACCCATGAGCGACGAGATGATAAAAGGGGATTATGAATATGAAACAGGCTTTCAGATCATGGACTGCCTGAAACAAAAGGGAATGTCTTACAAGGAAATTGAAATGATCCTGGTAGGGAATCATGCGCCATTTACTTGGGGAAACACTGCTGCAAAAGCTGTATATAATAGTGCTGTATTGGAAGAAGTAGCAAAAATGGCCTATCTTACCGAGCAAATCAGGAAAGATGCTCCTCGATTAAAAGACGCCCTCATTACCAAGCATTTCGAAAGAAAACATGGGCCGGATTCTTACTATGGTCAGGAGTAGGGTTGAGATAGAAGTGTAAAGATTGAAGTTAAAAGGTAAAGCATCCGTCGCAGGATTTTTGGCCCTTAGAAGGAGGAGAAGGGTGGCCAGAGTTGAGGACTTACATTGCATCAACCTTAGTGCATAGATCGCAAATGAAATTAACAGCAAAAGCTTTCTTCAAGCGAGACAGTATTCTGGAGTATAAATTTTAGCTAACAATACAATCAAAAATCAAAACTATTTTACGCACATGAACAGAGTTTTCACCTCAAATTTGGATAATATATGAATGCTGGATTTTCTACACTAGATTATATAGTCTTTATATTGTATGCTGTCATTATCGTAGGCCTTGGTCTTTGGGTATCCAGGACAAAAAAAGGCACAACAAAAACAGCAGATGAATATTTTCTGGCAAATAAGTCGCTGCCCTGGTGGGCTGTAGGTGCGTCTTTATTGGCCGCTAATATTTCAGCAGAACATTTTATCGGTACTTCGGGATCAGGGTTTGCCATTGGACTTGGAATTGCCGCTTATGAATGGATCGCAGCCATAGCTTTAATTATAGTAGCCAAATACTTTCTTCCAGTTTTTCTGGACAAGGGTATTTTTACTATGCCTCAGTTTCTTAATCAGCGCTTCAACCGTGGAGTAAGTACAGCATTTGCAGTGTTTTGGTTGTTGGTATATGTGTTCGTTAACCTTACTTCCGTCAGTTACTTAGGAGCCTTGGCACTTGAGAAAATCATGGGCGTTCCTTTGATCTATGGTATCATCGGCCTTTTATTATTTTCAGGCATTTATTCAATTTACGGTGGTTTGGAGGCCGTGGCTTGGACAGATGTGGTACAGGTAGTAGTACTTGTAGGTGGTGGTCTGGTTACAACTTATCTGGCCTTGGATGCAGTGGGTGCTGGTGAGGGGATATTTAGCGGATTGTCAAATATTTATGTGGAAGCAAGGGATCACTTTGTCATGATCATGCCAGAAGGACGATCGATGGTTCCAGATGGGCTCGGTGGTGAAAGGGATGCTTTCATAGACTTGCCTGGCCTAGCCGTAATTTTTGGTGCCATGTGGTTGACCAACCTCGGCTATTGGGGCTTTAACCAATACATCATTCAAAAAGGTTTGGCAGCAAAAAGTCAAAAAGAAGCCAAACTAGGCTTATTGTTTGCAGCTTATCTGAAAATATTAATGCCTGTGATCGTGGTAATTCCAGGAATTGCAGCCTATGTCCTCATCAACAACAATACACCGGCAGAGCTTGCGGAAATTTTAGGTAAACCAATCGAACTCATAGGGACAATCGACAAGTCTGATGAGGCTTATCCTTGGCTTTTGAAGAATTTTGTTCCGGGCGGAATCCGGGGTTTGGCATTTGCCGCACTTGCTGCTGCCATTGTATCATCGCTTGCTTCGATGATCAACAGCACTTCCACCATTTTTACGATGGATATTTATAAACCCTATTTCAATCAGAATGCATCCAATAAGCAATTGGTGAGAACAGGTCGTATAGTGGCTGTGATTGCCCTCTTAGTCGCTATGGGTGTCGCACAGGAATTGAGTACTCTCGATCAAGTATTCCAATACATTCAGGAATATACCGGTTACATCTACCCTGGTGTTGTTGCAGTATTTGGGATGGGTTTGTTTTGGAAGCAGATTACAGCCAAAGCAGCATTATGGACTGCAATAGCAACCATACCATCAGGTATTATTATCAAATTGATGAATCCTGATATGCCATTTATTCTCAGAATGGGCTATGTGTTTATCATCCTTTGCGCAATAGCGTCTGTAATTAGCTTTACAGAAAAGGGTGTCAAAGTCAAAACGCCATTACCAGAAGGAAGATACAAAAGCAGCATAATAAATTCCAGCTATGTATTCTTCGTCTTAGGACTTATTTCCTTACTGGTAGGGATATTCTTTGCAGCAGATTATAGGCATCTGGGTTTAGAATCAATTTACATGCTTGCCGTTTTGTTTTTTATGATAGGCATCATTTTATATACCAATGCCAAAATGGAAACGGCAGACCCGAAAGCAATTGTATCTGATCCTGAATTGTTCAGTACTAATGCTGCGTTTAACTTTGGGGCAGCAGGCGTTGTATTGATCATTGGCCTCTTGTACTACTTCTTCTGGTGGTGATCTAGTTCAAGGTTCAGCGTTCATTATTCGGGAGTTTGAGGCCAGGGTATGGGCCGTGACATTGGTTACAGACTTCAGTCATGAACGTAATCATCGCAACAAGAGACGCCATGTATTTATAAAGAATCAGAAATTAAAATTATAAAATTAGAAATTACCATATGATAGATCTTAAGAAATTTGAAGTCTGGTTTGTTACCGGCAGCCAGCATTTATATGGAGAAGACACTTTGAAGCAAGTGGCAGTCCATGCACAAGAAATTGCTAAAGGGCTAGATAGTGCTCCTCAAGTACCTGTAAAAGTTGTATTTAAACCGGTGGTGAAGACAGCAGAAGAAATCTATGCTGTATTTAGGGAGGCCAATGTTGATAGCAATTGTATTGGAATCATCGCTTGGATGCATACTTTTTCTCCGGCCAAGATGTGGATCCGCGGCTTGAAGGCAATGCAGAAACCTTTGTTGCATTTGCATACTCAATACAATAGAGACATTCCTTGGAACTCTATTGATATGGACTTTATGAACCTGAACCAAAGTGCGCATGGCGACAGAGAGTTTGGTTTTATGATGTCCAGGATGCGCCTAGAAAGAAAAGTAGTAACAGGCCATTGGCAAGATCCCAATGTCTTGGACCAGATAGATGTTTGGAGCAGGGCAGCTTGTGGATGGAATGATTGGCAAGGAGCAAAGTTTGCCCGATTTGGCGATAACATGCGAAATGTAGCCGTTACCGAGGGCGATAAGGTTGAAGCAGAAATGAAGTTTGGCTTCTCCGTCAATACGTATGGTATTGGAGACTTGGTGCAGGTGATCAATCAAGTGAGCGATAACGAAATAGAGCAGTTGATCAAAGAATATGAAGAGCGCTACACTTTGATGGATTCATTGCGACGAGGTAGTGCTAAACATAGTGCTTTGCAAGAAGCTGCCAAGATAGAAATCGGTATTCGGCACTTCTTGGAAGATGGTGGCTTTAAAGGCTTCTCTGATACTTTCGAGGACCTCCACGGCATGAAGCAGCTTCCAGGAATTGCTGTTCAGAGGCTGATGGCTGATGGATATGGCTTTGCTGGCGAAGGTGACTGGAAAACAGCAGCGCTTGTCCGTGCCATGAAAGTAATGGGCAGTGGACTAAAAGGTGGGAATGCTTTTATGGAAGACTACACCTACCATTTTGACCCGAAGAACTCATTGGTATTGGGCTCTCATATGCTAGAGATTGATGAGGCCTTGGCCAATGGAAAACCTTCTTGTGAGATACATCCTTTAGGGATTGGCGGAAAAGAAGACCCTGTGCGATTGGTATTTAATGTTGCTGGAGGACCTGCCCTGAATGCATCCGTAGTAGACATGGGCAACCGCTTCCGCTTGATCGTGAATGAAGTAGAGGCTTTGGATCCACTGCATGACCTGCCGAAACTACCGGTAGCGCGCGTGCTTTGGAAGCCTTACCCTGACATGAATACGGGATGCGCCGCATGGATTTTGGCCGGAGGAGCGCACCATACATGCTACAGCCAAAACCTAAGCTCAGAACATTTGCAGGATTTTGCAGAAATGGCTCAAATAGAATGCGTATTGATTGATCAAGATACGAAACTAAGGCAGCTCAAAAGTGAGTTGCGTTGGAACGAAGCATATTATAGATAAGTGTTTGTTTAGTTTTGGGTAATATAAAGTGCTGTCTCGAAAGGGACGGCACTTTTTGTTGTATAGGGATTTTGAAATGACTAAAATAAATAAGGTCGGAGAGCAAGCATAAAAAAACAATACAATGCCCGAAATTGCTAATTGAAAATTGAACTCAAGTTAATAGCCTATTAGCTCAACCCAACAATGGCATTGTGCTGCTCGAGTAGCTAACCTAATCTGCCTGAGCAAAAACCTTTCTTAGCAATTCTGATGTCCTTGCTGATGGGTTCTTACGAATATTGGCTTCCTCATCTGCCACTAGAATAAAAAGCCCTTCAATGGCCCTCTCCGTGGCATAATCATTCAGATCGGGATTGAGTTTGTTGACACCAGGGATTCGGTTATAGTTCGTTACAATATCGCTATAGTATTTAGTAGCATTCACTTTTTCTAACGCTTCTTGAATCACAGGCCTAAACTTTTCCTTTAGCGATGCTGTAGTGGTCCTTTCCAAATACTGCGTTGCCGAATTTTCGTTTCCTTTCAAAATGCCCCAAGCATCTTGGATGGTCATGGCTCTAATGGCATTAAGAAAGATAGGTGCCGCTTCCTTGGCTGCATTTTCCGCTCCTCTATTAAGGGTAAGAATAAACTTATCCACCTCATCACCCAACCCTACCTGCCTCAACGTGCGCTCTACATTTTGCATTTCCTGGGGCATAGGGATTTTTAATCGAGGGTTTTTAAAATACCCATCTGTTCTGGAAGCCGATTGTGTACCTTTCGTCACGCCATTGCTCAAAGCTTCTTTAAGTCCGGCAGCTACCTGCTCTGTAGTCACGCCTTCTCCCAATACCGTTCCCAAAGTCTGAGAAATCTGCTGGCTGGTGCATGCAACCATAAGGAATGCCAGCCCAATAACTGTAAAAAAACGCTTAAGATTCATATGCTTAATTTAATTTAGAACAATAAATAACCCATACAGACAGACCGCTTATCCGACTCTATCCCATAGGATCAGAAAATTAAACCTTTTTATAGAAAGTACGCCTTCTATGTTGGATTTTAAATGTTATTATACAAAAGAGTGCCAATAAAAAGAACATGAAGATGTGCGAAACTTACCCTAATTTTGACCCAAACAAACTTATCGTTGTAACAATATCATAGGACGAGGGGCTAGAAATTAACAAAAAGGAATAATAATGGATAAAAATACATTGGTAGAAATCATTACGATTGGAGATGAGATATTATATGGTCAGTTATTAGACACCAATACACATTGGATGAGTGAGGCACTTGATGCCGCCGGATTTAAAGTACTAAGGAAAACCTCCATTGGAGACAGTGTTTCAGAAACATTGAATATTTTGGCTGAATCTGAAAAAAGAGCCGATATTATACTGATCACTGGTGGCTTAGGACCCACCCAAGACGACCACACCAAGCCGGCCATGGCCCAATATTTCAATTCGCCCATTTCTACAAACACACAAGCGCTGGAAGAATTAAGATTTTTCTTTTCACAAAGAGGTCGAGAACTCACACCTACCAATGCCAGGCAAGCAGACCTTCCCGAAAAGTGTCAAATGATCAGCAATTCATTGGGCACCGCTCCAGGCATGTGGTTCGAAAAAGAAGGGAAGGTGTTTGTAAGTATGCCAGGTGTCCCCTTCGAAATGAAGGAAATGATGGTAAATCATGTGCTGCCAAAACTAAAAGAGAAGTACCCCACAAGCGTGCTCTACCACAAGGAAATCAAAACCGCCGGCATTGGGGAATCTTGGCTTTCGGACAAAATTCGGGATTGGGAAAACAACCTTCCCAATAATATCGGTTTAGCATACCTTCCCTCATTATCGACAGTGAAACTTCGGCTCACGGCAAAAGGAAAAGATCAAAATACATTGCGCGCTCAGGTGGAGCAGCAGATAACCAAAGTGTTGCCTATTATCCAACCCTATGTATATGGGTATGATGACGATACTTTAGAACAAGTTGTAGGTAGATTGCTTAGGGAGCAAAAGAAAACATTGGCATTGGCAGAAAGCTGTACCGGTGGCCATATCGCACATTTGATCACCACTGTTCCCGGCAGCTCGGCCTATTTCCAAGGCGGCCTGATCCCTTATCACAATGATTTTAAAACAGGCATATTAGGTGTGGAGGCAGAAACCCTTGGACAATATGGTGCTGTAAGCGAAGCTACCGTAGTTGAAATGGCCAACAATGTCCGGCAGCTATTCAAAGCTTCTTATGGAATCGCCAGCAGTGGAATTGCCGGTCCAGAAGGAGGTACAGCAGAAAAGCCCGTAGGCACCGTCTGGCTTGCCCTTGCCGATGGAGCACAAACAGTAACGAAAAAATTGAGTTTAGGTAGAGGACGACTTCATAATATACAATCAACCAGTACAGCGGCTTTGTACCTCCTATGGCAAAGTTTAACTCGAAACGGTTGAGTTAAATGCTTAAAATGCTAAATTTGCAACGAACATCATCTTAATACTCTATGGCACAAGTAGAAATGGTAATGCCGAAAATGGGAGAAAGTATCATGGAAGGTACCATCCTTTCATGGCTGAAGAAAGAAGGGGATCATATTGATCAAGATGAGTCTGTGCTTGAGGTCGCTACAGACAAAGTTGATACTGAAGTACCTTCTACACATTCAGGGATACTCAAGGAAATCCTTGCTAAAGAAGGAGAGGTTGTAGAAGTCGGAAAACCCATTGCCATTATTATTACTGAAGATAAAGAAAACACGGAAGGACCTAGCCAAAAGGCAGAGCCATTAGCGGGGGACGAAGAGAACGTTGATGCAACTCAACCGGCTCAACACCAGGCAGCGCAAACCGTTCAAATGTCTAGCAAAGCCACATCAGACCGTTTCTACTCTCCCCTGGTACGGAATATTGCCAAACAGGAAAACATCGACACGAACGAGCTTGACCGTATTGCAGGCACAGGACAAGGTGGCCGCGTTACTAAGAAAGACATATTGGCCTATATAGAAGGTGGCCGCAAGCAATCGCCTCTCACGCAATCGACCTTAGATAATGGCGCTCCAACCATAGCCATTAGTGGGGAAGATGAAATCATTGAGATGGACAGGATGAGGAAGATGATTGCACAGCGCATGTTAGATTCCAAAAGGATATCCCCACACGTAACTTCTTTCGTAGAGGCAGATGTCACCAATGTGGTATCGTGGCGAAACAGGGTTAAAAACATCTTCAAAGAGCGCGAGGGAGATAGCCTAACCCTTACGCCGATCTTCATAGAAGCCGTAGTAAATGCGCTAAAAGACTACCCCATGATGAACATCAGTGTAGATGGGGACAAAATCATCAAAAAGAAAAACATTAATATTGGAATGGCTGTTGCTTTATCGAATGGCAATCTTATCGTTCCAGTGATCAAAAATGCCGACAACCTGAGCTTGGCTGGCCTGACAAAAAAGGTCAACGAGATAGTAAGGAAAAGCCGGAACAACGGGCTTACAGCTGATGATTTGAGCGGTGGTACATTTACCATATCCAATGTAGGTTCCTTTGGCAACATCATGGGGACTCCCATAATTGTACAGCCGCAAGTCGGCATTATAGCCTTGGGAGCTGTAGTAAAAAAACCTGCTGTGGTGGAAACACCTAACGGAGATGCGATTGCCATTAGGCATAAGATGTTCCTTTCTCACTCGTACGACCACAGGGTGGTGGATGGCGCACTGGGAGGCATGTTTGTGAGAAGAGTGGCCGACTATCTCGAGCGATTCGATGTTAAACAGGATATCTGATGAGGCACATGAGGTTAGATATTAGATGTCAGACACCAGACAATAGATGTAACTAAGGGCAGTGCTGTAAGGCAAAGACCTTAGGCTTTAATTGAACATTTAACAGAAATAAAGAAGAAAACTTGATGCACAATGATAGAAAGTAGTGCAAAAAGAAAGTAGGAAAAAAGTAGGACAATTTGATACCTGATGTCTAAAACCCATATTCTACAATTTGACGCCATTTCATTCGTTTGCAGAACAAAAAAGGCATTTTACACACCACAACCAAATATTATTCAGCCTAGGAACAATTAAACTTTTCATTGCTTTTGGTTCAGAGGTGTTGTACTTTTGCCCCGTTAAAGTAATTCACCAATAACACTTATATAGATGACAAAAATTAAAGTTGCTATCAATGGCTTTGGAAGAATCGGAAGATTGACTTTCAGGGCTTTGCTTTTAAAAGACAATGTTGAAGTAGTCGCTATCAATGACCTTACCGATACCGCTACCCTTGCTCATTTGCTTAAATATGACTCTGCCCATGGAAAGTTCAACGGCACAGTTTCTTCTGAGAAAGACAGCTTGGTTGTAAACGGAAAAGCTATTAAAGTATCTGCTGAAAGAGACCCTAAGAACCTACCTTGGAAAGCACTTGGTGTGAATGTGGTGTTGGAGTCTACAGGTAGATTTATAGATGAAGAAAGTGCAGGCGGACACCTTACTGCTGGTGCACAAAAAGTAGTTATTTCTGCTCCTGCCAAAGGGAACATCCCAACAGTAGTATTGGGTGTAAATGAAGATACCCTAACAGGCAACGAGACTATCATGTCCAATGCATCTTGTACAACCAACTGCCTTGCTCCTATGGCAAAGGTGTTGGATGACAGCTTCGGCATCGAAAAAGGTTATATTACCACTGTTCACGCTTACACTGCTGACCAAAACCTACAAGATGCTCCTCACAAAGATTTGAGAAGAGCCAGAGCAGCTGCATTGTCTATCGTACCTACTTCTACTGGCGCTGCAAAAGCGGTTGGTCTGGTATTGCCACACCTGAAAGGAAAATTGGATGGCATCGCCATGAGGGTTCCAATCCCAACCGGTTCACTCACAGACCTTACGGTAGTATTGAAAAAAGATGTGACTGTTGAGCAAGTAAACGAGGCCATGAAAAAAGCGGCTGAAGGTTCAATGAAAGGTGTTCTTCAGTACTTGGATGAGCCACTTGTTTCTATTGACATAGTAGGAAACACGCACTCTTGTATCTACGATTCGGAACTTACTTCTGCCAATGGTAACCTGGTAAAAGTAGTAGGATGGTATGACAACGAGGCTGGATATTCTAACAGAACTGCTGATTTGATCGCTAAAGTCGGTTAATCAAAAGAGAACTATTAACATTCATTGTTATAGTAAAAGAGCGGGACTCCATAGTCGCCGCTCTTTTGTTTTATTGCTTTACATAATTGGTGATTAAATCGGATCGCTATTGAGAATTTCTTCTTTTAGCTCTCTCGCCCTTTCTAAGTGCTGCCTGATATGATGTAGTGTTTCTTCTGCATAGTTCTCTAATTCGTCATCATCATTTTCATCCGCACCATTCTTAAAAATACTTTCCGCCTTTTCATGGTCAATTACCTGGCTACTGATATAGGCACTATCAAACTTATAACCTTCCAATACAGAGAGCGTTTCTTTCATCGATTTATGAGCAGCATCTAAAGTATCGGGCATGGGTATATTCTTTTTGCCTGCCAGATCCTTGAGCTGTTTCTGGGCATTGGTATGGTCGCTGATCATAGTGTTTGCAAAATCAATAATATCATCGTGCTCTGATTTTGACACCGCCAATTGACCCATTTCGATCTCTGCTCGATTGGCATAGCCCGCATCTCTCACAAAATCCTTGTCTTGATGACTTATCGGATCATTGTTACCATTGTCGTCATCATTATCACAAGACATAAAATACAGTGGGAATAAAAATAAACATAAATAAATCCCACTCTTATTCATTGCATTTTTTAAATAGTCCATACATGAAAAAATGTAATAACTAATAATAAATAAACATATTAATTATTTTACCATGATAGTTGTTTAAAAATATGCTACCAATTTATGTAAAATAAATCGATAAAAGAACTAATGAATTTGTAGTGCTATTCTTTTCCTTGTCCTAAAACTTAGCCGCTCATTGATCTTTCTCAAGTTGAAGGTGAGATGCGGCCAAGATAAGTTTTTCCACTTCATTTACTCCCATTCCAAGTGCGCTGCCCAGATTACGGATATTCAATGTTTCTGTCAATTTTCTAATCGCCTCGCATAATATCTCCTTGTGGTCAAATGCTAGATCGATAGGTTCGTTCAGCCCGATCCACTCTACATGAATAGCATCAGAAGCTGCTTTTGCTATTTGACCATCGTTCATAAAAGCCAAGAAGGCTATGCTGATTGTCCTTCCACGCGGGTCACGTTTCACTGCTCCAAATGCCCCAATTTGCAATACTCCCTGTATCTTGACACTGGTCTCTTCTTCAAGCTCTCTTACTGCTGCCGCTTCGGGCGTTTCATCTATTTCCATAAAACCACCCGGCAATGCCCAACATCCTTTAAAAGGATCTTTCTTGCGTTTGATAAAAAGGCCTTCGATTCTTTCTTCGTTTATCCTTAACAAAAGACAGTCGACCGTAACTGCTGGACGCGGATAATCATACACAAAGCTCATGGTTAGCGTATTTAGTGAAACTCTTTTGACATCTTAAGGTACAAAATTTTGGATTGCGATACCATTAAGGAATGTCCATGAACTACAAAGCCCCTGAGCGGGGCCTTTAGTTTAAAGATTGTAATTGCGCATTTTTATTGATAGATTATCGGCCAAAGTCATCTTGTACCCTGACAATATCCTCTTCATTAGAAGGATTCTCCGCATCAGTATGCTGCCAAATTTCCGCTAAAACACCCCATCCATCAAGTCCTACTAGTCTGTGACGCTCTCCTTGCTTTAAGGTAATCAGAGCACCCGTACCTAATTCTTTTAGCCCACCTTCTTCATCCGTATCGCTTGTTACCACACCTACATGCCCTTCTATTACCTTCCAAATCTCGGCCCTGCGATGATGGTACTGCCACGACAAACGCTTTTCAGGTGCCACCACTAAAATTTTAGGACTTAGTTTCCCAGATATTTTCAATTGATCTACAGGCATACCATCAAAATAAGTATCGGCAAATGCTTGTGCTTGGCCTTCATTGATAACAAAAAAACCACCCCATGGTCTGGTCTGATCCTGATTGTCAATAATAAACCCCTGTTGTTTCAGCCTCTCCTCGATGTTGGCAAAGATTCCCTCTTTCGTTTGTCCTGTATTCATAGTAAGTATAAGTTAGTTTTATTTTCTAGTGGCAAATATGCAAAATTTTATTTAGATGGTATTTCTAACGCATCGGAGAAATAGAGCAACAAACCATAGAAAAGCCCCTATTTTTCTTGAGGAGTCTAATCAGAAAACGCTATAGGGATTGATATCAGCAATCAACACGCTAATAGACAATTCAACTAATTTATCAGGAAAGCTGGGCAAGGAATAAACTTATCCCTTCGCTTCATTTTGTGAGAATCCTTCGTTTTGAAAAGGTAGGTCAGCGTTATTTCATGTGCACCACCTGAGGCCGGCCCTACTTGGGAAAGGGTAAGATCATAACTATACCCTACCTCGAACTGGGGCATCTTTAGCCCCATCAATAGGACAGCGGTGTGTTGCTTACCATAATTATAAGCTTCCTTTCCTATTGTGCCACGGTACCATGCCCCCACCATAACGGGATCGTAATAAAAGTGCAATCCCATGTCCACTTGCTGAAAACCTCCCTGCTTTTTGTATATAAAGGATGGTGCAATGCTGCTTTCTTTGGCCCTGTTCATGGGTCCGTTGTACAGCGGAATCCTAAATCCACCATGAACAGAATACTTGGCTGGCAACCGCTCATTTCCTTCTAGCAGAGAGAACTCAGGCCTGTTGAGATGGTATACTGAAGCACCAAACCAACTTCGCTCATTATACAGCAGCAAGCCAGTACTAAAATCAAAATAACCCGCCTTATCCATATTCAGCACTTGAGGGTCTACGGTGCCAGGCGCTATGCCAGCGTTGCCAAACCCTATTTGATCGTTGAGCAAAAGCTTACCATAATCCAGATTCCGTACGACATACCCAAACTGAAGTCCAGGCGTGGCCACCCATCCATTGCCAAAGTTGATCTTGTACGCGTACGAACCCGAAATATTGGTAGACTCCAAATTGGCAGACCCTGCATTGTCGTGGATAAACATCAACCCAAACCCGCTGTTCAGGCCAATGAGATTGTAATCATATGACAAAGCCATGGTATTGAAAGCTTTCGGCATATTGGGCCACTGCATTCGATAGGCCATATTGAGCCGATGCATGGGCGTAGACCCTGTAAACCCCGGATTCAAATGCAATGGCATAGAGTAGAACTGCGAAAACTGTGGATCTTGAGCTTGAACCTGAAAAAATCCCAACACCAAGACAAGACTTATGAAGTATTTATAAATTTTATTAATTAATATCATCGGATCAACGTTAAATCACCTAACTTTTTGACTGTTTGCCCTTCCCTGAGTACTGCGGATAGCTTGTATAAGTATACACCTGAAGGGCATAGTTGTCCTTTGTGATAACCATCCCAGCCAATGGCTGTATCCTTGGTTTCGAAAACAAGGTCTCCCCACCGGTTATAAATCAGCAAGTGATAGCGGTCAACCTTTCCTTTAAAGACTGGATGAAACACATCGTTTATCCCACCTTGGTCTACATGTCCGCCATTAGCCCCAGAAGGGTTAGGCGTAAAAGCATTTGGAATGATCACATCCCCTCCTCCTCCTGCGGTAACCGCTCGCAACACTGTCACCGAATCTTCGCAGCCATATTCACTTCTTACCACCAGCTTGATATTATAAACTCCCGCCTTTTTGTAGTAATGCACAGGCTCAAACTGGTCGGCACCTTCATAGATAGTCCCATCTCCAAAATCCCACCGAAACCAAACACCTCTCATTGAATAATTGGCTACATATACTGGTTCATCGGGAATGTAAACCGTCTCTTTCCTGACTACAAAATCGGGACTCGGCTGTGCATACACCTTCACCACCTGCTCAGAAACCGTACTTCCACTTTTTTCGCCGGTCCTATTGACAGCCTGGAGCGTCACTTTGTAATTGCCGGGCTTGTTATAAGTATAGCTAGGATTTATGGCAGTGGATGTCCCCATGCCGTCCCCAAAATCCCACAGATATTGGGCATTGTCTGTAAATTTTGAAGTGTTCTTAAATGTCACTGTTAAAGGCCAACACCCTTCGATATGGGCCATTTCAAATGACACATCGGGTTGGGCATCTGAGACGGTCACATTCATAGAATAAGCTTGAGTGCAAAAGCCATTTGACGCAGTCATGGTAATGGTATAATGTCCATAGGTTTTGTATGCATAAGTACCAGGGTTTGTTTTATTGCTGGTCTCCCCATTGCCAAAATCCCAAGTTGTATTCCAAGCCTCAGCGAAAGGTGTAGTATTGGTAATAGCAAATACGGCATTAGGAAGCTCTTTTGCTTGGGCATCTAAACTGAAACTTGGTTTTAAGGCAGGATAAACGACTACCTCTGTACTTACACTATCTTTATACCCTTCGGCAGATATCCCTACATACATCACCTCATAAGTAATCGGACTATTGGTCGTGTTATCAAACAGCGCAGGATCATATATATTGGCTAGCTTCCTGCTAAAATCTACTTGCCCTCTCTTTCCTACATACCAATAGTGGCCTCCCACATTTTGTGCGATGATGTTAAATTCAGGTATTTCAGGCACGCACACTGTATCTTTCTTAGGGCTCACCGCCATCTGCATAGCAGGATATACCGTCACTACCAGTTTCTTTGTACGCTTGCAAGCATATACAGGATCTTCGGCAGTCAGCGTCACTTCATAATAATGATTGTATGTCGTCGTATTGATATACTCATATGAGACACTTGGCCTATCGCTGATAAAGGGGGCCGAACCATCGCCCCAGCTCCACGTATACCGAACTCCTGGCCGAAAAGCATCGTTCGTAAAGATGACTTTATGACCACTATAAGTATTTTGTGGAGTGGCTGAAAAGTCCGCTATTACAGCAGGCTGAACTGTTACCTCTTTCATGACTGAATCAGCACATCCTCCTGTGTTTCTTGCGACATACATCACTTCATATGTTTTAGTCACCTTAGAGTTGTTTTCAAAAGTATATTGCAACAAAGAATGGTCTATGAAAGAAAAGGCATGCTCTCCCTTTTCCCGAATGAACCACGCACTCTCTTCTTCGGCCGCTCCTTTTGACTTGTCCATGAAACTGACATTCAAAGGTGCGCATCCGGACAAGGTACTGGCTTCGAAATCTGCCTCAACTCGAGGGTGGACAATCACCCGAATGGTCGAATCGGCAGTACAACCATTGGCAGACGTGGCCACTAGCTTCAAGTTGTAGTGCAATGCGTTTGTGTAAGAAGTATTGCGATAGTAGTGCGTGGGAGGATTTGCGCCTTCGGAAATGGTGTTATCCCCCCAAATCCACGTATAGGTCACTGATGCAGGATTGTCTTCTACTTGATGATCAACTGAAATCGCATAAGGGTCGCATGCATCGGCAGTTACATTAAAATGTGCTTTTGGTTTAGGATGAACCGTCACGACCATACTATCCATCGCAGCACAACCAGCACTATTTTCTGCTGTCAACTGAATGGCGTATTGCTTGATCTCATTCGTTGTGTTCTCGAACGTATATTCATAAAATGGATCGGTTACTGCCAATACTTTTCCAGAATTGTATAACACCTCTCCAGAATGGACATCCTTAATGACCCATGTATTGTGCTTACTGTCCAGTCCTGTTTTGGCAATCACCGCAGTAAGGATGCCGCAACCTTCCATAGGGAAGACCGTAAAGTTTGCATTAGGGTCCTTTTTTACATTTATAGCAACCGGCGTGGAAAGTGGTCGGGTGCACGCACCATTCTCTGACGCTACTGCCCCTTCCAGATAAACTTTAAAGTCACCAGATTCTTGGAATGTATAGCTAAACTCGGTCTTCAAGTTTCCTTCTATTTCATCTGGATCGACCATGGTACGCGCGCCAGTTTCAACCCTTTCTATATATAGTGCAAAATCTATTTTTGAAGATTCACCTATAGTTTTGTTGATAAAAGTTGCTTTATATGGCCTACAATCATTGCCTTCTGTTGCGATAAGTTCCAGTGTAGGCTCATACATTACTACAGGGTTTACCATGATTTTTTCTGACCATTCCCCTTCACAACCATAAAAGTTTTTAGCAGCAAGATGGACAGTGTATTCCATTGGAGCCTCCCCATAGGCTGGTCTGGCATAGGCAATATAAAAATTGTCATCTTTTATGCCCGTTTCGTTGTCGTTGGATGGTCGTTGGGGATCAAAGGACCAAGTATAATCGCTGATGCCACTAGGATCGGTCACTTTCAGCTCAAACACTACTGAATCGCATGCTTCCAAAACAGGTTGAGCCGTAAAGATCGGTTTCGGATTGGGATAGATACGATAGGTATTTACAGCAGGTGCAACGCAAAGACCTGCCTTTTCAACAGAAAGCACCACTTCATAATCTAAATGTTTGTTTATTTTATTACCAAACGAATAATCCAAAGTGTTGAAATCTGTACTTTTCCCTTTCTCTTTAATAATCTCATCTTTTATTTCCCCATTCAGTACTATAGTCCATTTGTACCGGTCAGCATCTAGTTCCTGTGTAGCCTTATCCGTCACAAATCGAATGGATTTAGGCGTACAATTCGGTTCGAATGGGCTGTACAAAGGTGTAGTGGTATAGCCTGCTGCAGCACCTGAACGTACTTTTATATAAATAGGCGCGCTGCTTACTACACAACTGCTAGGGTCATTGTTTTTGGTCTCAAGCCAAACCGCATAAGTCTCAACACTGTCATTGGGATTATAAAAAGCACTATAATCTATGAATGGTTTGTCGATGGGAAATGGAATTTCTTTTGTTGCCACACTATCTGTCACAAAAAGTTTATAGGTAACACCCAAAGGAAATCGCTCTACAGTATTGAGGGCAACTGATTCATTGAAAAACCTTACCGTATCACCTGGACAGATGAGTTCTTTTTCATAATTGCTTTTCAATAATGCCACAGGTGCGTCTTTTATTTCAATAGATTGGATTTTAATAGATTCGCAACCGGCTTGAGAAGTTACTTTCAGCGCTATACGATATGTACCTGGCTTTTTATATGTCCAATTAAAGTTAGACTTTCCACTTCTATCCTTATCGAAAGTATGCTCTTTTTCATTTTCTTCCGTATAATCCATGTCCCAAACCCAAGCAATGAGCTTGTCGCCCGGCACATTGTCCGAAACTTTACTCTTATTGGTGATCCTTATAGACTGGTTGACGCATGAACCACTAAATGTGAAATCAGGGATAGGGCTTTCATAAATCACCACCTTATTCTCCTCCACTGTTACACAACCTGTTGAATTGTTTTTTGCGACAATCTCCAGCCTGTATGATCCTGGAGCTGTATAGGTAAGCTCAAAACCATCTCTATTCTCAACATCCTTGACTCCATTCCCACGCTTGACATTCAGCGTGCTATCGGGGCTAGTCTTAGCACTATTTCTTTTGTATAAATTATAGGCATAGGTAAACCCTTCATTGCTCTGCATTAGATGACCAAAAGTTACCTTATAAGTTGCCTCCAAATCATCTGCACATAAATGCAGCTCTTTTGTTTGGGCATTATTAATGAATGAGGTTACGGCAGGCGCATCGATCAAGGCAATGGTTTTTTCCAAAATACCCTCACAAGCTTGTCCATTGACGTTTTTATTGGATACTTTCAGGGTGATCTTTTGCTCTCCTGGTTTTGCAAAACCCTTTTCAAAAACCAAGTCTTTTTTGTCTTCGAATTTTTGAACATCGCCTGTTTTCAGGTCTTCTATTGTCCAGTCATATCGAATAGCCGAAGCAGGGATCTCACCAGATGCGGTATAGTAGCCACCGTAAAGTTTTACAGGTTCGCCCGGGCAAAAGGCTTCTGCCTCATCTCCCGCTTGGTTCTTAATAGTAAAAGCCGCTTCTGGTTTTGCTACAATCTCAATAATGGCTTTCCGCTGAATAGGGGCTTCTGGCCACGGGTTACAGTAGTTCCAGTTGTTCAAGGTTATCTCAAATCGCTCGCCCACTTTTGCTGTGGCGGGAATCGTGACTTTTGCAGCTCGGCTAAAAGCACCACTAGGACCAGTATCTTTATCCTTATATTCTTGCATAGCACCCTCCATAGGAAAAGAGGCAATGGGTGCATCGTCAATCTTTACAATACCGGAAATGTTATTTACTGTGCCATATACAAACTGGGTAGTACGCTTGGGCCAGTTGACATTTGCTTTTTCTTTTGGAGGAACACAGTTCCAAGTGCTTTCATCCTCAAAATTTACGGAAAATTCTGTGCCCGGGCAGGCATAATATATGTCGGGCGTAAGCGCCAAACTCCCGCCATTTTCATTGTCTTTATCCCATACGATGACAGTACCCGATTGCTTTGGAGAGCCACATACTTTGTTATTGACCAGTACTTGTACGGTTACAGGATAGCTACACTTTGGGTTGGCCCTGTTTTCTTCATACACATGCGTCGCCTCGGGCATTTGATATGTATACATCTTTAAATTAGCATCATAGCCAAGGCTCACCACATTATAACGACTTTTACCTTCACCCCAATTTATCTCTACCTTTAAGGAAGAAGTAGGGATTTCGGTAATGGAATAAAAAGTAAAGTATTTTACTCGTCCAGTAACAGGAGCACAAAAGCCCATTTGGTCAAAACCAGCATCGCTGCCTGGAGCCAGTATGTTGCATTCTTGAGCCTGAGCAGTAGAGGCGACACCTACGAAAAGGAGAAAGAAGAATAGTGGTTTGTAAATAAGGTTTTTCAATTCAGCTGATTTTAATCTTACTTCAATAGCTAATTGCTAAATTTCTGTAAAATTAACACCGAATAGACCATAACATTTTTACCTAAATATTCAACATATTACAGGAATAATAAAACCCATTAAATTAAAATTAATAGGTTGCTTTATTGAATATCATAAAATTAGTTCCATTATAAACTTGATTATAGAATGAAAAAGGTATTCTTTCAATGTTTTTTTTAGTATAAAATAGCTTCCAACAATTCACTAATTATTATACAATCATCGTTTGAAGGAATCTTTAAAAATATAAAATCATACTCTATTGATTTTATTGACTTTCTATCAATAAGATACATCAGAACCTGCCAGCCACTTTATTTTTTTACCATGGAAATTGAAAAAATGGATTAAAAACATTCGCTTTATCTTTGCAAGCACAATTTGACAAAAGGATATGTGGAAAAATGTTTTATTGGTTTTTTTAGGCGCTTGCAGCTTTGGCATTTTATCGACCTTCGTAAAAATAGCCTATAGCGAAGGTTACACGGTTGGAGAAGTTACAGGTGCGCAAGTGTTTTTTGGCATGTCTGTTTTGTGGATTATTTATGGCGCCGGCAAGGCGCTTGGATTCTTCAGCAAAAGCAAAGGAAAAAAAGAACCATTCTGGAAACTAATGCTTTCGGGGCTTTCTACAGGATCCGTGAGCATATTATATTATATGTGTGTCGAATTAATTCCTGCTTCCATTGCGATCATATTATTGATGCAGTTCATCTGGATGAGTGTATTAATCGAATTCATTGTATTCAAGGAAAGGCCTTCAAGGTTGCAAATCTTAAGCGTGCTGTTGGTTTTGGGAGGCACAACATTAGCAGCTGGAATTTTTAATCACCAGGCGTTTATACTATCGTTCAAAGGCATAATTTTCGGCTTGTTGGCAGCTTTTGCTTATGCTATCTTCCTGATCGTCAACGGAAGGGTAGGCAACAATTACCCGGCCGTTCAGAAAAGTGCGTTTATGCTCACGGGGGCGTGCATCTTGGTATTTATCGTATTTCCACCCACTTTTTTATATAGTGGTGTTTTAGGACAAGGGCTTTGGTTTTGGGGTATTCTGCTATCACTCTTCGGAACAGTGCTCCCTCCTTTATTCTATGCCATAGGCATACCCAAGGTTGGTATACCGTTGAGCTCAATTCTCTCAGCGGTGGAACTTCCAGTAGCAGTGGGCATGTCCTACTTTCTTTTATCCGAGAAAGTAAGCGGCCTTCAATGGCTGGGCGTGGTGATTATCCTTTTGGCTATCATCTGGCCAAATTGGTTGAAGATGAAAGGAGTTAGAAGATAGAGGTTAGTACGTTCCTGATATTGGTTGACCACTAAACATGGAAAACTTATGGAAGCGAATTTAAGGGAACTACGATTTAATCTAACAGGTTTTCAACTATCAAATAGTTTATATATACTTCCCTAAATTAAAGCTGCTTACCTTGTATCCTCACAGCATTAAGTATCGCTACCAATGCCACCCCTACGTCGGCAATTACAGCCTCCCATAGCGTAGCGACACCACCTGCTCCTAATACCAGAACGACCAATTTTACGCTCATGGCCAGTATGATATTCTGCCAGACAATGTTCCGTGTTATTCTTCCTGCCTTAATCGCTGCAGGAATTTTTGATGGCTGATCATTTTGAATTACAATATCGGCAGTTTCTATGGCCGCATCACTCCCCAACCCACCCATGGCTATTCCTGCATCTGAAAGCGCTATAACGGGAGCATCATTAATGCCATCGCCAGCAAAAGCCAGCTTAATGCCTCTATCCTTCAACTCTTGTACTTTTGCCATTTTATCTTCCGGCATCAAATCCCCATAAGCTTCGTCTATGCCTAATTGCTTAGCCACTTTTTTCACTACCGAAACCTTATCACCAGAGAGCATCACCGTTCTAATCCCCATACTGTGCAAGGTATTCACCGTATATTTTGCATCTTCCTTCACTTCATCGGCCACTACCATATGCCCTGCATACTGCTTGTCAATGCATACAACCACCAGTGTATCCACAATTTGCTCTATCGCTTGGGGATATGCTATATTCAATCGCTTTAACAGCTTGATATTGCCCACAAGTACTTCCTTACCTTCAACTATGCCTTTTAGCCCGTGCCCTGCAATTTCTTCGATATCAGTTGCTTCAAGAAGTTTGCGTATGTTGCCTGCATACCCTACTACAGCTTGAGCTATTGGATGTGTGGAATACTGCTCAAGTGCTGCTGCCATGCCAACCAGTACATCCTTTTCCACATGATGTGTTACGACTTCCTGAACCTCAAAGACTCCTTTGGTGAGCGTCCCGGTCTTATCCATCACCACAGTGGATATTTTGGTCATTACATCGAGGTAATTTCCACCTTTAAATAAAATACCATTTTTAGAAGCTAATCCGATGCCTCCAAAATAACCTAGCGGAATAGAAATAACCAAGGCGCAAGGGCAGCTGATCACTAAAAAGACCAAAGCCCTATAGAACCACTCTTGGAATACATAGTCAGATAAAAAGAAAAAGGGCACCAAACATACGGCTACCGCCAAAAAGAAGACGATAGGGGTGTATAATTTAGCAAAACGAGCAATAAACAATTGCGTCTGCGACTTTCGAGCGGTCGCCTCTTGCACCATTTCTAAGATTTGGCTCAACTTGCTGTCCTTGAACAGGGCTGTAACTTCCAGCGAGACCAATGTATTTACACTGATCATACCTGCCAATATCTTCTCCCCTTGGTATCTCGACTCTGGAACGCTTTCTCCCGTAAGGGCTGCTGTATTGAAAGTAGCTTTTTCAGAGACCAAGACACCGTCTAAACCCACTCTTTCGCCTGGCTTAACTTGAATTGTTTCGCCAATAGCAACCTCCTTAGGTGCCAAATTGATGGCTTTTCCATCCCGGATAACCATTACGGTATCGGGTCGGAGGTCAAGCAAAGCCTTTATATTACCTTTGGCTTTATCCACTGCCGAATGCTGAAACCATTCTCCAATCTGGTAAAACACCATGACAGCCACCCCTTCTTCATATTCGCCAATCAGAAATGCTCCTATAGTGGCTACGCTCATTAGCACGAACTCATTAAAAATATCGCCATGCTTTGACTTTTTCCATGCAATCACCAATACCGATCTTCCGGCCAACAAATAAGCAGCAAGATTTACACCTAGCGCTAGTGCCTGGGGCAGGACAATTCCTAAGCCATATTTCAGTACTAACAGCACGATCAAAATAGTCAAGGCCAGCAGCAAGTCCCAATAGGTTAACAATATACTTTTTCCATGATCATGATGATGGTCCTGAGTGCCCTTAGCAACATTCTTATTTTCAACCATGTTCTTTTCTGTCATTTTATTCAAACTCTCCTTCATCCTTTTCACTCTTTTTTACCTACTTTAAATATCTGAGAGCCTGGTGTTTTTGATTATTTATATTTATCTAAAATCTCCTTGAGATCCTTTGGAATTTCCATGGGCTTCAAAGCCGATACATTTGCACCACCTGTATTTCCTTTCGGGATTACGCCTACAAAAGACTTTATCCCACCCACTAGCAATCTTGGTATCTGGCCAAATATTTCAGATACACTTTTTATCCTTATACCAAATTTCAGCATTAGCCAATGCACTTCGGTGTGCTCGTAAGGAAAGGCTTGTCCTATGACATGCGCCCGCTCCAATTGTGCCCAAGCCTGGGAAAGATGTCCTTGCTTGACAAGCTCTTGATGTAACATTAATGTCTTTTCGTAATGGGCCATTAAACCCTTAGGCATTTGCAGGTACAGCTTCATTTCTTAGGTAAATTTTGTTTTTTACAAAAATACCCACTAAATGCATGCACAGGAATTGCATTCTTGACGGCATGCTTCAAAGCTGGTTTTATGCACGATTGCTGTCCAAAAAATAGTTGCTGCAGTAATGCAAAGAGAGCACTGTTAAAGAAAGATATCCTCCTGGGAACACCACCAACCACCATGCTGAGAAGTTATGTCGAACACCAGAAATTATCCTTCCCCAGCTAACTTCGTCGGGCGGTAGGCCAATCCCTAAAAATGACAAAGTAGCTTCAAGCCCCAAAAGATTGGCCAATCCAAAAACAAATGCTACAATAACTACAGGTAAAATATTGGGGAAAACATGGTGCTGAATAATGCTATGGTCCTTTAATCCCAGTGCTCTTGCCGCTTCAATATAAGGCAACGTCTTAACTCGAATAACTTCACCCCTTGACAACCTTGCCATGCCTGTCCATGAGGTAAGGCCTAAAATCAGCACAAGAATACCTACAGAAGGCTGCAAAAAAGCCGCAAGGCATAATACAAGCACTAGCCTAGGAATAGAAGAAAACAGCTCTATTAACTTAAGCACCATTTCATCGATTGGCATAGCGAAAGCTTTTCCTATTTTAGACTTCCCTAAAAGCATATGCAATGTCGCAAGGACAGCGATTATAATGGATATGCGCAGCACGAGAGTTCCAAATCCTTCTAAAAAACTCGAATCAAAGGCCCGATTCAAAGAATATTGGCCCACGTAAAAGCTATAATACAAGCCAGCTAATAGCACTATCGCACAAATCAGCAAAGAAACCCATTGGACTTTTTTACGATCATTGCCAAAATATCCAGCAGACAAGCCCAATAAAAGCCCGATAAGAGCAGCTATTGCTATAGCAGGGATACAGACAATGAGAGAAGTCCTACACCCATAGATGATTCCTGCCAAAACATCTCTCCCCAGATGATCAGTCCCGAAGAAGTTTGCATACAACTGCCACGAAGGTGCCCTAAAGGGTTTTGTCATATCGATGCCTTGCGCAGTAAATGGCAGTATACCCTCTTCTCCAGAAAAGAAATGCGGAAACAATCCCAACAGGAAAAACCCTGACAGGTGCGCCAAGGCTAATATCAGCAAAAGATTGTTTGTCTTATAGGATCGAGAGCGTTTCATTTTCCAATCTTGATTCTAGGATCAACAAATGCATATAATATATCCGCCAGAATATTCGCTAGAATCTTCACGGCAGCCACTATGATGATGATGCCAAGGATTACAGGATAATCGCGGCCACTGACCGCAGTCACGAGCAACCTGCCCATGCCTGGCACTGCAAAAATCACCTCCACTACCACAGCACCACTTATGAGAGCTGGAAGGTTATTGGTAAATAACGTTATCAAAGGCACCCATGCATTTTTCAAAACATGCTTTCGCAGCACCACAAAATCAGTCAATCCTTTGGCATAGGCAGATTTCACGTGCTCTTTATTCCACTCTTCTTTTATGGCCCTATCTACCTGTGCGGTGATATAAGGTAAGATAGACAAAGCCATGCACACAATGGGCAAAGCCAAATGATTGAACAGTGCCCCTATTCGAGTAAGTCCCCCGGCTGTTTGGGCATAATCTTCCAATTGAAATGTGGGCAGTAACCCTTGGAAACCAGCTACAGAGAAAATGATCAAAAATAAAAAAGAAAGCAAGAAGAGTGGCACTGTATCTAAGATATACAGACCTGCCATAAGGGGCTTTCCTATTTTCTTAAAAGCAGGCAAATTGACCAAAAGTCCTAAAACAAGCGCTGCCGCCCACCCTATGCACAGCGCCGTGAAGGACATTAAGAGTGTAATGCCCATGGCCTCCCCAATTACAGCCGAAACAGGCCTCTGCCCCTTCAAAGAAGCCCCCATATCACCTCTTACCAACCCTGATAGCCAAGCATGGTATTGCGTATCCTTGCCATTCCAATGCACTACGGGAATTAACTTTCGATAGGGCTTTCTATTTGCCAACATTTGCCCAAAGCGTTCTTGGACTAGCGACCCAGAGGCAATAAGGCTGCCCCCACGCTCTTCAACAATAAGGCTTAAACAATGCAGTTCTTCGTGAATTTCAGCTTCAGTTACTGCCTGAAAGAGCCGCTCTACAACAGGTTGTAATTGATTTCCTTCATGCAACTTCACCTCGTTCTGAAGGCTATTTAATGCCTGGTAATAATTGTTTGCGTACTGCCAATCACCGTATTCAAAGCAGAGTTGCTTTAAAAAGTGCCTCCGTTCATCAGGAATAACTATATTTAAAGCATTTGACTCTGCCCTCGAAGACAAGGAAAAATAAAACAAGGGTTTATCCTGGCCTGTCCTCTGTAGATATCCTCGGTATATATTTTCTCTTGTTTTATCATCATTCAACAAACCTGCCCCTCCTTCATACTCTAAAAGGTATGTTCCGGAATTGCCCGGCATGGCTTTGCTTAACAAAAAAACAATAGAAGTAATGATTAATAAGGAAGGGATGCCAAGGGCTAGTCTTTTAAGTATGTGTAATATCTGTTGATAAGCCATGTTGTTGAGTACCTAGTCTTCTTTTAACACAAGAGCACTCACATCAAAATGGGGATACAGTCCCGACACCTTTAAATTATCAAAACGTTTATGTATGGCCATTTTTTGCTCGTTGAAATATAAAAATAATAAATTCGCCTCATCGGCAAGGGTTTCCTGTAGGGCTTTTATTTGTGCTGCTTGATCCGGTTTATTGGGTGCTCTGATGATACCTTCAATAAGTCGGTCACTTTCCATGGTGCCAAACGCCGTATAATTCATGCCATTTATTCTCCCACTCTGGGTATGCAGGATTGGCATGAAGTTAAAAGAAAATGGATTGCCCACAAGGGCCCTGATAAAGAGATCGAAATCATGGTTTCTTAAATTGTGGCTAAGGATCCCACTTTCTACCGGTCTAAGGGTTACCCCTATATCAATTTTTCCTGCGGAATGCTTAAAAATCAATGCGATATTTTCATAATCGAAATTCCCAGCCCTATACTGTACTGTAAAGGCAAGGTGTTCTTTTTTTCCATTGATAGTTTTAACCCACTGTTCTTTTTCCAATTGCCACCCATCTTCAAATAGCAGTTTTTTTGCTAAATCGGGATCGTAAGTATAGGGTGCTATCTTGCTGTTATAATTGTGGTTGTCTTGCGGGCTAATAAAACTGGCTGCCCTGCTTGAAGCATTTTGTCCTACGGCCAGCAGGATATTGTCCATATCTATGAGATGAGCCAATGCTTGCCTGGTCTTTTTCCCACTAAATTTGGGCAACCTTCCATTCAATCCTATATAGTTTACCGTATACGTAGAAGGAGAGAAGAGCTCGTAGGCTTCCTTGAATAGGCTGTCTTGCTCCAGTTTTTTGAATTCATGGGATGGAATATCGAGCATAACATCTACTTGCTCGTTTTTTAGCGATAGGACGGCCGCTGCATTGTCAGGAATAATCTGAAAAGTAATCACTTCTGGGTTGGCCGTAATGAATGGAAGATTGAGGTTCTTTGCCCACCATTCCTGCTTTCTTTTCAATACGATTCTTTGGTCTGTTACCCATTCTACCAAGGTATAACCTCCGCTCCCCACATAAGCCTCAGTTTCCCTGGATCCTGAAAGACTGTTGAAAAATGCAGCAAACTCCTGCAATACTGGATCTTCCTCGTCACGCATATTTTTGAGCTCTTGAAGCCCATAACGCTGTAGTATTCCTTGGGGATCATATACATAAGCAGGCAAAATAGGAAAACCGCCTGTCATGATATCCATTTCATCGACATAGCCTTCACAATGGAAAGTAAACTTTCTGACTGAGCTACTGTCGATTGTCATATCCTGAATAAACGACAAAGCAATTTGTCTTCTTTCATTTTGGATATAAGGAATGTTGGCTACCTTAAGCGTAAAAAGCACGTCATAAGCAGTGATGGGGGACCCGTTTGGCCAGGTAGCTTCTGGGCGAAGCCTATAATGAAAAAAAGAAACAGAATCTTGCACTACAACTTCAGGCAACTTTGCGGCCAAAATAGGCTCTACTGCATTACTGCCTAAGTCAATACTCAATAGAGGTTGATACATTAGCCCAATAATAGAAGAGGCCTCCTTGCCGCTAGCAGTAATTGGATTTAAGGTCTCGACATCCTTAATGCTTCGTACAGAAACATGGTTTCCGCGTATCGGCTCTGCCCTTTGACAGCTTACCCATAACACGAGCAAAAAAAACACAAGCACCTTCTCTTTCATAGCAAATACTCTCATTCAATCTCCATCCATTTTTGCTGGCAATTATAAAATTAAGCTTTTGTTGCTATTTGCCAAAAACACAAAGGAGACTTGGAATATCGAAAGAAATTTGCACCGCCTTCACAGCAGGAAAAAATGATGAAAATGAGAGAAAAAGCGATATTTCTTTGGGAATTTTATCATGGGAGAACTATCTTTACTCTCCCATGATATCTTTATTTTTCAATCAGCTAATCACCATCTTCCCAATCTCCGTCAATTGGTTTCGACTTGAGTACCTGTTGGGTCGTTTGTTGCTGATCCTGTTGCTTAGGGTCTTGGTCAACTCCAGAAAATTGTAGTACGAGATAAAGTAAAAGAGATAACATAGTAGTAATAATTTTGATGTGATTACTAAAGTTATTTTGAATACATCAGAAAAGGTAAGCAATTGTACAGGCCTACATCACTATTAGATTATTGCTATTTTTTATTAAATTACGGATCTATCCATAAAAGGAGGTGGACTTAAATGAAGGATCTTAAGCGGCTTGTAAATATTATCACTTTTTTCAATGAAAAGAAAAACCCTATATATGATTTTTCCAATCTAAGAGCTAATCATAAAGAAGAGTACCTGCTATTAAATATCCTTGGCAATAAGTATGAGAAGGACGAGGATGCCATCCTAGATATTTATGGCTCACTGGAAGGAACGGAGCGCTACAGGATGCTCAAACATAGAGTTTACAGAAAGCTACACAACCATTTATTTTTTTTACGCAGCAGTGTCCGTGAAGACAAGAAGATGGAAAAAGAGTGCCATGATCTAGTGTATCGAGGAAGGGCTCTTTTACATGTGACAGAGTTTGATTGGGCGGAGGATTTTTTCAAAAAAGCGCTCTCAATTGGCACTAAGTATGAGTTCACCGATATAATTATAGAGTGCTATCAGAACCTCAATTATATCTATGTTCAGCAGACAAAGCACAAGCATTTCCATAGCACGCTTAAAAAAATGGAGAAACTACGGGCGCTAAAAGGTTTAGAAGAAGAGGCCTATGTATTATATTATACTGCTAGATTGGAAATGATCAGGGCTGTGGCTTCAAGGAAGGCCTATTTGCCAAAATTGCCAGAGGTCATTCATCGACTGATGTTCTTATGGCAAGAGACCAATTCTTTTAACATCTTCCAGCACTATTACTATCTGAACACATGGTATTTAAAGCTTATTGGGGACTTTGATGCCAGCATTGCAATTCTTAGAGACTGCGAGAAGCTTTTAGAGGAAGGGAAGATCAATGCCCTGCGCTTTGACCACCGAGCCAACAAGTACTCGCATATATCAGCCCTCCTGAGAGCGCGCAGATATGAGGAAGGCTTAGGACTTGCAGAAAAGTATAAAATAGCATTCCATCCCTACTCCCGCAACTGGTTTGCCTATATGCAACACTACTTTCTCTTGGCTGTGCATGCAGGAAACTGGGAGCTAGCACATGAAATAATGAAAGAAGTGGACAGCAACCCATATTATAAGCGACTAAAAACTAAAGCCAAAGAAAACTGGACGCTCTATAAAGCTTATTTGCTTTTCTTATACCCCAATGTAGACTATATGCATACCTTCGACTTTTGGAACTTTCTCCAGCAGGTCCCCGAGCATAGCAAGGACAAGTTGGGCTATAATGTTTCTATCATCATCCTCCAGTTCCTTCATGGGCTCAGACATGAACACTACGACCAACTTTTAGCGAAAGAGGATTCGTTACGAAAATACCTGAATTCCTATCTTAAGGATGCCAACACTGAAAGGAGCCGCTTATTTTTCCGTTTGCTCATAGTTTGTATAAGAGCTGGTTTTGATCCCAAAAACACCGAGAAGAAAGGAGCGAACTGGTATGAGAAATTAAAAAATGCCACTATTCCTGGGGATGCTTATGCACAAATCGAGATCGTTCCTTATGAGAAATTATGGCAGCTAGTGTTAGCGCTTCTGAAAGATCCTAAAAGCTTTCCACAACTTACTCCATGACGAAAGCTAACGTTACCATTGTTTCATAAGCTATTGAAGGAAATAACGTTCAATGTTCCCCTATTCTACAGGCAAATCCTTAACTTTGCCTTGAATTAAAGGATTGAGATGAATCTGGCTCCGGTAAGTATCACGCAAACAGCTTTGGTCGAAATCAAAGCGATATTAAGCAATAAGAACATTCCCGCTGATTATGGCCTTAGAATAGGCATATCAGGTGGAGGAGGATGTGGGGGCATTTCTTTCGTGCTTGGTTTTGACAAGAAAAACGAAAGCGATCTAGCGTATGCCATAGAAGATGTGACGGTGTATGTGGATAAAAAACATGCCATGTATCTGCTAGGCAAACAAATAGATTTCTACGAAGGGGCTGACGCCCGAGGATTTGTGTTTACAGATACGGTGCGTGAAAAGAAAAGCTGAAGGCCAAAACGCTAAGGAAGCGCTTGATCTTTGAAACCTCTTCACAACCTACCTTACACAACCTACCTTAATTGAAAGCTCGATTTTTAGGATTTCTGGATGCTGACATTGTCACCCTTGCGCGCCCACATACGCCCCCTATGGGTGGATTGAATTTGGATATGCTCAATTCAATAGCAGTGACTGCTGAAAAGCCTAAAAACACCTCATCCATAATCCGCTTGCCTATATTTTCCAACAGTCGAGAAGGCTTTAGCATTTCATCCCTCACGATTTTATACAGTTCGCCATAGTCTACTGTTTCAGAAAGTACATCCTTTTCGGCTGCTTCATCAAAATCTGTCACTACTGCTATGTCAACCGCATACTTGTTGCCCATCTTTTGCTCTTCATCATAAAAGCCATGATATGCAAAGAACTCTAGGCCCTCTAACGCTACTTTACCCATTGCAATTTCAATTAACTGATCTGATCGAAGAAAGAACCTCCTTCTTTATTTTGCTCAGAAGCCTGTTCTTCTTCATCGCTGACAGAAACATCGGCAGCCTCTTCCTGTGCTTCTTCCCCGAAAACTTGAGTAGTTACTTTATATTCCTCTTCGTCTTCCATAGGCTCTTGATTTCTTATTTTTTCAGATACGCTTCTCGATTTTGAAACAATATCGTCAATAAAGAATCTGTCCTTTTGATTATTCGCCCTTTCCGCTTTTTCCAAGGTATCGTTTGCAATATTACGAAGGTCAAGAATAAGGTTTTCGCGATAATTCTCTAGTGTTTTATAAGTTTGCTCCAACGACTTCACCTCATCTTCCATGGCTTCTACTAGTTGCCGTGTCTTATGCTCCGCATTTTCAATCATCGATTTTGCCTTAGAGCGGGATTCGCTTATGATAGCCTCAGCCTTCATTTGCGATTCTTTCAGATGCAGTTCAGCGGTTCTTTTTGCCTGCTCCACCATACTGCTACCAGTATCTTCAGCGGTTTTCAAAGTCTTAAACAGAGAGCTTTCCACTTCCCGCAACTTTCTCACTTCCTCTTGGGCAGCATCAAGCTTGTACTTCAACTCCTTTTGTTGGTCTACCATCCTTTCCCACTCCTGGGAAAGCGTTTGCAGAAAAGCAGTCACTTCGTCCTTATCATATCCTCTGAAATTCTTTTCAAAAGACTTTTGCCTTATTTCTAGGGGAGTTATTTTCATATGCTACTGTTGTTTTATTGATAATGCTCTGCCATATTAATATCCCAAATGGAAATACTCCGGTCGTCGCTTGCCGATACCAATAAATTCTCATGGGTGCTCCATAACAACTTGTTGACGGAAGTGCCGTGTCCGGCATGTCTTGCTTTGTCTATTACTTTTAAGAGCTTGAATTGTTCTGCATCCCATACCTTCACGGACTTATCCATGCTGCACGTGGCAAAAAGCTGGCCATCTGGACTGTAAACGATGCTATTGATGGCATACATATGTGCCACGATGCTAGTGACAGCCTTATATTCAGCATTTACGTCCCATATTCTTAAATGGGCATCGCGACCGCCGCTCAACAAATAACGATAGTCGGGTGAGTAACAGACAGTAAAAACAGAATTAGTATGAACAGATATAGTTTGCTTTAGCTTCAATGATTCTAAGTCAAAGATCCGAATTGCCTTATCGCTATAACCGACAGCCAGCTCTTTTCGCACCGGATTTATAGCCATAGAACGAGCGCTCTTTGAGCTAAATTGCAAACGGGTTACAATAGAAAGGTTTTGAAGCTTCACGACCACGATATCACCATCTTTTGTGCCAACAAAGATCAGGTCGTTATAGGACTGTATAGCAAATATGGCCACTTCGGTCATTTTTAAAGAAGCTTTTTCAGCTTTGCTTTCTACATCAATTACATGTATCCCTTCATAGTTCTGCCCTACGATCAGACAATCGTAAGGCAGACAATAATGCAAGGCATAAACTGATGTGTCCATCTTGGCAATCAAAACGCCTTTATCGCCATCTTTCAGATCCCACTTCACCACCATCCCATCTCCAGCACCCGAAAAAAAGACGGATGGTGTTTTGTATCCTTCCAAGGTATAAACGCAATCCCTATGCCCAGAAAAGGTACTCACTTTAGATACGACCATATTTGCCATGCTTCAATGCCTAAAAAATATAGTCTAAATATAACTCAAAATATGCTCGAACAAAAAGAATATACTGTTTTAGCGCAGGGATTATCCCTTTTGTGTCTCTTTTTTTAAGTCATTTGTTGTACAAAACACTTAAGCTAAAGCTGATAACAATATAGTGAGTACGCTTATTAGGAATGGAACTGATTAGAATGTGTATATAAAGGCAAGTCCCAAGGTGATTTGACTGTCTTTGGTGAAGTTACCGTCTTTATTTTCAAAGAAAGCGTCTTTGGTGAAATCTGCCCTTACCTCAGGCTTAATAAGGAAACTGCCTTCAGCAAGTTTTACATTGCCGGTCAAGGTAAAGGCTGTCACCTCTAGTGGACCATTATACCGCACACCCTCTGGATCACTAAAATGCTCACCTCTGAGGCCAATTCCGAATCTTTCTGTGGCATTATAGTTTAGGTATAAAGCAGCTCCCCACCAATCTGCATCTGCGGAGTAAACTTCACCTGGAATCGGTTCGTTTTCACCAGACTTGAACGAGCCATAAGCAGTATTAAGGCCTATTAACAATGCGTCGGAGGCATTATAGGAGAGAACAAAATCAAACAAGCTGGCAAACGATCCTTTTGTATCGCCGAAGGCTGAGCCACCTCCATACTCATCACCTCCTACCCAGTTCAGATACATATCAAGGCCTTCAACTGGACTTAAAGCAACTTGCGCTGTGATGGACTTTTTATCATTGAAGTCCGTAAGAGCGTCCCAGCCGTTTACTACACCTACCATTAGTCCTACATTATCAGTAAGGATAAAATCTAGCTTTGCCCCTGTATGATAGAAAGGGCCATTTCCAAAGAGGTGAGATAAGCTATAGTTAAAGTTTAAAGGTGCTTCTATCACTTCATAACCAATATGGGTGCTATATTGCCCTACTGTCAATGCGACTTTGTCTGTAAAGGCATACGAGACATACGCCTGTTTGATGATCCTCGCCGTACCTTCATTGCCAAAGTTGGCCAAGTCGGCATTGGGCCCTACAGTAAGGTCAGCCACGCCTGTCAACTTGCCTTTGGTATAGGTCACTACAGTTTGCACAAGTCCTAGAGAGAATTGATTGTGATAAAGGTCAAATATTCTTCCGCCGCTCATGCCAGACATCGGCTCATTAAAATTATACTGGTAGCCCACATCTACATAACCCGATATCGATAACTGCCCCTTGTTACTCAAGGTATCTTGGGCATGTGACGAAAAGCTCCATAGCAATACGGCTGTAAAGAAAATTATAATAGTCTTTTTCATATAATAAATTTGAGTTGAAGAAATTGTTACAATATTGATCGTCAATACAAAGTATGGCTCGCAGTGGATTGACTTTGAATCGTTCAATAACAAATAGTAAAGAGGGGTAGTATGTATTAAGTAAGGGGCGCCACTTTTTCGATGCTTCTTTCCCTTTCAAGCTCCATATCAGTTTGCAGGCTCACCCTGTTGCCAGAATAACTAATGTCATTGTTAAAATCAGGATATGCTCTCATGCTGTGTTCATGAATATCTAGTCCTTCTATTTCTTCTATAGAAGATACACGAATGCCTATGGTTATTTTTAGGACATAGAACAGGCCAAAAGCAAAACTAAAAGCGAAAGCACCTACGGCAGTTATCCCAATTAACTGGCTAACAAGCTGTTCGGGACTAGCAAGGTCGCCAAAAATGCCAACTGCCAAAGTACCCCAAATACCACAGATCAAATGGACAGGGATGGCACCTACAGGGTCGTCCAGGCGCAAGCGATCGAGCATCAATACAGCCAACACCACCAACACACCCGCTATGAAACCTATTATGGCTGCTGTGGTCACACCCATGAGATCGGCACCGGCAGTGATCCCTACAAGTCCGGCAAGAACACCATTGAGCACCATAGTGAAATCGATGGTCTTAAATAAAACTTTTGAGGCAAAAAATGCACCCACAGCTCCCGAGCACGCGGCAATAGCAGTAGTTACAATCACTAGAGACACCAGCCCCGGGTCTGCTGACAACACGGAACCGCCATTGAACCCGAACCAACCAAACCACAAAAGAAACACACCAATGGTAGCCAAAGGAAGGTTGTGGCCGGGTATAGCTTTTGTTTTTCCGTCAACATATTTCCCGATCCTTGGCCCTAGCAAAATAACACAGGCCAGTGCCGCCCAGCCTCCTACACTATGCACGAGCGTGGAACCTGCAAAATCGTAAAAGGGCGTTTCCAAAGTATCTAAAAATCCGCCTCCCCATTTCCACATACCCATTATAGGGTAGGCAATGGCTACATATATCACCGAGAATATCAAGAAACTGTGAAGCTTCACCCTTTCGGCTACTGCCCCCGAAACAATGGTGGCGGCAGTAGCAGCAAACATTGCTTGAAAAATAAAATCTGTCCAATAGGTTAGGGTGCCATCAGCATAGCTTATGAGTCCGCTCATGCCTTCGGGCATGGACAATCCAAAACCTCCGAAGCCAAACACTCCTCCAGCAAAGCTCTCTCCAGGATACATGAGATTAAAACCCACGAAAGCATAGGTGAGAATGCCAATGGCTGGAATCATAACATTCTTGAACAAGATGTTAATCGTATTTTTTGATCTTGAAAGGCCTGATTCCAAAGAAGCAAACCCAAGGTTCATGATGAATACCATCACTGTGGCGATCATCATCCATAGGTTGTTTACGGTAAATAGTGATTCACTCATCGATTTAAATTTAAATGGTTAGGAATAATTTATCAGTTAGTTAAAGCGCGGCCTTTCCTTCCTCTCTTGAGCGGATGCGGATGGCTCTTTCGATATCGGAAATGAATATTTTTCCGTCTCCAATACTTCCAGTAAAGGCTTCATTGAGGATACAGTCGATAACCTCTTCCGCTTGGTCTGCACGCACCACCACCTCTAGCTTAGTGCGGGGTATAAATCCTACATCGTAGGGAACACCTCTATAGGATTGCGATTGACTCGTCTCCTTTCCAAAACCTTTGATCTCCATCGAGTACATAAAAGGGATTCCTACGAGAGACAGTGCCTCGTGCACCGCCTCAAATCGTGATGTTCTTATAATTGCTTCAATCTTTTTCATGATTATTTAGAATTTTGGTTAAAAAACACGGACATCATTAAAACTTTGATCAATATTAGGAATAAAAATTACAAATATGAAATAACAGGCTTATTTTTTGCCCTATTTTCATAAAAAAATTGAAACAAACGAATGAAAAGGTTAATTTTTTAAGCACATTTTAAAATTTGCATGCACTTTAAAATTATACTGGGTTAATTTTAACCTTATGTCCAATAAATTATCAAATAAGGAGAGGGAGAGGATTGGAATTTCAAGAAGCAACTACGAGTATAGGACTAATGCAGAAATCCCTAAATGAAAAAGATGTAAAAAAGCCTTTGCTGCGTAAATGGATGCACAACGTCTAGGCTTATAGGAGACACTTAGAGGAACTTCAACTATTTATTTTGTGAAAGCCCACATTATGTCCTATTTTTGCCCAAAAAAAAGAGCAAAATGAGTGTTTTAGTCAATAAAGAATCCAAAGTACTTGTTCAGGGCTTCACCGGCTCCGAAGGCACCTTTCATGCTGAACAAATGATAGAATACGGAACCAATGTTGTTGGGGGTGTGACACCTGGAAAAGGTGGCCAGAAACACCTTGACAGACCTGTTTTCAATACTGTACAAGACGCTGTAGACAACACAGGAGCCAATGTCACTGTGATATTCGTCCCTCCTGCATTTGCAGCAGATGCCATTATGGAAGCTGCAGATGCTGGTGTAAAAGTCATCATTACCATAACAGAAGGAATACCTACCAAGGACATGATCCAGGTGAAAGAGTACATAAGCAGCAGGGATGTTACTCTAATTGGCCCCAACTGTCCAGGTGTAATCACTCCAGGCGAAGCCAAAGTAGGTATTATGCCAGGATTTATCCACAAAAAAGGCACCATTGGCATTGTATCCCGTTCTGGTACGCTTACTTATGAAGCCGTTGACCAAGTAACAAAAGCAGGACTGGGGCAATCTACGTGCATTGGCATTGGCGGGGACCCCATTATAGGCACCACCACTAAAGATGCCGTAAAACTATTGATGGAGGATCCCGAGACTGAAGGCATCATTATGATAGGTGAAATTGGTGGCAGCATGGAGTCCGAGGCTGCACAATGGATAAAAGAAAATGGCACCAAGCCTGTTGTAGGATTCATTGCAGGACAAACTGCTCCTCCAGGCCGCAGGATGGGACATGCGGGTGCCATTATTGGCGGAGCCGACGATACGGCTGCGGCTAAAATGAAAATCATGAAGGAGTGCGGCATTCATGTAGTAGAATCACCTGCCAACTTAGGCGAGAAAATGCTAGAAGCGTTGACAACTCATAGAGCAAAACAATCTGCATCTTAAGAACGATGCAAGTAAAAGTCACATGACTATATAAAGTGACCCAAAACAAAAAAGCTTCTCAAGTTACAGGTATACTTTGAGAAGCTTTTTTATTATAATTTAAAATTTGCTCATGCAAGCAAAGACCTTTGACAGACATTAAAATGCTTCTTCAGGAAATTACCACAATTTCACCTCCTAAAGAAAAGCGAATGTCAGAAACACGGTGTACACTTCAAGTTAGTTGCTGAAAGGTTAACCCTCAAATTATTCGTTGGGGATTTCGGATATTTACTCCGCCTAAGCTCCATGACTCCGATATGATGGGTAAAACAATTAAACGGTGAGTCTACCCTTCCTTATGTAGAAAGTTTTTCTTTGCCAA
>CAYTTV010000032.1:0-40058 GCA_964440915.1 uncultured Roseivirgaceae bacterium
CCACGACCCCTTGCACCCCATGCAAGTACGCTACCAGGCTGCGCTACACCCCGAAATTCATAATTTAACTTCCTCCATCCTATGCATTGCGAACAACAAAGCCACTGGGAGGCAACAGGAGTGCAATATTACAAAAATTTGCATCATCCCGATACTGAAATGGAAAATTTATGTCCGGAAAAAACAACAAATATAAGTCCTCCTACAAAAATAAACTTAATTTTACCATTAACTCATCGTGGTGTTGTTTTTGTAGAGAACGGCAAGGGGTTGATAGTAAGTTAAGAAGGTATGATGATATTAAGATTTATATTGCTTTCCTTTTGTTTAACAGCGGCCTTGCCATTAAAAGCAGACAGGATAAAGCGGGGGCTCAGAGCCTTGGAAAAAGAGAAGTTTGAAAGAGCAGAAAGCTTATTTCTAAAAGCTTTGGAGAAGGACTCTATCAATGTTGGCGCTCATTATGGATTGTCCCTTTTGCATGTTACAAAAGATTATGAGAATTACAACATTGATACTGCCTATGCGCACATCCTTTGGTCAATCGATCAATATGAAGCGTTAGACAGCTTAGGGAAAGCTATCAAGAAATTACGAAAAAGAGGCATTGTCGGCACTTTGCTCTATAATCAGAAACAGACGGTAGAAGCATTAGCTTTTGAACACGTATCCAACACGCACACAATAGAAGCCTATAACTATTTCATTCAATACTATGCCACGGCCATGCAAGTAGAGGAAGCCGTGAGCATTAGAAATGAATTGGCCTATGAAAAGGCGCGCCACATCAATACTTATGATGCTTATAAGAGCTTTATTGACACCTACCCTGATGCGGCGCAGATAGAAAAAGCCAGTGAACTCTATGAGTTTTTACTTTATGAAAATAGGACTAAGTCTCGCAAACTTGAAAGCTATGTTAATTTTTTAAAGGAACATCCCAACACGAACTACACCCTAGATGCGCTAGAAAATATCTTCGAATTGTATACGATAGACAACCAAAGGGATTCCTTCCTGAAGTTCATTCAAGCTTATCCAAACAACCCTTTTGCTACAAAGGCGGTCAATTACCTTTATCACCTCACCAAGCACCGTGAAGGCATATCTTTTTTCGAGCAACACTATGCCGGATTAATCTCCGACTCGCTGCGCATCATCATCGATATAGACAAGAGCGTCCTGTTTCCTTTGTATGAGCAAGGGCTATATGGCTTTTCAAACATCAAGGGAGCAGTTGTGATTCCTCCGACATACAGTGCTATAGATGAAGATTACTTCTGTGGCAATATTCCCGAGGACTATTTATTGGTGACCAATCAGGCTAGGCGTGAAATTGTGAACCACCGTGGCGAATTGGTATTTGACTATGACAATGAACTTATCGTTCCACTAGGGGATGGTTTATTGCTTGCAGGGAAAATGGACAAGTATGGCCTTCTACATGTTGCGGGTTATGCAATAACCGATATGGCTTATGACACTTTGGAGATCCTAGATAGGCAATACATAAAATATGCACACAAGGGAAAATGGGGGTTGATGAGCTACACGGGCAGGAAAATCACCAAGGCCATTTATGAAGATATTTTTATGGCCAATAACTATATCGTGTTCGAACGTGCTGGCAAATTGGGGATTGCCAACGACCTGTTGCTGTTTCAGCTTGCCAATCAAGCGCTGGCCAATTTGCCCATGCCCTATGAAGATTATTTCCTCTTGGACAATAATATGATTCTTGCAATCTCTGGAAAGGAGCAGGTTGTACTTAATCATCGCTTGGAAACTGTAGTTCCTAAGGCCGAATGGGAAATCCACCAACTGCAAGAAGGATGGCTAATGCAACAAGAAGGAAGATTCAGGTTCTTTTCTAAAGACCTAGCACCTTTTTCCCAAGCGACATTTGAAGGAGCCCTGTACAAAGGAAACTGGTTGGCATTATCGCAAAACAAGAAATGGGCTTTATTGGACCAGAGAGAAAACACCTTTCCCGAATTTGCATATGACTCTGTCAATCTCGTGGCTAATACTTTTGCATTGGTAAGAAATGAAGAAGGTGCTTTTCTCATCTTTCAAAATATGGGAAAGGTTAAATTAGCCCAAGCTGCCACAGTGCAAATATTGAATACTGGCACACATACTAGAGACAGTGTCTTAGAATATGCTGTAATAAGAAATCCTGGTAATTTCAAGATGCTGTATGATTCATACGGGAAGCAAATTGTTTCTGGACAATATAATGAGATAAGCATGACAGGACCTTATTTTGTGTTGGAAAGGAATGGCAAAAAAGGGCTAGCTGATAGTACTGGCAAAATTCTACTCCAAATCAATTATGACGGAATAGGCAATTATGACAATGGCTTTATGGCCACATTGAGAAATCAGAAGTTTGGGCTATACGACCCTGTGAAGGGCATAGACATAAAACCCCAATATGATATCGGTTTGAGACCATATAACGATAGCTTGTTCATTGCTTCTAAAAATGGCCGCTTAGGTATTATCGATATGAAAAACGAGGAGGTTTTGCCTTTCCAATTTGATCAGGTCAATTTTTGGAATGATAGTCTTGCATTGGTAAAAACTGATAATCAGTGGGCCGTGTATAACCTACTGACGAGAAAAGCGGACTTAGATGGCATAAGCTCCTTAAAATATGTATCGGATGACATAAACAAACAGGCGATCATTTCGAAAGGCGCTCAATATGGCGTTATTTCTAACCAGAATATCGAATTACTGCCCCCCACATACGACGACATCCTCAATCTAGGGACAAGCGAGCAGCCCATTTATTTCGCAGAGAAACGGGTAAAAGAAGCTGACCTGTTTGTTGTGATATACTACAATGGTGATGGAGAAATCATTCACAAACAGACCTTTTCCGAAGAGGATTATGAACACATTTATTGTTATTAAAGAACGAATCTTTAAGGTTTTACAAAACTTTGTCATTGTAATTTTTCGAGTGATAAAAAAATCAGTAACTTGTCTTTAAGTTCATTCTCAAGTTCTTATGTAAATGGGATCGGTTAGCACTATAATATATAAAGGAATATCCATCCTTTATAATGACATGTCAGAGGCTAGGCCTTCAGATGTGATTGACCTCTGCATGCAGAGTAGAGATGCGTTAAAGAAGTGCGCTCCCCATACTGCGTATGTACTCGTAAACGTCAAGAACATACGTTTCAATTCTCAGGTGATTCAGGTAATCAAAGAAACCACTAAAATAAACAGTCCTTTTGTAAAAACTACGGCAGTCTATGGGCTGGAAGGTTTTACCTTTACCTTAGCCCAGATGGTAGCCAAGTTTTCGGGCCGGGAAATAAAGCCTGTAGAAACGCTTGAAGAAGGGAAAGAATGGCTCCTAGAGCAGGCTCAGCAAACTTATAAACATTCAGTTATTTAGAATACCAATCATTCATCATAATCATAAGTTCTGATTGTATCTTCTTTCGTCCTTTTCAGAAACGATATCATATCTTTTTTAACCAAAGGCACCAGCACATATAAGCCTATAATATTTGGCAAGGACATAGCAAAAAGCATTCCGTCAGAAAAGCCAATGAAGTTGTCCAGATTCATCGAAGCTCCTACAATCACAAACGCACAGAAAGAAAACTTGTATATAAAGGTCGAGGCAGTTCCTTTACCAAACAAATAAGTCCAAGCTTTGAGGCCATAGTAGGACCAAGAAATCATAGTAGAGAATGCAAACAGGATTACTGCCAACGACAATACATAGGGGAACCAATCGATTACCGTGGCAAAAGCATTTGAAGTCAAGGCAATACCATCCTGTGCTTCTACCTTATAGACTCCTGTGACAATAATCACCAAGGCCGTCATTGTGCAAATGATCACTGTATCAACAAAAGGCTCCAATGAGGCTACAAAGCCTTCGGTTATGGGCTCGCTGGTTTTGACTGCTGCATGAGCAATGGCAGCCGAACCAATACCTGCCTCATTAGAAAAGGCTGCCCTTCGTATCCCTTGGATCAAAACCCCTACTAACCCCCCAGCAACGGCTGTACCATCAAATGCCCCACTGAATATTGCACCAAAAGCCTGTGGAATAAAAGTATAATTGGCAATGATTACCACTATGGCACCTAATACATATATACCGCACATGAAGGGAACTACCTTCTCCGTTACTTTGGCGATGCTTTTTATTCCTCCTATGATTACGCTTCCTACTATGAGCGCTAAAATAAGTCCGAACAACCAGGCATTTCCATCAAAAATAGAACCTTGGACAAAGGCGAGACTTAGAAACTGTTGTCCCGCCTGATTGATCTGAAACATATTGCCAGCACCGATAGAAGCGCCTACACACATGACTGAAAAAAAAATAGCGAGGAACCGTCCAAACCTGCCCCATCCTTTCTCTGCCAGGCCCTTGCTCAGATAGTACATGGGTCCTCCTGAAACTGAGCCATCTGCATGAACATTTCTAAACTTTACGGCTAAGGCGCATTCAACGAACTTGGCGGTCATACCAAAGAATCCCGCCAGAATCATCCAGAAGACCGCCCCGGGACCGCCGAGAGAAATGGCAATCGCCACCCCTGCGATATTTCCCAGGCCCACTGTTCCAGACAGTGCCGCCGACAGCGCTTGAAAATGGGAGACTTCTCCAGGGTCTCCTGCATGCGTATATCTGCCCCGGACAATCTCGATAGCCAACCTAAAACCTCGAAGATTGATAAATCGCAAATAAAATGTAAAGATAATAGCACCTGCAATGAGCCAAATTAGAATAAAAGGGATGGCATGCCCTCCAATGGTTATGGGGTAAAATATTATGTTTTCTATAAATTTTGTAGCTGGCGCAATCCAGGTGTCGATTTTTTCATCTATGGATGAAGGCTGCTGCTTGGCCTCTTGCGCCTGGAGCAATAAAGGAGAAGATAAAAGCAACGAAAAAAGGGTGATTTTTTTAAGCATGGTAAGACGTGTGATTGTCGAACCCTAAAATAGAGAAATAATCTTAAACTGTACCCCTCCGTTGCTTTTTCTTAATACTGGCTCTAGACACCTTTTTGAGTAGCTGCATTGGCCTGCTGCGCCACGATGCCAATGCCCTCGTCAAATGAATGAGGTTTGTAACCCAGATTTGCTTTGGCTTTTTCTATTATAAAACCCGTCTTAGGGGGGCGCTTAGCAGGTTGGGTAAATTTTGTAGAGTCTGTTCTATTAATAAGGGATTCATCCAGCCCAAAGAAATCGGCGGTTTTCATGGCCATCTCATATGGTGTGAGCATATCTTCCCCAGAAATATTATATATTCCTTCTGCCCTTTGTTTAGCAATGAGATAGCAACCCATAGCGAGGTCTTCTGCCAGCGTAGGGGTACGCCATTGGTCGTCCACCACTTGTATAGGCTTTTGGGCTTCTAGACTACCCTTTACCCATAAGATAATATTGGACCGACTCATATCGGGTACAATACCGTATACCAAAACTGTTCTGGCAATTGCCCACTTGATATTGCTTTTTATTATCACCTGTTCGGCCAAGCGTTTACTTTCACCATAAAAGTTAACGGGAGCGGGAATGCCCTCTTCATCGTACGGCCCCTCCTTTCCACTAAAAATGAAATCGGTAGATAAGTGGAGCAAAAAAGCATCGGTCAGCTCAGCAGCCTCTACCAGATACTTTACGGCTTCTACATTGAGCTGCATGCATGCTTCTTTTTCCTTTTCGCTCTCGTCAACATTAGTCATGGCAGCGGTATTGATGATTACATCAGGTTTATGCCGGCGCACGATTTCTAGCACATGTTCTCTATTGGTGATGTCCATAGATTCGTACTGAAAAGATCCGTATTCGGGACTGAGCCTGCTTTCCCCTCTTGCAGTAGCAATCACAGTAATCTCTTTCTTTGGTGAAAGCAGGCTAACGAGCTTCTGGCCTAAAAGACCATTTGCGCCAGTAATCAGTATTTTCATATTATTGCTTTTATTCTGCTACCTCATTTTTGTCTGGATATTGATAGCCGTATTCCTGCTCAATTTTATTTTTGCTGACCTTTTCAATAGATATGGTCATATACACCGGGTCTAAGGGTCGATCCCCCGCACCAGTTGGCAAAGTGGCAATGGAATCGATCACTGCTAAGCCTTCCACAACCTTACCGAAAATAGTATATTCTCCATCCAAGTGAGGGCTACCTCCTATTGAACTGTACGCGCGAATCCGCTGCTCACTCACATCCATTTTCTTTAGAGGTCCAAACTTCTCTATTAATAGTGCTTCTGATTCTGTTATTTTCTGCATAATACCTTCCATATCTCCAGCATCCTGCAAAGCAATCACTTCCTCACGCAAAACGCTGTATTCCGGATCATTGAGCAATGAGCCAAATCGCTGCTGAAGGTTAACCATATGCTGGCCCTCAGCCATATCACGAAGATCGTTTTCAGAAAACACCTGCCCGTGAACAATGTAAAACTGACTGCCGCTTGAAGCTTTCGTAGGGTTTTGCATATCACCCAGCCTCGCCGCAGCCAAGGCTCCTTTCTCATGAATGAACGTATCTACAATCTCTGCTTCTATAGTATAGTTAACCTGTTCTTTGCTGTTTTTCTTAGCATTCACGTCGCCTCCTTGAATCATAAAGTTCTGTATGACCCTGTGAAAATCAGTACTGTCCAAAAGGCCTTCTTTAGCAAGCTTTAGAAAATTCTCCTTATGCTTAGGAGTTTCGTCATACAACAGTACCTTCATATCGCCGTACCGGGTATGGATCGTGACCAATTGGTCTTTCTCGGATGTACAAGAATATGCGAAAACGAGTGAAAGGAAAATTGCGGTGAGCGCAATAAGTTTGTGTGACTTCATATTAGGAGGACAATAGGATATTGACAATCGATTAAGTTTAGCTGCTTTGTAGCTTAGGCTCAACAGCTTTATTGATAAAAATAGCTAGGGTGCAAATATATTGAATTGGAAACAAAAGACAACTATGCATTTCCATCTGAGACTGCTACTTAAAACGGACAACATTGCCCTATTTTTCTAAAAAAGGAGAAAATGGTCATCACACTTCCTTATTAAGCCCCTGCTTGGTATATTTGACAAAACAATGCTAAAAGAATCATCTATGCATGTGCTAGGTGCGTTCAAAAGTGATTTACCCTAATATTCGCAAACCAACTTATTGATTCAACAAATATGTACACTGGACTAAAGCATCTGCACTCAGGATTTGCTTACTTGCTATTGGCAATACTGGTAATATCTATCATTTATGTTTTCATAGGCTTTCTCAATAAAAAGCCCTTTACAGAAGGTACTAGGAAAATAGCACTTGCCGGATTTATTGCTGCTCATTTACAATTTCTCTTTGGTCTTATCCTCTATTTTGTATCTCCACTAGGCATTGGGAGTCTTTCTGGAGAAGCTATGAAGAACGCAGACCTTAGATTGTATGTAGTAGAGCACCCCCTCACCATGCTCATCGGCATTGTATTGATTACCATTGGCTATTCCCGTGCTAAGAAATCAACGGTAGATGCTGACAGGTACAAGAAAATCATGATATTCTATACCATAGGCCTTATATTAATTTTATCAAGAATTCCATGGTCGGTATGGCCATAATATAGCTGACCTTGCTGGTGCCATCTGTTGAATAAATGGCTTACCCAAAGGCTCTTTCCATTATCCTATAATAAACGCTTCCATTCATCGAAGTGCAAAACAAATAGGCTATAAAAGCACCTATTGCCACGAAATATAATGAGCATGAATGCGTTTTAATCACAGATGGCTAAGGCCAACCTAGGAGAATAAAAACTACCGAAAACGTTTGCAGAAATGTATTGAATTCTTTAAATTAGGCACCGTCGAACAAACATGTTTCAAACTTATTTTTCAAAACTCAATGTTGCCATGTTAAATTATGTGAAAACTATCCTATCAAAGGTTAGCTTCAGCAAAGAGCTCTTCGAGAAAGAGTTGAAAAAAGCTATTGCCTTGTTGGTGCCAGAAGAACTTCTGGAACTGAAAGATTGGTGTATTGCCAAATTCGGGCATCTTTACAGCAATGTTATTGAGAGGTGTTTTGTAGGCATTACATAGTAAAATTTCTAAGCTTTTATTATAGGGGCCTGTTCTTATGATCAGGCCTTTTTGTTGCCTACAAATGCAATATTTCTTTTTAGTCCTTCGTATTTGGTCCTTTTCACCGCAGATTTTTTAAATATGGTATTAAAGACTTCTCTCGTGATTTCTTCCCATCCATGCGCATCCATTTCACCCATGTCTGGATGAGGTTCAAACGCAGACTCTTGATGAGGCTGGGAAAAGCGGTTCCAAGGGCATACATCTTGGCAGATATCGCAGCCAAAAACCCAATTTTCTAATTTCCCCTGCGCTTCATCTGGAATGGACTCCTTAAGTTCTATCGTATAATATGAAATGCACTTGCTGCCATCTATCATATAAGGTGATATGGCATCTGTGGGGCACGCATCTATGCAGCGAGTACATGATCCGCAATAATCTTTGATAGGACCATCCGCTTCCAAGGGAAGGTCGAGGATGAGTTCCGCTAAGAAGAAAAAGCTGCCCCTTTCTTTTGTAATGAGGAGGCTGTGTTTGCCTATCCAACCCAAGCCGCTTTTTTTCGCCCACGCCCTTTCCATCACAGGAGCAGAATCAACAAAAGCCCTACCATTTACTTCTCCTATGGAATCCCCTATTTCGTGCATCATTTCCTTTAGCTTATCCTTGATCACAAAATGGTAATCAGTGCCATATGCATATTTGGAAATCTTGTAGGAGGCATCACCGAAGATGTCTTTTTTAGGATAATAATTATAGAGTAAGGTAACGACTGATTGCGCTCCTTCAACAAGTTTGGTTGGATCCAGCCTTTTGTCGAAGTGGTTGGCCATGTAATGCATGTTGCCATGCTTGTTTTGGTTGAGCCAGTTTTCTAACCTAGGTGCCTCTTCTTCCAGAAACCCTGCCTTCGAAATACCGCAGAATTGAAACCCCAGTCTTGCGGCCAAGGCCTTTATGAATTGGGCATTCTTATGTGCTGCACTAGGTTTCATGTGTTAATCAATGATGGGAAGCAAAAATGTTTTGCTCCTTTATCGTATAATAAGTCCTCGTAGCTCAAAATAAGTAACCGGATTGCGAAGGTGGCACTATGTTCAAATGCCTATAAGCTAGCTCTGTGACTTCTCTTCCTCTTGAAGTTCTTTTAATATAGCCCTCTTTGATCAAAAAAGGTTCATACACTTCTTCAATTGTTTCAGCCTCTTCGCTGCATGCTGTAGCAATGGTACTAAGCCCTACTGGCCCTCCTTTGAATTTATTGATTATAGTAGCGAGTATCCGATTGTCCATTTCATCCAGTCCATTATGGTCCACATCCAAGGCTGCTAAAGCCATTTCTGCAATAGCCTTGGTTATCTTTCCCGTACCTTTTATCTGTGCAAAGTCTCTCGTCCTTCGCAATAGGTTGTTCACTATCCTTGGGGTGCCACGGCTTCTACGCGCTAGCTCATATGCAGCGTCTTCATCAATGGGCGTACTTAGGATGGAAGCTGACCGCTTTACAATGGTGGAGAGCAGTCCCGCATCATAATATTCTAAGCGGGCATTGATACCAAATCTTGCTCTGAGGGGAGAAGTAAGCAATCCTGCCCTTGTAGTAGCCCCGATAAGGGTAAAAGGATTCAGCCCTATTTGCACCGACCGAGCATTAGGACCAGTATCCAGCATAATATCGATCTTATAGTCCTCCATAGCCGAGTACAGATACTCTTCTACCACAGGGTTGAGGCGGTGTATCTCGTCAATAAAAAGCACGTCGAATGGTTCTAGATTGGTAAGCAGGCCTGCCAAATCGCTCGGTTTGTCCAATACTGGACCAGACGTAACTTTTAGGGCAGACTGCAGCTCATTGGCAATAATATGCGACAAGGTAGTTTTTCCTAGTCCAGGAGGGCCATGTAAAAGCACATGGTCGAGAGGCTCGTTTCGCTGTTTGGCAGCTAAAACAAAAATCTTGATATTTTCAAGCACTTTCTGCTGCCCTGTAAAATCATCGAAAGATAAAGGCCTGAGCGCTTTCTCGATCTCTTTTTCTACAGGGTCCAAGTGGGTATCGTCCGCTTTTAAATAGTCTTCTCGCATAGGTTTTCAATCACGCACTACAAAAGTAAGGATTTTTTTGGCGTATACTTTATAGTAACAAGCGTGTTAGGCCAATTTCATCGTCTGGCTTTTATAGCTTGTTCAATCTTTTTGTCATTTCAATTCAATAGCTTCAAAATAAAACAGCTCTTCTGCGAAGGTGAGTCCTTTTCGATTTGTAATAGTCGTTTTTTGCCACAAATTGTTGGGATATATAATATTGCTTTCTCCTTTTCCATGGCTATACTTCATGCCCATGTTAAATCCTTCTACAGCTGTGTTCCATCTATATTCTAAGGTATATTCTCCCTTTCTTGCTTCTTTAATACTGTATTCCAGCTTTGGAACTTCTGTGTAATTAAGGAAAAGATCGAAAATTGGTTGGAGATCATAACCTGTTTCTTTACTTATATAGGATACAATATCCTGCGTACCGACATGTTGATATGCAAAATGCTGGTACAATTTTTTAATGGTCGCATGCCATAGCGAATCATTGTTAATGGTGTTTCTGATAGAGTGCAACATCCAAGTGCCCTTATAGTACATATCAGCGTCTTCCCATCCACTATAATTTACGCCCATCGGCCCCAGTATTGCCTGCTGATTTTTTATTTTGGGCTTCTGCGTGAGCAAGTAGCGAATGGCAATAGGATAGTCATGTTTGCATTCTAAAAAAAGTGCCTCTGCATAAGTAGTAAATGCTTCATGAATCCACATTTCCGCATGATCGCCCACACTTATGCTGTTGCCCCAGTATTCGTGCGCACTCTCATGTACAATAATGAAGTCAAAGCCAAACTCGTTATTTTGATAGTCATTACCATAAGCAATAGCGCTCTGATGCTCCATGCCCCAATAAGGGGTTTCCACCAAAGCATAGCCATCATTCCAAAAAGGATATTTACCATAACTTTTCTCAAAACACGCCAACATTTCATGCACCTGATTGAAATGCTCCTTTGCTTTTTCTTCATTGTACTTCAAAACATAATAGTCAAGCGCCAGCGCTTTGCCATCCTCACTTTTGTAAACATCTTGGATATGGGCATAATCCCCAATGTTTAGCGAAACGTTGTAATTATTGATAGGGTATTGTACAAACCAGGTAAAGGATTGATAACCCGCCTCTGCTTTTTCGGTGCGGATAAGGTTACCATTGGCAACGCACATAAGGCCGTCAGGAACGGCACAAGTAATCCTCATGCTATCCGGCTCGTCTGAAAGATGGTCTTTGTTGGGCCACCACAGGCTTGCCCCTATCCCTTCGCAGGCTACTCCAATCCAATCATACCCATTGTCATCTTTCTGCCAGACGAAGCCTCCGTCCCATGGAGGTCTTTCCGCTACGATCGGGTTGCCACCGTAATAAATTTTGATAGCACCGTTTGTTCCTTTTTGTTGTGCGGTCTGAAACGCTACAAATACTGCATTCCCTTCCCGCTTGAACGACAGCTTTTGGTTTTCGGTAGTGATGCTGTCAATGTGCATATTGGCAAAAAGGTCAATCTGTATCTTCTGAAAATCTTGTAGGACTTTATAATGGATGGCATTGAAACCTGATATTGATTTCTGCTCAGGATTGACTTTTAAGTTGAGATCATAAAAGGTAACATCATAGACACTTCTGAACTCGTTGAGCGTGCCGCGCAAAGAATCGCTTTTGGTGAAAGGTTGCCCAAAAACTTGGAAAGGGAAACAGGTTATAAGTAGCAGGAACAGCCTTGTTCGGCTATTATAAAAAAATGGCGATTTGTGCATAACGGCAATCTGGAGTAAGGCAGTAAGTTACGAATAATGCGCCAATTTGCATGAAATGGCTGAGAAGTCTTTGCTGAAATAGTGCGGTTAAATCACCTGCGGCAGGGATGGAAGCGGCACCCCGGCAAGGGGCGGATGAGTTGGCAAATAGCAGCATGTCCTACAGCGTTGTAGAAGCTAGGATGTGCCTTGTGGCTGGCCGGAGTATTAGCGGACAGCCCGTACGCCGCCCAAAGACCTTAAAAAATAAAAAGAAAATAGAAGAATAGGGCGAGCCAAGCTATGTCGAGGAATATCCAATAGATGGAGAAAATCTGCAATTTGATTTTCTGGTAGGGATTGGTGACCATGATCAGCTGCCTGACGGGGTCGTTGGCCACCCAGAGAGTGTATATGCTCAGGTATGCTAAGAAGCCCAGGCCGCCCAGGAGATGGACCGCGTGCAGCCCTGTGAGCACATATAAAAAAGATCCTGCGCCTTGCCCTTCCATAAAAATTCCGGAGTTTCTAAGCGCTTGCCACCCCATAAACTGGCTTATGGCAAAAGTTAGACCCAAAAGCAATATGAGCAACAAGACACGCTTGAGCTTATGAATGTCATCGTTGAGGAAAGCAGGCATAACCTTGGTAGAGACAAAACCAGCAATCAACATCACAATAGTGCTGAAAACAAAGGCTTTGGGCATGGGAAAATTACCAAATGAGGCTAATTGAGGTTTGCTGATAGTGTAGGCAACCAACATAAAGAAGAAGATGAGACTGCTGCCGATAATGGCCAAGTACAAGAGCATCTTGTGCGGATGCATACGCTCTATCCGCTCGAAAGTCGACTCTTGTTGTTTCTTTTGTATGTTGTTGCCGTGCCTCTGCATATCATTATGCTCATAATCACTTTAGTATAGAACGCAAATCTATCTGAGTAGTTTGAGGAAAATCGAAAATATTTGCATGACTTATCTAAAAACCTATGGACCTGACTCCCTTTGATTAATGAAGTATTTATTAACTTTGCATTCCTAAAAAGTTGTGGGATACTTCATTTGCTAGAAAGTAATACAACTGTTTTTCTATTAACTGCGGATTATACATTGAGGGTAGACGATTTTATAAAACTGTACGAAGAAGATGGCTTTGTAGGCACTATAGCTGATAAAATAAAGTCAGCAGGCAAAGCCGATATTCACCTGAAAGGGCTTGTTGGGAGTTTGGATGCTGTATTGGCTGCTGCTATTTTTTCTATAGACAAGCAGCAAAACCATCTTTTTGTGCTTCATGACAAAGAGGAGGCAGCTTATTTTCATAGCGACCTGCAAGGGCTTATTCCTACGAAAGAGGTGATGCTTTTCCCTTCATCCTACAAAAAGCCTTATCAATTCGAAGAAACAGAGAATGCCAATATTTTGATGCGGGCTGAAATTCTGAAACGCATCAATGAAAACCCGCAGAGCGGGGAACTGATCGTTACTTACCCCGAGGCCCTTACAGAAAAAGTGATCAACAAAAGATCTTTGAAAGAGAATACTTTTGCGGTAAAGGTAAATGAAAAGATAGATGTTGCCTTTATCACCGAACTTTTGCATACATATGATTTTGAAAAAACCGATTTCGTATATGAAGCAGGGCAATTTGCCATAAGAGGTGGAATTGTCGATGTGTTTTCTTATGCCAACGAACTTCCCTTCAGACTGGAGCTTTTTGGCAATGAAGTAGAGAGCATACGGATGTTTGATCCTTCTACACAGCTTTCGACAGAAACGGTGCAAGAGATAAGCTTGATCCCCAACGTGCAGACCAAGCTGCTGCAAGAAACAAGGCAATCATTTATTGATTTTTTGCCAAGCGACACTAAGTGCTGGTTCAAAGATTATCAGCAGGCGTTGGATATCGTGAACTCTAATTTTGCCAAAGCCCAGGAACATTTTGATACGATCCTGAACGAGAGCGGTCAAACAAAGGTGGTAATGGCCCCAGATGCCCTTTTTGAAACGAAAAAAAGTTTGGATACTTCGCTAAAGGACAAAGTAAAGATTGCTTTTGGCCAGCGTTTCGGCAAGAAATCGGATGCGGTTTTTACCTTTGACTCAAAGCCGCAGCCATCCTTCAACAAGAATTTTGCGCTATTGGCTGAAACGTTGAACGAAAATCAGGAGAAGTTCATCGTTAATATAATTGCGGCAGAATCTGAAAAGCAAATCGAGCGGCTGGCCAATATCTTTGATGAAATTGACCCATTCGTAAAATTTCAAGGGCTCACGATAGGCTTGCGACAAGGTTTTGTGGACAACAATATAAAGTTGGCCTGCTACACCGATCACCAATTATTTGATCGATTTCACCGCTACAAATCAAAAAGAGGGCACTCGAAGTCCAAGGCACTTACCCTAAAGGAGCTGAAAAACCTGAATCCGGGCGATTATGTCGTACATGTGGACTACGGCGTAGGCAGATTTGCAGGGCTGGAGAAAATGGAGGTGAATGGAAAAGAGCAGGAAGTGCTGCGACTTGTATACAGGGACGATGATCTTTTGTATACCAGCATCCACTCCTTGCATAAAATTTCAAAATATAGCGGTAAAGAAGGGGGACCCCCTACCATTAGCAAGCTGGGTTCACAAGAATGGGAGAACAAAAAGAAGCGGGTAAAGAAAAAGGTGAAGGATATAGCTCAAGAGCTGATCAATCTGTATGCTAAAAGGAAAGATGCCCCCGGACATGCGTTCAAACCAGATGATTTTCTACAAGCTGCTTTGGAATCTTCCTTTATATATGAAGACACGCCAGATCAGGCAACCGCAACCGCTGATGTAAAAAAGGACATGGAGCAGCCCTACCCTATGGACAGATTGGTATGCGGCGATGTGGGTTTTGGGAAAACAGAAATTGCGATAAGAGCAGCTTTCAAAGCCGTTGCGGACGGAAAACAAGTAGCAGTACTGGTACCTACCACTATCCTGGCCATGCAACATTTTCAAACATTTACGGACCGCCTGTCAGAGTTTCCAGTAAGGATCGACTACATCAATAGGTTTAAGGCCAGCAAAGACATCAAAGCGATTTTGAAAAAGCTGGAGGATGGGGAGTTGGATATTTTGATTGGCACTCACCGAATCGTGAACAAGGATGTGAAGTTTAAGGATCTGGGTTTGATGATCATTGATGAAGAGCAGAAGTTTGGTGTGAAAGTAAAGGAAAAGCTGAAAGAAATGCGTGTAAACGTAGATGTCCTTACCCTCACTGCTACTCCTATCCCTCGTACATTGCATTTTTCTTTGATGGGTGCCAGAGACCTCAGCGTGATTAGCACTCCTCCGCCAAACCGGCAACCAGTGACTACTGAACTTCAGACTTTTAACGAGGAAATCATAAGGGATGCTGTAAGTCAAGAGCTTAAAAGAGGTGGGCAGGTCTTTTTCGTGCACAATAGGGTCGGCGATATCGACCAAATGGCCAATGTAATTTATAAACTTGTGCCCGATGCACGCATAGCGGTGGCGCATGGCCAAATGGACGGCCCTAAGCTGGAAAAAGTGATGCTGAGGTTTATAGAAGGCTCCTATGACGTACTCGTTTCCACAAACATTATCGAATCGGGACTGGATATACCTAATGCCAATACCATTATCATTAACAGGGCTCACATGTTTGGACTTTCCGATCTGCACCAGATGCGGGGAAGGGTGGGCCGATCGAACAAAAAAGCTTATTGCTATTTGCTGACGCCTCCTACTGCCGGACTTTCTTCAGATGCCAGAAAGCGCTTGAGTACACTGGAAGAGTTTTCAGAGCTTGGGGATGGCTTCAAAGTAGCCATGCGCGATTTGGATATAAGGGGCGCTGGCAATTTGCTTGGTGGCGAGCAAAGTGGCTTTATTTCAGATTTAGGATTTGACATGTATCATAAGATACTGGATGAGGCCGTGCAGGAACTAAAAGAAACCGAATTCAGCAGCCTTTTCTCTCAGGAGTTGCAAGCATCGCTAAAAGATGTCGTCCAAGATTGCTCTATTGAGACCGACCTTGAACTCCTGTTTCCAGAAACTTATATCAGCAATATATCGGAAAGGCTGAGCCTTTATACCAAGCTAGACAACATCAAAGACGAAAAGGAGCTAACAGGTTTCAGCAAGGGGCTCATAGATCGGTTCGGGCCAATGCCCGATCAGGTAAAAGAGCTCATAGAAACCGTACGTTTGCGCTGGAAGGCGGAAAAATTAGGGTTTGAGAAGCTGACGATCAAAAATGACACCATGCGTTGTTATTTTGTTCCGTCTGAAAACGAGACTTACTATAAATCGGAAACTTTTGGGGAAATCTTGAATTTTGTACAGCAACATAGTAAGACTTGTAAAATGAAAGAACAGAAAAACCGATTAATGCTCATTATTTCCGACGTAAAGGACATAAAAGACGGGTTACAATTGCTCAACGAGATGATGCCCAAAGTGCATGAAAATGTATAAGTTAAACTTTATTTAAACATAGAAGGCAATTCTTGTTTAATAGATATTGGTAAAATTTTACCTTGGAAGAAATATTTCAAGTTGTAATCAAGTTATATAAAGAAAGTGTGTGATTGTGTAGAGAGTAGCAAGCAGTGAATTTTTAAAGCTAATCTTACATTAATGGTTTTTCCAGTTTAAATTAGTTTAAATTTAATATGTATTGCTGCAAATTAGCGTTTCAATTGAACAGTGATTATTGAACAAAAAGCTTTTCCCGATACGATTGTGTATCAAATTTTTTGAATGAATAAAAATAAACAGGTTATGAACAAAATTGTGAGTTTAATTAAAGGCGTATCGTTTGTTGTGTGCGGTATGGCTATTCTCACCTCATGCTCCAAGGGACATCCTACGAGCGAAAATCCAGGCTCTGTAAGTACAGCCACAGGGTTGGCATATAATGAAGATGAGGGTTTTCAGGTAAACCAATTTAGAGGGCAACCAGAGGGGCCTAACTTGGTATTTATTCAAGGTGGCCGTACCACTTTGGGTTCTTCAGAGCAAGATTTACTTACGACTCATGACAATTTGGAGCGAACAGTGACTGTTGCTTCCTTTTATATGGACGAAACTGAAGTGGCGAACATTCACTGGTTGGAGTACCTTTATTATGTAAAACTGGATTCTTCTAACGAATTTTACCAATCTGCCCTACCAGACACTACTGTATGGCAAGCAGATTTGGCCTTTAACGACTCTTATGTCGACCATTATTTACGCTACCCAGGATTCCGTTACTATCCCGTAGTAGGTGTGAGCTGGATTCAAGCCAATGACTATTGCAAATGGAGAACCGCAGTAGTAAACATGAAATTAGCCGAAGATGCTGGACTAGAGCAATTCCCTGCCGAACAAGGCGGTCGAATTCCTTTGGAAACAGGCGTTGTACTTCCTGACTACAGACTCCCTACAGAAGCTGAGTGGGAATATGCAGCGCAAGCTTTGGTGGGAACACAGTGGCTCGATGAGAACCAAACGCACAAAAGAATTTATCCTTGGGATGGACATGCCCTAAGGAATCCATACGGAAAAGAAATGGGTTACTTTCTGGCCAACTTTAAAAGGGGGCGTGGTGACTATGCAGGTATCGCAGGAAAACTGAACGATGGAGCGATGATTACAGCCTACATCTACGAATACCCACCCAATGACTTTGGCTTGTACAATATGGCAGGAAACGTAAATGAGTGGGTGCAAGACGTTTATCGTCCACTTTCTTTCCAGGACTTTGAAGATCTTAACCCTATCAGAAGAGATGGCACTATAGACGCTGATACCGACTATGATGCTGAAAACTACAATTCTCTTATCAGCAACAATGTACGTGTTTATAAGGGTGGTTCATGGAAAGACGTTGCTTACTGGATGTCTCCAGGAACAAGAAGATATTTAGAAGCAGACTCTTCTACAGCTACCATCGGTTTTAGATGTGCTATGATCAGAGCTGGTTCAAGCTATTAATTTACAATAATTCACAATTTCTATGTTCAAAGAGGAGGCTGCCATGGGTAGCCTCCTCTTTTTTTATATATTTCTACCAAAGAAGTCAGCAATGATAGAGTGATTGACGGGATTGTATATCACATTTTTTTTATCGTTTCTAGCTCACTGCCTTTGCCCAACCTTTCAAGTTCTAGACTCAGCCTGCTTATTGCCAGCCGTACAGTTAAATTCCTGCTTCTGATGCCTGTGTCTAAGATTTACCTACGCTACTGCAAATTGCCAATTGCTATTTTGATTTACATCTAGCGCATATTCTATTCTTCTGCCTCACAATTTATCATCCAGCTCACCCCATAGCGATCCCGTAGTCCCCCATGCCAGGCTCCCCAAAACTGCTTTTCAAAATTGATCTTGACCTTTCCTTCGTCCGCTAGCTGTTCGAATATCTGTTTGCCTTTTTCCGGATCACTTACTGTAATGGAAAGAGAAGCATCGCCCGAGCCACTTTTAGCTTCACCGCCCGGAAATATGTCAGAAGCCAAAATGGTATGATTGCCAAACTGAAGACTGCCATGGAGCACTTTATCTTTGTAGTCATTGGGCGCATGCATGACGGGGTTGTCATACCGCTCCTTAATTTCTACCCTGCCACCAAGAATCTCTTGGTAATAATTCAATGCTTCTTCACAATTTCCCTCAAAACTGAGATAGGGAACCAAGTTTACTATTGAGTCTTTCATTATTGTAAGGTTTGTTCAATACAAAAATTCAAACTTATCATCAATAAGATTTAATCAGGCTAAAGCTTTCTTCATCAAATAAATAAGGGTCTAAGGCTTTTACTTTTTTAAAGGTTTTAATGATAAGCACAAAGTTAAAGTCTCTGATGTTTTGTGGAAGAGCAAACCATATCTCCACAAAAAAATTGTTTAAGGCATACAGTTCGACAAATCGGTTCGAATATTTTTTTTCTGTTAAAAACAAACCCTGTGTCCATACTACTTCTGCCATCTGTTCCATGGGCATACTCAAAAAATCTTCATAGCGCATTGACATAGATTAAAAAGTTAGAAAAAATTGTCCATTATAATAAAAATATGCACTCTGTAATGGGGTTTAATATTCAATAGTCCAATGAGCGAATTTTATTAACTTAATAAGGATAAGAAAGTTATCAATAGAGAACACACTAAATAATTTTTTTAACTAAATACAATTCTTATGGAAAAGGAAATGCTGAAAGAAAAAGAGCTGCCGAGGCAGCAACAAGAAATACCTGGTAAAGAGCATAAAATGCATCCACAGCCAGAGATTATAAGGGAGGATTATCGAGGAAGTGGAAAGCTAGAAGGGAAAGTAGCCCTCATTACGGGAGGCGATTCTGGCATCGGCCGGTCTACAGCAGTGCATTTTGCCAGAGAAGGTGCCAAAGTAGCCATTATTTACCTTAATGAAGATAAGGATGCTGCCATTACAAAGGAGATGGTAGAGCAAGAGGGCAGCGAATGTTTGGTGATTAGGGGCGACATTGGGGATAGACACTTTTGCAATGATAGTGTCAAGCAGGTCTACGAAGCTTTTGGAGATCTTAATATTTTGGTCAATAATGCTGCCGAGCAACATCCTCATGAGGATTTTAATGCTTTGGACTTAGATAACATGGAAAAGACTTTTAAGACCAATATATTTTCCATGTTTTACCTGACCAAAGCTGCGATGGAGTATTTGAAAGAAGGTGACTCCATTATAAATACGACGAGTGTTGTAGCTTATCAAGGACGCTCTTCCCTGATAGATTATGGTTCGACAAAGGGTGCAATTGTTTCCTTTACCCGCTCGCTAAACCAAGATTTGGCTGCAAAAAACATACGGGTGAATGCTGTAGCGCCTGGCCCTATCTGGACGCCAATCATTCCTTCTACCTTCGATGAAGAACATGTAGCAAAGTTTGGCAAAGACACGGTGATGGGCAGGCCTGGACAACCATCAGAAGTCGCACCTGCGTTTGTTTTCCTGGCTTCCCAGGATGCTTCTTATATTTCAGGGCAGGTAATTCATGTAAATGGAGGAGAAGCCGTTGAAAGTTAATGAAAATCCTTCAAAAAAGGGATGGTTGCTAGTCCTTGAAAAAATCAGTTGTCAAGCTTATAACTTAACTTCTTAACATGAAAAAAGCCCCTGAATAAGGGGCTTTTAAGGGTGGAAGATCGGGCTCGAACCGACGACCTCCTGAACCACAATCAGGCGCTCTAACCAACTGAGCTACAACCACCGTTTTGGTCTGCAAATCTAGTAACAAGGATTTAACAAACAAAGTTTTTAGCGCAAATTATTCTATCATTGCGTACGTGGTTATTTCTGCTGTAATGCTTTATTAAAGGCTGTCAAACGCTAATCTATCCCCTTTTTTTGCTTCATTAAACACACCATTATCATAAGCCAAATGACCAGAAACAATTGTATGTGAGACTTGTGACTTAAATTGATAGCCATCGAAAGGAGACCATTGGCATTTTGACAATATGTTATTTTTATTTACCGTCCAAGGTTTGTTTAGGTCAACCAAAACCAAGTCGGCATAATAACCCTCTCGTATAAATCCTCTATTTCTTATCCTGAACAATATGGCTGGATTATGCGCCATCTTTTGGACTATCTTTTCTAAAGTTATTTTCCCTTGGTGGTATAGCTCTAGCATAGCCACCAAGCTGTGCTGCACGAGTGGCCCTCCAGAAGGTGCTTTAAAATACGATTGCTGCTTCTCTTCCCAAGTATGCGGTGCATGATCCGTCGCTACCACATCTATGATATCACTATTTACCGCAGCAAGAATTGCCTCTCGATCGGCAGCGGTTTTCACAGCAGGATTCCATTTGATGAGGCTCTGCTTCTTCGCATAATCACTGTCATCGAACCAGAGATGATGCACACAAGCTTCTGCAGTTATTTTTTTATCCTTCAGCGGCATGTTGCTGTCAAATAGCGAAAGCTCTTTTGCAGTGGAAATATGCAGGACATGTAATCTTGAACCATGCTTATGCGCCAAAGCAATAGCAGTTGAAGATGATTTATAACAAGCCTCAGCACTCCTTATCAGTGGATGGCATTCAAAAGGAACATTTTCACCATACTTTTGCTTGTAAATTTCAGTGTTATTACGAATCGTCGTTTCATCTTCACAATGCGTCGCTATCAGCATGCCTATCCGAGAAAATAAATGCTCAAGGGTCTGTTCATTGTCAACGAGCATATTCCCGGTAGAAGATCCCATAAAGACTTTTATACCACATACCTTGGCAGCATCGGTCTTTAAGACCTCTTCCAGATTGTCGTTGGAAGCACCCATATAGAAAGAGTAATTCGCAATGGACTTTTGTGCGGCCAATTGATACTTCTCTTCCAACAATTCTTGAGTAAGCGTATTTGGAACGGTATTGGGCATTTCCATAAAACTGGTAATCCCACCAGCTACAGCCGCTTTTGCTTCTGTATATATTTCTGCTTTGTGAATAAGGCCTGGCTCTCTAAAGTGCACCTGATCATCAATCGCACCAGGCATTAGGTATTTTCCATTTGCATTGATGACGATATCAGCATTTTGACCCGATAGACCACTGCCTATTTTATCGATCAGCCCTTCTTTTATCAATACATCACCCGTTTGAATATTCCCTTCATTTATTATTTGGGCATTGGTAATTAAGATAGACTTCATGTAAAAAATATTAAAGTGGTGAAGGACAATTGTTCGGTTATCAAGTGTCTGAATAAGTTTCAAATATAACTTAAAACTAATCGCTAAACAGAAAAACTGGCTTTGGGTCTTCAAACTATTTACCAATAAGTCGGATTTTGAAAACACTTTTTTGATATATTTAAATCCAAATTATTTATTATTATGAGCCTAATTGCTTTACTATTCTCCTCAGGTGCCATCCTTTTGGTTGCCTATTTTACTTATGGCCGATTTGTGTCGAATAAATTAAAAATTAGCAATAAAAACATAACGCCAGCTCATACCCTAGAGGATGGCATAGACTATGTACCCAGCAAAGTCCCCGTAGTTTTAGGGCACCATTTTTCTTCCATTGCAGGCGCTGGACCCATCGTAGGGCCAATTATTGCTATTGCTTTCGGATGGATTCCCGCTGTCATCTGGATTTTAGTGGGAGGGATATTTTTCGGCGCCGTCCATGACATTACCAGTATGATTGCTTCTATGCGGCATGAAGGGAAATCAATAGGTTTTATCATTCAAAAATACATAGGCAAACAAGGGAAGCAACTTTTTATGTTTTTCTGCTTCGCCACGCTAATACTCATCATCGCAGTATTTACTGATATTGTAGCCAAAACATTTGTCAATAACCCAGGGGCAGCCTCTTCCTCCGCTTTGTTTGTCGTACTGGCGATAGCATTTGGGATGGTAGACAAAGTCACAGGAAATAAAAAATATGCCCTGGTGATCACTTCCATTGTGGGCATAATATTGATGTACTACTTTGTTTATCTCGGCATTCAATTCCCCATTGCACTGGGCTATAATGTTTGGGTGGTGTTATTAATGGCATACGCCTTTGTCGCTTCCGTTTCTCCTGTCTCTTTTCTTTTACAGCCGCGAGATTATCTAAGTAGTTTTCTATTATATGGATTGATCCTAATTGCAGTTGTGGGTATTGTAGCGGCCAACCCTGAAATAAAGATGGACACCCAAGTACAAATAAATGCAGAAGGATTGGGCTATATATTTCCTGTACTTTTCGTGACGGTAGCCTGTGGTGCTATAAGTGGCTTCCACTCATTAGTGGCTTCAGGGACTACATCAAAACAGATTAATAAAGAAAACGATGCGAAAGTAATAGGATTTGGTGGCATGTTGATCGAATCGTTTCTGGCCATTATCTCTGTGGGGGCTGTAATCGTCATGACAAGAACAGAATATGTGAGTACTTTAACCCTAGACGGGCCTGTGACTATGTTTTCCAAAGGACTCGGAAGTGTCATTTCCACAGTTGGTATTTCAGAAGACCTCGCCGTAACTTTTGTAGCCCTTACAGTATCTGCTTTTGCCCTCACCACACTCGATACTTGCACACGGCTGGCAAGATTTACCTTTCAAGAATATTTTGAAGACATAGATACTAAGGCAGGAAGAATGTTCGTTGGCAATCGCTACTTGCCTACTTTGATTGTAGTGATATTATCTATGTTGTTGCTGGCATCTGGCGGATTTACCACACTTTGGCCAATTTTCGGATCTGCCAATCAGTTACTGGCAGCTTTGGCTTTGCTTGCGGTAGCCGTATGGCTTAGTAAGAAAAAGGTGAACCCGACTTTTGTTCTGATTCCCATGTTCTTCATGTTTGCTGTTACGCTCAGTTCCTTGCTGCTTTTAGCTATTCAAAACTACAATAATGGCACTTATATTCTTTCTTTTATTGCGGCTTTATTATTTTTGCTTTCCATTGTGTTGGCTTGGTTCGCTCGAAACAGTCTAAAAAAGGACGAAGATATCTCAGTGCTAAGACCCGAAACAGTAAAACCGAAAGATGAAATTATTGATAAGGTTCATTAGCATTCATTATAGTGGTTAGACTGAGTAACGGATTTTAAGATAAAAATTTCTTAGTCGCTTTAATGGAAAATCGAGAAAGCCCAGACCATAAAAGACATAGGCGGTGAGGTTTAGGCCATCCTGCTTTTTGAGTAAATCAAAAAACAACATGGCTTCTTTGTAATTGCCTGTAAGTACCGCATGCCGCATTTCATACCTTAATCTCTGAATAAGGGCAATCTTATCTTGCTCACTCCTATTCATATTCGCAACTTTCAAACATACTCGATAAGTACTCTCCAATTGCTTGTCTCCTTTGGCATACAGCTTTGATGAAAGTGAAGTGCTTACCGTTCTTACCTTTGTGAGGCACTGAGGTTGAAACGCATACTTGTACACTCTGGCAGATCGCGCCCAAAAGTCAAAATCTTCATAGGCCAACAGTTCGTCATAGCCCCCTAAGTCTTCCAGAACCTCTCTCCGGATCATCATGGTAGGGGGCGAAATAAAATACCTCGACACCACATCTGTATATACATCACCTTCCGGAACTTCTTCCTTTACATGGCCTTTAGCGTCTATTGCATAATGCGTTTTCAGAGGATCGCCCTGTTCATTCATGATTTGCGCATTTGAAAAGATCACGCCGACACTGGCATCTTGCATTTCAAAAAATCTGACCTGTTGCGCTATTCGCTGCGGAAGCATGACGTCGTCTGTGGCAAAATCTATAATGTATTTTCCACTCGACTGATAGAAACCTTTATTGAAAGCGGCACAATTGCCTACATTTTCAGAGAGATCGATGTAAAGTAGGTTGTGTTTTTTGCATAAATTTTCCAACAATGATTTACTCCCATCTGCACTGGCATCGTCCACCACGATAACCTCTATGTTGGGATAGGTTTGATCCAGCACCGACTTGATGGCCTCTGTTAAATAAGGCTTGTGATTATGGCATAAACATATGACAGAAACGAGCGGCTGCATATACAGAGGTTTTAGATATCAGTATTGCTCTATTCGAGAAACTTCAAGCTTAACCTTAAAGCTTAATCTTTAAGCCCAGCTCGTCAAGTTGCTCTTCAGCAATAGTAGATGGCGAGTCAATCATCACATCTCTGCCTGAGTTGTTTTTAGGGAAAGCTATAAAGTCTCTGATAGAATCTACGCCTCCAAAAAGCGCACAAAGCCGGTCAAACCCAAAAGCAATTCCACCATGTGGGGGCGCACCAAATTCAAAAGCATCCATCAAAAACCCAAACTGTTTCTTGGCTTCTTCATCGCTAAAACCAAGGTGCGTGAACATCATTTGTTGGGTCTTGCGGTCATGAATTCGGATAGAACCACCCCCTACTTCCACACCATTGATGGCCAAATCATAAGCATTAGCCCTTACTGCCCCTGGATCGGTATCAAGTAATGCAATATCTTCCGGTTTGGGGGAGGTGAATGGGTGGTGCATTGCGTGATATCTTTGGCTTTCTTCATCCCACTCTAACAAAGGGAAATCGAGTACCCAAAGCGGCGCAAACACATCCCTTGGACGAAGCCCCAAGTCAGTGCCTAGTTTTAAGCGAAGTTCAGACAATGCTTTTCTTGTAGCATTGGCCTCACCAGAAAGCACAAGCATAAGGTCGCCTGGCTGGGCATCCATGCTTTCTGCCCAAGCCTTCAAATCTGCTTCACCATAGAACTTGTCTACAGAAGATTTGAGTGTACCATCATCGTTGTATTTTACATTAACCAAACCCTTTGCGCCTATTTGTGGGCGTTTTACAAAGTCTGTCAAAGCATCTAACTGCTTGCGTGTATAGCTTGCACATCCTTTGGCGCAAATACCTACTACCAATTCCGCACTGTCAAAAACATTAAAATCTTTCCCTGAGATAAGATCTACCTTGCCATCCTCAGATTTCAGCTCGCAAAACTTCATGTCAAAGCGAATGTCAGGCTTATCGCTGCCATAACGCTTCATGGCGTCAGCATAGGTCATGCGAGGGAAATCCGCTAAATCAATGCCTTTTACTGCTTGGAAAAGATGCTTCACCAAACCTTCAAAAGTATTCAGGATATCTTCCTGCTCTATAAACGACATTTCACAGTCTATTTGGGTAAACTCAGGCTGCCGATCAGCCCTTAGGTCCTCATCGCGGAAACATTTGACGATCTGGAAATAGCGGTCAAAGCCTGAGACCATCAATAGCTGTTTGAATGTCTGAGGCGACTGGGGCAAAGCGTAGAACTCTCCTTTGTTCACCCGGCTCGGCACTACAAAATCTCTGGCACCTTCTGGAGTGCTTTTTATCAGTACGGGTGTTTCTACTTCAATGAATTCAGCATTATCTAAGTATTTACGTGTTTCCTGCATCATCTTATGGCGAAGCTCAAGATTGCGCCTTACAGGGTTTCGTCTCAAGTCCAGATAACGATACTTCATTCTCAGGTCCTCTCCTCCATCAGTTTCGTCCTCTATTATAAAAGGAGGGACTTTTGAAGGATTCAGTACTTTGATATCTGTTACATGCACTTCAATATCTCCCGTGGACAGTTTATCATTCTTGGCATATCGTTCCACTACTGTTCCACTTGCTTGAATTACGAACTCTCTTCCTAACGAACGGGCCTTTTCTATTACTTGAGAATCAGATTTTCCTTCCTCAAAGGTCAATTGTGTGATACCATACCGATCTCTAAGATCTATCCATAACATCCCCCCTTTATCGCGAATTCGTTGCACCCATCCAGATAAGACAACCTTTTCATTAACATTTTCGAGACGTAATACACCACAATGATGACTCCTGTACATAATTTTAACTTTTTTATTCAGGGCAAATTTAATAATTGTTTTAGCTTTTAAATGAAGCGAGCTGCTTTTATCCAATAATATTATAGAATAGGGTTTGTAAATGGATAATCTAAAGAGAAAGGTTGCCTATGATTTACTTTTAGATAGTGTATAGTTGGGATAGATAAGGAAAAATTAAGAAGCTTACTCCTCTACGACTTCATTTCTTTGTAGTTGTTTATGGTATAGCTCTTTGTATACTCCATTCATGGCCAACAGGTCATTATGGCTACCTTGCTCAATAATGCGTCCCTCATCGAGCACTAATATTTTATCCGCGAGCTTGGCCGAAGATACTCTATGCGAAATAATGATGCTTGTCCTACCTTCCATTATTTTTTTAAGGCTATTCAGAATAGCGTTTTCTGTTTTTGTATCAACGGCAGAAAGAGCATCGTCTAAAATCACAATCTTAGGGTTTCGAACAATTGCCCTGGCGATAGAAACTCGCTGTTTTTGCCCGCCCGACAGGGTAATGCCCCTTTCTCCTAACCGGGTTTCAAATCCTTGAGGGAAGCGCTGTATGTTTTCATATACATCTGCATCTTTGGCAGCTTGTATGATTTGTTCTTTAGTCAGACCTGTGCTCCCAAATGCGATATTGTTCCATATAGAATCAGAGAAAAGAAATACATCTTGAGGCACATAACCGATCTGGCCCCTCAAGTTGGAGAGGTTATATTCTTTTATATCTCTTCCGTCAATACTTACGTTGCCTGTGGTTGTATTGTACATCCGCAAAATGAGGTTTCCGATAGTGGTTTTACCCGAACCTGTGGTGCCTATTATGGCAACCGACTCTCCAGGCTTTACTTCAAAAGAAACATTGACCAATGCTTTAGTGCCAGAATCAGGGTATACAAAACCTACTTGATCGAAAACAATATGCCCTGCAATCTCCTTTTCCAAATTCTTTGAAGATACAATATCGTTTTTAGTCTTGAGCAACTCATTGATTCGGGCTTGAGAAGCTGCTGCACGCTGAACAAGACTGGTAACCCATCCCAGAGAAGTGACAGGCCAGGTAAGTAGGTTGACGTAAATAATAAACTCAGCAATATTACCCGCAGTGATAGCGCCCTTGAAGATTTCAAGTCCGCCAATATAAACGGTGAGTATCACGCTAAGGCCAATCAAGGCCACGATAAGCGGATGAAATAGTGCGTTTACAAAAGTCAGTTGAATCGATTTGTCTTTATAATCATTGCTTTCGATGGAGAACTTTCTTGATGAATCTTCTTCTCTCACAAACGCCTTTAGAACCCGTATGCCAGAAAATGCCTCCTGCACGAACGTAGATAATCCAGAAAGGCTTTTTTGTATTTCCATAGATCTTTTGTTGATGAGATCATGCACAAAATAAATGCTCACAGACAAAAGGGGCAGCGGAATAAGGGAATATAATGTCAGCCGGGTATTGATCGAAAACATAATAGGAATTACCATGGCAAAAAGGGTGAACACATTGATACCATACATGATAGCAGGCCCCAGATACATCCTTACCCTGCTCACATCTTCCGATATCCTCGCCATCAAGTCTCCCGTATTGTTCCTTCTATAGAAACTCAACGGAAGTGCCTGATAATGTTGGTAAATCTCATTTTTCAAGTCAAATTCGATATGGCGCGACATGGTAATGATCGTTTGCCTCACAAGAAAAAGGAAAACGCCCCTTAGGAGCGCCATTGCCAAGATTATAGTACCGTAAAAAAAAATACTGCTACCGAAAGACTTATAGATAACCGTCTGGGCTTCGAATCCACCGAACAGTCTGTACAATGCAATGTTCTCCTGAATGAGGTTAAAAGCATAACGTACTATTTGGGCAGGAAATATGGCAAATATGTTGGAAATAATAATAAATATTGTACCTAATATGAGGTGGTACTTGTACTTAAGCAAATACTTATTTAAATATTGAAGTTCCTTCACAGTGCCTATTAAAACGTTTTTACCTTTATCGCGTTCTTTTATATTTCCCTAAACTTGAAATAAAGTGCTGAAAAAAAAGTATTTTTGCGATATTTTAAAGCAAAGTTAAGGAGATATTGTTGTTTTAAAGAGAAAATAAAAGCCTAGTTTCCATGAACCGGAGTTTTTTGAATGCCCTTTATGGAAAAGGCCGATACATATTTATTATTTAAGTTAAACCGAAATCGTATTGTTTGCCATTGGCAAGCTTATCCGTTCTTTCAAATTTTGATTAATGCTGAACAGAAGATCATTACGCATCAAGGCAATGCAGGCTATGTACGCTTTTAAACAAAGCAAAGAGTCTAACTATTACATTGCACAGGACCTCATTAAAGAGACTTTTCTTCCAGACCTCAACTCCATGGAGGTGCAGGACAAGGAGCAGTTGGATAAAAAGAAAAACCAAGCAATAGAATTGTTCAGGGCCTATTACCATGCTGACCATGTTGGGATTGAAAAAGGGATAGAAAAAGACGTGTACCAGTCTGCTACAGACGCACTGCTACATTATAGAAATCAAGTAAATAAAGATGTAGAATCTTATAGAAAGCGGATGCTAGCCGAAACAGAAAAGATCTACGATCACTATCTATCACTTTTGTTGCTTCCAGTAGAGTGGGCAGAACAGGCCAAAGCTGACCATGAGCGAAAAAGCTTGATCACTGGTCAAGCACAGCCGGTCGGGCCTTTGAACCTTTATCATAATAAGGTTATTGAACGACTGGTGAACAGCAAGCCGTTGAAGATAGAATCTATCAAGAGAAACGTAGATTGGACAGAGCACAGGGATAAAATGCGGCAATGGTTTAGAGACATTGTAAAGAAAGACCCTGTTTATGAAGAATATATCACGGTAAAGCATCCTTCTTTCCAGGAAGACAAGCAAGTGCTGCTGCACCTAGTAAAAAACATTATCTTTAAAAGTGAACCTTTACAGGCATTTTGGGACGAGGTAGATATCTCTTGGGCGGAAAACAAGGCTATCTTGAAAAGCATGATCGTGAAAACAATAAAGACGATTGATGAAGAGGGGATAGACAGTGAGCCAGAACTGATGGAACTCTCGAGCAATTGGGAAGATGATAGGGAGTTTTTTGAAGCGCTATTTGTAAAATGCATCAGGCATGATGATCAATATGAAGCTTTGATTGCAAAAAAAGCCAAAAACTGGGATGTGGAGCGGATTGCTGCCACAGACAAAATAATTTTGTGCATGGCACTTTGTGAAATGATGAATTTCCCTAGTATCCCCGTAAAGGTTACTATAAATGAATATATCGATATCTCAAAAATATACAGCACCCCTAAGAGCAAGCAGTTTGTAAATGGCATTCTGGATGTTTTGGCTGAGGAACTTCTAGAGGAAGGCCTCATCAAGAAGAGCGGTAGAGGATTAATTGATAACAAGTAAAATTGACACAACGAAAACCGATATTTCCTGAATACACAAAACTTTGATAAATTTAGCGGATTGATAATATAGCAATAAAATAATGAAAAAGACCCTAAGCAATATCCTGATTTTTATTACGGCAGCCTCTGCCGGCACTTTATTGGGCATCTTATATGCTCCTGATAAAGGCTCTAACACACGTGATAAGCTAACCTATCGTTTGGACAAGCTCAGAAGGAGGCTAGAAGATCTGGTAGAAGAGATCATGCAGGGGAAGGAGTTATACCACAGCGAAGCAAAGTCTGAAGGACAGAAAGTCATCAGCGAGGCGAGAGAAAAGGCGGAGAAATTGCTTGACGATGTTGAGAATTTGATTGGTCAGATAAAAGACAAACAGTAAGTATTGAAGCTTTACCGCCCTATCTGACAATCGCACGCTTCTATATTACACATAACTGAACAACAATTCATATGAGGAAAATTACGTTAATAGAAGGAGATGGTATTGGACCAGAGATTACTGAGGCGGTAAAGGCGATATTTGCAGCTGCTGAAGTACCGATAGTGTGGGAGGAGGAGAATGCAGGAGAATCTACCTTGGCATCTAAAGGGGAGCTAATCCCGACCGCTTTGATAGAATCCATCCAAAGAAACAAAGTGGCGCTAAAAGGCCCTATTGCTACACCGATTGGGGAAGGTTTCAAGAGCGTAAATGTGCACTTGAGGCAAATGTTTGATTTATATCAAAATATGCGTCCCTGCCTATCTCAACCGGGCCTCGCTACTCGCTTCACAAATGTAGACGTGGTGCTTTTTCGTGAGAACACAGAGGGTCTATATTCAGGTCTTGAATTTTATGACGAGCGCCTAGGCATTTCTGACTCAATAGCTCGCGTAACGAAAAGCGGCTGTATGAAAATCGTGAGGGCTGCATTTGCCTACGCCCGAAAGTACAATAGAAAGAAAATTACCTTAGTACATAAAGCCAATATCCTAAAAAGCGCTGGAAAGTTATTTATAGATGCTGGCTATACCGTGGCAAAAGACTACCCAGAGATCGTTTTTGAGGACAAGATTATCGATAATATGTGCATGCAGTTGGTTATAAGGCCAGAAGAATATGACGTGATCGTAACCACCAATCTCTTTGGCGATATCATTTCTGACCTTTGTGCTGGCTTAATAGGCGGGCTGGGGGTTGTAGCAGGTGCCAATATTGGAGATGATGTAGCCATATATGAGGCAGTACATGGAACCGCACCTGATATTGCGGGGCAAAATAAAGCCAACCCAACAGCATTGCTAAAGTCAGCCATACTCATGCTTCACCATATTGGCCTTCAAGAATATGCGGTGACCATAGAAAATGCCCTTAGTAAGACACTCAGCGATCCAGATAAACGGACGGCAGACCTAGGAGGCAAAGCCGGCACAAAAGAGTTTGCTGAAAATGTAATAGCTAACTTGTAATAGCAAACTTTTTTAAGCCAATAATTCTTAATTTTGCATAATTGAAAACAAATATAACAGTATAATGAAGAGCACTATAGTAAAAATATTCGGAGTCTTATTTATGATGGTCTTTTTTGGTTGCACCGGCGACCTTGAAAAGCGAGTATCTAGTTTAGAAAGAAGAATGGTAGAATTGGAGAACAGATCACCATCACAAAACATAGGACAACCCCAAACTGTGCAGCCTACAAGCAGCGCAGCTCCAGCTGCCGAGCCAAAGCCTGATGGCCCATTACCTGCCTTCACTTTCGAAGAAACATCTCATGACTTTGGATCATTGCAAGAAGGTGACATAGTCAACCATACATTTAAATTCACTAATACAGGCGATGCGCCTTTGATTATTCAAAACGCCTCTGCTTCGTGCGGCTGTACTGTCCCCAGCTACCCTAAGCAGCCTATCCCAACAGGAGGAACTGGCGAGATTGTCGTCGAATTTAACAGTAACAGAAACGTTGGCGTTCAAAACAAAACGGTTACCATCACAGCAAATACTTATCCATCACAGACCAAGTTAAACATAAAAAGTGTGGTGGCCGCTAAAAACTAGTTAGAAACCGGTGGCCTTACCAGAAAGGATGCCTGCCATTTATTATCTAGGGAAGTAAGATTTAATGACATAAACCAATTAAAACATATGCTGAATTTCATTTTATTACAAGCCGGAGGACCGGAGAGTTACATCAATATCATTTTCCTTATCGGTATAGGTATCGTCATATACTTTTTTATGATCAGACCTCAGCAGAAAAAGCAAAAAGACCATAAAAACTTCATTGAGAATATCAAGAAAGGCGATATGGTAGTGACTATCGGGGGCATTCATGCCAAAGTATTTGCGGTAGAAGATGCTGTTGTGATTCTTGAAGTGGATAAAGGCATAAAAGTAAAATTTGAGAAGTCATCAATCTCTTTAGAGGCAAGCAAGCAGTATGCATAAATATGTATAAGGGAGACAGGCTGTGAAAAGAGTTAAAGAAGTTCTTTTATGGATTCGAGGCCTATTTTCGCCTACCAAGAAAGAAAACTGGAGGGTGGTCATGCTATGTCTATTAGCAGCAACCACCTTCTGGCTTCTAAATGCCCTTAACAAACGCTATACGACTAAAATCAGCTATCCTATTGAATTTTTAGTGGATAATCCCAATGCAGTAGTAGTAGTACAAGAGTTGCCTTCCAAAGTCGAAATAGACGTTTCGGGAGGCGGATGGAACCTGCTCAGAAGAACCATCTGGTTCAACGTAAGCCCATTGGCTATCCCCCTGAATAATCCTACGGAAGTTAAATATATCCCGAGTTCTTCCCTTGTGCCATTGATTTCCGAACAATTGAGTGACATAAGCCTTAACTATGTCATTACAGACACTTTAAAAATTGACATTGAAGCCAAAGTGTCGAAAACGGCTCACCTCCGAATTGATAGTGGGAGCATCAATCTCGCCCCCTCGTTCAGGATGATGAGTGAGATTGTAATAAATCCTGACACTGTAACCTTTGTAGGACCATCCTCCATAATCTACGCCATACCCGATACGGTTTATTTGACTTTGCCAGACCGTATCGCTACTGATTTCAATGAAAATATTAGCATAATTGGAGTAGAATCAAACTTGGTCAGCCATGCTCCTCAAGAAGTCAATGTGCGTTTTGAAGTGGCATCTTTCTTACGACAAACCACTGTTGTGGATGTTAAACCAATGAACTTTCCAGCAGATTCAAGCATGGTGCTCTTAGACCGAAAAGTAGAAGTCATCTATACAGTCCAAGATGAAATGGCGGGCGCTATCAATGAAGAGGACTTTAACATTTTGGCCGATTTCAACAGATTTGATAGAGCAGATTCGACGATTACACCGATCTTAGACAGCAACCCTGACTTTATCCTTGATTTAAAAATAAATCCTGAAAAGTTGCGGGTAGAAGAAGTAATGCCATGACGCTTCAGGTAGGCATTACCGGTGGAATAGGGTCTGGCAAGAGCATCGTTGCCAAAATATTCTCCTTATTAGGCATACCCATATACGATGCCGATACGGAAGCGAAAAAACTTATGGCCACAGATAAAGAACTGATGGCAGCTATCAGGCAAGCATTTGGAGAAGAGGCATATGACAAAGAAGGGAACCTTAATAGAGCTTATCTCTCCCACCATGTGTTCAATGATACTGAGAATACTAATTTGCTCAACAGCATCGTCCATCCCCGGGTAGGCAATCATTACCAAAAATGGACCGAACGTCACGCTAAATCTCCATATGTTATCAAAGAAGCTGCATTAATCTACGAGTCGGGCTCATACAAGCAGCTCGATAAGGTGATTGCTGTTTTCGCTCCTAAAGCTATACGGATTGCCCGAACGTTAAAACGCGACCCTCAAAGAACCCAGAAGGACGTGGAAGCCATCATCGACAAACAGTGGGACGATGCTATAAAATTGGAAAGGGCTGATCATGTTATCATTAATGACGATTCTCAGTTGGTAATCCCTCAAGTACTGTCGTTAGACAAAATCTTTAGGCAAAAAAACCATTAATTTTTATTGGAAGAGTAATCAACAGGCAGATTAATTTGGTCTGCGTAAAAGTTTACCCTCGAGCTTGAACCATCCATAGGCACTATTTTCTCGATCTTGTCTAGTTTATGATTATAGAATACCTCTACATAAAAGTTGTAAAGCAAATAAAGGTTCACTTTATAACCATAGTACCGGATATCGAGAACAAAAGTGCCTTCCATATACAATAATTTGATTTTCTTCTCTAAAGGAAAGTTGTTAAAGTCTCTACAAGAAATCATAGCGTAATATCAGTCTCCAATCTAATCCTCAATATACGGTGATTTAACCTTAGCTATTGCCTTTGCAATTGATTATTTATGAAGTGTCGTTTTAAATTTAAAATATTAAATCCGAGACCAGAAAATTGCAATATGGTGTTGGTTGAAGCCAGCTTAGAAGACACACGCTATAACATCCATTCTGTATGTGAAGGAGCACAATTTTTCAGACGATTCCATTCCACATTATGAATAAGTTTTCTACATTTAGATGCCTTGAAGGCACACAACCTCAGTGTTATAAGAGTGAGTTGCCAATGCTTACTGTCCAGGCTATAACTTTGATCTAAGTCCTTTGCCAAACCTTTTAATTTGATTCACATGAGTGATCCTAGCATAAAAGTGTCAATAGGAAAGTACCGTTGGAGAATTGTAGCACTCCTGTTTTTTGCGACCACCATCAATTACATTGATAGGCAAGTCTTAGGGATTCTCAAACCATTTCTTGAACAAGATATGGGTTGGACCGAAATTGATTACAGCAAAATGGTGGCCGCCTTTCAAGCAGCCTATGCTTTGGGCTACCTGTTCATGGGCTGGTTGATGGACAAGGTGGGCACTAGGATAGGGTTTGTCATAGCCATAACGATATGGAGCATCGCATCCGTAGCACATGCAGGAGCTAGGTCGGTGTTGGGCTTTGTCATGGCAAGATTTGCCTTGGGACTTGGTGAGGCGGGCAACTTTCCCGGTTGTATAAAGGCAGTGACTGAATGGTTTCCCAAGAAAGAGCGGTCTTTTGCTACGGGCATCTTCAATGCTGGGTCAAACATCGGGGCAATTGCCGCAACATATGAGCCTCTAACATTGAAAGCAACTGGCGCATAAAGACATTGGATAACAGAAGCTAGATTTTAGACAACAAACTTAAGCTTGAGAAGCTTTTTAACGAGAGAGATTGCCGCACTTGTCCGTTTGGCCAGGATCTAAAGTAGTGCTAGCATCTTTCAACAAACATGCCCTCACAAAAATTGCTGACCTGAAATCGCAAGAATGATGCATTTCATGAAATCTATGATCAGAACAACTACTCCCCAGGTTTTAGGACCAAGCGAAAAACCTGAGCCGTAAATACTTTCGGCTGTACATCAGTACTAAGCGTAGACCGACCTTCTTCATTGTAGACGTTTCAAATTGGATTAGAAATAAAAGCTGTCTGACCGGCCCGAACGGGGCTCTATAAAGTGAGTTCCGCAAATCAGGTTAGGGCAAGCATTTTAATCCCCAATTTGAAAGCAGAAACAGCGTTAAGAAATGAATACAACAGGCCTAATCATGCGGCAAAAGCTTGTGAAAGGTCTATAAAAGCGAAGCCGCCTCATTCTCCGAGCGGAGTCTGGGCGGCTTCTTTTTCAACCAGCTATGGAAATACAAATATCAACGATTTACCTATACTTTACAAGTGTTTTTATAAAAATTATTTTGATTTTGATACACTTATATTCACTGATTACGATATCCATCAGGCTGTCAGCTTATTAGCATTTTAAAAAAAACAGTATTAGCTTTTTTATATTGCTAACTTCGGCTGCAACATTTTACGATCGTTTTCCTCTATCTTTTGTGAAGGTGAAACTTCACTATTGTCCTTTCTTCTCCCACAATCCTTCCATGTCTTCCAATGTTCTTCCTTTTGTTTCTGGAATCATCTTCCAAACAAAGAAGAACGAAAGAACGCTCATAACTCCGTAGAAGCCATAAGTAAAGGCACCACTGAACTCCATCATTGCAGGATAGGTGGAAGAGATGAAGTAATTGGCCGCCCATTGGGCAGCTACCGCTAGGGCCAAAGCCTGACCTCGTATCTTATTTGGGAATATCTCTGATAACAACACCCAGCATATAGGTCCCCATGACATCATAAAAGATGCTGTGTAGATAACAATAAATACGAGGGTGCTGATTCCGATAATCTCAAAATAAGAAAGTGCACCGATAGCAAACATGCCTATTGCCATACCTATTGATCCTGTCATAAGCAATGGCTTTCTTCCCCATTTATCCACGGTGAGGATGGCGATTACCGTAAATACCACATTCACTAACCCCATGACAATAGTCTGAAGCATCGAGGCATCTTTAGCAGCTCCCATACTTTCGAATATTCGAGGCGCATAGTACAGGGCCACATTGATACCTACAAATTGTTGAAAAACGGATAAAAGGATACCTATCACAATGACTGTCTTCCCATAAGAGAATAATTTAGCAGACTGATGTTGCTGCAAAGTTCCCTTTATATCTTCCAGTATTTTCTTTGCTTTAATATGACCGTTTACTTTAGCCAGGATACTCAACGCCTCCTGGTCTTTATTGACAAGGGTAAGATATCTTGGCGTTTCAGGCACAAACAACAGCAAAACACCAAACAATGCAGCAGGAATAGCTTCAGATAGGAACATCCATCTCCAACCTACGTCATTGATCCATTCAAGCGACTGTCCACTAGCGATTTCGTAATTCACAAAGTAAACCACCAACATACCAAAGATAATGGCAAACTGATTAAGTGATACAAGTCTACCTCGAATATTGGCAGGAGCAATCTCACCAATGTACATAGGACACACAGCAGATGCTAGACCTACGCCTATACCTCCTACAACCCTGTAGAGGTTAAACATCCACAACAATTCAACAGTAGGCTCTCCTACATTGAAAAAGAGAAATTCTGGATATCCTGATCCTAAGGCTGAAATAAAAAATAATACAGCGGCGATAAGCAAGGCTTTCTTACGACCTATGGCAGAAGAAATAAGTCCAGAAATGGCTCCTCCTATTATACAGCCGATCAGGGCACTAGAAATAGTGGCGCCATGGATCCAGGTACTCAGCCCAAGACTGTCAATTAAGTAATTCTGAACAGATTTCTCTGCACCAGAAATCACTGCAGTATCATAACCAAACAAAAGGCCTCCCAATGTAGCGACCATCGTGACCCCTACAATAAATGGGATGTTTTGCCCTGCTGATTCTTTAATTTCGTTTTTCATAATAACAATTGGTAACGTTTGTTGCACTTACAATCATAAGTGTCAATAAAGAAAAATGCCCCAAAGGGTAAACCCTTGGGGCAATGTTTGCATATTATTTAAATGTATCGATTGATAACGTTCTCCAAATACTCTTGCTTTCCGCTTGTTTTTGCAGGTTCTCCATTTTCAACTGCATAAGCTTTCAGCTCTTCAAGGGTAAGTTTTCCTTCCTCGAAGGCCTTGCCCTTTCCGCTATCGAAAGAAGCGTAACGCTCCTGACGGATCTTTCTATAATCTGACTTCTGCAATATATTATCTGCAATGATCAAACCTCTTGCAAAAGTGTCAGCACCACCAATGTGCGCATAGAACAAATCTGCGGGATCTGTAGAGTTCCTTCTGATCTTTGCATCAAAGTTGATTCCACCACCTTGCAAGCCTTTTCCGTCTAGCAATACCAGCATGGCTTCAGCCACCTCGTTAATATTATTCGGGAATTGGTCGGTATCCCATCCATTTTGATAATCGCCTCTGTTGGCATCGATAGAGCCAAGCAAGCCTGCATCAGAAGCAACTTGCAGCTCATGCTGGAACGTGTGGCCAGCAAGTGTCGCATGATTCACCTCCAAGTTCAGCTTAAAGTCGTCAAGAAGATCATACTGTCTCAAGAAGCCTATAACAGTAGCAGAATCGAAATCGTACTGATGTTTTGTTGGCTCAGCAGGCTTTGGTTCTATAAAGAAAGTACCTTTGAAGCCTTGCTTTCTCGCATAGTCTTTTGCAGCATGTAAGAAACGTGCAAAATGCTCTTGCTCCCGTTTCATGTCAGTATTCAAAAGGCTCATATATCCTTCACGACCACCCCAGAACACGTAGTTTTCACCGTTCAATGCAATAGTAGCGTCCAATGCGTCTTTCACCTGTGCCGCCGCATGTGCCAACACATGGAAGTCAGGGTTTGTTGAGGCACCGTTCATATAACGTGGGTGAGAGAAAAGATTGGCTGTTCCCCAAAGCAACTTCACACCACTTTCCTGCTGCTTTTGTTGTGCATACTCAACCAAAGTTCTTAGACGTCTTTCGTTCTCTTTTAAATCGTTGCCATAATCTACCACATCCACATCGTGGAAGCAGTAATAAGGCATGTTCAGCTTCGTAATGAATTCAAAAGCCGCATCCATCTTATCTTTCGCTCTTTCAACTGGATCCGCTTTCTCGTCCCAAGGAAATATATGGGTCGGCGAACCAAAAGGGTCTGCCCCATTTCCACAGAATGAATGCCAATAAGCTACAGCAAATCGCAAATGCTCTTTTAGCGTTTTGCCCGCTACAACTTTATTCTCGTCGTACCACCTGTACGCCAAAGGATTGTCTGATTCCGGACCTTCATACTTAATCTGTCCTATCCCTTTAAAATACTCCTTGTCTCCCAATAAGATGTTTGCCATGATTAATGATAATTTGAATTGTTATGTTATTACTGTTATTATGCTGTTGGTTAAAGATAATTACAATCGTTTGAATTTCCGCCTAAACTATTGACCACAAACCAGTTTAATTTCCAAATTAAATAAGCCTACGCTTTTTCTCTATCAGCAGTAGTTGACCTATATATTTAGATGTTTAAGGGGTTGTAAACCACTATAAATTATAAGATAGTTTCAGAATCCAAGTTAGCACCTTTAAAATCCGCTTTCTACAACTTTTTAATATAAAACATAAACTATTTTAATATATTTAACTAATGAAAACTTTAATCGAAAAACTTCCCCTTTCAGAAAACACCTCGTTCGTGGCCAGAACCTTCAAAACTCCCTATTTTGAAGTACCTTGGCACCAGCATATCGAGTACGAGCTCATCCTTTTTCTAGAAGGAGAAGGGCTGAGCTTTATAGGCAACTATGCTGGCGAGTTCAAACCAGGAGATGTATTCTTTATAGGAAAAAATGTGCCCCATACATTCCAAAAGAGAGAGAAAAACATGGTGACCAGTGCAGTGGTCGTACAGTTTAGGGAAGACTTTTGGGGCGAAAATTTCTTGAAAATACCCGAGCTAAGGGAAATCCGCAACATGTTTCAAGACTCCATGCAAGGCCTTCAGGTGATAGGCAACAGCAGAGAGATGTTACACCGCATGGTGCGTGCACTCGAGCACCAGAAGGGTGTTATGCGCATTCTCCAGCTACTACAATGCATACAGATAATTTGTGAGAACAAAGATTATATACCACTTTCCACCCAAGAGGTAAAAGTCGGTAACGCACGAGATATGGAAAGGATCGACAAGGTTTTCCGCTATACGATGGACAATTTCAAAGAGCGCATTACCTTAGAAGATGTATCTGAGATAGCAGGATTGAGCATACCAGCATTTTGCAATTATTTTAAAAAAAGTACAAAAAAAACGTATGTCGACTTCCTCAACGAAATCAGGATAGGCTACGCCTGCAAGCTGCTGATCACGACCGACGCCAGCATTGTAGACATTTGCTATGAAAGCGGCTTCAATACCTTGGCCAATTTCAACAAGCAGTTCCTAAAAATAAAGCAAGAAACCCCCTCCAAGTACCGAAAGCTATTTGCCGCCAGCAGCACCCGTCAGCAAAACTATCTGAGACAATAAAAATATTGCCTAAAAGCATATGTACTTGATGCCATTAAAAAATATTTGGGGTGGTGGCCAGGCTATCGCTCCAAACAGTGGATATTTATCCCAATGAAATTAAGTATCTCTCCTAATATGTTGATTAGTGACTACAAATTGACCAGATAACAAATCACTATTCCTCCAATTAGTCCTTGCAACGAAGATTGACGAGCAATGCGATTTTAACTACTATTTGATATAAGCGCACAATACTTTATTTTTATCCAAATTTTACCCAAAATCATTCCTTTTAACCAAAAGCTATTGGAGATGAAAAATGGAACTGCTTCTGATCGTGGCGTAAAGATTATCTGGAACTACGCAAAACAAGACTATTCTTGGAGAAAATCATATTATAAATATTTCTCAAAGAGAGAAAAATTCCTTTTCTTTTTGCCCATATTATTTCTATTCCTGCCAATCTATGGAACGTATGACCTGTTT
>CAYTTV010000033.1:0-5367 GCA_964440915.1 uncultured Roseivirgaceae bacterium
GAATTGCGAATATCCAGGGCCAGGAAATCATTAGTCACACCATTATCCAAACCGTTCAATACATCTTTCAGGGCATTTTTTGTCTGGAGGAGACTGTCGTAATGACGAACGTTGGTCACGATGGTGTTGGTGTTTTTGAAAGTATCGGCTTCGATCATTTCTAGCAGTTTGTCTTTCAGTGCCTCGAGGTTTTCTTTTTTGCCAGCGGAGATGAAGAGCATATTGGGAATGTGCTGGAGTGCTTCTAGTAGTTCGGGCTGAGCACTGTCTAGCTTGTTGCCCACAGCAAGGAAGGGTATGCCGAGGTTCTCCAGTTTGTTGATGTCACGATGCACCTCTGTAAGGATTTCGTTGCTCAGGTCGAACATGTAGATGATGAGCGATGCCTGTTTCATTTTGGCTTGGGTGCGCTCCACGCCCATGGCCTCGATCTTGTCGGTAGTTTCGCGGATACCGGCGGTGTCGATAAACCGGAAGCTGATGCCGCCGATGTTGAGTTCGTCCTCGATAAAGTCTCTGGTTGTGCCGGGAATATCAGAAACAATGGCTTTTTCTTCGTTGAGCAGTGCGTTCAGCAAGGTCGATTTTCCAGTATTGGGCTTTCCTGCAATCACGGTAGGCACGCCATTTTTTATTACGTTGCCCAAATGAAAACTGGAAATCAGGGCTTCAATTACATGCAGCAGATTTTTTATCAGCTTCTCTAAATCTTCGCGGCTGGCAAACTCAACGTCTTCTTCCACAAAATCCAGCTCGAGCTCTATCATAGAGGCAAAATGGATGAGTTCCTCCCGTAGTTTTTTGATTTCTTCGGAAATTCCGCCCCGCATCTGGTTAAGGGCGGCATTGTGCGCCGCCTCTGAGTCGGCATTGATGAGGTCGGCCACGGCCTCTGCTTGGGCCAAGTCGAATTGTCCATTGAGAAACGCCCGCTTGGTAAACTCTCCAGGACGTGCCAATCTAGCACCGTGCTTCAATAGCAACTGGATGATTTCTTTGATGATGTAGTTGGAGCCGTGGCAGGATATCTCCACTACGTTTTCTTTGGTAAAGGAGCGAGGAGCCACAAACAAAGAAACCAGGACTTCATCAATGATGCGCTCGCCGTCTCGGATAGTGCCAAAATGAATGGTGTGTGAATCGGCCTTTTCTAAATCCTTACCTTTGAAAACCTTGTTGCAGATCGTGATGGCTTCTTTTCCTGAGAGGCGTATAACAGCAATAGCGCCTACGCCAGGGGCGGTGGCCAGGGCTACTATGGTGTCGTCATTCGATATGAGGTGATTGGATTTCAAGGCGTTTTTTGCCGCAAAGGTACATATTTTGATTTATAGTTCACAGTTCAACGGTTAACGTTGGCGGGGCGATATGAAGAATCTTTTTGTCAATTGCGTGCTGTTATCTGCTCTCGACTGCTCAACCAATGCTTCCCACATCATATCAAAGATTTTCTGTTTCAGCACTGGGAGATCTTCCATTGTCATCCCTTTCGTTTCTTGAGGTTGAAGAAAACGCACGCCAATAGTGCCAGGCTTGTTTTTAAATCCTTGCCTTGGCATGAGTGCTCTAGAATTGGTAATGACCAACGGCATGACTGGTGCCTGGTTCTCTATGGCAATACGAAAAGCACCATCGTAAAATGGCGTCAGTGGCTGGTCGGTTTTGTTCGTAGTGCCTTCGGGAAAGACTACTATCGAAATACCCCTTTTGAAAACCGCATTGAGTCGTGCTATGCTTGCCTTTCTACTGGCCGTATCAGAGCGGTCTACCAGTACTGCTACGGAGCGCAAGATCCAACCCAATATGGGTATGTCGAGAAGTTCCTTTTTTCCCAATGCCTTGAATTCGCCAATGAGTGCCAGGGGGAGGGCAGGAGCATCCAGAAAAGAGTTGTGATTGCAGACATAAACATAGGATTTGTCATGTTCTTGCAGCTCTTTTCCATGAATTTTGTATTGAATGAATGTGAGTTTGCTGAATATATAGGCCCATAACCGGATCACCTCTATGGTCATCCAGCTCCAATGTCGGTTGACCATGACAGGAAGCAGCATGAAGGGCAGCAAGACCAGCATGAAAACCGTAAATACCCAATAGACCCAGAACGTGTAGAGATATGTTAAAAGCTTCTTCAAGGACAAAGATGTTTATCACTAAGGAACCAAAACATTGAGGCACTGAGGGATTACCGATACAGCCAGGCCTTCTCCCTTCAGCGGTAGCGACTCGCCATCTAGGTGAAAGCAGTTGGCTGTAGGACAGCTTACCACGGCTTCTTCCATTGAATAGGTTTTTACAAACGTGTTGGTATGAATGCTTTTGTCAAATAATTGGAGGCCAAGCCGCATACCAGCAGTTTTAGGGTGTTTTTCTATGATCGTGAGGTTTAACTTGCCATCCGATATATCGGCATGAGGAGAAATGTAGGCATTGTTGCCGTATTGTGCAGCATTGGCAAAGGTAATGGAAAAGGCTTCGCTTAATATAGGAGTATTGCCATCTACGGATATTTTATATCGATTGACCTTATAACGCAAGAATTCTTTCAGAACGGTTTTCACATAAGTGCTAAAACCTCTTTTAGTAGCCATGGAAAAAATCCTGCCTACATGTGCATCGAATCCGACACCAGCCGTGCAAAAGAAAGGGTAGCCATTTATCCTTCCCGCATCTATGGTTTTTACTACTTGATGGTTAATAGCCCGAATAGCCGATGTGGGATTTAGCGATATGCCCAAGTGCCTGGCCAATCCGTTGCCAGATCCGAGTGGGATGATACCCAAAGCGGCAGATTCATATATAAGTGCCTTGCCTACTTCATTTACTGTGCCATCGCCCCCCACGGCTATTATGTATTCCTTTCCTTTGCTGATGGCCTGCATGGCCAGCTCATAGGCATGCCCGCTTTCTTTGGTATAGGAGATTTCATAGGAAAAAACATCCAGGTCGAGATGTTGCTTGACCAAGTCCTTGAAGGTCTCCTTACTTTTGGTGCCTGCAAAAGGGTTTATAATAAATTCAACTTCTTTTTTTCTGCTCAAAATCGTCGTGCCTAACTATTGCTCAAAGATAACACCCCAAAAGATAGTTTAAAAAAAAATCATCATCATTGACAGCATGTATGAGAATGTGTATCTTTAACAAAAAATGTACAACCTCTTTGCTTGCAAGCCGTGGCAGAACGCTGTCACGGCTTTTTGATTGACATGGATTTGCTTGAAAAGCATGGTAAAGGAATCAACAATCGGTCTTATGCTATATCCTCTCATTTGGGCATTTTTCTGCGCCTCTAAACTTCTGACAAAAAGATAATCAAAACAGTTGAGGAATATTGTACTTTTGCAAAAGGAAAGCTGTTGAAAATAATTTCAATGAAAATGACTTTTCTTCTATTAATTTTGTTCTTTAAATCTGATTGCGCTTCCAAAAAATTATCCATTGAAATATCAAATTTTAATATTAGCATAAGTTCATGAGTGACAGTATAAAACACGAATGCGGTATAGCAATGATTAGGCTCAGAAAGCCCTTGTCATATTATATTGAAAAATATGGAACTCCATTGTATGCAGTAAACAAGTTATATCTCTTAATGGAGAAACAGCACAATCGGGGCCAAGACGGAGCAGGTGTAGCTAATATTAAAATAGATGCAGAGCCCGGCTCTCGCTATATCAGCCGTTACCGTTCTGTCGACCCGATGCCGATTAGCGCCATATTCAATAAGATTGGCAAAAAATTTAAAAAGGCACAAAAGGAAGGAGGGGAGCTATTTAAGGACGAAAAGTGGCTGAAAAAGAATTGTGCATTTACAGGGGAAGTCTGGTTGGGACACCTGCGCTACGGTACCCATGGCAAGAACGAGGTAGAAAGCTGCCATCCAATGCTCCGACAAAATAACTGGTCGAGCAGAAACTTGGTGGTAGCCGGAAACTTCAACATGACCAATGTAGACGAGCTTTTTAATAATCTGGTGAAATTGGGCCAGCATCCGAAGGAAAAAGTAGATACGGTTACTGTTATGGAGAAGATCGGTCATTTCCTTGATGAAGAAAACCAACGGATATTTGATCAGTACAAAGATAAATACAGCAATCACGAGGTAACGGACATTATCCAAAATGAAATGGATCTACAGCGGGTGCTTAGGCGCTCATGCAAAGATTTTGATGGCGGATATGCCATGGCTGGCATGATCGGCTCTGGTGCTGCCTTTGTGGCCCGAGATCCTGCTGGAATTAGGCCTGCCTATTATTATGTGAACGATGAAGTAGTGGTGGTAGCTTCTGAGAAGCCGGCCATTAAAACGGCATTCAATGCCAAATACGAAGAAATCAAGGAGATTGAACCTGGACACGCGCTCATCATCAAGAAAAATGGTGAATATGGTGAACATCCTTTTATCGAGCAGCAGGAGAAACGTTCTTGCAGTTTTGAAAGGATATATTTTTCCCGTGGTTCTGACCCCGATATATACCACGAAAGGAAACAGTTGGGCAAGCTGCTGATCCCCGATGTGATGAAATCTATAGAAAACGATCTTGAAAATACTGTCTTTTCATATATCCCTAATACGGCTGAAATATCCTTCATGGGCATGATTGAAGGATTGGAAGAGGATTTGGTAAAAGAACGGATGATTGCGTCTCATGAAGCAAAAATGCCCCCTGAAAAGCTTGACCAGTTATTGACTTTCCGTCCACGAGTAGAAAAGCTCGTGATCAAAGATGCCAAGCTGCGCACATTTATTACTGATGATGTGCACCGGGACGAATTGGTCTCGCACGTGTATGATACGACTTATGAGGTAATCAATAAAGGAAAGGACACCATTGTGGTGATCGATGACTCCATAGTAAGGGGTACGACTTTAGAAAAAAGCATCTTAAGGATGTTGGATCGTATCGGACCCAAGAAGATTGTTATTGTTTCTTCTGCTCCACAGATCCGCTATCCTGATTGCTACGGGATCGATATGTCAAGAATGAATGATTTTGTTGCTTTCAGGGCCACATTAGCATTGCTGAAGGAGTCTGGCAAGGAGTATTTGCTCGATGAAGTATATGATAAATGTGAAATGGCCAAACATGACAAATCGGCTCCCAATTATGTGAAAGAGCTTTATGCGCCTTTTTCCTATGAAGAAGTATCGGAAAAGGTGTCTGAGATCATTAAACCGGCTGGTTTAAAAGCTGAAGTCCAGGTAGTATACCAAACAGTTGAAAATTTGCACAAAGCATGTTCCAAACATAGCGGTGACTGGTACTTTACAGGAAACTACCCAACCCCGGGCGGCAACAAGGTGGTGAACAGGGCATTTGTTAATTTCATGCAAGGGAAAAAAGTAAGGGCGTATTAGATGTTAGA
>CAYTTV010000033.1:5467-22592 GCA_964440915.1 uncultured Roseivirgaceae bacterium
CTTTTCTTAATCGTGATGGAATAGGGAGATTGGAAATCTAGTGTAGTTGGCTTTATGGAAAAGTGAGTCAATCTCCGTATAAGTTGGATAGTAAAGGGTAATCTCTAATTTCCACATTAAAAGGTTAAAATCCCTCGTCCTTCACTTGATAGGGCGAGGGATTTTTTTAAATCTTATACTGAGAAACTTTCCCCGCATCCACATGTTCTGGACGCATTAGGATTGATAAACTGGAAGCCTTTACCGTTGAGGCCATCTGAGAAGTCCAATGTAGTACCTAGCAAGTAGAGCATGCTCTTTTTATCAATAAGAATCTTTACCCCTCTGTCCTCAAAAATCTCATCGGTATCCTTCACTGTTTCGTCAAATCCTAGGTCATACATAAGGCCAGAGCATCCACCGCCTTTCACAGAAACCCTTATGTTGTGCGCATCATTTTTCCCTTCTTCCGTTTTCAGCTCTATTATTCTCCTAACTGCATTTTCAGTAACACTTATCATATCCTTAGTATTTTTATATTTACGGTAACTGCAAGAAACAACAATCTTTCCGTGAAAAAGATTTACCTTGATTCAAAGATTTTTATTTCCAAGGTGTAGCCCTTACTTGGTTTTAGGGTAAATCTTTGGTTAGATTGTTAAAACTTTGAAGTTAGGCAAAAATACGAAATTTTCATGTATTAAGTTATGATGACGAATATAGAGCATATTGGCATTGCTGTGAAGAACCTGGTCGATTCCAACAAGCTTTTTGCGGCACTACTTGGGCAAGAACACTATAAGATAGAATCAGTCGCATCCGAAAATGTGAAAACCTCTTTCTTTAAAGTAGGCGAAACGAAGATTGAGCTGCTTCAAGCCACTTCGCCCGAAAGCCCCATAGCAAAGTTTATTGAGAAGAAAGGAGAGGGGGTACACCACATTGCTTTTGCAGTAAAAGATATTAAGGCAACGATGGATCGATTGAGCAAAGAAGGATTTGTTGTGCTGAATGATGAACCTAAAATTGGGGCTGACAACAAACTGATTTGTTTTCTACACCCCAAATCTACCACAGGCGTTTTGATAGAACTTTGTCAAGAGATAGCATAGGCCGAACGAAGGGATACTTGTATTGGCTTCTAATTCAATCCCATTCATTTTTTTGCTTTTCTAAAAATGCTTAAATTACAGTGAGAACTTATATTTTTTGATGACTATACTTTACGGCAAAATTTGGTTAGTTGTAATACTGGCGGTGGGTGCTCTAAAAGCCCATGCAAAACCGGAACAATACCGTTTTTCCGTATTGGACATTCACAGTGGGCTCACGCATAATCAGGTCAATTGCTTTTTCAAAGATCAGATGGGGTATGTCTGGGTCGGTACTGCGGCAGGCCTCAATCGCTTCGATGGTAGTGAGCTTCAGGTGTTTAGGCATGATTCACACGACTCTACTTCCATTGATGGAAATATCATCACGGCTATTTTTGAAGGCCCTGACGGAAAAGTTTGGGTCAATACGACCAATGGCCTGAATATATACGATTCGGAAAGGGAAGTATTCGATAGGGCGTGGAAAGTTCTATTGACCCGATATGGGCTACCAGGAAATACCATAGAACACGTATTCAAAGACAGCAAAGGGCTTTACTGGTTTATACAAGCAGGGCATGGCATAACGCTGCACAACCCTTCTCTAGGAGTATCCAAGACCTTCAGGCATTCCTTTAACAATGAGAAGGGCATTGCCAGTGATAATTTGGCGGATATACAAGAAGACGCTCAAGGGAATCTCTGGCTCCTGCATCAAAACGGAATCTTAGAGAAGTTGGATAAGGAGCGTTTGGAAGTAACAGCGCAATACGACTTCTTCTATCAGCGGTACGGCCAGCAGTTACTCAACTACAAATTCATGATCGATAGCGACGATGACCTTTGGGTGTATTTGCCAGCTGACGGACAAGGAATTTTTTATTTTAACTATCGCCAAAAAGAGTTTCTCCACTTCCATCAGAATGCGCCAAACTTAAAGATCAGCACCAATTTAGTGAAAGGAGTCGTAGAGGAATCGGAAGGCATTATATGGGTAGGGACAGACCTCGGGGGCATTAATGTAATCAATAAAAATGATTTTTCTATAAGTCAAATCCTCCACAACAGTGAAAACAAGCATAGCCTAATCCACAATAGTATATATGCTTTATACAAAGATAGAGAAGGGATAATCTGGATTGGAGCCTATAAAAACGGGGTGAATTTTTACCATAAAGACATCATTAGATTTCAATATTACAAGAATTATGCATCTATTCCTGAAAGCCTTCCTTATGCCGATGTCAATTGTTTTGCCGAAGATGATAAGGGCAATATGTGGATTGGTACAAATGGGGGTGGATTGCTTTATATGGACCGTTCTACCGGCAGTTTCACACAATACAAGCATGATCCCAATAATAAAAACAGCATAAGCAGTAATGTTATCGTGAGTCTATTGGTGGCAGAAGACGGGGCATTATGGATCGGCACTTATTTAGGAGGTTTGAACAGGTTTGATGGTCAGCGCTTCTTGTGTTATAAAAGCGAAGCATCTAACGTAGATGGACACGCAAGTGACAATATATGGGAGTTGATGAAAGATAGCCACGGAAATGTATGGATTGGAACCATGAGAGATGGTGTGGTCGTATTTGATCCGGCTACTAAAAATTTCCATCAATACAAATCTGCAGAAGGCCCCCATGCCATCAACAACAACTATGTGGTGACAATCTGTGAGGACCAGAGTGGTAAAATATGGATAGGGGGCAATGAGGGTGTAGATGTGATCGATAGGGCTTCAGGTAGAATAGTAAGTTATCAAAATGATCCCAAAAATCCTGAGAGCTTGATCAGCAATCGTGTGCTGTGGATTTATAATGACAGTCGAGATAATATTTGGATAGCGACAGAAGAAGGGTTAGCCCTTTTTGAAGAAGAAACCGGTAGCTTCGTTCATTTTACCGAGAAAGACGGTTTGCCACATCACTCCATATTGACCATCTTGGAAGACGACAATCATAATCTGTGGCTTAGCACTCCCAACGGCTTGTCTAATCTTTTGATCAATGGTGAGGGCAATAGTCAAAAAATTAAGATTATGAACTATCACGAAAGTGACGGGCTTCAAGGGATGACATTTAACGAAAATGCAGCACTAAAACTTAAAAGTGGGGAGTTGGTTTTTGGTGGCGCAAATGGTTTTAATGTATTCGACCCAAAATGCTTGACAAGGAATACCCTCACACCCAAGGTTGTACTTACAGATTTCCAACTATTTAACAAGAGCCTGCGCATTGGCGAAAAGGTCAGGGGTGATGTCGTTTTAAACAAGTCCATTGCTGCAACCGACCATATTACTTTAGCCCATAACCAAAATTTCTTTTCCATTGGATTTTCTTCTATTAGTTTTTTTCAACCAGAGAAAAATAAATATAAGTACAAATTGATCGGTTTTGATGAAGATTGGCATGAAACCGACAATAGCAACAGGAGGGTGACCTACACTAATCTTGATCCTGGAGAGTATGAACTCCGCATATTGGCATCCAACAATGATGGGGTTTGGGCCGACAATGAGAAAACGATAAACATAACCGTATTGGCGCCATTTTGGAAAACATCGGAGGCTTACGGACTGTACTTTGTCTTTATATTGCTATGTCTTTACACGGGCAGGCGCATTATGCTAGCAAGGGAAAGGGCAAAATTTCAAATTGAGCAGGAAAGAAGGGAGGCAAAGCAACTGCACGAATTGGATTTGATGAAAATCCGCTTTTTTACAAACGTAAGCCATGAATTCAGAACGCCATTGTCGCTTATCCTTACGCCTATAGAAAAATTGTTGGGACAGACCAAGGAGGGAGATGCCAATAAAAAACAATACGTCGTCATCCAGCGCAATGCTAAGAGGTTGCTAAACTTGGTCAATCAATTACTCGATTTTAGAAAAATAGAGGTTGATGGGATAGAACTTCAAGTATCTGACGGCAATGTCATAAAGTTCATCGAAGAATCCGTGCATTCTTTTTCTGACCTTTCCGAAAAGAAAAATATAGCGCTCACCTTCCATACAGATATTGAGGCCATGCACGCTTCTTTTGATATGGACAAACTTGAGAAAATTTTATTCAATCTTTTGTCCAATGCTTTTAAATTCACTCCTGAAAACGGCAATATTGACGTGAAAGTAGGCTGTGTCCCTATCAAGGACATGCCTGGACAATCCAATGTAAAAAAAGTGATCATTAAGGTCAAGGATGATGGTATTGGGGTGCCTATAGAAAACCAAGAAAGAATATTCGAGCGTTTTTTTCGGAATGATATGCCAAAGAGTTTTATCAATCAAGGCAGCGGAATAGGGCTTTCAATCACCAAGGAGTTCGTTCGGATACATGGTGGGGAAATCACAGTAGAGAGCGAAGTCAACAAGGGCAGTTGTTTTACGGTGATTTTACCTTTAAAAACGGTGGAGATTGAAGGAAAAGGCAATGAAGCTCACAAGGCAGAAAAAATAGCATACGACCTGCCTCCTGTACAGGTGCAGGAGGCATCTGGAAAGAAAAAGACCAAGATATTGTTGGTAGAGGACAATGAAGATTTCAGGTTTTATCTCAAAGATAATTTAGGGGTATATTTTGAGGTGATTGAAGCAAGGCATGGAAAAGAAGGATGGCAACGACTGCTTTCCCACATGCCAGAACTGATAATATGCGATTTGATGATGCCTGAAATGAATGGAATAGAGCTTTGTAAAAAAGTGAAGTCCGATGCCCGTACAAGTCATATTCCTTTTATCATGCTCACTGCCCATGCTGGGGAAGAGAGTAAGCTGAAGGGGATTAATATTGGGGTGAATGACTATATGACAAAGCCCTTTAATTTTGAAATACTATTGTCACGCATCAGGAATTTGGTTACAGAACGACAGCATTTGCAGAAGGTGTTGGAGAAAAAAATAAGTGTGGAAACAAGTGCCATTGATATTGTTTCAGCCGACGACAAACTTATTCATGACGCTATAAAAATAGTAGAAGCCAACTTGGAGGATGCTGATCTTACGGTAGAAATGCTGAGCAAAGAATTGGGCATGAGCCGCGCTAATTTGTATAAGCGTATGGTGGCCATCACAGGGCAGTCTCCTGTAGAGTTCATTCGGAAAATCAGGTTGCAAAGGGCAGCGCAATATTTGGAGAAGAGTCAACTTACTGTAGCCGAAATCGCTTATAAAGTAGGTTTTAATAGCACTAAATATTTTACCAAATACTTCAAAAGAGAATTTAACACCTTGCCTTCTACATATGCTGTGGGCCGGAAAAAGGAAAAACACCAGAAATCTGTAGCCGCTGAAACATCGTGACAATATAGAGGAGACCTTGCGGAAAAATGTATTTCTCTCATTTTTTCCGCAAGGCAGTCTTTATGTTTCTGTACTACATTTCAGCAATGGCATCCACCAAAGTTTCCATCTGTTCTTTGGAGTGAGCAGGGAAGTTGGCTATCCTGATATGCTTATTCTTAAACGGTCCGTATCCACTTCCTACTTGAAGCTTCTTTTCTGCCAGGTAAGCAATGACCTTATCGGCGGGTTCATGAGTTTCAGCTACCACTACAGTTTTAGATTGATAGGCCTTTTTCTTTACAAATGGATCAAAACCCGCATGCTTTTCTATGGTATTGTAGAGCAATGCAGCCTTGTAGTCAGTCTCTTTTCTTATATTTTCAATACCTCTAAAGAGCATGTCCTCTACAATTTTTCCAAGGAGATAGATATTGAGAACATTAGGCGTTTCTGGCGTTTGAAATTGTTTTGCTTGGCTCACAAGACTAGGGAGACTATGATATTGACCAATTATCCCACCTTTTTCCTGAATTTTCAAAGCCTTCTCTACACATCTTTCATTGGCAATCCAAACACCGAGTCCTGCAGGCATGCCAAAGCATTTCTGTACAGAAAAATAAGCAGTGTCAACCTGGCCGAAATCTAACGCCAAATATGGCAATGTAGACACTACGTCAATTGCGAGCAATTGATTTGGAAAACGCTTTCTGATCGCATAAATATCCTCTAAGGGTTGTGCAGCACCAGTGCTGGTTTCATTTTGGGTTACAGAAATCAGTTCGCAGTCGTCGGCAACATTCATTTTGCTAATGTCGGGGCAGGCGCCTGGCGCACTGGCCAGTTGTTGGGCATCCTTTCCCCAAGCAATGGCCATGCTATGAAATTTATCAGAAAATGCACCATTTGTTAAGTGGTAAGATTGCTGCTCTACACAATTCTGAATAAGCCTCTCCCAAATTTCTGTGGCCGAGCCAGTAAACAATATCTGGTATTCTTCTGGAAGGTTCAAAAGCTGGCGCAGCTGCTCCGATGTATGCTGGTAGATGGATTTGAATTTTTTACTTCTGTGAGATATACTGGGGATTTGTTCTTTTAATGCAGTTTTGATATGGTCTTCTGCTGTAAAATAAAGGGCAGAAGGACCTGGAGTAAAGTAGTGCATAGTAGCCATGTTGTTAGAAATAATTGCTTTAATTTTTCGATAGCAAGAGGGCAAATATAAGTAGGCAGGAGCCAATTGGCAATAGGCAGTTCATAATGTACCATGGATTGTGTGCCGATGGTCGAATGCGGCCCCATAGAGGTCAGATTTCATATAGTAGGCAGTTTGACAAAAGGAAATACAAGGATAAGCCTGAAAGCCTTCGATACATAAAAAGCCCGCACAACCAAGGTCATGCGGGCTTTCAAAATGCGGTTGATCCGACTAATACAATACCCTGAACTTTATGGTGCCTGGGATTTCCTTCAATGCCTTGATCAACTCTGGTTCGTAGGCCTTGTTTACGTCCGTTATTACATACCCAATCGTTTCGTTTGTCTTCAGGTATTGCCCAACGATATTTACATGCTGTTCTGCCAAAATATTATTGATCTTTGCCAATATGCCCGGTACGTTTTGATGGATATGCATCAAGCGATGAGCATTGTCTAATTTTGGCAGTTGCAAATTGGGGAAGTTCACACTAAGGTTGGTGCTTCCAGTATTGATATATTCTATGATCTTTGAAGGCACAAATCCTGCAATGTTTTCCTGTGCTTCTTTCGTGCTTCCTCCTATGTGTGGTGTCAAAATCACGTTCGGAAGGCCTCTAAGTTCGCTTTCAAAAGGATCTTGATTGCTCTTTGGTTCTGAGGGAAACACGTCGATGCCGCATCCAACAATAATTTTGTCTACGATCGCTTTTTTTAAGGCAGGAATGTCTACTACATGGCCTCTGCTGAGGTTAAGGAAAATAGTACCTGGCTTCATTAGGGCAAATTCACTCTCCCCAATGATATTGTGATTTTCTTTTCGGCCATCTACATGCAAAGTTACTACGTCTACTATGCTCAACAGCTCAGCCATGGAAGTGCATTTTGTAGCATTTCCCAAAGCCAGCTTTTCTTCCAGGTCGTAATAATAAACCTTCATACCAGCAGACTCTGCTAATACAGACAATTGTGAGCCTATATTGCCGTAGCCAATTATGCCTAGCTTTTTCCCGCGAATTTCATAACTGCCCGTGGCAGATTTGTTCCAAACGCCTTCGTGCATCTGCTGGGACTTATCAGGGATATTCCTCATAAGCAAGATGATCTCAGCCAATGCCAGTTCCACTACCGAACGAGTGTTGCTGTATGGAGCATTGAATACGGCTACTCCTTTCCTGAGACATCCTTCCAAATCAATTTGGTTGGTGCCGATACAAAACGCTCCTAAAGCAATTAACCTATTGGCATTTTCAAGGACTTTAGCCGTCACTTGTGTCTTGGACCTGATGCCCAAAATAGAAACGTTCTTTATTTTCTCTGATAGTTCTTCTTCGTCAAGGCCAGCTGGATATACTTCCACATTGTAGCCTTCTTGTTTCATAAGCGTTACAGCATCTTCGTGCACGTTTTCCAGAAGCAATACATTGATGCGGTTTTTGGGATAAGAAGTGGTTGTGTTCATTTTATTAAGGTATAGGAACTCATCTAAACTAGGGGTGATATGGTCGGCCTTGGCGAGAACATTTTCTCTGGCTATATTTTCTGTAAAAGCAAAAAACTTATTGGCTAATCCTGCAGCTTTTATTTCATAATCTGTGTAGCCATCGCCGATGACGTACACGTCGCCGACAAGATTGAGCGACTTAAGCTGCTCTACCTTTCCATTGTTAGCCGATAGTACATTCTGATCGTCAAATCCAATAATATTTCCATGGGTATCGAAAGTGAAAGAATTGGCAAATACGTTTTCTTCCTTTATGCCATACTCTTCTACTATGGGCACTATAAATTCCTTGAACCCATTGGAGATGATAAAGATATTGTCAGCATGTTCTTCAAAAAATGCTTTATTCCTCTGAAAGGAAGTTGACACCAGCTGCTTTAATCGATTGATTAGTTCAGGTAAATGATCTTGTTTCGCTTCCAATAGCGCCACTCTTTGTTTCAAAGATTCCCTAAAGGATAAACTCCCGTTCATCCCTTGGTTGGTGATCTCTATGATCTTATTGAGTGACTTGTCTTTATGGGCCTTGCCTTCGAGGGCTATCTCCCCTAAAACATCCATAGCTTCTACTTTGGTGAAAGTACTGTCAAAATCAATAACAATGTAACGTTGATGCTCCATAAGGCAATGTTTATTAAAGCAGTAAAATTAAGAATAATAATGATGAGTTAAATCGTCCCTAGGTGAGTATGCTTGAAGCTGTCAGGGTATTTGAGGCCAAAGCCAAACATTCGGTCCATACACGAATGCCCGAAAAATATGATACCCATAAGCATAAACCAATGATTTGTTAAAAGCAGTCCCATAAGTCCCAAAGTTAATGCAATTCCCTTATGATGAAAAATATTATAGAGAGTTGCACCTGTTTTTGGATTGAAAAGATATCCTACCATTCCAATATCAGGAACGAGGAGGAGTGCCGGATACCACCACCATGAAAAGTTCAAAAGAGAGAACAAATAGATGGAAAATATAAACATTAGGCATTCCTCTGATCGCAGAATAAATTTCATTTCTTTCCTTAGAAGGGGGTGTTTAATAATGCGTCGTAAAGGTCATCATTTCTTCTTTCAATAAAAACAATTCCAAGAAAAATCTTGTCAGTTCTGCTTCTGACACCATTAGTTATCGCGCAATACCTGAATATTATAGCCAGCGCTTCGCTGGGTCAAACTTTCCATAAAGTTATGAGTTTAGTGAGCACTACTTATAGTAGCAAGACGCAAATCAACATCCAATAAAAAACAATACCGCTAATGCATCCCGATACCCCATATAGTTTTTTTGATGACATCTGTAGCTATGTCGATAGTGCTGCCAAATATACCAATCATCCTAAAGGGCTGGTTGATCAGATCAAACAATGTAACAGTATATATAAATTCACTTTTCCTCTCAGAAAAAAGGATGGCGATCTGGAGGTGCTTCAGGCCTATAGGGTACAGCACTCGCACCATAAGAAACCTGTAAAAGGCGGAATACGGTTTAGCATGGCCGTAAACGAGGACGAAGTGAAGGCACTGGCAGCACTGATGACTTACAAATGTGCATTGGTAGATGTGCCCTTTGGCGGCGCAAAAGGGGGCGTGAGAATTAATGTAAAAAATTATTCAGTGAACGAGCTAGAGAATATCACGAGGCGCTATACATCAGAACTGATCAAAACAAACTTCATTGGGCCTGCCTTGGATGTTCCTGCTCCAGATTATGGTACAGGCCCAAGGGAGATGGCCTGGATTGTCGATACATACCAGACCTTTCATCCCGAGTCTATCAACGCTATTGGCTGTGTGACCGGCAAACCACTTTCTATTTCTGGTATTAGGGGAAGGAATGAGGCAACTGGCATGGGCGTGTATTTTGGGTTGCGGGAAGCTGTAAGTCTTAAAGAAGATATGGATCGGCTTAAACTTACCACGGGGTTGCAAAATAAGCGTATCATTATACAAGGGCTTGGGAAGGTAGGTTACCACAGTGCCAAATACCTTCAAGACGAAGGGGCGATTATCATTGGTATCGCCGAGTTTGAGGGTGGTATTTATGATGAAAATGGCCTGGACGTACAAGAAGTGGCGCAACATAGGGGTGAAACTGGATCGATCCTAAGTTTTAAAAATGCTAAGAATATACCGAATTCTGCTGATCTGTTAACTTATGAATGCGATATACTGGTTCCGGCGGCGTTGGAAAATCAGATTACAGAAAAAAATGCCCCCTTAATAAAGGCAAAGATAGTAGGGGAGGCTGCCAATGGCCCAGTAACGGCAGAAGCGGAGAGGATACTGGCAGAAAGAGGCGTGTTTATCATTCCTGACCTTTACCTCAATGCTGGGGGCGTCACCGTTTCCTATTTCGAATGGCTTAAAAACCTCTCTAGGGTATCCTTTGGTAAGTTGGAGCGGCGGTATGATATGCTCACGAATTTAAGATTAGTGGAGGCTATCGAAAAGGCCAGCGGGCAAAAGTTGGACGTGGGCATGAGGAAAAGTATCATAAAAGGGGCGAGCGAAGAAGACTTGGTGTTTTCAGGACTTGAAGACACCATGGTAAAAGCATATCACAGCACGAGAGAGGTTATGATGGCCAAAAAGATCGGTAGCTTGCGGACAGCAGCTTTTGTGAGTGCCTTAGACAAAATAGCGGTCACTTATCGTGAACTTGGAGTTTTTCCCTAATAATAAGGCATGCCGTTTTTATATAATACTGACATTCAAATAATAATAGGATAAATTGCAAGTGAATGTGAAGCACCCACAACCACTCTAAAGCGTGCTTAACACCCACAAAATTTATATTATATGTCTCAGATCGATGTTTTTCAGAAACAAGAGCAAAAGATTGAAAATCTAAAGAAGAGCAATAAGGGCCTCAGGAGCTTACTTTATTTCTCGATGTTCGTGATACTTCTGCTCATTGTCTATGTAGTGTATATAGAGGTCGCCACTCCGCCGTTTGGGAAATGGCAAACGCTTATGGATAATAAAGTGCAAACAGATCAGTATAATGAGTATTTATTAGTGAGAATAGATAGTATAGCAAGGACCAATGACCTTTTGATGGAAAATTCACCCTTGTATACAGGCGTTTTCTTTGAGGTTCAGATTGGAGCTTTTAGAAATTTTGATTTAAATAAGTATAAAGATGCCCTCGAGAACTTGCGCTATTATCGGCAAGATAGCTTGAACAAATATGTTTTAGGGAAATTTAGAAATTATTCAAACGCCAAGGCTTTCCAAGCAGACATTGTGAGGATGGGTATGACCGATGCTTTTATAGTGGGAAAGATAGATGGCAATCGGGTGGAAATTAGTCAGGCAATTCAAGCAGCTAAAGATCGCAAATGGTAAAAAAACCCACTTAGGGTTCCGGAGGTTTAATAAACCTCCAAATGACAGGTTTTGAGCTGTTCCATCCTTTCAACTATCCACTGTTAACCCCGGTTTCCCGAGGCCCTTCATTGCTGAAGGGTGAGGTCCAGTTTTAAAGCGAAACTTCACTCGGCATTGTTTTTATGTTAGGTTTGAAAAAACAAGTCCGAAACCCAAGTGGGATATTATATATATCGTTTTAGAACTAAAATAGTTCCAGTATTTCCGAATACCTAAGGCAAAACTACAGATTATAATGTTAAAAATGGAAGGATTAAATAAAATTTACTGCAGTGATGTCTACAATCAGAAAATGCGCTAGCATGGCTGACAAGGCTAAAAGCACCCTGCACACCCTCAAAAAAGACGAAGCTGTTGACGCTTAATGCATTGTGAGTGGAGGTCGGAATGCGTCATAAAAATGCTGAGCTAACAAGGCCAAATCATATTATTTGTGGAAAAATAATTTTGGCCTCCTGCTTATTTTCTTAATTTTGAGGCGTAGAAATAGAAATTCATGCATAATTCACAAAGAATACACTTTATAGCCGTCGGTGGGAGCGTAATGCACAATCTTGCTATCGCGCTCAAAGAAAAAGGTTATAGGGTTACGGGATCTGATGATGATATATTTGAACCATCCCGTTCCCGTCTAGAAAAGGCAGGTATACTACCCTCCTCCAATGGCTGGGATGCCGGCAGGATAACAAGTGAGCTCGACGCGGTAGTTTTGGGAATGCATGCCAAAGCTGATAATCCTGAACTGATCAAGGCGCAAGAGCTGGGGCTAAAGATATATTCCTATCCGGACTATATCTATGAAAACATTAAGGACAAACAAAGGATTGTCATTGCAGGTAGTCATGGTAAGACCACGATTACTTCTATGGTACTTCACGTGCTCCAGTACCTAAATCGTGCATTTGATTATGTAGTAGGCGCCCAAATAGAAGGCTTCGACAACATGGTGAAATTAAGCGATGCCCCTATTATCGTTATTGAAGGCGATGAGTACTTGACCTCTCCACTCGACCAAACACCAAAATTCCTTAAGTATCAGCATCATATCGGCTTGATCAGTGGTATAGAATGGGATCATATTAATGTGTATCCGACACTCGAGGATTATGTGAAGCAGTTTGATTATTTCGCAGACGCTACCCCTAAGGCAGGCACACTGATATATTGTGAGGAAGACGATATGGCCACGCTCATCTGCAACAAAGAGCGTGAAGATGTGCAACGGGTAGAATATAAAGAGCATCCTTCCAGAATAGAGAACGGCATTACATACCTTGTAGCAAAAAATGGAGAAGTGCCTGTGCAGGTATTTGGGAAGCATAACATGCAAAACTTAAGCGGTGCAAAGGAAGTGCTTAAAAAAGTAGGTGTGACGTCCGATCAGTTTTATGAAGCAATCCAGAGTTTTAGAGGTGCTGCCAATCGCTTGGAACGCTTAAAAGAAGAGGATAATCATGCAGTGTACAAAGATTTTGCACATGCGCCGTCTAAATTAGCCGCTACTACCAAGGCGCTAAAAGAACAGTTTAAGGACCGACAGCTGGTTGCGTGTTTAGAGCTTTATACTTTCAGTAGCTTAAATAAAGCATTCCTGTCACAATATCAAGGCACTTTCAACGCAGCGGATATAGCCATTGTGTATTATAGCCCCAATAATCTGTTGCTTAAAAACCTCGAATCCTTCTCAGCAGAAGATGTTAAGTTGGCCTTTAATAGAAGTGATCTTTTGGTCTTTACAGAAATCATAGAACTAAAGCAATATTTGGTGAGTATAGACTGGAACAACAAAAACCTGCTCATGATGAGCTCTGGAAAGTTTGATGGGCTTAATCTGCACGAGCTTACGAAGCAATAGGCCTAATTATATACAAACAAATCAATTAACTTAAACCCTCTTCATGTCACTTCATTTACGTAAACCCCTGGCTTTTTTTGATCTTGAAACCACGGGGACCAATATTTCAACCGATAGGATCCTGGAGATTGCCGTAGTGAAGGTAATGCCCAACGAAGAAGTGATTACAAAGAGCACCAGAGTAAATCCCGAGCGGCCTATTCCCCTGGAAACGAGCCTTATCCACGGCATATATGACGAAGATGTAGCCTCGGCGCCAGTTTTTAAAAGCATTGCCAAAGAGTATGGGAAGTTTTTGGAAGGGTGCGACTTGGCAGGATTTAATATCATTAGGTTTGATGTTCCGCTATTGGTAGAAGAATTTTTGCGTGCTGGTATTAATTTCGACCTTTCTACACGGCGGATGATAGACGCCCAGAAGATTTTCCATATGATGGAAAAAAGGTCGCTAACAGCGGCATATAAGTTCTACTGCGGCAAAGAGTTGACCAATGCCCATAGTGCAGAAGCCGATACACTGGCCACATACGAAGTATTGAAAGCCCAGGTAAAGCAATACGATGGACAGGAGGTTACCGACAATTTGGGTAAAAAGTTGGGTGTCATTCAAAATGATATGCAGGTTTTGCACGATCTCACTTCTACAAAAATGGTAGACCTGGCTGGGAGGATTGTTTATAACAATGAAGGAATAGAGTGCTTTAACTTTGGAAAACACAGAGGAAAGGCTGTAGAGATAATATTCAAACAGGAGCCCTCTTATTATGATTGGATGATGAATGGTGACTTTCCTCTTGATACCAAACGAAAACTTACCGAAATTAAGCTTCGGATGTTCAACTTGAAGTAAATTTAGTGATTGCCTTTCAAAAGGCGAGGATAAATGAGCATAATAATGGGCTGTCGTAACTATTATTGATGTCAATAGCTTTCATCTTACTTATTCGCTCCTGTTTCAAACCCTCTTATTTTTTCTACTAGCACCTAACACTAGCCATTATAGGTAGTTTTATTTGCAAACAATGCAGGCAATAGTGTGTTTGTATAGGTATGCTACATGACGAAATCCATACTGACTTAATCAAACGGGAATTGCAAAAAGCCATGCATGATGAAGGACTTCTTGAGTCTTTCTTACCGATTGTATACAAAAATGTATCTCATCCTCCCCTAAAAGCTTTGACACTGAAGCTTATGGATGCCAATAAGCGGCACCAAGAAGTCTTGGATACCGCCATTTTATCAGTGCCGTCCTATGACAAGCCCGAGATAGCGGCAGAATCCATGATAGCTATTTTAATAAACAGCGTTGCTAAAGATGAAGGGGTGCAATATGAAGCATCAATCGTTTCTACCCTGCAAAAGATCATCTATCAACAGACTGCTAATTTCAAGATTTTACATTCTCTTGCTTCTCCTTTCGAATTACAGCAACTTTCGGAAGATTTTAGGCATATCGTAGATGAGTCTACCCGCTTATTGGAGGAATTGAAGAAAGTTTGGACCTTAGCGCTGGCATCAACTTCTCACTAATCCCTCCTTTATCCATTGTTTAAGACTTGACGATTTTTCAATCTGTGGAACTTCAAGCAAGAGATGCTAACCCTTTAAATTAAACAAAAAGACAACTATGAGTCTTTATATTTGGATAAGAGACACACATTGGCCATATTCAGAGGTCACAGTTTTTTAAACTACAGACATATCTTTCTATACTATGGGAAAAACCATTATCATTTCCAATAGACTGCCCGTGAAAGTACAGCGGGAAAATGATGACTTACATTTCACTGCTAGTGAAGGAGGGTTGGCGACCGGCCTAAGTACAGTATTTAAAGAGGGCCATAATAAATGGATTGGGTGGCCGGGATTGTATACTCAAGACGAGCATGAAAAAAGGGTGATTACCAGAAGGCTTCAAAAAGAAAACATGCTACCCTTGTTTCTCTCCGAAGATGAGATACATGATTTTTATGAAGGATTTAGCAATGGAACATTATGGCCAAACTTTCATTATTTCACAGAATTTGCCATTTATGAACAAGATCTCTGGGAAAGTTATGTAAAAGTAAACCGGAAGTTTGCCAAGGAGGCCATTAAAATAGCAGAGCCTGGAGACATTATCTGGGTCCACGATTACCAGCTGCTTTTGGTGCCACAAATGATAAGAAAAAAACTTCCTAATATCAGCATTGGGTTTTTTCAGCATATACCTTTTCCTTCATTTGAAATATTCCGCCTGCTCCCATGGAGAAAGGAGCTGGCCGAGGGCATGCTCGGTGCCGATCTGATTGGCTTCCACACCTATGATGATATGCGTCACTTCTTAAGTTCTGTGAATAGAATCGTTGGTGTAAATGCTTCACACGGCCATTTAGAATTTGAAGGTCGTCGAATTTCGGTCGATAGTTTCCCAATGGGCATTGATTATGAAAAGTACGCCCGTAAAGCCCAATCACCGGAGACAAAAGATAAAATGGCAGTTTTTCAATCTTCTTTAGGCTTTCAAAAACTAATGCTATCTATCGATAGGCTCGATTATTCTAAGGGAATTACACAAAGACTGCATGCCTTCGAGCTATTTCTTGAAAAATACCAAGAGTATAGGGGGAAGGTTTCCTTACTCATGGTTGTGGTGCCTTCCAGGGACCAGGTAGAAAAGTACAAAGAATTAAAAGAGGCTATAGATGAAATGGTGGGCAGAATAAATGGTAGTTATGGTAAGATCAACTGGACACCCATTCACTACTTCTACCGCTCTTTTTCTTTGGAGTCGCTCTCCGCTTTTTATTGTATGGCTGATGTAGCCTTAGTCACACCTATGCGGGATGGCATGAACCTGGTGTGCAAAGAATACCTCGCAAGCAAAACAGATAAAAAAGGGGTACTCGTCTTAAGTGAAATGGCAGGTGCTTCTCGAGAGCTTTCTGATGCGCTTCTGATCAATCCGAATGATGTGAATGCATTGGTAGAAGCGATGTACCAAGCACTTACAATGCCAGTAAGTGAACAGGTGAAGCGCAATACCATCATGCAAAGGTCGCTGAAACGGTACAATGTGCACCATTGGGTGAGCTTATTTATGGATAGGCTAGAAGATATCAAGAAGTTCCAAGAGACGATGGCCACAAAAAGAGTAGACAAGAAAATGATGCAACAAATCATTGGTCAGTACGAACGTGCTTCTAATCGCTTGTTGTTTTTAGATTATGATGGCACACTCGCGCCATTTACTATAGATCCTGCACTATCTAAACCCGATCTTAAGCTTAAAAGAGTGTTGCAAGGCTTTATGCAGGACGAAAAAAACAGATTGGTGATCATAAGCGGTAGGGACAAGAACATTCTGGAAAAATGGCTTGGCAGTTATGATGTAGATATCATTGGAGAACATGGTGTATGGCTGAAGGAACGAGGCAGAGGATGGTATACTATTACGAAATTAAAGAATAATTGGAAGGATGAAATGCGTCACGTGATGGAGCAATACGTCGATAGAACTCCTGGTTCTTTTATTGAAGAGAAAGATTATTCTCTGGTGTGGCATTTTAGAAAAGTAGAAGCAGGCCTAGGCGAACTCCGCTCTAGAGAATTGGCAGGCCATTTAAGCTATCTAGCCACAAACAATGGCTTACAGGTAATAGAAGGGGACATGAACGTGGAAGTAAAGAATGTGGAAGTAAACAAGGGGAGGGCCGCTAGCCGCTGGTTAGACAAGTACAAAACAGATTTTGTTATGGCCATAGGGGACGATTGGACTGATGAAGATACCTTTCTAGCCATGCCAAAAGATGCAGTAACGATAAAAGTTGGACTTGGCAATTC
>CAYTTV010000033.1:22692-39938 GCA_964440915.1 uncultured Roseivirgaceae bacterium
CCCCATTATCAATCACCGAGCACAACACAGTTCTTTTTTTTGCGTAAACTAAAAATTGTGGATGGCCCATACGGGCCTTTTTATTTTTATTGAAAGCTGCCTTTTGGCTCATGAAACGCTCAGAATATTTCACTCTTATCCTTATTTTAGGATCGTTATGCACGATTAGCCCTTTTGCTATCGACATGTACTTGCCAGGATTTCCAGCTATTGCTAAGGATTTGTCCACAAGCATATCGGCTGTGCAGCTTTCGTTGACAAGCTATTTGGTAGGGATTTCTTTGGGCCAACTATTATATGGCCCTTTGTTGGACAGGTACGGACGAAAGTCGCCACTCTATATTGGTCTTGCTCTGTTTATCATTTCTTCTTTAGGATGTGCCTTAACATCATCGGTTGAAACCTTGATTGCGATGCGATTTGTGCAGGCGTTGGGCGGTTGTGTAGGTATGGTAGCAGCACAAGCCTTAGTGCGCGATATCTTTCCAGTAAACAAAACGGCTCAGGTTTTCTCTCTGCTCACCTTGGTAATAGCCATTTCTCCTATGATAGCGCCTACATTGGGTGGATATATTACCACTGCGTTTGATTGGCATTATGTATTTATCCTATTAGCTATCATCACTGCAGTCATCATGGTGGCGACATATTTCGTGCTGCCACAGGGCAATGCGCCCGATCCGTCTATTTCATTGCGGCCCAAACCTGTATTGAAAAGCTATTTAAGGGTAATTAAAGAGCCTCAATTTTTGATTTACACGCTAGCAGGAGGAATTGCAACGGCTGCACCATTTGCTTATATCGCTGGGTCTGCCAATGTTTTTATCAATATTTATCAAATGTCTGAGCAGCAGTATGGTTGGACGTTCGCCCTTTTAGCTTTTGCGATGATAGGCACAACCCAGCTCAATCATATCTTGTTGAAGAAATATAGCAGCCAGAAGATCGTCCGCTTTACACTCCTTTATCAAACTTTGGTAGGAATCATATTGGTTTGGTGTGTTTGGCTGAATTTAATAGGACAATATGGCCTCATTGCGCTATTGTTTGTATTTTTGACTGGGCAAGGCTTGTCCAATCCCAATGCCACTGCCTTGTCATTGGCGCCGTTTTCTAGATTTGCCGGAAGCGCAGCAGCACTTATGGGTAGCTTCAGAATGGCCATGGGCGGATTGGTTTCGGCCGTTGTGAGTCTGTTTCACTCCAGCACAGCACTGCCCATGGTCGGGACAATGGCATTATGTGCCATCGTTGGACTATCGGCCTTGGTAATTGGTAAAGTAAAAGTCAGGCATAAAGCAAGGAAAAGAGCGGTTGAAGAAGACACTTCGGTACTTATGTGATTTTTAAAAAAAAAGCAGGTAAAAATGGAAGTTAGAAAATTAGGCAAGTCAGAAGTTGAAGTTACACCGATGGCATTTGGTGCTTGGGCAATTGGAGGATGGATGTGGGGTGGAGCAGAAGCCAATGCAGCCATACGAGCCATTAGAGCTTCTTATGATGCCGGTATCACCACAATTGATACTGCACCTGTATATGGGTTTGGGCATAGCGAGGAATTAGTTGGTAAGGCATTGGAAGGAATGCCAAGGGACCGCTATCAAATATTGACGAAATACGGATTGAACTGGGGAGAGGAGGGAGGTAAACTCTATTTTGAAGATAAAGACAATGATGGCCAACCCATAAAAGTATATAAATGGGCGTCTAAAAGAAAGGTAATGGAAGAGTGCGAACAAAGTTTGCGCCGCTTAAAGACGGATTATATTGATCTTTACCAGATTCATTGGCCAGATGTAACTACTCCCATTGAAGAGACGATGGAAGCCGTGCAACGCTTGATGGAACAAGGAAAAGTAAGGGCCGCTGGCGTTTGCAACTATAATGTAGAACAGGTAAATGAAGCATTGAAAACCCTTCCGCTTGCTTCTAATCAAGTACCCTATTCCATGATCAATAGAGGCATAGAAAAGGATATTATCCCTCAAGCCATAGAAAATGGGATAAGCATACTTCCTTATAGTCCTTTGCAAAGAGGCTTGCTCACAGGAAAAATAAAGCCTGGTCACCAATTCAACAAAGGTGATTCACGAAAAACCAATCCATTTTATTCAGAAGCCAATATCAAACAAGCTATAGAACTACTGGATGAAATTAAGGGGATAGCAGAAACCCATCAGGCGACATTGGCACAATTGGTAATCCATTGGACGATGCAGCAGCCTGCCGTGGCTTGCGTGCTTGTCGGTGCCAGGGACGAAAAACAGGTATTGGATAATGTAGGGGCACTGTCTTTTTCGTTAAGTCAAAAAGAACTTGAAAAGATAAGCCAAGCAGCAAATAAATTTGTTTTGGCAGATGGTTGATCACCTCATCTTAAATAATCGGAAATACTATTATGACCAAATAAGTAGGGACGATTTTGATCGTAGCCAGCTCAGTGTTTTTGAGTTAGGAACGCTTGAATTTTGTAGAGACTGGCTAAAGGGGCAAGAGCATTTCCTGCTTACTACAAGCGGCTCTACCGGTAAACCAAAACCTATCCAAATATTGCGCAGCCAGATGGAAGCCAGTGCTGTTATGACCATTGAGAAGTTGGGCCTTGAGCCTGGCGACGGCATATTGGTCTGTATGGATACCGCTTATATCGCCGGGAAAATGATGTTGGTACGAGGCTTTGAAGGCGACATGGTCATGACCATCGTAACGCCTGCTGCTAATCCCTTCAATAACTTGCCAACCGACAATGCCCGATTTGAATTTACGGCATTGGTTCCCCTACAAATGAAAACTATACTGGAAGGACCAGAAAAATACCTGGAAATTCTGGATGCCATGAAAGCCATCATAATAGGAGGGGGAGTTGTAAGCAGTACGCTTGAAGAGGTAATACAGCGTATAAAATCACCGGTATATAGTACTTATGGCATGACAGAAACCGTGTCGCATATTGCCATGAGAAGGTTGAATGGGTCAACAAAATCGCAGACATACCATACAATGTCTGGAGTGATCATTGGATTAGATGACCGAGGTTGCCTTACCATAAATACGCCGGTTACCAATTTTGAAACGATTGTCACGAACGATCTTGTGACGATAGTTGATGGAAGCAGTTTTACTTGGGAAGGGCGCATTGACAATGTGATCAATTCTGGCGGAATAAAAATCCATACGGAGCAACTGGAACAGAGTATTGAAAAGTTGTTGCATCAGTTAAGCTTACAAAATCGCTTTTTTGTTGCGGGTATTCCTCATGAATCTTTGGGAGAAATGGTTGTGTTGGTAATAGAAGGAGAGCCGTTGAAAAAAAATGTGGAGACAGCGCTCCTAAGTGCATTAAAAAAGTTTCTGCCAGCCTATCATGTGCCTAAAAAAGTGTATTATCTCCCTCAGTTTGCTGTAACCGTAACGGGCAAAGTACAACGGAAAAAGAGCCTAACTGCCTACTTGAGCAAAAACACTTCATAGGCGATGACATTGAATACCAACATCCAATATCCTTTTCACTTTCATACTTTAGCACCAGAGTTAAAAGGACGTTTAATCTTGAAATCCTTACTTTTGCACTATGACACCAAAAATAGATTTTGACAATTTAAGCCAAGTCAGCATTGCCTATCACACGCCAGACCTTCCTCCACCATATTGCTATGCCTATGCACTGGAGGCGAAGTTTGTACCGTTTGGGTTGGAGTTTTCGTTTAAACTCACTTATACCGACCGAGATGAACTTGACGAGGACGAAATCTTTGAAGAAGGATTTACATTAAATGATGACTACGAAGGCAGCGGTAGCCTCCCGAAAGCATGGTCCGAAACCCTGACTTCGCTGCTGCAGAAAACCAATTGGACGAACAGTAAGAAAAACCTTTCGCTACATGTGAAAGTTGAGGATGTTGAAAAAAATCTATTGGAGGGAAGCCCTTCTGATATTGAGGTGTGGGATTATTTTCTGCAAGAGCTCATGCAAGGCATTTACGAAATCAATCAGATGGAGCTGCCACTTGATTTCCGATATCGTGAGATTGAAAAATCAGGGGAACTTGAGATTGCACTTCATGCTTCCTTTGCGCAGCGGGAAGCCCATATAACTTTTGCCCAAAGCGGCACTCCAGAAAAGAAACAAGCCTTGCCATGGAAGGAGCTAAAAAAGCTACTAAAAGCAATTTATACGCCCGATTATTTGCCTGGTAATGCAAAAGAAGGGATCCCGACCAAAAGAGGAAAATACATAAATCCGGGCGATGGGCGATGGTATATGTTCGGAAAAGCTGCACTTAACCCTAGCGCTAAAGTGGATAGTCTAGCCATTCTCGAACAGCAGCTAAAGCAAGGTTTATAATCTTTAAAACAATTTTGGTCAATAATCGCTTATAATACCGTATTTTTTAAAAGTATAAAACGCTGTTTTATCGATCATTTTTTCAATAAAAAGAACACGTCATGAAATTTTTAAAACTATTTTTTTGTATGATCTTATCTGTTTGTGTCATTTCTAGTTGTGCCAACTGGAGCAAGACGGCAAAAGGCGGCGCAATCGGCACAGCAGGTGGTGCTGCCGTTGGGGCTGGTGTAGGAAAACTGGCAGGCAATACCGCTGTAGGCGCCATTATGGGTGCGGCTATAGGAGGTGTAGCGGGTGCAACGATTGGCGCCTATATGGATAAACAAGCCAATGAAATGCGAGAAGACCTTGAAGGCGCTCATATAGAACGGGTTGGAGAAGGTATAAAGATCACATTCGATTCAGGTATATTGTTCGATGTGAATAAGACAGACTTGAAGCCCGTAGCGCAGCAGAATATCCAGGAGCTTTCTGAAACCCTAAAAAAATATGAAGACACCAATATTTTAATCGAAGGGCATACTGATGACACAGGAGCAGATGAATACAATCAAAACCTTTCTGAAAGGAGAGCAAAAAGTGTTGCGGACTACCTCAATTCATTAGGAGTAGCAAATTCAAGGGTAACCACTACAGGTTATGGAGAACAACAGCCAATTGCTGATAACACCACAGTGCAGGGTAGGGAGCAAAACCGAAGGGTAGAGATCGCTATTTATGCCAACAAAAAACTGCAAAGGGCAGCCAAACGAGGTGATTTGGACAATACAAAGTATTGATAAACCATAGCCGTATTGGACAAGGGTATAGTAAACCCACACTCCCTAAGTCAACAAAAAAGGCACTTCATTCCGAAGTGCCTTTTTGTTAGACCAAGGATGGGTAGGGGAACTTTCTCTTACCTTAATTTATAATATAATCTCCCTTAGAAGCCAGCATTAAGATAAAATCCTCTGCATATTTTTGGCTTGCTTTGGCTGCTTTAGCCTGTTTTGCTTCAATCGTATAGATATGATTATCCTTTTCATAGAAGTCAGCAATGTACTTGCCCTTCACAATATTTAAAAGAATAAAATTTTGGGCACTGGCATAATGATAAAATATAAAATCCCCTTTTATAGGCACACCTTCTTCATATACGCCTTCTGCTATTTTCTTGCCGTCCTCTCCATAAAACAGGGCTTCACCATGCCGCTTGGAGTCATAATAGTTATTGCTGTTCTTATAAGTCACCACCGACCTTTTGTTGCCATTTTCATAAAAATCGGTTTCCGTGAAAATTCCATTTTTTCCAAACTCTCTTTCTTTCACAAGGGCCGTATAGGTCCAATCTGCATAATCACTGGTTTTAACAAGCATACCATCGAGATAATGGCTGATCGCATTGTAGCCTAGGCTGGTGCCTTCATAAGGTAGATGGTTTTTATAGGTTAGCTTGGCTTTCACTTCCCCATTTTCGTAATCTCTGTTCTCAAGCAGATCTCCCTCTTTATAGAGTTCTTCCTTATACTTGCCTCTATAGTCATAATATTGCCAAAGGCCATCGGGTTGGCCATTAGCATATGTCTTTACTTCATTGACCGCACCTGAATAATCATAATCATAAAATACGCCCTCTAATGGCAAGCCACCTTTATAATAAGAGGTAGAATGCAACACACCATTTACGTCAAAAAATTTGGCCTCTCCATCCAGATAGTCGTCTTTGTAGTGTGTTATTTCCAATATCTTTCCTCCTGAAAAACGTGTTGCAGCGCCTTCCTTTTTGCCCATATTGAATGTAAATGTCTGACTGAGCGTTGGCTCCTCATTGTAATAAGCTTCAATATAGATCTGTTGCTCTCCATGTGGAAGCCCGTTTTTATAAGTGGTCTTTTCTTTTATATTTTCTGTATAATCATCGTATTTATACACTGTTCCTTCATAAGGAAGCCCCTCCTTGTATATAGCTTGGCTCAAAAGCTGGCCTTTTTTATCATAAAAGGATGCCTGTCCTTCAGCCATTATCTCATAGAGTGGCTGACCCTTGGTATTAAATTTGGCTTCATTTATTAAAGCACCAGCTTTATACTCATTTACTTTTTGAATAATGTCATTTAAAAAAATTACTTCTTTACCAGATTTAACCGGTGTGGCAGTGATTGTTCCAAGCAGTTTTCCTGTCTTATCATATGCCTTCTCCTGTTTTACATAATACTCTTCATAAAATGTTTCCTTTTTTATCTGGCCGTTTGAGTAATAGGTGATTTTCTTATCGTAACCATAGTCTTTATTATAAACAGTAGTTTCGTAAGGTAGGCCATTATCAAAAACCTGAGAAGTGGTTACATTGGCATTTTTATATGTACTAATGGATGAAATAAGATCGCCATACATTTCTATAAGCTTTCCCTCGTAAGGTAAGCCGTCCCTGTAGGTCAGCCTTGCAATCTCATGGCCCAACGAGTCATACATGACATTTGCCTTTCCGAGGATATGCTCTTTCTGAAGGGCTCCATTGGAGTAAAAAGACTTTTCAACAAGCCTTGTTCCTGCTGAATAGGTAATAATTTCCGTTCCAAATAAGCCGTTGAAGGTGCCTTCATAAGGATAGTCTTTTTTATAAATACCTTCATGAAGCAATTGGCCTTCTCTGTTATAAAACTGGGCTTTCCCTTCACGGTAATCGTTCACATAAGGAATTTTTTCAGCCATTTGTCCATTGTCATGAAACTTTATGTATTCACCCTCCATCTTACCGTTGACATAAGTTGTGATGGAAGATACCAAGTCACTGTCATGCATGAATAAATACTGGGTTCCATGATGGGGCAAATAGCCATTATAAGTCAATACCCCCAACTGCTTGCCATTTTTATCATAGTAAACTTCTTTTTCGTAGTCATTCTCATGGGTATAAATCTCTTTTTGCAGTTCACCAGTCTTATAGAAATATTTTTGATAATCTTGTGCTATGCCGTCTTTATATTCAACAATGCTTTTAGGAGTCAGTGGATTGTAGAAGAACTCCACAAAATGGCCGTTATGAATATAGCCATTGACTACCTCATCACTTTTGCCCATTAAGGCTCCTTTTTGATCATAATATGCCACCGACACAACTTTATCATCCTCATACATGTAAACAGCTTTTGTCTTGTTGGCTTCGTTCTTGGCATACAATTCTTCCCTGACAATCCTGCCATTTTCGTAAATCGACAGATAATAATAGCCCGTTCCAATGGTCATATAAGTGCCCTCCACTGGTTCACCATTCTCATAGGTACCTTCAGCAAGCTTTGACCCATCGGGAGCATATACGGTTAAGAGACCGCTCAACATGCCGTGCCTATATTGTGCTTTTTGTTGCAGCTCTCCTGATTCATAATACCAGGTAGCTTCTCCATGAAACTTGTCCTCTTCAATAGACTCACTATAGGCCTTCATCTGCAACTTCCCTGATATATAGTAGTCTTTTATCCTGAAGCCATTGTCTTCTTGTTGAGGGGGCGGACGATAAAATGAAGCTTTTGTCTTAGTAGTCGGCTGCCATTGATCCGTATAAAATACAGTATCCGTTTGGGCAGATAGGCTTTGCAGACCAAGCACACAAAGGAGAAAGAGGAATAAAAAAGTTGCTTGTTTCATAAACAGTTATTGTATTAATCCTTAAAATATTCACAAAATATCAACGTGACTTCTCCATCTATCCAAGAATAGATGAGGAATGATTTTATAATAGGGTTCTGTACTTTTAAAAAGATATTCAAATTTTTCTTACGTCTTTGTAATACCAGGCACTTAACATACCTACTATTCCTCCCAGCAAGTGCGACTCCCACGAAACATTGGGTTGATTGGGCAGCAAGCCGTAAAAAATCCCTCCATACAGCAGTACCACCACCGTAGACAATAAGATCGACTTGAAATCCTTTCGAAACATGCCCAAAAAGATAAAAAAGAAAGCGAGCCCGTATATCAGGCCACTGGCTCCTATGTGGATCGCCGGACGGGCAAATAGCCAAACGAGCATGCCCGTATAGAAATAGCAATGAAAAAACACCTTGGCGGCAATTTTTTCATAAAACATGAACAAGGCTGTAGAGAGAAATAACAGTGGAAATGTGTTGGATACCAAATGCAGTATATTGCCATGCAACAAAGGCGCAAAGAGTATGCCTACTAGACCAAAGGTATCACGGGGATAAATTCCTAAGAAACTTAGACTTACGTTGAAGGCGTCTTCAAAAAAGAAAACCATCCAAATAAGGAGCGTAAATCGGACGGGTACAACAAAACTTCTGCTAAAGAAAAAAGAATTAGAAGCCATTCAGTATTGATAAAAATGATATAAAAGTATCCGGCAGAAATTGTCGCAAAATCTACTGTTTTGCATGATACTCACATACGAGTACTCTCTTGAATAATATCAAGAAGTTCTTTTCTATCTAAATCCTCAGAATTTTCATGCGTCTCAAAAAGCAAGGTGTGCCAATTGCAGACTTCTTATAAAAAAGAAGAGAGAGTACTTAGTATTATAAAGCTTGAGGATCCTAGAGCTCTAAGATCCTCAATGCCAAAGCTTATTTTGCCTTTGTCGTATCGTTAATATTTCCCTGCTTTCCGCTTTTCTTACCATACTCATCGTTTAGCCCCACGATCACCTCTTGGGTAATATCCAAACTGTCATTGGCGTACAAAACGCCACTTCCTTTGGTGTAGGTAAGTACAAGCTGAAGGTTATTTCTTCTGCCGAACTCCTCCAAGTAATTGGCTACATTATCGTAAAGCTCGTTGTTCACTACGTTCTCATCATTCATCAGTTCTTGTTGCAAAGTCTGCTGGTAACGAATCAGGTTTTGCTGTTTTTGCGTAAGGTTTTCTTCAACAGCACGGGCTTGTGCCATAGTCATGTTTTGGGCATTCCGTTGAAAGTCATTGATTTCATTTTGTAGGCCTTGGGCACGATTGGTGTACTCCGCTTCAAGCTTTGCCCTTTTAGCTTCCAGTTCGTCTGCCTTGTCTTTGAAATAGTCGTAGTTTTGCAACAATGAGTCTGAATTAACATAAGCAAGCTGTCGAAGAGAAGAAGAGATGCCTCCGCTTGTCTGCACTTCATTGATTGCCTCACTTTTTTCCCTACCAGTAAAGTGTAAGACATATAAAACCCCGACTGCTATTAGTAATATCACGTTCAGGACTAACGATAAATTTTTCACTACAAATTTCTTTTTTAGTTTATAATAATTTGGCGGTAAAGATATAAAAAGTATATGATTTTTTTAGATACATGATCTTGACTTTAAAAATTAGCCATAAGTTAACAGCAAGGTGCGAAGGAGCCAATAGTTATGAAATCATTAATTTTAAAGATTGAGCTTGAGGGAATTTGATAAAGCGAACGGCAGTTATATGGTGGACAATACTTCCATTCGCTCAATCTTTAAACGCTTCGTTTACTTCTAGATAGTCTTCTACTTCCTGCTTTAGTTGCAAGGTCTTGGCTTTTAAATATTCTATTTCAACTAAATGCTCGTTGAAGTCTTTTATTTCTAACCTTTCTAAAGTTTTCAACCTATCAACAAACGTTGAAGAAGCGACAAATTGACAAGAAGATTTGAACTTATGTATGGCAAACTTAAAACCTGGTATGTCATTATTTTCAATGCAACGTTCAATGGTTTCCATAAACTCAGGTAACGTAGATATAAAGAGTTTCAATAAAGCTACAATCTCCTCTTTTTCATCAAAAAAGATTTCCTGCACTTTAGAAAGATCAATTATTTTATCCATTTTTTGGGAGATAATTTTAGTCTATAAAATTATAGTGTTTAAAAGGCTTCTGACTATCTTTTATTATGGCTACTGCCTTTTTCTTTATTGTAAACCTTCTGCTTTCATGACCTCAACAAAAAATGCAGTAAAATAATTGCTGAAACCAAAAGGTAGCCCTATTTTTGTTTAAATTAAACAATAATAAGAAAAAATTTAAATTAATTATGGTCAAAATCCACATTGTTGAAGACGATATTGTATTTGGTAAAATTATTGAAAGGTCTTTAAGTAAAGATGATGGGTATGACGTAACACTGTTCACTAGTGGCGAGGACTTGCTAAGTAATCTTCACCAAAATCCCGACATTATTAGTATTGATTATAACCTTCCTATGATGAACGGCCTTGAAATCTTAAAGAAAGTAAAGGAATATAACCGGAATATTGCTACCATTATACTCTCAGGACAAGAAAACATAGAGATAGTGGTTGAGGCATATGAAAACGGTGCTGACCGCTATATTGTGAAGAATGACAAATCCATCGTCGAATTAAAGAATAGCATAAAAAACTTTTCAAGCAGAGTGCTCTTGGAACAAGAAATTGAGCGACTAAGAGAACAAGTGCTAGATCGCAACAAGTACCGGACTATAGTAGGAGAGAGCCCTGCCATTTTGAAGGTACTTAAACTTATTCAAAAAGTCGAAGATAAAAACATCCTCACCTTAATTACAGGAGAGAGCGGCACGGGCAAGGAATTGGTCGCCCGTGCCCTCCATTTCAATTCTGCTAGGAAGAAAAAGCCGTTTATTGCTGTCAATATAGGGGCCATCCCTCCCGATTTGACGGAAAGCGAACTCTTTGGTCATGAAAAGGGCGCCTTTACGGGAGCAGTGGGTAAGCGAAAAGGTAAGTTTGAAGAAGCAAATGGTGGCACCATTTTCCTGGATGAAATTGGAGAAATGGACATAAATCTCCAAACAAAGCTATTGAGAGTGCTTCAAGAAAACACCATTACGCGCCTCGGGAGTAATAAGGAAATAAAGCTTAACGTGCGAATAGCGGCGGCTACAAATAAAAATTTAAGTGAAAGGGTAAAAACAGGGCTTTTTAGAGAGGACCTATATTACCGTTTGCAAGGGTTTTTGATCCATTTGCCCCCTTTAAGAGAGCGGGGGAACGACGTGATTTTGTTGGCCAATCAACTATTGCAAGAGGTCGCTGGAGATAATAAATTACCGATTAAGCGTTTTTCTAAAGAAGCCCTAGAAGTACTGTTGAAACATACATGGCCTGGAAATATTCGGGAGCTGAAGTCTGTAGTAGAACGAGCCGCGATCATCAGTGAATCTGATCGGATAGGGGTGGACGACCTTATTTTTTCCGAAGGGATTTTATAATGACTGACAGAAAATAGATTTTATAAATTGGGTAAATCGGCAGTAGGCATAATTGCCTACTGCCGATTTTTTGATAAGGTGCAGCTCGATTTTTGCGTACCCCATTTTCGTCGGTACATTCATCCATTGGTTAAGTTCGAGGTTCCGCTTTGCCGTCATCATAAGTTTGTTTTCACCATTTTACGGAACCTTAGCAGAGTAAATACCTGAAATCCTCTTGCTATTTATCGCAGGCTAGAATTCAACACTCACATCTTTATCACTTTTTGTGTTGTGAGTTTCTTTCCGTTTTCACCAATGGTGACGAAATAGATTCCAGGTTTTAGATTTGCTGTGCGGTCAAAGGCATATGTATTTTCTCCATAGCTGAAGGGGAAAAGTGTTTTATGGACGACTTCACCATACACGTTTTGGACAAGGAATTCTACCTCTCCATCTCCATCGGCATCAAAAGATATGTTAAGATGATCTGTGAAAGGATTCGGCCAGACATCGTTGATGTGAATGTCTTTAGCGGATAATGATGCCTCTTGGCCATGGGAATTATTTACTCCAACAATTTTGAAATATTCAAAGTCACCATTAAAGTCTGTTTGCTTGAGACGGTAGTAGTTGTACCCTGTCAACGGCTTTTTGTCTTCATAACTATAGGATAGTTTTTTGTTGCTGCTTCCTGCACCTTCCACTGTGGTCAATACTTCAAAGTTTTTACCATCGGCACTTCGCTCGACGGTAAAAAAGTCGTTGTCTTTCTCAGAGAAAGTAGACCATTCTACTTGAACGGTTTGACTACCAGTAATTGAGGCTTGAAAGTCTGAAAGGACGATAGGGAGGAGACTGCCTCCGTTTAAAAGTTGTTGCACTAGATCATATAGAGGTTTATCATCCCTCATTAAGTCGTAATCATCCCATTGAGCAGCTATATGTGGGTGGTTTCCTTTTAAAATATTTCCATATATATATAAATCTTCCTCGTCTGACTTAAAATTATTTTTGGTAGTAATATCACCTGTCACAACAGTCTGACCTCCATTGTCAATGGTTAATTGATTTTGACTATCTATATCTCCTATCACTATTAATATATCATTATTAGAGATAGTCGTATTATTACCAGAAATCATATCTCCCAAGGAAACAAAAGTTCCTGAATTGTTAATTTTAAATTGATTTCCTGCGGTAATACTGCCGACTTCAAAGCTATCGCTGGTAGTGATTCCAAAGTTATGGCTAGCATTTATCTCTCCTTGGGCATTAAACTTACCGCTGTTGTAAATTTTCAATTGGTTACCACCCGAAATATTATTCACTTTAAGAGAAGCCTGCTCATACACATGTAAATCAAAATTTTCTTTTCCTATTATATCTCCATTGGCCAACAAACTCCCTTTATTGTAAATTTTAAGCTGATTATCCCCTAAAATATTGTTGACGCTTAAGGAAGCATTTTCGTCTATATGTAAATCAAAGTCTGCCTTCCCTCTAATATCTCCATTAGCTCGCAGGCTCCCTTTGTTATAGATTTTTAAATTATTATCTCCTAAGATGTTATTAGCAATTAAGGATGCGTCCTTATCAATATATAGTTTAAAATCTGCTTTGCCTTTTATATCCCCATGAACGATTAGTTTGCCACCCTTTTTTACCTCAATTCTTAATTGATTGTTAGACTCGATACTATTGACTTCTAAAACTCCTTCAACTATTAATGTATTACCTGACTTTAATGTCAAGTCTCCGTATGTTACATGGTGATTAATGTAAAATGTGCCGGCTTGCCATTCTGGTTGATTGTCTAAGGAAGGATTAGACCAATTGTTCCATGTATTCGCATTATACCAAGTTCCGTTGGCTTTGCTGACCAACCCAGGTGCCGCCTTAGCCTCCTCGCTGTTCCCCAAGTTAAAATAAAGGAATGCCCCTGTAAAAAGGATGGCTGCGATGCCTAAACTCGCTGCTGCATAAAGAAATGTATGTTTTAAGGTTAATTTGCTGGTTGTTTTTGCGGTTAAATTCAGTTTGTTTTTCATTATTGGATAATATCAATTTTAAATGTTAATCCTTAAATTGATCAAAATGTAACCTCTTGTAAGCAATATTTAAAAATTGAAGAGAACTTTTGAAGTATTGATTTTTGTGAGGAGAAAAGTAAGCAGGGGGGCATGCCGTAAATTTCGAGATACCAGTAGGGCTGGGTTGGGTACGAGGTCAGATTCTCCATCATTATCCCATCTTTATTCTGCTAATCCTTAAGCACTCGCCACTACCTATGACGTATTTATACAGGTCATCACGGAGAAGTCATCTTGGTTTGTGGGTTTGGTAGGGCGATGAGGATATCTGGTGTCTAAATACTTCTATCTTCCATCTCCTCATTGCTACATTAGCTCAGTTTCCTGCCATGGTTCAACCAATACTTACTGGAAGACAGGCAGCAATAGCGTCTTATGTCTAAAAATATTAAGGCTTGAGTTCTTAAATTCCGAAAACCACATTGAGCAGTGTTTCACACTTTAGCTCGGTTTCTTGCCATTCTTTGGCAGGATTAGAGTTTACAGTGACACCAGCACCAGCATAAACCGCTGCTTTTGAAGCCAAGAGCTGCATGCAACGGAGGTTTACGTATAGGTGGGTTTCATCTTCAATATTTACTGGCCCTAAGTAACCGCTATAAAGCTGTCTGTCAAAGCCCTCATGTTCCCTCAAGAATTCAATGGAAGCTTCTCTAGGCATGCCACATACCGCAGAAGTGGGATGTAGGAGTTCTAGCATTACAGTAGGCAGTTCTGGAAACGAAACAGTTTTGGTATCTACCCAAAAGTCTGTTTTGAGATGCATGAGATTGCCAGCAACAACGGTAGTAGGCCCTTTCTCCGTATATTCCCGTAATCTAATCCTTTTAAAACAATTGATAATATACCGGCTCACCAGTGCCTGTTCCTCGATTTCTTTAGCCGTCCATGAAGCTTGTGCCGCAGCATCCTCTATGTTATTGCCGGGGAGCTTTTGCGTTCCAGCGAGCGACATGGTTTTGAAGATTTCATGCTTATCCATGCTTACCAATACTTCAGGTGTTGCGCCCATCCATGTGCCCAATGAAGGTGTAGCAACCAGCGAGACCATGGCATGGGGATAAGCTTCACATAAGTTGTAAAAGCAATCGACGAGGTCAAACTTTTCAGGCAACGCTACAAGTTTGCATTTTGCAGGCACGAGCTTTTCTAAGTTCCCTTGTTTTATTTGCTGTATGGCTTTGTGGGTGAGGGCTATAAAATCTTGCTCTTCAGTATCTGTAATTGTTGCCGAAGATTGATAGAGGGGGTGGGCGTCCTTAGGATTGGCTAAAAGATCAGCCGCTACCTTTTCCAATTTCTCAATAGCATCGGGAGATTGCACAACAGAGTTGGGATGCGGGGAAAAGGTTTCTTTTAAGAACTGATAATGAACATCCGCTTTAATATAGGTCGTGTTGTCGCCTTCATTGATAAAAGGGCCCACAAGAAACCCTGGAGCCAAATTATGAATGTCTGGTTTTATGGTTTTGTCATTTCCAGATGTGTCCAGGATAAAATGCTTGACATCATCATTAGGCAATTTCCAAAGGGCAAATGAATATTGCTTTTCAAAGGCTGCCTGTATAAACAGAGACAAAGCTGTCTTTGCCTCCAACCCTCCGATAGCTTCACTCCTCAATCTTTGCATTATGCTCTTTCTTTCTTCTATATTAAATATTAACGCGCTAGCACTGCCATAGTAATACGGCTAATACAGACTAAATGTTCTTGTTCATCCCGGATGCTGATTTCCCATACCTGGGTAGTTTTTCCTATATGAAAAGGTTTGGTGGTTCCTATAACAAAGCCGTTTTTTACACTCCTGATATGGTTGGCATTGATTTCTAGTCCGACGCAATAATATTTCGAATTATCGACAGAGCAGTTGGCGGCAATGCTGCCGAGCGTTTCTGCCAACACTACAGATGCCCCTCCGTGTAGCAACCCAAGGGGTTGGGTGGTTCGATTGTCCACCGGCATCCTGGCTGATATAAAATCAGGCCCTATTGCGGTAAATTCAATACCAAGATGCTCTACCATATTGCCTTTGGCCATGGCAGTTAAGTCTTGTAGTGTAATAGCAGGATCGATCATAAAATGTTATTTAGCTACAAAAGTATTAAATTAGCAGATGTTTGGGAAGTAAATGTAGCTTAGAGTGCTTTTGTTGCAAAGTTTAATCAATCAATGGTAAGTTGGGCAAAGTTTTTCTGCCACTTTCTAGAAGGGAGTGGCTGGGAAAGGTTTAACCCAATGATACCGAAATCTTAATTATTAGTCTATTGGAAAATAAAACCATTTACCTTATCCGTCACGGACAGACAGATTACAACAAGTTGGGTGTCGCACAAGGAAGTGGCGTTGATACGTCGATAAACCTACTGGGAAGAGCCCAGGCTGCGGCCTTTTATCAGGCCTACAAAGATGTGCATTTCGACAAAATCTATACTTCATCCCTCAGAAGGACGGTTGAAACCGTAGCACCTTTTATCGAAAAGGGGGTGCCTTATGAACAGTTGTCCGGCCTCAATGAATTTAGCTGGGGGAATAAGGAGGGGAGGCCATTCCAAGATGAGGATCAGGACCATTATCTGGCTGTTACCAATGCCTGGAAAGAAGGAGACCTTACCGCGGCGATCGAAGGTGGAGAAAACCCTTTGCAAGTGTCTGAGAGGCAAGAAAAAGCTTTGGAGCTTATCATGTCCAGAAAAGAGGAGAAAACCATTCTGATATGTATGCACGGAAGGGCAATGCGCGTATTGTTGTGCAACATGCTGAACTACCAACTATCCTGCATGGATACATTTTCACATAGTAATACTTGTTTGTACAAAATCGTCCATACGGGCTCCATGTTCAATGTGATCGTTCATAACGACGTAGCGCATTTATGTGAAATTAATTCTAAACAATTTGAATAGGGAGCGGGTATTATAAGGGTATTCTAACTATTACGTCTATGGCCAAAAGTGCTCCATTGGAATTTAATGATAGGGAAATTATAATTTTCTATAAGCCTCAGATTAAAAAAGACAGCAATACCTATGTGTTGGCGAGTCAAATAAGCAACCATATCAAGGACATTGATGTACTCAATGAAAAGCTTACTTCCACGCAGCTGAAGAAAGTTGTCGACATGCTCGGCTTACCCATAGAAGATCTCATAGAAAGGGATTCAGACATATATAAGCGTATGTACAAAGACAAGGCTTTTGACGAAGCCGGTTGGCTGGCTGTCTTGGTGCAAAACCCTGATTTGCTCAGGACGCCGATCGTGTTCAAGGGCAAAAAGGGCATGCTGATCGAAACACCTTCGAATGTGCTGAGCCTGGATGACGAGAAAAGTATAAAAGAAGGAAGGAAGGATTTGTAGGGAGATTCAAGAGAGACGCAAGACTTAAGACTTCAGATATTAGACAAAGTTGGCAAACAGACGGAAGATTAAAGACTTCAGATATTAGACAAAGCTGGCAATGGGCAGTTGGCAAAAATCACAATTGGCAATACCTCGGATGGAGCCTGTTTTCCCGTCATTCCCGAAATCCGACGTTAGTAGGATTATCGGGAATCTCCTAGGTAGTGTCAGCAGCTCTTACAGTAGGGATTGCAACAAATGACGGTTTCCTAAACGATGCCAACCCTAAAGTTATCATACCCATCTCTATTGCATCTGCTGCAGAGCGATTTTGG
>CAYTTV010000034.1:0-37756 GCA_964440915.1 uncultured Roseivirgaceae bacterium
TCTTGTAGGCTTCTTTTAGCTTTTATTGTTTTAAGATCATGTTGAAGCTTTGCAGGCTTCTTTTAACTTTTCTTGTTGTTAAAGCATGTTGAAGCTTTGCAGGCTTCTTTCAGCTTCTTATTGTTTTAAAATCATGTTGAAGCGTTGTAAGCTTCTTTTAGCTTTTATTGTTTTAAAATCATGTTGAAGTCTTGTAGGCTTCTTTTAGCTTTTATTGTTTTAAGATCATGTTGAAGCTTTGCAGACTTCTTTCAATTTTTTTCTTACTAAATCATGTTGAAGCTTTGCAGGGTTTTTAATTACCGTTGCCCGCTTCCAACGCATTGTTACCTTACCTATGCTCTAAAGTCTATCTTCTCCAATCTCTCTCTATGGCATTTTATGCAGCCCTTCCCATCGTACTTTCCACTTTCCATTATCAGGAAAACCTGGAGCATGCTTCTCGGGTGCACCGTCCCAACCAGCAGCCATCATGGCTACCGTGGTTAAAAGCCCGCCATTGCCAGGAAGGTAAATCCTTAACCGATCATCTTGATAGTTATGGCCATTAACCAAATAAGTGTTCTTTTGTACATTCATAAGCAGCGCTTCTATGGCCATTTCTGGCAAGCCCAACCGAGCAGCATTCATTGCGGTCATTGGATAATCCCAGCCCCAAGTAGTTTCCCACTGCCAACTACTCATGATTTCCCGTAAAGTATTTTTCATTATAGCGGTATCGATCATTTCTGACAAAGGCAAACAGCCCAACGCACCCAATACTACAGGATGGTCACGACGATAGAAGTCATCAGCATAAGCCGTGGGATGACTAGCAGATGGATAATATAAGTCATTTGACTGGGGGAGTGGCGCTAAATTATCTATCACATTCTGCCATTGGGCATTTTCCTCCATGCCCAGTCTTTTTCTCCACTGTTGAGCCAAAGACAAGCCATAATGCCAATAGGCCAATTCAAAGGGAGGATCATTCGCCTCATTTGCAGGGAACAACTCCTGGGCTGGAATAAGGGGTGCACAGAGATGATACAGTTGATCTTCTGGATTGTATTGGGCAAAAGAGGCCATAAAGTCAGCCGATTCAAAAATTAATGTCTTGAACTTTTCCAGCACTTCTTTACTCGGGTCTTGTCGATAAATAAGCTCTGCAAAATAAATGATGTGGGGCTGCTGCCAAATGAGATAAGGAGCTATTCCCGATGGGCTTTCGTCACCATATGGATCTGTCATTTTTTGCCACCGTGCCCCTTCAAATCCTTGTAACTGAGCAGTGGCCTTTGCTTTGGGCAAAACTTCGAAATACCAGGGCAAGCCCTTCTCCAAGAGCGATATCCTATCCCAAAGCGCAAAATGAACCCCATGCCACCAGTGCATTTCAATGTGAAATTTGCCATACCAACTGTTCATGGTAAGGCCTGTCTCTTGAGGCGGAAGAGATCCCGAACAATTCACTTTTGTAAGGTATTGTGACAATACAACGCGTCGCTCAAGCTCGGAGGCTCTAGGATCAGTGCTTCCGGAAAAATCTATAGCACCTCCTGTGGTCCAAAATTCCTCCCACTGTTCTTGACTATTGCGCTGGGTGGTTTTAAAATCGCGGATGTTATCTCCATTGGGAGTTTTGCTGAACAACACGCTAAAAGTGAGGCTTTCTTCCTTCGCATCGGGAATTAACTCAAAGTGGTGTCTTTCCTTTTCATGGAATCGACCTTCTCCATACCATTTGACCTCTGTATAATAAATGGTCGTATCTAAGTGCCGCTTTAACTGGGCATGATTTGATGTTTCCGCTGAGATGGAGGTATGGTGCATGTCTGCATTATCCCAATCATACCCAGGACAAACGTGGCAGCCGGAGCCATATGGAAATTTGAGAAAAACATTTAATCTGCCTTGTCTTATCAGGGGAGAGGACACCTTGGCGGATATTTGATCCATTTCCTGGTGACTGTATAGTTCGACCCTAACTGGGACACCTTCAATCTCATATTGGCTTTCTATCTTCCCTGTCCACAAATCCAGTTCTTGATGGATATTTTGAAGGTCTTGTACTTCCACTGCTGTTCCATCCTCTTTTATCATTTCAAGCCCTATCAGTCCAAGGTGCAATCGATGGGGATTGGTACGCAGCCAATGAGTAGCTTCGCCCTTTCTCCCATCGGAATGTTGTACGGGAAAAGGGATAACCTGATCTGTACAGGACGTATCATAGCGATAAACTTCTTCCACCCGATAGTTTTGGTCGGTAGGGATCACATGCCAACCCCATTGCGATTGCGTGCCCAATGAAACGCCCTTTTCATAAACATCATGGAAACTCTGCAGGCCGCTTACATCGACCGTATAAGCAAATTCCCCATTGCCCACTGTTAGAGAGCCGAGCGTATCGGGTTCGTTTAGCATAACATTGTGTCTCGAAACCAATGCCTTGCGATCAATTTTACCTAAATGTTCTTCCGTTGCCTTTTTATTATCACAACCAAATAAACTTAACAAAACCGCAAGAACATAGACAATATTTTGATTTGAGACTCTTACCATCTTTCAATATGTTAAGTTAATACTTTTGTCATGTCATTTAACGATTATATGCGCTCCAACAACTCGTCAGTTATGTGAGGGTTATCGATCCATTTCATTGCTTGCTATTTCAAATACAAAAGCACTTGAGGTTTCATATTTTCCTCCTTGTGACGCAAGGAATAGATAAGCGGGACGACCCTCCTTCAGAAGCAATTGCGGTCTTTCAAAACGGCCATACTTGGAAAGGTGCGATGGTGCTGGGCCTTGTTTGAAATAATGATCTGTATCGTAATAAGCAATTTCAGGTTCGCTCCATGCAACGCCATCTTCAGACTGGATGTACAGCCCATATTGATGATTGAATACCCCCATATCTCGCATGATCATTCTGAATTTTCCATCTTCAAACCACACATACCCATCTTCCGCTTGCACGTTTTCACCTCGATGAGCATAATCAATTATAGGGTTATCTTTATGCTTTCGATAAGGCCCGTATAAGTCATCTGCTATTGCCAAACCATATTTCCTGTTGCCTCTGATTTTAGGATCAGTGTAGTTTTCATAATCGTAAGTATTCCAAGATTTGTAATAGAGCCAGTATTGACCATTGGGATGCTTTACAAAGGCCGGATTAGAAGTGCAATGATTATCCCAAGCGTCCTTTTGGCTGCTGGTCTCTAACAAAGGCTCGTCTGGACGCTCCCATGGCCCATATGGCGAATCTGCCACCGCAAGCCCTATTCTTTTGGTGCTTGTTTTACCATTGGAGTTCCCCATATAAAACAGGCAATACTTGTTATCTACCTTCTTGATGTGTGGGTTATGACAGGTAGTTCCATCCCAATATCCTGCTCCACGAGGAGTAAGCACAACCGATTGGAATTCAAATTCTTCTGCCGCAGTATTGGCCACTGCATGGGCAATTTCAGATTTGTGTATCCATCCACCCATGCCATACTTTGCGGGCCATCTTGAAAAGAAAACATGCACCTTCCCATCTGGCCCTTGTATTGGGCTGGTTCCCCAAACGTAATAGCCCTCCATTTCCAACCTTCTACCAAGAGGCTTGAGCCTTTTTGCAAAGTCTGATACATTTCCTGAGGCTTGTTGAAAAAGCATATCAGTCTTTATGGACTTGAACCCTGCAAAAAGAAAGGGAGACCCTGCTGCCCATGCCAAAAATGTTCTCCTGTCCATCATCCGTATATCACAATCGTTTGAACCTTGCCTTATCTATAGCCATTGTTGAGCGATCTTTAAATATTTCTTTTATGAAAATTATTCAATAAGCGAAACGCCCCCATCCTGTACTATCCCGTTTTAGCCTACTTCTTGCTTCTTTTTCTTTAAATTTATACAATGAAGCTCAGTTAATCACTCAAAATTGTATCCTTTATCCTAGATCATAAAAGCATTTGCATTTCACTGGACAGTGCAGGACAGTTATTTGGCTATTCTAGACCATTTTTGATAACCATGACGGATAAAAACTTAAGCTACAATTTTTGACAGCGCTACTATTCAAAAGAACATATCTAAGCCTATGCAAAATCTCCTAGCTTTTACGATGAGGAAAGCAACACTGGCTTTAATTGGAAGTGGTATATGCTTAACCTGCTGTACAAACAAATCCACGCTACCGGCTAACCTGACTAAAAAATCCGAAACACACACATTAAAATTTGATTTCGGTGCCGGCAGCATTGCAACAGGCTATAAGCAAGTCCTTCCATCTACCCTGTACACAAAAGAGCGGGGTTATGGCATCATAAGCTCTACTCCAGCAGAAGGCGTGATCAGAACAGGAATGGATGCACTTAGAGATGATTTTATCACAAGCAGCTCTCCTTTTTATTTTGTGGTAGACCTGCCCGAAGGAAATTATGAGGTGAGGGTACTATTGGGAGATAGCGAAGGCCAATCTGTCACCACTGTGAAAGCGGAATCCCGGAGACTGATGCTCGAAAAAGTTGTGACGCCTTTTGGAGAGGTTGAATACCACACTTTCATGGTAAATGTACGCACTCCAAGAATTGGTCAGGGAGACAGCATCCATTTAAAACCGCGTGAGATCAATTATTTGAATTGGGATGACAAATTAACCTTAGAATTTAACCACGACCGACCTTGCGTGGTGGCTATAGAAATTAAGCCCGTGGAAGATATCATCACGGTATTCCTAGCAGGCAATTCCACAGTGGTAGATCAGGAGTACGAACCTTGGGCTTCATGGGGGCAAATGATTACCTGCTTTTTTAAGCCTGGTGTTGTCATAGCCAACTATGCCGAATCTGGAGAGTCCCTCAAAAGCTTTATTGGCGAAAAGCGTTTAAAAAAGATTTTGAGTACTATAAAAGAGGGCGACTACCTCTTCATTGAGTTTGCGCATAATGACCAAAAGCCCGGTGCTTCCTATGTCGAGCCTTTTACCACTTATAAGGAGCACCTTAAAATATTCATTCGTGAAGCCCGAAAACGAGGTGCACATCCTGTATTGGTAACTTCCATGCATCGACGCCAATTTGATGAAGGTGGCAGGATCATCAACACATTGGGCGACTACCCTGCTGCCATGCGGGAAACGGCCGAAGAAGAAAATGTCCCGTGCATCGACTTAAATGCTATGAGTAAAGTGCTGTATGAATTTTGGGGAGCAGAACAATCCAAAAAAGCGTTTGTCCATTATCCAGCAGGAACATTTCCTGGCCAAAAAGATCCGCTGAAAGACAATACGCACTTTAGCACATACGGGGCCTATGAGATCGCTCGATGTATTGTAGCGGGTATCCAAAGTAACAAACTGGACCTTGCACAATATCTGAGAGAAGACATTGTTCATTTTAACCCCGCTCATCCCAATCCTATGGATGGTTGGCAGCTCCCACTCAGCCCTGATGTGACGGTAGTGAAACCTGATGGGAACTAAATTTCAATAGCTTTAGCATTCTATTTCATTAAAACATATCAAATGACAACTGCACAAAACGTTTTCTCAGTAAAAACAAGCCTATATAAGCTACTTGGGTTAGTTTGGCTTTTCATCCTCGTATCTTGTACCTCTTCCAATATTTCTTCTACCAGCGATAGCAAGGCCGCACTTTATATTATCGGAGATTCTACTGTAAAAAATGGTCAAGGCACCGGAAGTGATGGTCTCTGGGGCTGGGGGAATTTTATCGAGCCATATTTTGACACAACCAGAATTGCCATACATAACCACGCCATCGGTGGTCGTAGCAGCAGAACTTTCATTACAGAAGGGCGATGGAACCGGGTATTAGACCAATTGCAGGCAGGCGATTTTGTGTTGATCCAGTTTGGTCATAATGATGGAGGCCCAATGGCAACAGGCAGGGCAAGGGCGTCTATAAAAGGGAATGGAAATGAAACGGAAGAGGTGACTTTGGAGGCCACTGGAGAAAATGAGGTCGTGCACTCTTATGGATGGTATTTGCGGAAATACATTAAAGATGCAAAAGCGAAAGGTGCAACACCAATAATTTTATCGCCGGTGCCGAGAAATATTTGGAAGGATGGCAAAGTGGCCAGGGCATCTGAAGACTATGGAAAATGGGCTAAAGAAGCAGCTAAAGAAGGAGAGGCTTATTTTATAGACCTGAATGAAATTGTGGCGCAACGATACGAACAAGAAGGAGAGGAAAAGGTAGACGGTCAATATTTTATCGAAGATCATACCCATACTACTGAAGCAGGAGCAAAAGTGAATGCTGCAGCTGTGATTGAGGGAATAAGCGGACAAAAAGCGTGTAAACTGAATGATTTTATACAGAATGGACAATAGATGATTAATTGCTGAATTGTATATCAAAGGTTATTTCCTTATCTAAATGCTCGTTACTTATTACAGTAAAAATGGCACTGTGGTTAGGGCATGGCAAACTTGTTCCAATATGTTTGATTGAACTCTCAATGTAGAAAACCTATAAGGCTGAAGCAGGATTAATAGAACAGCGATGCCATCCCTCTCAGGGGATGGCATCGCCTTTTAGTGAATTTAAAGAATCGCATTAACCCTACTTCCGCTTAAAAAATAAGCATCACCAAAAAAGACGAGGAGTCTTGTTCCCTAATGGGAAACCCACAATCAGCTCGTGGCTGCTTCCTCTATTAAAACCGGCTGCATCACCAATACTGTGGTCATAGCAATAGCTAACATTAAAGCTGCTTGTCGGACTCAAGCCAACAATGCCTGAAACAGCATTATTGGGACTAAATCCTGCGCCTATCCAAAATTTAGCATGGTATCGCACTTTGCCCATAACCATGTACAAGGGATCAAATTGGTCTTCCAGTTGAACCAAAATACTTGGAAGTACTTCCCAATCAGGATTGATTTGGTAAATGTATCCTAACATAGCAATATGCTGCATGGCTGGTTTCTCCTTATTTCCATTTTCTTGTTCCACACGCGACTGTACCAAACGCAGGATAGAATAGCCCACGTAGAAATTATCCGAATGGAGCATCACTCCGGGAGAAACATTCAGGTAAGAAACAGCGCCATCAGCATCCATCAAATCCCTGTAAAACTGATCATTCTCATCTCGAACCCTCATATTTTCCAAATTGACGGCAAGCCTATTATAATCTACTTTAAATCCCAATGCCAAATTGAATTTTTGGCTTACAGGAACATGTACTGCTGTGGTAATCCCTACCTGCAAATCTTTATATATATCGGCATTTTCCTGTATTATAAAACCACCTAACCCAACCTTTATATTTGTCCCCTCATTCTCAAAAGCATGATTGGCACTAAGAAAGTAGCTTTTTGGTGAGTCGTCAGCAGCAACCCATTGATAGCGTGTGCCCACCTTCATATCAGTGAGCCCCCTCTCTATGCCTGAGGAAGCAGGATTAATCAAGTGGGGCAATTGTGCATACTGGGAAAGAGGAGTGATTATTTGTCCAAATCCAGAAAATGTGCACAAACAAAAGGCAAGCAAGAAAACCCCTTTGAAGATATTTTTAACTATATGATTCATGTCTTTCATGGATTACTTTTAGTATATGACTTTTACGGTTCCAGAGAGCTGTTTCCCTTCTTGATTTTCTATGCTGTAGAAATAGTTTCCAGGAGGTACCGGAGCGCCATTATGGGTTCCATCCCACTCTTTTTCAGCATTGTCTGAAGCAAATATTGTTTGACCATTTCTGTTAAAGATGCGGACTTTAACCGTTCCTGTCAGTCCTATATGCGATACGCCCCAAGTCCTGTTTTTCAAACTTCCATTTGGAAAAAGCACATTGGGAATATTATCCTCCTTTAATTCATATTGGTATACAACCACTTTGAGCGTATTGCTCAGGGCTGCACCACAACCGAGCATAGCAATAGCCCGGCGGCGATAATGAGTAGTTTGATATACAGGTAATGGCGGATTATAATCCTTTGCTAGTGCATTGGGAATCGCTTCGAAATCCACCCCATTGGTGGAGGACTCCCATTGGTATAAAACACCTTCTCCTCCATCACCTTGTTCCAAGGAAATAAAAGGTTGCGGTATACTGCCATACCGAATATTCTGATCGCCAGCAATTTCTCCTGCTGCCAACTCATCCGTGACCCGCACCAATAGCGTATTGGAATATGCCATCGTACCACAGGTCGTACTGGATAGTACCGCTCGACGGAAATAAGTACTTTCTGTGATCTCTCCTGGCGCATAACTTAGTGCTTCAGCATCAGCAATATCCTCCCAAGTAGTGTTATCATGTGAAAGCTGCCACTGATAACTGTATGGCCCTGCTTCACCACTTGCGCTTTCTGCAGCAATCAGCTCTGAAGCAACGGCATTGGCACATATTACTTGTTCGCCTTCGATAATACCTCCTATCAATGGTTGATAAACAGGCAACGTTACCGTTTGAGAGGTCAGTTCAGGCTCACAGGTTCCACTAATTACTACCCGATATACATTGCCATTCATATCGGCAGTAACACCGGCGATGGCTAACCTAGCAGTTGTGGCCCCTTCATAATTCCCTTCATCTGTCAAGGCTTCAAATCCATTGCCTTTATCTAACTCCCACTGAAAAGACAGCCCATCTCCTTCGGCCAATACTTCAAGAGCAGTACTGGCACCTGCACACAGCCAATCAGGCGTTTGAGGCTCATTGACAATAGCAGGCTGGTTATATACATTCAATACAACATTATCGGAAATAACAGATGCTTCACATGCACTTACCACAACCCTGTATAAATTCCCGTGCATAGCACTCTCGACCGTGTTGACCAGTAAAGTGGCGGTAGTAGCACCTCCATAAGTTGTATTATCAATAATATTGGAGAAATCTATACCATTAAGGCTAATTTGCCATTGATAGACCAAGTTTGAGCCTGTTGCATCCACACTAAACGTGGCTGCAGTCTCAGGACATACTGTAACATCAGCAGGAGCAACCACAATGGCCGCAGGATAGCAAAAGTCTGATGGGATAACGGTCAATACAGCGCTTTTTGTTGCTGACGCACCATTTTCTCCTATAGCGACCATCCTATAGCGGTATCCGTCCATGGCAATAGTGGCAAAGGTGATTTGCAACTGAGGTGTTTGCGTATTGCTATAAGTGGCATCCTCGGCCATATCAACAAAACCACTTCCATCATTTTTATTTACCTGCCACTGATAGGCAAGGCCACTCCCGGCAGCCACTCCTTTTAATGTCACATTATCTCCTTCTACAATGGTGACATCTTTGGGCGAAACACTAATCTGTGGACCCACTTTAAATTCATAGACAAAAGCCCTTCTCCCCCCATCGCTGCCGTTACGGTAGGAATAGTACAATATGCCGTTCCCCCTATCCATGGCAGCACCGTAGTGCCCAGTACCATTGGGCGTGGCAGGCTCTCCTCCTACCAACGACCAAGCGGTGCCATCGAAAGCCATGAAGACGCCCCGTCCCAAGCCACCATCATTGAAACTTACATAGGGCCGGTTGTCCAGACCAAAAAACAGCTTGTTCGTGCCTTCATTGGCTTTGATGCTTCCTGAAGAGAAACCAGCGTTGCCCACAGGCACCCAAGCACTTCCATCGAACTTCATTACCGTTGCCTTGTCCAAGGTGACATCATTGAACAGTACATGCGGAACATCGTTGTTGTCCAGAGCAAGGAAAGGGTTGTTGACCTGGGCACCCCCTGGGGCAGCAAAGCTCGCCGTCCCCACCACCTCCCAGTCTGTGCCGTTATACTTCTTGACGGTCGCTCCCCAACCATTCTCTTCATCATGATAGCCCACATAAGGCACATTGTCCTTATCGAAGACGATAGAGGCGAAGTCTGAGGCCTTGCCAGAAACATTGGGCCCCAATTGCGCCCACTCGCCGTCCTCAAGCCTGATCACCCGCCCCTTATTATCAGTGATGTCCCGGTAAAAAACATGGGGCACATTGTTGTAGTCGAAGTTGATATAGGTGTAACGTACTGCATGGCTAGTAGCTGTCGCACCACTGCCCACTGTTTCCCATTCCGTCCCATTGAACCGCTTCACCACCATCTGGTCGCCCTGCTCATTGTCCTGGAAGGCAATGTACGGCACGTTATTCCTGTCCACTTTGACATAAGGGAAGATTGACTTGTTTGGATTCCATACAGTCTTAAAGGGTTCTCCTACTGGAACCCACTCTCCATCCACTCGCTTGCTCACGCGCATACCATCCACATCGTAGGCAATATAAGGCGTGCCCTCACTGTCCACATCCATAGAGGTCCAGACAGCACCGCCAGTAGAGGCAGGGCCGCCTATCCATGAGGAGGGCTGTGGAATAACCCTTAGTTCTCCTACAGCCGATTGAGTTTGTCCACACATTGAAGCGGCTACAACACTATATTCATATCCGTTCATCGCTGCGGCCGCTCCAGTAATCTGTAGGCTATTGGTTGTGGTGCCAGTATAGGAGGCATCATCTGTTATAAGTACCAGGCCATTGCCATCGTTGTGGTCAACAAACCATTGATAAGTAATACCATCCCCATTGGCTTCGGCTGTAAATGTTGCATCTTGTCCATCGTCCACTTCTATGTCTTCAGGCTGTGTTGCAAAAGTTGGATTACAATGAAACTCATAGACAAAAGCCCTTCTCCCCCCATCGCTGCCGTTACGGTAGGAATAGTACAATATGCCGTTCCCCCTATCCATGGCAGCACCGTAGTGCCCAGTACCATTGGGCGTGGCAGGCTCTCCTCCTACCAACGACCAAGCGGTGCCATCGAAAGCCATGAAGACGCCCCGTCCCAAGCCACCATCATTGAAACTTACATAGGGCCGGTTGTCCAGACCAAAAAACAGCTTGTTCGTGCCTTCATTGGCTTTGATGCTTCCTGAAGAGAAACCAGCGTTGCCCACAGGCACCCAAGCACTTCCATCGAACTTCATTACCGTTGCCTTGTCCAAGGTGACATCATTGAACAGTACATGCGGAACATCGTTGTTGTCCAGAGCAAGGAAAGGGTTGTTGACCTGGGCACCCCCTGGGGCAGCAAAGCTCGCCGTCCCCACCACCTCCCAGTCTGTGCCGTTATACTTCTTGACGGTCGCTCCCCAACCATTCTCTTCATCATGATAGCCCACATAAGGCACATTGTCCTTATCGAAGACGATAGAGGCGAAGTCTGAGGCCTTGCCAGAAACATTGGGCCCCAATTGCGCCCACTCGCCGTCCTCAAGCCTGATCACCCGCCCCTTATTATCAGTGATGTCCCGGTAAAAAACATGGGGCACATTGTTGTAGTCGAAGTTGATATAGGTGTAACGTACTGCATGGCTAGTAGCTGTCGCACCACTGCCCACTGTTTCCCATTCCGTCCCATTGAACCGCTTCACCACCATCTGGTCGCCCTGCTCATTGTCCTGGAAGGCAATGTACGGCACGTTATTCCTGTCCACTTTGACATAAGGGAAGATTGACTTGTTTGGATTCCATACAGTCTTAAAGGGTTCTCCTACTGGAACCCACTCTCCATCCACTCGCTTGCTCACGCGCATACCATCCACATCGTAGGCAATATAAGGCGTGCCCTCACTGTCCACATCCATAGAGGTCCAGACAGCACCGCCAGTAGAGGCAGGGCCGCCTATCCACTGTGCCTGTGCCATTTCCAAGGAAAAGCAGCAGACAAACAAAAAAGTTGAAATTCTTATAACCATTGCGCTCATAAGCGATAAATTTTAAAATCTTTATATATTCTATGTCTCAAGCAATACCCACAAATTGCAGGTACTCCCAGTTAAGTTCTTACCATTCAAACGGCAAGAACCAGTTTTCTCTGTTCATCAATCGATCCCTCACTTCAGTGGCCCGGGGATCTCCTGCTTTGTGTAATTTTTCATAGACCTTATCGGCCAAGAAAGCAGGATCATTACGCCGTATGGCAATGCGCAGCAAATCTTGCCACCTATGCCCTTCAAAAGCAAGGTCCAGTGCTGCCTCTCTAACCAATGCATTTTCAATAATCATGGTAGAATCCGTTTCAAATTGCAAGTTGCCATCTAAAGGCGTCAGGCCCATTCGACCTCTTATTCCAACACTTCTATACCATGGTCCTCTAAAGCTTGGATAATTTCCTTCACGCGCATCGAAATCATAAGGAGGAGGTTCGTGGGTTTGTTGGATATGGGTAACATCCCGATTATCAACATCAGGATTGGGATCGTAGGTGAGCTGAAGCCCATCATTGAGTATAGCGTAGGCTACCCTGTGTTTTCCATCTCGATTAGCTGCTTCCGCAAAGCGCAAATGCACCATGGTAGCCCGAGCCAAGAACCAATTCCCAGGCTTATCAAGCAGGATATTCTGCGTCATATTTTGCAAGTATTTGTATGCCACAGGCTCCCCTAAAAAATATCGTGCGGCTTGATATGCCCTAGGGTCGACAGGTGTGTTGTCTATACGGTTCTCTATTTCCCACATATCTATTATTGATTGAGAAGGCTTCAGTAAATACTGCCCATTTATATTGGAAAACAGGTCGTAAAAAGGGTTCTTAGGACTAAAATTGGGTGAAAAAGGAAGGTCCCAAATCCATTCATGGTCCCAAGCCCTAGTCTGTGATCCCGTAAATGCCGTTACCAAATCAAATGCATAAGTACCCCAAGCAATTTTATATTTCATGTACAGATCTTCGCCTGCAGCAGTTGACGCCTCTTCCATAATATCCCTATAGTAGGTAGCCGCTTGCGTATAATTTCCTTTCCATAAATAAAGGTCTCCCAAAACCAGCTTTTTATTAATGAAAAACTTTTGGGTATTAAAACCATCAATATTGGTAACGAGTGAGCTGTTGGCGGCATAGTTTCCTTTATAAGGCAGGTCTTCCATAAACTGGATCAACTGATCCAACAAATCATCCAAGTGCAAAACAGGAAATTTAGACTGGTCATATAGGTCATCGACGTTTGACAATGCATCAGTGATATATGGCACTTCTCCATAGGTGATCCCCAACTGTAGGTATAGCCAACTTCTTAGTGCACCAATGTCGGAATACCGCTCCAAGAACTCCGTCTGCTCAATTTTATTTTCTTCCACCATGATCTCGAGGTTCTCCATAACATCATTGCAATTGATGATTACCTCATAGTAAGGTTTTGGATCAGCATATTTATTCCCGATGCTTACCTCATGATAATTGATTTCAAGCAAATCTGGATTGGCGGCTGCATTGCCCGTAATATTGATCAGATCTCCCCTTAGTTCGTTTAACACAACATGCTGTTCGGCGAGTGTCACGAATTTGCCGTAAATCCCTATGACAGCAGCATCAGCATCAAAAATATTCTGATAAGCCTGATCATAATCAACTGATGTTTCGGGCTTTATGTCAAACATATCGTTACAAGACAACAAGCTTACTATCACCATTGAAACCCAAAAGGTGCGGTTTATAACTTTAAATATTTCCCTTTTCATAAGACAATACTGTTATTTCATACTAATTATTTGCTACAGCCCGAGCCGTACCCCTAATAAAATTGACCTGAATTGCGGCGTTAAGCCATTATCAACCCCTTGAGCAAAAATGCTTTCTCCAGCACTGAACTCTGGATCATAACCCAAGTACTTGGTCCAGGTCACCAGATTGTTTGCCGTAGCATAAATCGAGAGATACTTGATGTACTGATTATCGAAGGGCATATCATATTTTAATGTAAGTGTCCTTAACCGAAGGTATGATCCATCTTCAATCCAGCGGTCAGAAAAACGAGCATTGCCCATAGGGTCTCCCCACGATGCTCTCGGCACATCTGTTACCTGACCATCGGTCCTCCACCTGTTGTTTACATGCTCGGTTTGATTCTCTGAACCAGACATGGACTCTAAACGGGCGCGGGTATAATTGAAGAGATCGTTTCCTTTGCTGAAAGTGAATACTGCATCCACCGTAAACCGCTTATAAGTAATGGCTGAACTGAACATACCAGTAAAATCCGGATTGGGATTTCCAATCACCACCATATCCTTTTCATTAATGACATTATCTCCATTCTGATTTACAAATCTGATATCGCCTCCCTGAAAAAACTTGTAATCTCCGCTGGGCGTTCTGGTGCTATAGCCTTCGTTCATAGCTTCGGCATTTGTGGTATAAACGCCATTGGTTTTATATCCATAAAACAGGTTGGCTTGCTCCCCTACCCTGGTAAGGATATTAGCTCCCGCAAATTGCGTTATGATCTGTTCATTGGGAAGCCTTGTGATTTCATTGCTGTATTTTGCAATGTTGAAAGTAACGTCCCATCTAAGTGCCTCATTATTGATCAGGCGGCTGTTCAGTGTAAGCTCCACTCCATTGCTTTCCATTGCACCATTATTAGTGAACATATAATCTAACCCTGCCACACTGGTCAATTCTTCCCGAATGAGCATATTGTCTGTCGTATTTTTATATATATCCAAGCTAACTGCTAAACGCTCATTCAAAAAAGCAAAGTCTGCTCCTAAGTTTAACTTCTTGTGCGTCTCCCACTGCAATGTAGGGTTGGCAATATTACCAATCACAAGCCCTTGCAATCCCAGAAGGTTTTGGGACACATAGTATTTTCTGGCAGTATAGTTACCAATATCGTCGTTACCGGTCAGGCTATAAGTTGCACGGATCTTCAGCACATCTACATAATCAAAGCGGCTCATAAAATTTTCAGACGAAATCAACCAGCCAACACCAACGGAAGGAAAAGCACCAAATTTAGCGTTCATAAAGTTTATGCCATCTGCTTCTTGGCCAAATCGTGAAGAACCATCCATTGCCACATTGAACAACAGGAAGTACTTTTGTAAGAAATCATAGTTAATCCCCGCGTACAAGTTCATCCATCGCCACTGCCCTATGGTTCCTCCAGCGCTGCGTAGCATGGTTGATCCAGTCCCTACACTTCTCAACTCATCTGTAGCCGAATTAAAACCTAGCCCATAGTCATGCTCGTTTTTACTGTCAATATATCTTATCCCTATGTTCGCATTCAACCGGTGGATGTCGTTAAAGACATTGCTATAAGACAGTCTCGTATCGTTGTAAATTGAAAATAGTCGCTCTATTTGGCTGCCCATTCTGCTTTCTGCAACATCATTGTCCAGTGTGTCAGCCAACACCCCAAACCTTGGCACAAAGAAGCTTTCTCGAACTTTGTCGTAGGTTACGCCAAACTGGGTACTCGCTCTCAAATATTTATTGAAATCATAGTTGAATTTGACAGAACCGAAAAAACGATAATTCTTACTTAATGCCTGCATATTATTCACTATCGCAGCGGGGTTCCCTACATTAAAGTAATCGACATCGGAAAAATTAGGAGATAAAACACCGCCATCGGAAATACTTCTGGGGCCTGTAAAAGGTGCCTTGATAAGGCTCAAATAAATAGGATTTGTTTTAAAAGCCTGCCCTTGATCGGACAGATCTTGCTCTCCATAACTAAAGCCTAGGTTAGCATTGACCGTGAGCTTGGGAGACATGTTAAGGTCTGCGTTAAATCTTGTGTTATAGCGTTTAAAGTCGGTATTCTGAACAATGCCACCTTGATCGAGGTAGCCTAAGGATAATGCATACTTCGCAATATTGTCGCCGCCGGTCACTCTTAGGTAATAGTTTTTGCTATAACTCTTTTGGAATACCTCTTTCTGCCAATCCGTATTATTGTGGTAGTTATAATAACCTGGAACAGTTGTGTTATCATTCATAAACGGAAGGTTTTCTATCTGATTGACAGTGTAGCCACTCCCTTGTAAAACCTCCGATAGATATGTTCTGTAACTGTGTGCATCCATTACCGGCATATGTTCAGGCACGGAATTCACCCCAGCATAAGCCGCAAAATCTATCTTCGTGACGAGTTCCTCAGCATGCCCAGTAGTGATAATGATGGCACCATTTGCCCCTTTGGCGCCATAAATGGAAGAAGCATCCTTGATCACCGTAATATTGTCGATATCTTTAATGTCTATATGGTTTAAGGGATTGATGAAGTTATTGTTGATCAAAGACCCTTCGCTTCCTTCCATGTCATAGATCATTCCATCTATGACAATCAGCGGTTTATTGGTTGTATACAAAGAGGAGTAGCCTCTCAGCACCATGCTTCCACCCATACCTGGTGCGCCGGATCTTCTTATAATGTCCAGCCCTGCTACCTTCCCTTGTAAATAGTTTTCGGGTGTTTCTGCAGAAACTTGCCATTTATCCCTTTCGGTGTTGATCGTAGTGACTGCACTTACAGTATTCACTAGCGGCATTCTAACATCATTGGGCAAGGTAGCAAAACCATAATGGGAGTTGAATAGCCCACTATACAAGCTTATGATAAGCTCCGTTCTGCCTTTTAGGGGAACCTCTTTTCTTTGATACCCCTCCCCTGTAATAATGACCACCGATGAGGCAGTAGGCGCTACCAAGGTAAACCTTCCATCCACATCGGTTAAATCAGCAGAAAATCCTGAGATACCAACATTTATCCCTGGCAGAGGTCGCCCAGTAGCAGCATCGAAAACCGTACCCTCCACAATGGTCGGCCCTGAGTCCGATTGGGCCCATAATCCGGTTGAAAAGACTATTAAAGTCAGTATAAGTGCTATCTTCCGTATTTTATTTATAAAAATCTGCATCATCGTTTTGCTATGGTTATTATAAAACAGGCACCAGTTCGAGATAATCTAAGTTAAGCGGGTTGGCTGTATCGGCAGTGGAAGCTGCTCCAACCAGATAGATATTAACTTCCCCATATTGATCGACTGTATATTCGCCTAATAAAGTCCGTTGATAATATAAGTTGACATCCACAAAGGGTAATTCAGTGGCATCGGGACTTCCAAAGGCTATCTTTTGCTGATAGATGACTCCACCATTAAAATCATTGTAGGTAGTCATATACACTTTGTAAGTGGTTGCATAGACATCCCGAACTTTGTATTGAATATGAAAGCCCGATATATCATGATTGTAAGCCAATAGATCTGTGAATATCTCTCCTTGGTTATTACGCCTCGACCGAATGCCGATGCTTCCTGCCTTGTCAGGATGGCTTATGACCGTATTTCTAAAATAATAAATACTCTCTCCCTCTATGATAATCGGAAGCAGCTTGTCTTTTAGATTAATATCCAAATGGTTCAGCACATAAACGACACCATTGCTGGTCTTCTCTATGCGGTCGATATGCTGTTGATCGATTTGTACTTTCACACCGAACTTGGACAACAATACATCAGGCAGATTCTCTGGCATATACATACCTTTAAAAGCCAAGTCTTTTGTAACCGCCCATAAAGTTGCTTGTACCGTGCTATCATGAGTTGAGGAAGTGAAATAAGCTTCTAGCTTGTTATAGGCCTCCTCATAGGCAGCATCTGTGAGCATGATAAAGGTGTAGAGCGAGTCTTCATTGGAAATATCGTAGGCTTCTTGTAAAAAGCGATTGACCTGTATTGTACCCTGCAATGAATCATACACAGGCCGGCCAGTTACAGGGTCGACACCGATCTGTACGGATAGGCTATCCACAAATACTTCGTGTGTAAGTGACTCCATAAAAGCACTTTGCTTAGGACTTATCTCTGTACTGGTGAGGAACTCCCACGAATTCATCAAAGGCTGTAAAGGAGCGTCTATGATGTGCAATGCGCCATTTATAGCATATCCGTCAGCGTCTACGATGTAGGCATTGTCAACTTTACTTGTAGTTCGATCCCAGGTAATATATTTTCCATTGAGCGTAACCACTCTGGCACTAGAATCAGGCAACTGGGTATGTGTGAAATATTGTTGTGCACTGATATGATTTGCCACAAAAAGTTTTAGCCTATCTTGATCTCTTACTATATCTTGATCAAGATTTTGTAAAGCCTCATTTGTAGGTGCCCATACTGTATAGGACTTAGAAGCGCTCAGAATTTTATCATATCCCGTCTTTTCAAGATACGTACTGAATTCGCTCAACGCTGGATTTGCCCGGATATGCTGGGCAAGATTCCCCCTCAATACCGCATCAGCGACATCAATGTGTTCTTCCCATCTATCTTTGCAGCTACTGAAAGCAAAAAAGACAAATACAATGAGCAAGATATTTTTATAGTGGTTCATCATCAATTTGTTATAAAATAAAAACCCTCGTTCGTTGGCTGGATAGTACCTACCCTAACCCTTTTGCTATTTTTTATAGCCTTTCTACTCATACAATAAGGTTCCGTCCATTGCCACTTTCGGCCATAATTGATTTTCGTCCGCAGGAATGAATTGTATCATATCCAGATCGGTGGTTACCCTCCCTCTCGTTTCTGTAAGGGCGAGCAACTTAATTTTGTGTCTATCGGTTGTTTTAACCTCAATGGTGCCTGCCAACCTTGCTTGGCTATTACTTGTCGGCTCTCCAGTATATCTTTTCCACCCTTGAGCCAGCAATTCGCCTTCAGGCACGCCAGTTGGCCAATAATCCTCCAAATTGATCGTGCGGGGCAACGGTTCATCATTAAAGAAAGCCTGTATAGTAGTACCCTTTCTCCTGTAGCATATCCATACCTTATATTTTCCTTTTACCAGCACAGGTGTAGTAAACTCTATCGATTTCACTACAGCAGGTCTTAGGTATATCTCCAGATAGTCATAGAAAGCCCTTGAATTTCCCTCCGAAGGGAGTACCACATTATAGTTGAAGTCGCCATTGTCAGAGCCTCCTTCCAGCTTTACGTCTTTTAGTTGGTCTGTTCGTAGCACTATTTGAGGTGAGCCTGGGTTTCTCCAGTTGGGGGTTACCCGCAATTCAGGCTGATCAGCCAGATCAAAATATACTCTTGTGGGCACTCTAGTTTTGATATTAAAGTCCTTCAATACCGTGTGGAGCACGCCATTTGTAGTAGAAAAATCACTGAGGCGGCGATCTATGGGTGCTCCTTTCTCAAATATGCCATTAAAGGTCTCTTCATTGATCAACAAGGTATCTCCCTTTAACTTGGAGGTAATCACTTCTAAAGGAGCCAATGTTTCTTGTGATGCGGAGGTGGCGATATCTGCCAAATATTTGATGTCGGGCACGATATGATAAGCCATGTAGAGATACAAGCTATCTGCTGGATCGTTAGGATCTCCCGTATGAGAATATTTCTCTTTTAAATCCTGAAAAGTAGCTATGCCTTCTTCGTTATACACCGCATCAGTTTGGGCCAGTAGTGTAAACCAAGCCTTTTCCGTACCGGCATCATCCAAGTAGTTCTTATTGAGAATATCATAGAAACCTGTTTCTTTCAATGCTTCCGTGAAGATGGAATAGTCGGGATTCTCTTCTATGAGCTCTGCTAAGGTCTTTGTTGCAGGTTGCAATACGCCATCTATCACGTGGATGATACCGTTTCCTACCCGGATATTGCCATCAGTTACATTTCCCTGCCTATTGATGTTGATTTGTGATACCCCATCAACGTTTTCGACACCGGTTATGAGATACTGCCCTGCCATTGTGATTCTGGGCAGCTTTCCATCTGTAAACGAAGAGGTGGTGAGCGTATCTTCTATCAGGTGAAACCTTACGATTCGCTTAAGTTCTTCCAGGTCGAGGTTTTCTACTGAGGTCTTGCCCTGCTCTTGCAATAAAGCAGCAAAAGCATCATTGGTAGGGGCAAAAATTGTATACGCCCCATAGGCTGCTAGAAATCCATCATTACCTGTTAACTCGAGAACGCGCATAAATTGAGAAAACTGTTCAGGATATTGTTCAAAATAACCCGTCATATTCACATCGCTGGTGGTCTTCAGATCCAATTGCTCTTGAACACAACCGTATAAGCAAGTCAGCGCTATCAAAACAGCACTAAACTTTGCTATTGCATTCTGTTGTTTAAGTATATTTTTCATAATTGGATAGTTTATTGGCCATAAAATGGATTCTGTACCAGGTTTTTATTGGTCTCAATTTCGTACAGGAAGATGGGCCAATAGTGGCTGTTCACATCTTTGTATTTATTCACAATTGTCTGCTGCCGATCAGGCGGGGCACTAGCTGTAGCCATATCGATAATGATATCCAATCGTTCATGATTATTTCTCTTGGCATTTCGCAAAACATCAAACCACCTTTTCCCTTCAAAGGCAAATTCCCTTTTCCGCTCTTCTAAAATATAGTCTGTTATTCCTCTACTATCGGATGGAGCTACGTTGCGTTCTGTCATAGGCAGTGCATTGGCTCTTTCGCGGACGGCTTCAATGAGTGCTATTGCTTCCTGCCCACTTAGGTCATCCTTTTTCTGCGCCAATGCTTCTGCCTTCATCAATAATATATCAGCGTATCGGTAAAATATCCAATGTGCATAGGAATCGTTCAGGCTTCTGCCTTCGTCTAAAGTAAGTCCCAGGTACTTCCATAATGTGCTGTTCGAAGGCCTTACAGAAGCCGCCAGCCTGATATCTATATTCAAGGGGTTGTCCATATCCATCATAAAGACTTCTTCGATCACAGTCGGAGACGCCAAAAATCGTCTACCTGTATTGGCATCGAACATTTGAAAAAACGGGTTGGTCTTTTGGGCATTAAATTGCAGTTCAAAAATGCTTTCGTTTGAGTTGCCAACTCCATAAAGTTCTTGAAACCACAAAGCATTACCTGTGCCCTCCACCAAGCCAAACTGCCCGGAATTAATGATTTTGTTACAGGCTGTTATGCTATTGTCATAATCCTCCATCCATAGGTACACATCTGCTTGTAGGGCATTCACGGTGTACTTGGTCACCCTGCCTTTATCGTAAGCTGAATTGCCATAGGTGAACACCGCCCACTCTTCGGCTTTAATTAAATCCTGACTGATTTGCTCCAGTATTTCCTCTTGAGTATTCTTAGGAAGTGCTATGTCCTGATCGTCACTGATCGTTGCTTCCAACTTCAGAGGAACGTCCCTAAAGCTCCTAGTCAAATAGAAGTACATTAAACTTCTAATGGTCAAAGCTTCTGCTAAATAGGCATTTAATTGTCCTTCGCTAAACGTACCATCCTCCTGTAGCACCTGAGGGGCCAAGTCTAAGACGGTATTGCAGTAATTGATGGTTCGATAGAATGAGCGCCAATCTGCTATGCTGTTGGTTTCTAAAATATTGCCATTGATAATCTCCATTTCTTCGGCTCTGACACCTGAATTGGGCATTAACATGTCTGCTCTCAGCTCTCCATATAGGAAAAGCCTCTCAGAAAGGTCTCCTTCTAACATAGATGCATAGATGCCGATAACGGCAGATTGCACCTGCTCTTTGGTTTTCCAAAAATCTTGTCGTACAATACCATCCTGAGGCTTTAGGTCAAGATAGTTATCACATGCTGATGCAAAGACAAGCACTGCTGCCAGCAAAGATTTTATCGTATTTTGTGTGATTATTTTCATGAATTTTCGCGCTATCATACCTTAAAATCTAACAGTTAGTCCAAATGATATGGATTTGACCGGCGGCGTCCTCGATTCGTCAAAACCAATCCTGAGCGGCTCACTTCCTCTTAATGTAACTTCAGGATCCTGCCCTGTATAGTTTGTAAAGGTGAGCAGGTTTTCTACTGTCATCCACATATCTACATTACTGGCCCCTACCTTGCGTGCCAGGTGTTCAGGGAAGTTATACCTCAAGGTGATGTACTTAAATCTGAGAAATGAGCCATCTTCTACGTACCGGTCAGAAGCTAGCCAATTATAGCCATGTCCAATGAGTGCTCTTGGGATATCGGTATCATCTCCTGGCTTCCGCCATCTCCTTAGAACAGCCGTGCTCTGGTTGTCGTACCCATACATGTTTTCCGTCAACATCTTTGTCCTGTTCACAATGTCAAACTTGTATCTGAAGTTGAAGAAGAGATTCAGCTTCCAATTTTTGTAGGTGACCGATGGGCCAAAACCACCCGTCAACTTTGGATTGGCATTGCCCAAATACACCACATCCATATAATCTATATTGCCGTCATGGTTGATGTCTTCATAGAAGGCATCGCCTGGTTGGAAGATATAATCTACTATAGGGTAGTAGAAACGCATAGGGACTACTTGCCCGTTAGGCCCTACTATTGGGTTGCCATTTTTATCTCTGCCTACAATAGATTCCTCGTCTTTGTACACTCCTTTGTACTTATAGCCATAGAAGGAGCCAAAAGGATTATTCTCTTGAATCGTGATCAGGTACTCTCCATTGCGAGAAAGGTTGCCCGCAGAACGTGGATAATACTCCGATATCTCCCGGATGATATTTTCATTCCTAGCGAGGTTCAGGTTAAAATTGACAGTAAGGTCATCCCTTTTGTAAGGCGTAGTGAACAAAGAGACTTCCCAGCCCTGATTGTCCATCGTGCCCACGTTCATATCTATGCGGCTAAAGCCAGATATGGAAGAAATATTGAGATTCTCAAAAAACATATCATTGGTCCGCTTCTTATAAAAATCCACGTCCAAGCCTATTCTTCCTCTAAAGAGTTGCAGGTTCAGGCCTATGTTCGACTGCTCTACGGTTTCCCACTTCAGGTTTTTGAGCTCCATATTTTGAGGATATACCCCCGACATACCGAGGTAGTTCCATGCAAAATTGTTATAGATGTTGAAATGGCCATAGCTGGCCCTAGGTTCGTTTCCGCTGGTACCATAACTGCCCCTTAAGCTCAAATCATCAAGGAAGGTCAAGCCTTGCAAGAAAGGCTCACCGGACACCCTCCACCGAGCTGATATTGAAGGGAAAGTGCCATAGCGATGGTTCTCTCCAAACTTCGAGCTACCGTCTCTCCTGATACTACCATTGATGATGTATCGATCGAGATACCCGTACTGCATATTGAACAAAAGCCCTATGCTTCTATTTTGCGAAGTACTTGCCTGTAACTTAAGCTCTTCGTTTTGGATTCTTGAGGGCACAGAAGGATCTTGAAGTAAAGTAGAAGCTGTATTAGAAGTCATTACGCCATGCGCCTCGACCCTGTAATCAAAAGTCATGAAGGATACCAATGCTTGCAGGTTATGATCTTCACCCAACTTCGGCACATATAGCAAGTTGGTTTTTGAGATCACGCTGAACTGATCGATGTCAAAATCCGAAGCTCTGTTTACAACTGTTTCTGTCCATGGTCGTCCTGTGGCTGTTTGCGGCAGGAAAGTATTGGTTTTGCTATTATTGATATCGAACTGCACATCAGCAGTGGCAAAAAGCAGCTCTGGTATTACCTCATATTGAATGTTGAACTTCGGAATAATCCGTTCACCTATAAGATGGTTTTGGCCTTCTAAAGCCATGGCCAATGGATTGAACGTACCCGATACTTTTGTTTTATCGCCATCATTATATAGCCCAAACCCTCCTTGTATGTTGTTGGACGGAGAGAAGTAGTTAGGCGTTATATTGCCATATTCATCCACTTCATACAGACTCATATTGGGCATTTTATTGTAAGCAGTGGACCTGATCTTGTCCGTGTAACTTTGGTTATTGTCTAAATTCGTATAGGAAAGATCTGTCCTAAAGCGTATCCTATCAGAAACCGTATAGTCCAAATTTATTCTAGTGGAGATTCGTTTGAGGTCCGTTCCGACAGTCGTACCCGTTTGTCCGGTATATCCCACAGAAGCATAATACCTTGCTTTATCCCCACCTCCCGACAAAGAGAGGTTGTGGTCGTTAATAAAACCGGTCTGCGTAATTGCCTCTATCCAATCGGTATTGTTACTATAGTTATAATAGTAATAGGGGTCGTTGGGATCATAAAGGAATTCCTTAACATTCGTTGTATTCAAAGGCACACCCGTTCTGTTCATGTACGCTTCGGGTATCAACATAGAGTATTGATCTCCATTGAGCATCGGAATAGGTTTTGGTTGCTGGGTAACCGTTCCTTTAAAATTGTAGGTAAGCGTAGGCGTTCCTTTTGCCCCTCTTTTGGTCGTGATGACAAGGACTCCGTTTGAAGCTTTGGAACCCCAAATTGCTGTTGCGGCAGCATCTTTCAACACAGTAATCTCCTGAATATCAGATGGTGCTATGTTAAGCAGTTGGGCATAACCTTGCTCATCGGCAGTAGAAAAATTAAAGTCGGATGCTATTTCAATATCATAGGGCATCCCATCTACGACAATAAGCGGCTCTGAAGAGGAATTGATGGAAGACGTTCCTCTGATTCTAATGGACATTCCTGCTCCAGGGTCTCCCGTGTTGGCCACGATATCCACCCCTGCTATACGTCCTTGCAGTGCCTGGTCGATTGATGTGCTGGGCATTTCAGCCAATTCTTTGGCATCGATACTGGCAATAGCGGCGGTTTGTTCCCGCTCTGCTATTTGCAGAAACCCAGTAGTAACAATTCTGTCAGCTACAATATCAACAGTACCCAAAGTCTCGGTATCAGGCCTTAGTTGCACGTTTAGTTGCGAAAGGTTGCCAACCTCCCATACACTATTTTGATATCCCAAATAGCGGACGACCACTTTATTTTGGCCGTTTCTCATCCTTAAGGCGTAGTTTCCATTAATATCAGTAACGGTACCGGACACAATCCTTCCTTCGCTATCCACTTCTGTCACCACCACTCCGATCAGCTCTTCACCTGTTTCTGCATCCGTTATTTTCCCTTGAATTAATATCTGCCCACTACCTGTATTTGATTGTACACCTTGCGCTTGTATGTCAGTGCTGTAAACCAAAAACATAAGAGAGAACATCACATAACAGGTTTCCTTGAATGTCTTTTTCATTGTCTATTTCTTAATTTTCCTGATACAGCAAATAATTGTCAATCTGATGAAGAATTGCTCTGTTCGATAGCACATTGCTATTTTCAATGATGATATTAGCAGGGCGGTAATGCGCATCCGTTACTTGTAATTGCCCTGGAGACATAGTATCTATTCTAAGTTGTCCTATCCCTCCATCCAAGTTCTGATATAGCGTCTCATAAGACCCATCCTTCTTTCCGTCGCCCACTATATTGTCGTTGGCCAAAATGTGATAGCGAAGAAAACTGGCTACCTGATTTTGCTCTTCTGTGGAAGCTGGGGCAAAGTTGGGCTGCAGTCCCAGTTCGGGATGATCCGGATTTATAGGAGTGCCTGGCAAAACACCATCGTTTACTGCCTGCGTTATGGCAGCATTTGTTGGGATAAAGAAGGTATAGGGCGTTCCTGTATCTACCCCGTCGATGTCAAGCGTAGAGGCGTTATACATCAATGGCGAGTTTACCAAGTATTGATAAAAGGAAGAAAACTCAGGCTGTTGACCTATATGCTCACTTACTTTCTTATCCGATATGTTCAATATTCGATCTATATAGTAAACGACGCCATTTGTCGTCTCTGTCCGGTTTGAAGTGTTCACCATCTCCCCACTGTCAAGGTTGCCAGCAGCCACTACTTCTCCATTATTATATCTTATATATTCTCCCCCAAATGTTTCCACTATACCCTCTTCACTTAGATCGTCCAGCTCATTCAAAAAAGTAAAGGCTATATGAAGATTAATAATACGCTGGAGCCGTATACTTGCCTGGCCTCCGACAAGCTCTGCTCCACCTTCTGGCGGCGAATACACCCATCGTTGAAAGCGCGTATCCCATGAAAAACCCGCTTCTGTCAAGGCATCGTTTGAGATCAAAAACATGGTAAACTTCACTGCCGGATTGGATACCGTAAGCTTCAGGTCGCCCTCCAATGCCCTGATCATCATTGAGTAGTCAGGATCCAAATAAGCTTTGCCATATACGGTATGAAAGACATTAGCCTCTTGCACCTTATTTGTACCGTAAAAAAAACCGTTGCTCAAGACCTGGGCATCTACCACATCACTGGCTGCATCAAAGCGCGCTTCTTCTCCAAAACTGTTACTGGTGGTTGCAAATCGCGTGGGCCAAACCACAGTACCCCACATATGAGCAGAAAGAAAATCCCTGATGATGTTCACCGGTATCTTTTCCAAGGATTCATAGTGTTCCAACAAAACGTCTTGGATGTATTGATCCAGCACTTCATTTGTAGGAACAAAAATGGACCAACTATTAGATTGCCCGTCATTGTCGGTTAATTTTTCCCAGTTCTCGTTGTTAGGAGAGAAAGGAAGCTGACTGTCATAAAATTTCACGTACACTGGATCAGAACTTCCTGTGAGCACTTGATAGCGGCGGGTAACTTCTGGATGAGTAACAAAAACAGTCATGTATTTGTCGAACAACTCCTTAAAGGAAGTATATTCAGGCTTATCCGACATATACTGTTCTATATTGGGCAATGGCGCAATCACTTTATCAATAACATGAATCACTCCATTTTCAGCCAAGATGTCTTTCTCGACAACCTTAGCACCTGCAACATTAAATCCGGTATAGAGCGAAGAAGGATAAAAATAATTGTAGTCTAAATCTGACAACAGCTTCTTGTCGAAGTACTGCTGCATAAAGTAAGGGATATACTTATTGTTATTATCGTCAGATACGTATCCGCCATTCCTATTGGAAGAGACCGCTTTCTGTTGGGGCAAAACTTGCCCTCCTACGGTAATCTGATCTTCGGTATATACGCCGGTATAGTACGCTGTTCTTCTTCTGAACGCCTCGTCTTCGACCCAGCCTAGATTGGACTGATAATCAACAAGTCTTTGGGAATTAAATGAATTATAAACCAATGCATAAGAAACAAGGTCTCTAGCTGTTGCGCTATCCATTGCTTCTATACTCGTACCATTCTCTTCAAGGTACTGCTTGAAGGCATCATCATTTGGAGCAAAAACAGTCCAGTAACCGGCACCACTCAAGGTCTGTTTGTATCCTGCCTTGTCAACTACAGATAAAAAGCTCTTGAAATTCCCCTTCGTTGCTAACTGTTGGTATATAGGATCCTCTAAGGTCTCCGGTCGAGCGTAATATTCTTCTATAGCCGTTTCGCGACAACTAGCGACAAGAGCCAATAGTGATAAATAGCATAATAATAATTTCGCTGATTTGATCATAATTATATGGGTGATTATAAAATCAAGTACTTCAATCGATTGCACTCATTGCTGATTCGATCAACCAGAGACAAAGCAATCTTAGGGAACTGATTTCAGCATCAGTTCAAGATCAATAATGTGTTATTTTCGGATTAGCGGATGCTTCTTAGGAAAAATTAAGAAACGTAGTGTTCACACTTTGGCAATATGCTATAATGCTGTTCCTAACTGAAACAGACCTTTGAACATGGCCTTAGTGTAAGCTCCGGCTATAGCATGGAATTAGAATAAGTAGATTTATTTCATATGTAACATGTAAGGTGTCTATTGTTATTTACCATTATTTTATATTAAATATACCTTAGTCATTACTAAAAGCTATCCTGTTGTATCCTGCTCTCAGCCAATATAAAATAGGATTAATTAAATTATGGCTCTAATCGTATATTAAACGTGTTTTTGACATTATTAAACTTCAAAATATTTTTATATAGATATATTTAGCGCTATGATGTAATGTTCACGATTGTTTTTAAATCCTATTACTGTCGAGGAAAACATAAAGCTAAGGCAGGCATTGACGTCTCAGAAAACGCTTTGCAATAGAAAGCCTCAGACGTGCTGAATAATTTTAACACTACCGTATTGGTTTTGCTACAAGAACACCATTTAGAAGGGATTCTAGTAGAATAATTCATTGGTGCTTCAATCCTCTATAGTGCTCTTTGGCAGGCAGGTCAACTGGCATACCAACTTCCAAACATATTAAAACAAAAGAAGCAATGGCCTCGATCTACTTCGTTCCATCTACGAAGGAAGATCAGTAAGTGCCATTGCTTCACTTTTATTTTGCACAGTCTATCACCCTCAAAGTCGAAGGTTACCTTTGTTTTACCTAAACCTTACTGCATTTTCATGATTTCGGTTCCGGCAAGCAAGAAGGCCCCTAGACCATAATCTTCAAAATCAGGTTTGCTATCGTAGGTTACCGGCTGCCCATCTTTGGGTTCTTTCCCAGTGCCTTGCATATATCCCAAAAAACCATTCGGATGTACAGCATCCTCAACCATGGCGTTCCAGGCTTTAGCTATGACCGGAACGTATTTGTTTCGGTCAAGCAATCCCTGATTTACTCCCCAGGCCATAGCATAGGCAAAAAAAGCAGTCCCAGAAGTTTCCTTTCCTCCATAATGGTTCGGGTCGTGCAGGCTTACATTCCAAAAACCATCTTCCCTTTGTAGTGGCACAAGCGCTTCCACCATAGCCAAGAAATCCTGCTCATATTCTTTATAGTGAGGGGTGCTTTCAGGCACTATGTCCATCACTCTCGCCAATGCAGCTACGACCCATCCATTTCCTCTCGACCAGTAAACATCCTTCCCATTAGGAGAAGTAAAGGGTGGCACGAAGTCTGCGTCTCTCCACCATAAGCCATGCTCAGGATTGTACAATCCCCCTCCTATTTCATTTTTAGTGGCACTGTATAAGTCATACATTTTTTCATAGTAGGCATCATCGTCGTATAGGACACCCAACTGGGCAAATATTGGCATGGCCATTTGTATGGCATCAATCCAGGTCCAGTCGTCTGATTTGTCGCTATGCACCATATTATCAATCGCTATTTTTATGGACTTGATGCGCTCTGGCTGAGGATCGATATTGTATAGCTCTATATAAATCTGCCCGGCAGTCTGGAAGTCGGCATGGCGGATGCTGTCGCCACCTGTAAGGCCCCAATTATGCTTTTCGCCCCACTCCACGGCATAATCGTAGTACCGTTGCTGAGGATCCATCCTGTACAATGCCATTAATCCTTCATAATATACTGCCCTTGTCCATATATTGCTCGGTCTGGTTTTGTTGGTTATGATTACTTCGCCTGGATCCGGCCACTCGTTCATAAAATAATCATTTGTTAAAGTGAGGGTTTTGAGAATTGCTTCATTATCAGGCAAACTCGTGCTTATTTTTTGCGTACAAGCAAAGCTTAATATCCCAAGTGCACTTAATAGTATAACTTTTCGAATTGCAACTAACTTATCCACCATAAATTTTAATTTAGGTTATTGTCTTTTGTCTCAATTATTAATCCATTGTAAGAATAAAAAGAAAATCCTAAATCCCTATCCTGTTATATCCTGTAATGCGTTCTTTTATACTTAATGTCTATAGGAAATCTTGCTTATTCGTTTTAGGAATTTTAGAATAAGCTTTCTGTAGTCCCTTCAGGTCTATAATGATCTTATCAATCACCATTCCTGGATCGACCTTATATGCTTTTTTGAATCAGAGGACAATGGAGGGTTCAGGCTCACGTCAATTTGGTGACATTCCTGCTATCCTTAATCGTTACATACCCAATGAATATTTTTCCTTTAGGCTTATCCCACACCATGCTCACCCATAGCCGCTTTCCCATGTTTGTCCGAAAGCAGTTCTATTAACGCCTTTCTTATTTAGCTTGCAAAGGCACCGTGATTCGGTTTAAAACAAAAAAATCCCTCTCTATGAAGTTGAGGGATCTTTAAGTAATAAGCAACAATATAATCACACCATGCTTGAAGTCTTATTCAAGCACAATCTTTTGCATGGTATTTTCACCTTCGTACTCAATGGACAGTATGTATATCCCTTTTGAAAAAGATGTTACATCCATCACATAGCTTCCTTTAACTTCCTTATTATAGATTTCCTGCCCAGTCACATTCATGAGTTTAATCGTGGCAGGGATAGAGGGGGCAGAAGGAAAATCAATATTCACAGCATCTGATGCTGGGTTGGGAAAGACCGAAATCCTTACCCCGTCTCCTTGTTTTGAAAAGAGCTTTTGGTCATTACTATTTGAACTTCCTCCACCCACTGGCTCAAAACGGAACATTTGATTTTGGAAACCACTTTGGCATGTCCACTGTTCTATGTTGGCACCATCTCCGGCCCCGATCACATCTACACACTTCCCACTTAAGCGAGACATGATCCGAACCCAGCCACCACTGCCTGCATTGGAAAAATACCACTGCTGCCCATTTCCCGCCCAATAATCCCACAGGGCAATATTGGCACCATTGGCCGTAGAGATATTGGCCACGTCCATAGCCCTGCCAGTGGCAGTAACGGGATGAAAGCTCCAATACCCATTGCCCCTGTCTACTGCTCTCCAATGCTGGTAGTCGCCACCCCAATATTCCCATTGGTTGATGTTGGTTCCATTGGAGGAGGAAAAATTGTATAGTTCCAATGCTTTAGAAGTAGCGTGTTTTGGCGTAATTCTATACACACCATTGTTGACTATGCCACTGCCACATGTACCGCAGCTCGGCCCGCCACCTCCGCCAGAACCTCCGCAGCCCGAAACATTAATGGTGCTGCTTGAGGTTCTCACCTCCTGACAGTTTGGATTGCCATTGGATACTGTCCCACTCAAAACATGGGTATTAGAAGCATCTTCAAGAAATATACCGTGACTGGACGTATTGGCAATGTCTACCCAACCAATTGTAGTGCCATGGCTACCAGAAACACTAAAAAACCCCCGGCCAGAGTTACGGGAATAAACCCCTTCTACCGAAACGTTCGGACCATTGTTATTGGCTACTCTAAAAGTAGCATATCCTCCTCCTTGATTATTATAGCTACCTGTTACTACTCCTACAGTACCGTTTCTGGAGTCGTTCAAAAGCAATCCACAGCCGCCTGTATTGTTGGCTGTGATGTCGCCGATGCTAAAACCATCTACACCATACGTTTCAACCGCATGGCCTGCGGAACCATTAATATTTATGTTGCCGCTTATCGTAAGGTTGCTTGCAGGGCCAGTAGATGCGTCGACCCTAATACCCAGACCAACGGGACTATTATTGCTGAGATTCATGGTGATGTTGGAAATGGCAACATTAGAGCAGCCTCTAAACCAAAGGCCATAACGTGGGTTGCCCGTAACATGCAGGTTACGGACTGTAATACCGTCTCTTCTGTCGGCATGCACCACTACCACTAAATCCCCTCCATTGCAATTAACAGTGTGGCCATGAAAATCCAACGTTTGGTTGGCTCTAGGCCTTATGGCATATACACTGCCGCCATCGGGGCCAGAATCACCAGAATTTCTAATATTGATGGTGCCGGCTCCCATATTATTACAAGCGGCATTTACAGCATCAAACATTCTACTTCCTGTATAAACCGTATTGCCGTTTACCCTAGCAGACCAGGTGCTGCCTGAGCGGGTCACTTCGCCCTGAGCGTATGCGTTACTACAAAACAATATTGCCCCAAAGGTCAATATCATGCAAAAAAATAAGCTGTTGAGTTTCTTCATAAGTATGCAGATTAAAGTAAAAAGTAAATTTGCGGCCAGACTATCCAATAAAAATTCGTGGAATTACAATGGAATGGCTAAAAATAATCGAAGCGTAGAGCTGTACGATTGTCTATAAAGATATTGATAAAAAAAGCGCAAAGTGTCCTGTAATATCCTGCTAATTAACCATTTAAAAAAACAAGAGCAATCACTTCAATTCTTGTAATCTAAAAATGCGATAAGGAGCAACCCCTTCTCAAAAGAAAATTGCTCCATTATCGCTTCCATAACTATATTTTCTTTCTATTAAGATCGGATAAGTCCAACCCTTTTATATACTTGTCCTGTCCATTCCCACATTAAAACAATTCATTCTGTGCAGGCACATTGTATTGAAGCGGTGCTGTATTTTCTGTTTCAGGTAGGCCAAAATAGAAATACAATGTTCTTTTAATAGGGCCGTCCACCTTGTTCAGTTCACCTTCGGGTCCAAGGTCTTTTGTATTACTGCTAATTCTCAAGGCTAGCTTTGTGCCTAATGGAGGGATATTGTCCAAAAAAGAAATGTTGCCAACAGGCAGGTCAGGATGCGGCTTTATCCCTGACAAGCCATAAAAATCTAGCCTTCGAACGAATAGATCATCTTCTTTGGTCGCTACTAGAAACTTCCCTTGGGCAGTATTGAATTCCATCCATGTGATGTCTGCAAAATACCCTTTAAATTCTGGGTAAATCCAAGGAGCACTTCCTGTATGCGTATCGTTGTACAGATTTTCCCATACATTATGCGATAATCCTTGCGTCCTATTTTTCCATACGCGGTAAGGTCCTTTGCCAAGCCATTTTGCTCCGATTACAAAGTTGTCTGGATAGGTAAAGCTAATCCCTGTAAAAGGATGTTCGCCAATTAAGGCGTACTCATATTCGAGACTCAACCAGCCATTTCCATGCATAATCCATTTGGCATAGCGCATGTCACCCTCATAGCCGACCTCCACTACTTGTGTCTTCCCTTCCTTGTAGTGCTTTATGCCCGAGAGTTTTGCATCCCCCCCTACCAGCACCGGACCATTTCCGAAATCAAGAGAATAGCTCGTCTTATTTTGAAGTGCTACTATAGTACCGTCTTTTTTGCTGAGTACGACTGTGATATCCCCGCCACTCAAGGCAATGGTAGAGTCCGTTTCTTCAAGTTCTGCAACAGCATCTGTCTCCAACTGAACAATTCCATCCAACAAGGCTTCATTATTTTTAATGTTCCATGTCCAGGTATAGATCAAAGCCTCGTGTTGATCATAAGCAGAAAGCTGTAGTAGGTCATGATCCTTCCAATCCGATGGTAAGTTGAGCTGTAAGCTACCCGTTTCACCAGGAGCCACTGACGGCCCTACACCTCTACCCTTTTTCATCACCTTGTTGCCCGCAAACAATTCTCCTGGCTTTCTGTAGTTGACAAGCTCCCATTGAAAAGAACACTCACTTAAATTGGTGAAATGATACCTGTTCTCCACCGCTATTCTTCCATTAAAGGATTCTGGCAGTTTTTTCATAGTAATTTTAACGGGTGAAAATATTTCCCGTATCGCATAAAAGCTTCCCTCCTTCTGTCGATGAGGCCCAACAACGCCGTCTGGGGCATTCACACGATTCACATCGATTACGCCATTGAAATCGGTGCGAACCACGCCTTCATCAACCAACGCCCAAAGGAACCCACCTCCAGACCGTTCGGCATTCCAGTGCAGCTCCCAGAAATCTGCTAGAGAGGTACCTCCTCCCCCATCATCTTGCGAGTGCAAAAATTCGGTAGTCATGTAAATAAGCGAGTCACTTAATATCTGCTGACTGCTGTAATAGTTCTCGTAGTGATTGCAGTCAATGCCATTAAAAGCATTGCCTGGCCGGTGATGTCCGTGTATTACAGGCCGATTAGAGTGATCATATTTGGCATACTCATCCACCAAATCAAAGTTGTGCCCGCCTTCATTACCATTGCTCCAAAAAATAACAGAAGGGTGGTTCGCATCCCGTTTCACCAACTCCCGTACCAGTGGCTTACCTGCTTTTGTACTGTAAGCAGTCTGCCAACCAGCCAGCTCGTCCAGCACATACAGGCCCAAAGAGTCGCAGTACTCAAGGAAGCTCTTGTCTGGCGGATAGTGGGAACACCTCACGGCGTTCATATTCATTTCTTTCATCAACTGAACATCCTTCAAATCAATGGCGGGACTTACCGTACGGCCGGTTTCTGGCCACCATACATGCCTGTTTATACCTTTCATCTTAATTTGTTGCCCATTCAGGTATATCCCATCTCCTCTTCTTATCTCAATAGTCCGAAAACCGAATCTATCGGTAGATTCATATAGCTTATTTTTTTCGGCTTGGATAGCGGTGACTACACGATAGAGGTGAGGCGTTTCCGCTGACCATAATAAAGGATCATTAACCGTAGTTTTTAAATTCACCAAGGTGTCATTTTTCTGTACGGTAGCTTGAGCCGTACCCACTATTTTACCTTCTGCATCCATAATTGTGGCATGCACTTCCCGCTTTGCTTTAGGGTTTTTTAAGTAGACATTCATAGAGAATGAGCCATCAGCTTTTGCATCTATAGAAGTATAATCTATGTGTTCTTGTGGATAGGCCTCTAAATATACGGGACGGAAAATCCCACCAAAAATCCAGTAATCTGCCAAGCGTTCTGCATTATTTACCGATTTGTCCGACGACATTTTGGAAACTGTTACTTCCAATAAGTTGTCTTTGCCAAAATCGATCTTATCGCTAATATTATATTTGAACCTATAAAATGCCCCTTGGTGTATAGGCCCAGCTAGTTTCCCATTAATCTTCACCTCGGTATCTGTCATGGAACCTTCGAAGACTATATACACTGCCTTATTCTTCCATTTATCAGGCACAGTAAACTGGTGCTTATATATACCTTTCTCGTCGGCAAACCGGAAATTCTTGCCGTAAGTCACATAATCGCGACCGTAGTTGTAGGTGCCAAAACCTTGCTGCTCCCAACAAGAAGGGACTTGAATGGTAGTCCAATACCCACTATTTCGGCCACCAGTGCAGTAAAAATCCCATGCAACCGTGTTTTCATTGTCTGTGCCCGACAAGTATTGCACCTCCTTTAAATTGGAGTCTTGTGAAAAACCTACTCCAGAGATGAGAATAAACAGGAAACCGGCTATGCAAAGCTTTTTTGAAATCATAATCGCTCTTTTCTGATATGAGTTTAGATAAACAATGGATGTTAAAAGACAATTTAAAAGCTTAAATCCTCATTGATGCCATCACCTTGTAAGGATCGCTAGCCTCCCAAATCTGTCCTAAAGGATTGAAATTTCTCCTTTTTTTCCTACACTACTGTCCTGCCGTATCCCGTTGCCGTGTCGGGGTGACCCCCCAGAAAGTAAAGGAAAATGATTGAATGATAGAACAGGTCTTTTTGGTTTGCTCATTCTTCCCATGTAAATGCCTTTTCCCAAAATCAAGAATCACACCTTAAAATTTAAAATTATTCTCACGGTCGTTCATCGCTATATCAATCCATCTGTACACTAACAATCAGCTCATTGATACTTTCAATACGGGACAGCACAGGATGGCATATTGAACAAAACTCTCAATATTGGGCATGTTGCAGCCCATATTTAATTAATGGCTGACCTAATGGCTAAATCATTCCTATTTTATGAAAAAGAATTTTTACAAATTTAACGCAGCCTGTTTATTGTTTGTATTCTTTATAACAGTCCCTGCCTTTACCTATGGTCAATCTGAGAATTTAGGTAGAGGTGTTGTCGCTATTCGGGATACCAATTCCCCCAATAAAGTTTTTATTAGTTGGCGGATGCTCAAAACTGATCCTATCGATATCGCCTTCAACGTATACCGTGAGGATATAAAAATAAATGCATCTCCTATAGTTTATACCAATATTACCGATGCCAACTTCGCTCATAGCGTTTATACCGTCAAGCCCATTATCGATGGTGTGGAACAAGAGGGCGAAAGTACACAAGCTTGGGATCAGCCTTTTTTCACAATTCCTCTACAGGTGCCTGAGGGAGGCACTACGCCAACAGGAGAAAACTATACCTATAGTCCTAATGACTGTAGCGTGGGTGATCTGGACGGTGACGGGGAATATGAGATCATCGTAAAATGGGACCCTTCTAACGCAAAGGACAACTCTCAGGGAGGTTATACAGGCAATGTTTATCTCGATGCCTATAAATTGGATGGCACTCACTTATGGCGGATAGATTTAGGTAAGAACATACGAGCAGGGGCACACTATACGCAATTTATTGTATATGATTTGGATGGTGATGGCAAGGCAGAAGTAGCTTGTAAAACAGCAGATGGCACGATTGATGGGATAGGCATTCCTATTGGAGATACAGAAGCTGACTATCGAAATGGAGAGGGATGGATTCTCGCAGGACCTGAATTTTTGACCATTTTCAATGGGGAAACAGGTGCAGCCATGGCCACAACCGACTACATTCCTGCCAGACATCCTTCTACGCAGTCCCCTACCTCTGCACAGCTCGATGAAGTCTGGGGAGATGGCTATGGCAATCGGGTAGACCGTTTTCTAGCAGGTGTGGGCTATTTTGATGGTGAAAAGCCCAGCCTGCTGATGGCACGAGGCTATTACACCAGGTCTGCGCTTGTGGCTTGGGATTGGCGCAATGGAGCACTTACACAGCGATGGGTATTTGATGCTGACAGAAATGATAAATATGCGGGTCAAGGCAATCACAGCTTGACAATAGGGGACATTGATGGCGATGGAAAAGATGAAATCGTGTACGGCTCCATGACCATAGACGATGATGGCACAGGACTATACTCAACAGGTTTTGGGCATGGCGATGCCCTGCACATGAGCGATATGGATCCCGATAGGCCGGGACTGGAAGTATGGGCTTGTCACGAGAGTGAAAGTGCTTACGATGGCATGGGCCTGAGCTTTAGGGATGCTTTAACCGGTGAACGACTTTGGGGTGTTCCTACGACAGGTGATATTGGCAGGGCTATGGCGGCGGATATCGACCCTAGACATAAAGGTTATGAGCTATGGGGTGCCAAAGGAGGGCTTTATAATGTGAAAGGAGAAAAGATATCAGACAATAAACCAAGCATGAATTTTGGCATATGGTGGGACGGCGACTTGCAGCGTGAGTTGCTCGATGGTGACAAAATAGACAAATGGGTCTATACTAATGGTTCATCGACCAGACTGCTTACTGCCGGAAATTATGGTGCTGTCAGCAACAATAGCACAAAAGCCACTCCTGCCTTGAGTGCAGACATTTTGGGAGATTGGCGAGAAGAGGTCATTTTCAGGCATACCGACAATGACAAATTGCTCATATTCTCCACGACTATTCCCACTACCCACAGGATGTATACCCTTATGCAAAACCGACAATATAGAACAGCCATTGCTTGGCAAAATGTGGGTTACAATCAACCCCCACATCCCAGCTTTTATTTGGGAGAAGACATGGACATAGCAGCAGTTGGAGGTATACCTGAAGAAGAAGATGATGATGATGACGAAGAGGGTCCTGTAACAGGCTTCTTGGAGGCTCCAAAAGTACCTCAATTCAATCTATATCCTAATCCTTCAAAGAATGGTTTTCATTTGGATATAAAAGATAACTTCAACTATATCATCCATGACCATTGGGGAAGGGTGGTAGAGAAAGGCGATGGGAGGGATCAAGTGACAATAGGACAATCTCTTGTATCAGGCATGTATGTGCTTAAAGCCAACACGCTGCGCGAAACCATCACAGTGAAAATAATCAAGAAATGAATTACGGCGCAACGGTAGCCATTCTTCCTGATTATCCAACAAGCTCCTAGCGGGGCAATAGGGTGACGGACGGAGGGTTTCCCTCTAGGTTATTCGTATTGAAGCAAGCCTTTCAAGCTTCTTGGTTTCCCAACTCAAACTTAACATGGCAGTCTTAGGAAGTAACTAAATTCCCATTCTCAATAACCTGTTTATTCAGTTTGGCACTTGCCTGCTATCAATGGCTCACTATCTTAAATCTGCTGTCTGAGATTTGGGGTCCGAGACATACCGCGGGTGTATGAAACTTAATGTTTAATTCGTGGAGGACGGGATATTTACCCCTCAAAACCCCGTAAATTCCAATGACGACCTTTCTCGTACATTGGTAGTTTTTCCATGCGTACCTGCCCATTTTTCTGGTATAACAACCACTAACTTACGCTGGCAAAACGGGGTGGTTTGTACTTGCCTGCTCTCAATTGCCCCTGCTACTCTTATATGTGGTACTTAAAGTCTTGTGTCTACCTCCTGTCTGGTATCTTAAATCTTAAATCTCAATTCCCTCATCGGTGCATTAATACGTTGGAACATTAAAGAACGATTAGAGGAAAATAAAAGGAGCAGGAAGATGACTTCCTGCTCCTAATAAAACAACAACTATTAA
>CAYTTV010000035.1:0-37534 GCA_964440915.1 uncultured Roseivirgaceae bacterium
GGAATAAAAATTACAAACAATAGTTCATTTTATACATTGTTTGTACTAAAGATAATTTCCAATGTCATATAAAGATACGTCAAAAACACAATTTATCTTCCTATCCTCCATTTTTCCTAAAACACCCCCTCTTTTTGCTCAAATCCTCCCTTAATTCAAAAGTTTTTTGCCACTAATATTGGCTTAACGACTTCAACAATCGATTGAAATACTCCCGGAGAGCATGATTGAGTATAACGAGCATCAATCAAAATACATTTTTAACCTAAACACTATATCTATGCAAAAAGACTTTACAGCATTGGCCAAGCATTTCTCCAAAATGTTCAAGGCTATTCCTAAAAGTATCTATTGTACAATGCTCATAGCAGCATTGGCATTTGAAGGGCGCGCGCAAACCACCACTGTCACAGGCACGGTGAGAGATAATGAAGGAGGAACGCTGCCCGGTGTAAACGTTATGGAAAAAGGCACTGCCAATGGTACAATTACTGACGCCAATGGAAACTACACTATCGCCGTACCGGCAGATGCCATCTTGGTTTTTAGTTATATTGGCTACTTGCATGAGGAGGTGAACGTCAATAACCAGTCGACAATTAACTTGACCATGATGCCTGATATTACCCAGCTTGAAGAAATTGTGGTGGTAGGTTATGGTACCCAAAGACGTTCCGATATTACCGGATCGGTAGCTTCGGTCCCTAGAGAACGTCTAGAGAAACTACCCGTGAACAACGTGATGCAGGCTATACAAGGCGCTGTTGCTAACGTGTCTGTATCACAAGCTTCCTCTATACCGGGAGATGCCCCGTCCGTACAAATTCGAGGAAGAAACTCCATTAATGCCTCCTCCGAACCTTATGTTGTAGTAGACGGGATTCCGCTATCGAGGACAGATGGCTCTATTAACGATATCAATCCTAACGATATTGAATCCATAGAGATTTTGAAGGATCCTTCTGCAGTGGCAATTTATGGTGTGAATGGTTCTAACGGAGTTATTCTAATCACGACAAAAAGAGGAAAGTCAGGAACACCCACTATCCGTTACAGTGGGTATGGCGGTGTGGAAGAGGCAGCACATATTTTAGAGCCTGCTTCACCAGAAGAATTGTTAAGGCGCTATGCAGAATATTCCCGTATCACAAATACCAGTCTTTATAATGGAGGTCCTGTAAGAAATCAATTTGAGTGGGATAACTACCAAAATGGCATTACTACAGACTGGCTGGATGCTGTGATGCAAACCGGGGTTATCCAGAACCATAACGTGAGTATATCAGGAGGAAGCGAAAATGCCAAATATTATGTCTCTGCTGATTACTTTGATCAAAAAGGGATATTAAAGGGCTACAATTATAAGCGGTATTCCTTCAGAACTAATACCGATTTTCAGGCAACCCAATACCTCACTTTCGGAACTTCCGCATTTTTCGTGTCGCACAATAGGGATGGTGGCCGTGCCAGTCTTTTACAAGCGGCGGCCATGAGCCCCTATGCCGAAATGTACAATGAAGACGGTACGCTCACCCAATACCCTATGTATTCTGAGCAGCTATGGGCCAACCCTTTGTTGCCTACTACATTAGATCCTGAACGTCGCCAGTTCAACCTCTCATTGAACGGTTATGCAGAAGTAGATTTTGGAGAGATATTCCAACCACTTACGGGCTTAAAATATAGGTTCAACGGAGGGTATTCCTACGTTCCTGTCCGAATAAATGAATACGAAGGAAAGTCAGTATATAACCAAAATGGTTGGGGTCGGATCATTAATCGTGAGTCACAGTCCTACACTGTAGAAAATATTTTGACCTACGCCAAGGACTTTGACAGGCATCACCTGGACTTTACAGGATTGTATGCCGCAAAAAGCAAATATTGGCAGGAAGCTGTGGCCACTGGCCAGATATTTCCGAACGATGATCTGAAATGGGGAAACCTGGAGTCCGCTTCTAATCAAAATGCTTCCTCAGAAGCTGATCTCTATCATTCTATCTCACAAATGGGCCGTATAAATTATGCTTATGATAGCCGCTACATGCTTACGTTTACGGTACGTCGTGATGGCGCCTCTGTTTTTGGGGAAAATAACAAATACGGTACTTTTCCTTCGGCTGCAGTCGCCTGGAATATCCACAATGAATCCTTCATGAATAATCAGGAGGCTATCTCTAACCTTAAACTCCGCTTATCTTATGGTGTGTCGGGCAATGAAGCCATTGGCATCTACCAGACCCTTGCCTTGATGAGTTCGAATTCGCTGGCCATGGGAGGCAAATCCAATACCACATTGAAAGTAAAATCCATAATGGGTAACGACGACTTGCAATGGGAGAAAACCACAGGTTTCAACACAGGTATTGATTTCGGAGTGTGGAGAAATCGCATTACCGGTAGTGTGGATTTTTACAAATCCCATACAAACGATATGCTGCTATTGCAAAGGCTTCCCAGGTTGACAGGTTTCGCCGATGTATGGACTAATATTGGAGAGGTAGAGAATACAGGTATTGACCTGACCATCAATTCATATAACATTGTGAGAAAGGACTTTAGCTGGTCCTCGGCCCTCGTATTTGCTACCAACAAAAACAAAATTGTGGATGTGTACGGAGATGGCAAAGACGATTTGGGTAACCGCTGGTTTATTGGGCATCCTGTAGGTGTTATCTATGACTATACCAAAGTGGGGATTTGGCAGGAAGATGAAATTGCATCAGAAGCCAATAAAGGTTGGGATGACCCAGCATTGGCAGGAGATTTAAAACTTGCTGATCTCAACGATGATGGAAAGATAGACGACAACGACCGCTCTATTTTAGGACAAACGGCGCCAAAATGGACCGGTGGTCTTACGAATACCTTTACCTATAAAAACTTTGCTTTGAGCGTGTTCATCAATACTGTGCAAGGAGCATTGAGAAACAACCCGCAGATTGGGGCTGCTTCCGATGAATTAGGCCGTCGAAGTGCTCCAGCAGTCATTGGATACTGGACCCCAGAAAATAGGAGTAATGAGTGGCGTTCCTTAGGTAACCATTCCAACAGTCATGGCTATGGTTTTCCTTCTGATGCAAGCTTCACACGTTTGAAAGATGTGACTTTGAGTTATACACTGCCTGAAACTGCTGTCAACAGAATTGGTATTGCAGGCCTGCAACTATACGCAAGCGGACGCAACCTCTATACTTGGACGAATTGGATTGGCTGGGACCCCGAAGCCAGGGACATTCAACGTGGTAGCGAAAATGACCAGATTAACTATCCTATGGTACGTAGTTTTGTAGTTGGGCTGAACTTAACATTTTAACGAATCATGAAATGCTCTAAGAGCTTTGAAAAGATAAATACTATACCTATGAAACATAACATCAAAATATATATCCTACTGATCAGCTTAGCGGTGATCGCTTCTTCTTGTAGCGATAGCTTCTTAGAGGAAGATCCATACTCCGAATACCGCACTGGCCAGACAAGTCCAGCGTCTATAGAGGCGCAAGTGATGGGATTGCACCGGACCTATGCAGAACTCTGGGGATATAGCGGGCGACAAGGCTTTCTTTCATGTTGGCAAATCGGTACTGATATAACGGTAGCTGGTGCTACAGAAGGTGTTGAAAATCCCTTTTATCAGTATGCAGATTTAAATGCAGAAAATGGAGGTGTAAATTATTTATGGCAAAAATGCTATGACTTCATTAACAATGCTAACCTCATTATTTCAGCAGTAGGTGAGGACAATGCAGTAGCCAGTGCCGAAGCTAAATTCTTTCGGGCTTATGCTTATAATATCTTGGTCACTTTATGGGGCGATGTCCCTTTGTTGAAAGAATCCATTGTCGTACCTACATTCAATTACACACGTCAACCGGTTGCCGAGGTAGATAAACTGATCGAAGAAGATCTGACCTTTGCTATTAATAACCTACCCAATGTAGATGAAGCCGTTTATGAGAGTCGCATCAATAAAGACATGGCGAGGCAATTGGCAGCAGAGGCCTACCTCCGTATAGGCATACGAGATAATAGCTACTTTGCTAAAGCAGAAACAGCAGCAACCGATATCATTGATGGAGGAAAGTATAGTCTGATTGAAGAGCGCTATGGCAAATACCTCGGCGAAGGAGGAGATTATTACCGTGACATGTTTCGTCAGGGAAATATGCGACGTTCACAAGATAATACAGAGGCCATCTGGACCTTCCAAATGGAATATAACCGTGATGTTACAGGAGGAACTATCGACAATCCTCAACATCGTCGGGTATGGCAGCCCGCCTATCACAAATGGGATGGGATGGTCAATGCTGATTCACTGGGTGGTCGTGGCAATGGCCGTTTGCGCCTTAGTAACTTTATGAAATATACGGTATGGCAAGGCTTGGATGGTGACATAAGAAATAGCAATTTCAACATTCGTCGCACTACCAATTATAACCGACCAGATTTTAGTGCCGAGATAGGTGTTGATGCTGACGGATACCGGGTAGCAAAAGATGCAGGAGTTCAGAACATCACTATAAAAACAGGCGATAAGGTTATCCCTTTCAGAACGGATAGCTTGGAAGTTTGGTACCCCTATCCAACAAAATGGGGCGGTTATGACCCTACCGATGATTTCGGTTATGCGCTAGTGAAGGATTGGCCTGTGATGCGCTTGGGCGAAACCTATTTGCTGCGAGCAGAGGCACGCTTTCGCCAAGGTGATAACCAAGGTGCAGCAGACGATATCAATGTATTGCGTGACAGGGCCTTTAAAAAAGCCCGTACTGAGCAGGCAGATCCAAACTTAGGAAAGGTAGCAGCCGCAGATGTTGATATTGATTTTATTTTGGATGAACGCGCCAGGGAGTTGATTGCCGAGGAGAACCGACGCATGACACTTGTACGGATGGGCAAGCTTAAAGATCGAATACCCATGAATGGTGACACGGCACCTGCCGATAAGATCATTACCGGTTTTAGGGAAGATAATAAACTGCTACCCATACCCCTTAGCGAAATCCAATTGAACAATAAAGAAGGTGAGCCATTAAAGCAAAACCCTGGCTATAATTAAGTTGACAATCAGTGTCTATAGGAAAATTTCTTTTATAGGAAATACCCGATAGGGGTATAACATTATAGCTCCGGGTTGCACCCGGAGCTATAAACTTCCCTGCTCGACTAGAAAACAGCTGAAAACGATACTTTTATTGTTGATTTTACATTCCAAACCGTTAGATTAAGATTTTATTATCCTGATTTAACGGTTTGATACATTGATAATTAAAACATGAGGCAACGAAATTATTTTATTGTATTCTTATTGTTCATTTCAACTTTAGCAAAGGCAGAACAATTTGACTTAGCTCCTGAGGAAAGTAAAACACGAGCTTATTTTGTCCATATGTTGACCACTATTGCATATCCAGTCCTACAAAAACTGAGTGAAGACAAATTAAAAGCTGAAATGCCGGTAGAGGTCACGGCAAACCCTTGGGGAGACCGGAGCCAAGTGACTTATTTAGAGGCTTTCGGACGAACCCTCGTGGGAATAGCACCTTGGCTGGAATTAGGGCCTGATGAAAGCGAAGAAGGAAAATTGCGGGAAAAATATATACAACTTTCTTTGAAATGTATTGCCAATGCCACCAATCCCAATGCGGCAGATTATATGAATTTCTCAGAAGATGGCCAACCTTTGGTAGATGCCGCTTTCTTTGCGGAAGCTTTGATCAGGGCACCAAACCAATTGTGGGAGCGCTTGGATAAAAGCACGCAGGAAAATGTGATCAAGGCATTGAAATCGACCAGAGGGATTTCCCCTGCCTACAGCAACTGGCTTTTGTTCACGGGTATGATTGAGGCCGCTTTGCTCAAATTTGAGGGCGAGGCAGATATGGTTCGCATAGAATATGCACTCAACAAAACCGACGAGTGGTATCTTGGAGATGGCATGTACGGTGATGGTCCTGATTTTCATTGGGACTACTATAATAGTTATGTGATTCAACCGATGCTGTTGGATATATTGGGTGTCTTAAAAGAAAAGAAGGCCGAATTGAGCAATTGGAGGTACAGGCACCGATTTATCACCCAAGCAGATCAATTTTTGGAGCGAGCCCAACGTTATGCCGCTATTCAGGAACGCATGATTTCACCTGAGGGTACGTATCCTCCTATTGGGCGTTCCTTGCCCTATCGGGTAGGTGCTTTTCAATTGTTGTCACAAATTGCTTTAATGCAGGAACTGCCGGCTTCCTTGAACCCAGCCCAAGTGCGCAGTGCCCTTCATGCTATCATCAAAAATCAAATGGAAGCCCCAGGTACTTTTGACGAAAATGGTTGGCTTAGGATCGGCTTTTATGGGAATCAACCCGATATTGCAGAAGGCTACTTATCTACTGGTAGTTTATACTTATGTACAGCAGCATTTTTAGTCCTTGGCCTGCCCCAACAAACGCCCTTCTGGGCAGCTCCTGCTGAACCATGGACGCAAAAGGCTATATGGAGCGGTAAAAATATTCCCATTGACCAAGCTTATTACCCTCGCCAACAGAGGTCTGACGATTCAAAATGGGAAGTAGTAATCAGCCCCGACTCGTTCAAAAACGCCAAGCAGTTCAAAAAGACATGGCATTATTTCTACCCTTGGGGAACAGAGCATAACGGTTCTGCAAGAATGCATAAAAAGCAAATAATCCTGAAAGATCAAATACTGCAAATCAAAGCTACCCCCATTAGCGGCAATGAAGGAAAAAGCAAACATCCTCCCTATCAGGAAATCAAATACCATTCAGGGGCCATTCATGCCAAGCATCAGATTACCATAAGTGAAACCTATCCGACTTACTCCATATCAGGAGAGTTTAAGGCCCCTATTCAACCCGGCACCTGGCCAGCTTTTTGGCTGACTGCTGTAAATGGCTGGCCACCAGAAAGCGATATTTTGGAGTTCAAAGGTGATGATATCAACTGGCAGAATACTTTTATAACGCCCAAGGATGTCACAACTATCAAAACCTCTATCCCGGATGCACTGGAGAAATGGCATACTTATACGGCAGTTTTACAGCGTATAGACGATGAGCACACTACCATCACTTACTTTATTGATGGTGACAAAAAAGGAGTACATTGGACAAACTTTACAAACCAACCCCTTTGGTTAATCATCAATTTGCAGATGGAAGGTTCCTCAGGATCTCCAGGGCCAACCGAAGAAACTAATTTTTATATTCGTAATGTATCAGTAAAAAGAATAAAATGAGAAATATTTACTTCAGTATTGCTGCTTTACTCTTTATCGGAGCTTGCGCTCAAAAGGAAAACTTAAATGATAAAATAGATATTACCCTAAAAACGGCTGCATCTCAATACGCTTATTTAATGGAACAGGTGCCAGAAGGGCGATATCCCAAAACCTATAATCCCATTAACAACGATCTGGAAACAAGCAATTCAGGTTGGTGGTGCAGTGGTTTCTATCCTGGGACACTTTTGTATCTCCATGAAGCTACCGATGCACCAACATTAAAAACAGAAGCCCTAAAAGTTATGGAAGATCTGAAAAAAGAACAGTTCAATACCTCGACGCACGACCTAGGCTTTATGATGTACTGTAGTTTTGGAAATGCTCAACGGCTTGACCCAAATCCAACCTATGAAGAAGTGCTGATGAACAGTGCAGAATCGCTGGCAACAAGATATAGTGAGACCGTAGGCTGTATCCGTTCTTGGGACAATGCAGACTGGAACCAGGCAGGACCAGACGATTTTTTGGTGATCATAGATAATATGATGAATCTGGAATTGTTGTTTTGGGCTACTGAGTATAGTGGCGACAGTATTTATTATAACATAGCGGTAAACCATGCAGATAATACCATGAAAAACCATTACAGAACAGATTACAGTTCATACCATGTAGTGGTGTATGATGTAAATACCGGAGCAGTAAAGGAGCAAAAGACCAATCAAGGGATAGCGGATGAATCTGCCTGGGCACGCGGACAAGCTTGGGGATTGTATGGATATGTTGTCATGTACCGAGCAACAAAGGATCCTAAATACTTGGAACAGGCTCAACACATTGCGGATTTCATTTTAAATCATCCCAATTTGCCAGAAGATAAGATTCCCTATTGGGATTTTAATGATCCGAATATACCAGATGCATTGCGGGATTCCTCAGCCGGTGCCATAATCGCTTCTGCCTTGCTGGAGTTGCAACACTATGCACAAAATGAAAAAGCAGCATCTTATTCCAAAAGTGCTGAAATCTTGTTGAACAGCTTGCTTTCACCCGAGTACATAGCAGAAGTAGGTACAAATGGCGGGTTCTTACTCAAGCATGGGGTAGGAAACATGCCACAGCACTCAGAAATCGATGTGCCATTAAGTTATGGCGATTACTATCTGGTAGAGGCGATGTTACGGTACGGAAAAGAGTAGGGGTTTCTGAGGACGTCGGCACTTACAAAATAGCAAGTGATTTTTTGTTTCTCCACTTCTCCACCAAAAATTAAGGGCTGGTGTTTTTTACCAGCCCTTAATTGATATTGTAATATTAAATCGTCGGCGACTTTACTTTGTGCCTATCTGCTTGCTGTACTTTTCTACTTCCGTCAAAGCAGCATCAGTCAGATCTTTAAATTTTTTTGCGTTGGCTTCCCAAGAGTGCTCTAGTTCGCTGGCTAAATCTCCAGCTTTTTTTCCAAGTTTTTCCCTGGTTTTTCCTCCTGCCTCAGGTGCTAACAACAAACCTGTTATTGCTCCGGCAGCCGCACCGGCTATGAATGCCAACAATGATTTTCCTGAATTACTCATATTGTTTGGGTTAAAAAATTATTAATTATACCAATAATACTATTACGAAATTCAAGGCACTTTTGTTTTCACATGATTTATAATTAATATCGTCAAAAAATTGAAAAGGGCGAGCAAAATCAATCTTTTGCCAGCAAAACCCTGTAATATTGCAATAATGACCGGGGACCTCCCATAACAAAATAAATACCTTGAAGAAGATTACATTAGATTACACTCCAAAAATTAATGAAGTAGAAATTCCTTTGCCTTCGTCAAAAAGTGAAAGCAACAGGATATTGATTATCAATGCGCTTGCCGGAGGGCAATCCAATCTCACCAATCTGTCGGAAGCAAGGGACACCCGTACCATGATCCGCTTGCTCGCCAGCGATGATGAGGTATTGGATGTGGGGGATGCAGGCACCACTATGCGGTTTCTAACAGCTTATACCTCCATACAAGGAAAACGTAGAATCCTGACCGGCACGCCCAGAATGCAGGAAAGGCCCATAAAATTGTTAGTAGATGCCCTCAGAACGCTTGGTGCCACTATCGACTATCAAAAAAACGAAGGTTACCCCCCTATTGAGATCAAAGGTTTTACGGAACAAAAAACCGATAAACTCAGCATAAGAGGAGATATCAGCAGCCAGTATATCTCTGCCTTGCTTATGATAGCACCGGCATTGCCTCAAGGGCTCAAACTAGCGCTCACCGGCACCGTCAACAGCCGCCCGTATATCGACATGACCCTCTCTTTGCTAAAGGTATTCGGTATAGTGTCCGAAAGCCAAGGCAATACGATCTCTATAGCGCATCAATCCTATGCTCCAGCTACTTATATGGTTGAAAGTGACTGGTCCGGTGCCAGCTACTGGTACAGCATCGTAGCACTTGCTGAAAAGGCAAAAATAAAGCTCATAGGCCTTAAAAAAGGATCTCTGCAAGGGGATAGTGCTATAGTAGACATTATGGCGCAATTAGGGGTGAAAACCACCTATGAAAAAGATGGCGTTGTGCTAGAAAAAACTGAGCACAAAACCAGCTTAACAATCGACTTTTCTACATGTCCCGACCTCGCCCAAACCATTGCGGTAATTTGTGCTGCAAAAGGGGTGACTTGTGGCATGACAGGCCTACAAACCTTGAGAATAAAGGAAACAGATCGGATTGCCGCCTTGCAAAACGAACTTGCTAAAATAGGGGGTGCTTTGGAAGAGAAAATTTATGACAAAGAATGGTTTTTATCGCCTTCTAAGGATACCGCATGGAAAACCAAAAATGTATCCTTCCACACCTATGAAGACCACAGGATGGCCATGGCGTTTGCCCCTTTAGCCACACTTGCAGCAATCACTATTGAAGACCCGAATGTGGTAGAAAAGTCCTACCCAACCTACTGGAAGGATTTAGCCAATGCAGGCTTTAGGCTTATCGAAAAATGATAAGGTAAAGCCAAAACGATTATATTTTATGGCGGTGGCCGGGCTATCCGCTCCAAGTCCGGCCACCCCAAAAACCTGCCCGCTTCGGGCTTTCCGCTGCTATCCCTACCGCTCCTACGTATTGCTACACCTCGCTAGGTTATCGGGCCCAATCAGAATTGATTGAATGAAGAATAAGGTTGTGCTATATTTTCCCAATTCAACATTCAACATTCCTATGCTAATTATTTTAACCAATCAGTAATACGATCAAAGTATGAGGCCGCATAGCGCAATCGGCTGCCGTACCATGAAAAAATTTCCCCATCCACTAACATTGTTTTTGCAAACGGGAATGTATCCTGAAAAACTTCCCGATGCTTTTCTTTAAATGGATAAGGTTCCGAGGACAAAAGGATAACTTCTGGGCTCAATGCTATTATATCTTCTGCAGTCAGTACCGGATATCTTTCCATATCCAACAAAACATTCTCAAATCCGCATCTTTGCATCATTTCATGAATGAAGGTATGCTTTCCAATTCCCATATACGGATCTTGCCATATTAAATACAAAGCACGTTTCTTTATTTTAGGAGAAAAGCCCTTCAGGCCATTATCGATCTCTCTTACTATCTCTAAGGCCCTCTCTTTCTTGCCCACTAGCGTTCCAATACCTTCTATCATTTCATAAGCATCTTTCAGATCGTAGATGTCGCTCATCCATACAGGATAAGAAGCCTTCAGTGTTTCAATTCCTTCTTTGTAATTTTCTTCTTTATTGCCAATAATGAGATCGGGGGCCAAGGCATCGATAGCAGGAAAGTTAAAATTCTTTGTTCCACCAATCTTCGCTTTGTCTTTGCACTTTTCTTTCGGGTGAACGCAGAACTTGGTAATCCCAACGACTTCCTTATCCAGCCCCAGGTCAAATAAAAGCTCAGTTTGAGATGGCACAAGAGAAACAATCCTTCGGGGAATGCCAACCTTTATGACATCCCCCATCTGGTCTATAAATTGTGCGTCCATAGCATTGGTACTTACTTAAGATACCTAAAATCATGGTCGCTTTCTAGTTGAAGCAAAAAGGCATACATCAAATCAATGACGTTCTTAATATCATCCTCATGTGCTGCTTCCACGGTCGTGTGCATGTATTTGAGCGGCAAAGAAATCAAGGCAGAAGCTACCCCTTCATTGGAATAGGCAAAGGCGTCTGTATCAGTTCCAGTAGTTCTAGAAGCTGCCGCCCTTTGAAAAGGTATATTGCTTTTTTCAGCCGTATCAATAATCATTTTGAGCAGATTGTTCTGTACTGCCGGCCCATATGTCAATACAGGCCCCTTCCCTCCTCTTTGATCACCACTTTTGATTTTGTCGTATAGCGGTGAACTGGTATCATGGCAAACATCGGTGATGATAGCCACGTCAGGCTTGATCCGCTGAGCGATCATTTGAGCCCCTCTCAATCCAATTTCTTCCTGCACCGCATTTACTATATACAGTCCAAAAGGAAGGGTCCTATTTTCTTTCTTTAGTCTTTTAGCTACTTCAGCAATCATAAAGCCACCAATACGGTTGTCCAAGGCCCGTCCTACCCAGTACCGATCGTTTAACTTGAAAAGCTCGTCCTCAAAAGTAATCACAGTGCCAACGTGTATGCCCAAAGCCAACACTTCGTCCTTAGAATTGCATCCACAATCGATAAAAACATTTTTGATGGTTGGTTTCGGCTCATCCTCTTTATCTCTGACGTGAATAGCAGGCCATCCAAACACCCCTTTCACAACGCCTTTTTCAGTATGGATATTTACTTTTTTAGAAGGTGCGATTTGGAAATCTGAGCCTCCATTTCTGGTTACATAAATATATCCATCATCGCTTATGTAATTTACAAACCATGAGATTTCATCAGCGTGGGCTTCTATTACTACTTTATAGGATGCTTTTGGGTTTACCACTCCTACAGCAGTGCCATAAGTGTCGGTATAATATTCATCCACATAAGGTTTTAAGTAATCGAGCCATATTTGTTGTCCCGAGGTTTCAAAACCTGTAGGGGAAGCGTTATTGAGATACGCATGCAGAAAATCAATGCTCTTTTTATCCATTTGTTTCAGTTTTTAATTGTTTCAGTTTTAATATTAGCTATAAAGGTATGTTGCCATGCTTCTTTCTTGGGAGTGTGTCCACTTTGTTTTCTAACATCTTATAAGCCACGATCAGCTTTTTCCTTGTGTCGGATGGCATGATTACCGCATCGACATAGCCTCTGTGCGCTGCTCTGTAGGGATTAGCAAATTTCTCTGTATATTCATCGATCTTTTCCTGCAACTTGGCCTGTGGATCTTCATCCTCAGCAATTTCCTTCCTAAAAATAATTTCTGCTGCCCCTTTAGCACCCATTACTGCAATTTCTGCCATTGGCCAGGCAAAGTTCAAGTCTGCCCCGATATGCTTGGAATTCATCACATCGTAGGCGCCTCCATAAGCCTTTCTTGTAATCACGGTAATGCGGGGCACTGTAGCTTCGCTAAAAGCATAGAGCAGCTTGGCACCGTTGGTGATGATACCATTCCACTCTTGGTCGGTACCAGGCAAGAACCCAGGCACATCTTCCAGTACCAAAAGAGGAATGCTGAAAGCGTCACAAAAGCGAACAAACCGAGCAGCTTTGGTGCTTGCATTAATATCCAAAACTCCCGCCAATGACGCAGGCTGATTGCCCACTACCCCGATGCTCCTTCCAGCGATCCTTGCAAAGCCTACTACAATATTCTCAGCGAACTTCTGGTGGACTTCAAAGAAAGTATCTTCATCAACAATCCCTTCAATTATTTCCCTCATATCATAGGGATGGTTAGGATTGTCCGGTATTATATCATCCAGATGCTTTCTGGTTTCGTCTTTGTCCTGGGTATAGGGCAAACAAGGAACACCGTCCTCACAGTTCTGGGGGATATAGCTCAGGAGTCTTTTTATATAATTGATACATTCTACTTCGTTCACACAAGAAAAATGCGTAACGCCACTTTTCTCACTATGGGTGCTCGCACCGCCCAACTCCTCAGCCGTAACATTTTCCTGCGTTACCGTTTTTACCACATTGGGGCCTGTCACAAACATGTAGGAAGTATCTTCAACCATCAAAACAAAGTCGGTGATAGCAGGGGAATATACTGCACCTCCAGCACAAGGCCCCATGATCGCTGAAATCTGTGGAATAACTCCAGAAGCACGGGTGTTGCGGTAAAAAATATCGGCATACCCTCCAAGCGACACAACCCCCTCTTGGATTCGAGCACCTCCTGAGTCATTTAGTCCAATCACAGGCGCGCCATTTTTCATCGCCAGCTCCATGATCTTCACTATTTTCTCAGCATGGGTTTCCGATAAAGAGCCGCCAAATACTGTAAAATCTTGAGAGTACACATATACCAACCTCCCTTGAATTGTACCATATCCCGTTACCACGCCGTCTCCAGGATAATGTTGCTTGTCCAACCCAAAGTCCTTTGCACGATGCATCACAAATTTTCCAATTTCTTCAAAAGTGCCTTCGTCCATCAGCAACTCAACCCTTTCTCGTGCTGTCAGTTTCCCTTTCGCATGTTGGGCAGCAATCCGCTCTTCTCCTCCTCCCAATAGGGCCTCTTGATTCTTTTCTTCAAGCAAATCATACTTTTCTTTGTTGGTGGGTAAAGTATATATGTTGGAAGCGTGTTTAGGTGGTTGCATGCATACGTTTTTAAGTGACTTTTCAAAGATAACGAGACCTTATCGAAAAATAAACCTCCTAGCGGTATAATAAACTGTAACTGAGCAGGGATAAATTAACGTAAAAATCTGTAGAAATTATAAGTTTCGGTAGGGCGCCTGCCTTGGGCCGAGATTTTATAGCAAGTTATGTTAAAGATTACTCTTACAATAAATTTCGCATAATAGCCTTCCGATAATTGTTATAGTTTGATTTGCACCATTTTTTTATCCATTCATCTCAAAGTTTCAACGAACACTTTACCATTTTGGATAAAAGGGAGATAAGATCACTTAAAAAAGGGAAGAATATAGTATATTTCGCAAAATTTTTTCCAATGGACGATCGGATTGCTGTCATAGATTTAGGAACTAATACGTTTCACCTGCTTATTGCCTCCCTTCAGGAAGACAAATTCGAAATCCTATACAAAGAAAAAACTGCCGTTACCATAGGAAAGGGAGGGATTAACCAAGGGTATATTACTAACGAGGCCAAGGAGAGGGCCTTAAAGGCACTCTCAAACTTTAAAAGGCATATTGACCAAGTAGGCGTCACAAAAATCTACGCTACGGCAACAAGTGCTATTCGCAATGCAAAAAATGGGCTGGAGTTCAAACAGGAAATTTTGGAAAAAACTGGTGTCAATGTGCGGATCATCAACGGACACCAAGAAGCCGAATATATACACCTGGGAGTAAGCCGTGCTGTGAAGATCGGTCCAGAAAATTCACTCATCCTCGATATAGGGGGAGGCAGCAACGAATTTATTATCTGCAATAGTGAACAAGTCTTCTGGAAAGGGAGCTTTGAAATAGGGGCTCAACGGCTTTTGGACAAATTCCATTACCACGACCCCATATTAGCAGAGGAGATCAATAATCTGGAGCTTTACTTGGATGAAAAGTTAAAGGATCTCGATGAAGCCATGCAAAAATTTCAGCCTACCACGCTTATTGGTTCCTCGGGCACATTTGAGACTTTGAGTGACATCTATGCCTTAGAAGATCAAATCGAAAGAGACGTACAAGACACTGAGCTGCCTTTACCCATACAGCGATATTTGGACATTCATTCCGAATTGATATACAAAAATAGGGAAGAAAGAATGTCGATTCCTGGCATGATTGAGCTAAGGGTGGATATGATCGTAGTAGCCAGTGCTTTGATACATTATATCCTCAAAAAATACGATATCAATAAGATGCGCATTTCAACTTATGCCTTAAAAGAGGGCCTACTGCGCTCCATCATTGAAAACCATAAGAATAAAAACAAAGTATAGTGTTTAGCATCATTTCAAAATCTGGATAATGTAGTAGCACTTTTGCTTTTTTTACTTTCAAGTCAATAATATCTCCCTCCTATTACTACATTTGCCTTCAAAAAACAAAAACATGTATTCATATTTTGGCTTGAAAGCTTTTACCAAAGCGGTACTGCAGAAAATCGGGCACTCGGAAGAAGATGCCGAAACAGCCGCTACAGTGCTATTATCAGCAGATCTTCGAGGAGTTGACTCACATGGTGTAGCAAGACTAATAGGTTACGTCCGGCTGTGGGAAGCTGGAAGGATCAATGCATCCCCCAATATTGCTGTTGTACATGAAACCCCCAGCACCGCAGTGGTAGATGCAGACAGCGCCTTAGGGCTGGTTTCGGGGCCGGCAGCCATGCAAGTAGCCATTGATAAAGCCCGTAATGTAGGCAGTGGATGGGTTTCTGTAAAGAATTCCAACCATTTTGGCATTGCCGGTTATCATGCTATGATGGCTTTAGAGGAAGACATGATCGGCATCGCCATGACCAATGCCAGCCCCCTGGTATCCCCAACTTTTTCGTTGGAGCGACTTTTGGGCACCAACCCAATAGCAGTTGCCATTCCAGCAGGCAATCAACCGCCCTTTGTGGCTGACTTTGCTACAACCACAGCTGCTAATGGCAAACTGGAAATACTTCAACGCAAAGGCGAAGAGGCGCCAATAGGATGGATACAGGATGAAAAAGGAGAACCTTCACAAAACCCTCATGCCTTGAAAAATGGCGGTGCATTGCTGCCCTTGGGCGGAGATAAGGATAGAGGAAGCCACAAAGGTTACTGCCTCGGTGCTGTGGTTGATATATTTTCCGCAGTCCTTTCGGGCGCTAATTACGGTCCGTGGGTGCCGCCGTTCGTAAGTTTCCTGCCCTTGCCATCAGACCCAGTTGGGGAAGGCATAGGCCACTTCTTTGGAGCCATGCGCATCGACGCCTTTAGGCCTGCCCAGGAGTTTAAGGAGCATATGGACAATTGGATAACGCGTTTTAGGAAGGCCAAGCCTGTGCCCGGTGAATCACAGGTTTATATTCCTGGAGACCCTGAAAGGGAAATGGAGGTGGAAAGGATTAAAGTAGGTATTCCGCTTTTGGCAGCAGTCGTAAATGACTTGACAAGTGTAGGAGAAAAATTAGGCGTCCCTTTTGAAATCAAACCTTGAAAAGTTGAATAGGCTTTTGGCGATAGGCCTTAAAGGTTAAAGATTAAAACCTACCCTTATTACATATGGCCGGGGGTATGGAGAGTTGTCATCATCGTAGATCACATTAAATAGAAGCATTAGGCTTACCCCTCCCCTTGCGCCAAACGGTTGAAAATAACCTGCTCCTAGAAATAATGCGGGGCTAAGTTTTCTTCTTGTCGAGAATTCATTCCCCACAATTGTGGCATACTCGTAATTCATTGCCTCATATTCCGCATAGCCAAACAACTGAGGCGTAATGTTATATCTAGAAAATAAACGCCCACCATAGTTGTGGGTGCTCAAATCGATGCTTTTATAATTGACATATTGGTATATCACACCCACTCCACCAGAGAGTTTGTTGGTAAACATATAGCCTGCCGTTGGAGAAAGATTGAGCACTGTAGCATAGTTGCTGGCAGAAAATCCAAATCCTCCACCAAAATAAACTCTTTCGCCAAAGCTGGCATTTTCACCAATAGTTCTTTGCGCCACGGCAGAACCAGCCAATAGCATGCTTATAAAAAAAAGAATGGATAGTTTTTTCAAATAAAGAGACATAAATACATCTAATTACGTTTTTTCATTTCCTTTTGTAGAAAGACAAATGCTCTTTACAAAACGGAAATTCAAGGTAATTATTTTTCCTTTTCTACAATTACGTATAGGTCTTCCGTCTTTTTTTTCATGAGGTAGTTTTCTCTGGCAAATTTTTCCAATAATTCCTTATTGCTGAGCAGTTCTTCTCGGTCCTTTTTCACCTCTTCAATTTTCTCTTCGTAGTAAGCTTTGGCATTTTCAAGATCACGAAGTTTTTTGCTCAGCTTGTATTGTGAGACTAGATCGTTGGAATCAAAAAAAAGCATCCACGTGAAGAAGACCACTATGGATACAAAGTAAAAGTTCTTGGCGAATGGAGGCAAAGATTTAAACATGGGCAAAAATTTGTACTAATATAGTCAGCCTACAGCCATAAAGTCAATGAAAACCCTAATTAAAATCTTCGAGGATTAAGCATCTTATGAGCATGGCATATGGTAATCTTCTTAATATAAGCTGTTCTGCGTAATTTTGTTCTTCTATGAGTAAGTACCCAACAGAGGATATTAAAGTGCCTCGCTTTGAAGAGGCCAATGGCTTTTACACTTCAAAAAAGCGCAGCAAGATAATGTCTGGGATAAAAGGGAAAAACACTCGTCCCGAAGTAAGGCTTCGGAAAGCATTATGGCACGCAGGTTTACGTTATCGCAAACATGATAAGCATCTTCCTGGAACACCGGATATTATCAGCAAAAAGTACAAGGTAGCTATATTTGTCGATGGAGAATTTTGGCATGGGCACAATTGGAGCACTAAAAAGGCTAGCATAAAATCTAACAGGGCTTTTTGGATACCGAAGATCGAACGGAATATTCAACGAGACACAGAAAACACTTTAGCGCTAGAACGTTTAGGCTACACTGTTTTCCGGTTCTGGACCCACGAGATAAAACACGAACTTGGCCATTGCATAAAGCAAATACTAGATTATGTACACAGAAAAAGCATGCCCTCAATAGGTCATTAGGATTTTAACCGAACAATTACAGCACCTGATATCCTGATTACCATATTCAACATACAATGCAATAACGATCAGTTGGAGCGTTTTTCCTCGCTCCTAGCATCTACTCTCAAGCTGTTTTCAAATCGCAACTTTCTTGCCGGGTACGCAAAAGGAACTTCTATTGCTTCTAATGCCTCATAAATTTGAAAATTTATCTGTTGCTGTACATCCATATACACATTATAATCAGAAGACAACACATAATAAACGACTTCGAAGTTTAGGCTGAATTCACCATAAGCAGCAAAATGAGCCCTATCAAAAATCGTCCTTTCCTGTGCCATCACGATCGATTTCAATAGCTCAGGAATCTTTTTAACTTTTTCTAAAGGGGTATCAAGAGGCGTGCGAATGCTAAAAACCACCCTTCTTTTTTCCATTTTCTTATAGTTATGGATCCTTGACTCAGTAAGGTCGCTATTGGAAAAAATCAACTGTTCTCCTGACAAACTTGCTAGCCTTGTGGTTTTAATGCCTATATATTCTACTGAACCGAGTTTGTCGTCTATTATGATAAAGTCACCAATCTCAAAAGGCTTATCGAAAAAAATTACGAAGTAATTAAAAAGATCGCCCAGAATATTCTGGGCTGCCAAAGCTATGGCTATACCTCCTACTCCGAGGCCTGCAATCACTGCCGTAACATTGTAGCCCATGTTATCAAATAAGAACACAAGCCCTATAATCCATATAACTACATTGATGATCAACATGAGGCCACTTAACTGCTTCACTCGCTCCTCCCCACGGTCTTCACTTCTTTTTCTCACGTACACCTCCAGTAACGACTGTATGGCAGCAGACACCATGCGGATGACCAAAAAAGTAACTGCTACCGTAAAGGCTACATCCAGTATGTCTTGCACTCTATTGGTAAGGTTCAGATAATTAAGGCCAGAATACACCACTATAATGTATAAGGCAGGAATGCCAAACCGTTCTATACTATTGAAAATATAATTATCGAAGTTGCCTTTAGTACTGTCAGAGAATTTTATGAGCCTGATTAGAATAATGCGTTTGATGATCCTGACAATGACCAAACCTACCAGGATAATCATCAAGGCAATGCAATACTCCAGCACTGTATTATGATAATATTCTTCTTGCAAAAACTCGTTCATTTTGTAACTGTTATTTTGGTTCGACAAAAAAATAACTTGCCCATGGCGATATGGTTATATATTCTTTGGTCATCCCGTATTATTGTACTTGGTCAAGTCCTCTCCTCTTATTTTTCCCGATGCCTTTAAAATGTTTAGGAGTAAGGCCGGTAATTTTTTTAAACTGAGCAGACAAATGCTGCACACTACTATAGCCCACCAGAAAGGCAATCTCACTTAGTGTATGCTCACCATATACCAATAGTTCCTTCACATGCTCTATCCTTTGCAGAATGATATATCTTTCAATGGTCAAGCTTTCCATCGCTGAAAAGAGCGTGCTAAGATAATTGTAGTCATAGCCGACTCGCTCTGCTATAAGATGAGAATAATTCAACTTTGGCCTATCATGTTCTGATTTACGCACCAAATCAATCACCACATTTTTAACTTTCTCCACTATTTGCGCCTTCTTATCATCTAAGAGTGCAAAACCATTTTCCTCCAATTTATCTCCTACCGTTTTCAAAACATCCGGATTAACAGTACCCGCCAATTTTACTTCCCCCAATTTGATCTCTTCTACCGACAACCCTAAATCTTCTAATTCCTCTTTGACCACCTTAATACAGCGGTTGCAAACCATGTTTTTTATATAAAGCCGTGTGTTATCCATAATTCGATTCTTGTAGGTTGTTTTTATCGGTATGTGATCCTTCGCATGAACTTATAGAAAGGAAATCATAGCCTCTCTAGCGAAATTAGATGCAATCCTAAAATAGCAAGTTACAAAACATCTATCGCTTTTTTATGGGTTATCCAACCCATTCTTCCACTAAATCAACCTATCCTTCCTTATCAGTTATAGGTAATAGATAAAAAAACTAACACCACGGGAGTTTTACGAGTTATACCTTAAGAACCAAGCGAAACAATTATGAATAATAGGAATAAAATATTAGGCGCTGCCGCTGCAACGGCAGTAATGACAGGCGTAACAATAGCCATAGCAAAGAAAAAACGAAAAGATAACTATCCTGCTCTGGATGTGGTAGAACACGTAGACTTAGACAGGTATTTGGGAGAATGGTATGAGATTGCCCGATTGCCAGCATCTTTTGAAAGAAATTGCTATGCCTCAAAAGCGGAGTACTCAAAAAATGAGGATGGTACTATTAAGGTGATCAACAGCTGCCATAAAAATAGCATGGATGGGCCATTAAAAGTCTCCACGGCAAAGGCCTTTGTGGCGGATAAGGATACAAACGCCAAGTTGAAAGTGCAGTTCTTCTGGCCTTTCAAAGGAGACTATTGGATTCTGGATTTGGATGATAATTATGAGTATGCTTTGGTAGGCGAACCTTCCCGAAAGTATATGTGGATATTGAGCAGGACACCCCAAATCGCCTTAGAGGCCTTGCAGGATCTGATAGAAAAAGCCAATGCTAAAGGATTTGATACAGAAAAACTCATCTATACGGAGCAGTTGGGTTAACTTTAATTCACTCCAATCTGAGCGGTAAGAATACATTAAATTTCTTACCGCTTATTTTAACTTATTGCTATAAGGCACTTACTCCTTAGGTTTACCTTAGTCCTTTTAAATTGGGCCAAGAAGCTTCCATTTGTCTTAGATATACCATAAGGGATATGAAAACCCTATGTGTGGTATTATATAAATCTTCTACTTTGTTCTATCTTTGACGTCGAATTAGCGTTATTGCATATTATGGAGCCTACCGGCAATAAAGATAAGAACAGAAAATTTGGACCAATACTGCCTGGAAAACGTGACTGGCCGATATTTCAATTGAGCCGCAATAGAAAAAGATTTATTGAGGGGGTTATTAAAGAAAGCACAGTCCAGGTTAAACATATCACCAAAAACAGAAATGCGCTTATTGAGGAAATTGAGATTACCCTCTTTAAGGAAAGGTTAAGAATACAACAAAACCCCTGGAAGGTTGACCCTCGCAACGAACTCCAATTTTGGGAGGGTATTAAGTCCCAACTTGTTACTATATCCGGAGAAAATGGGGGCGTTAATAAAGATGCCCAGATCCAGCAAATCCTCAGGATGATTATCAAGCGCTATGCTAATGAGATAGCGGGCACTTTCAAGCCTTCTTCCTATAGAATGGCCAGGGGTCTCATCACTTTTGGCTTTGCCCGCCTGCTCAATGCCTCTCGGGTCAAAGGGTTTGGATCGTTATGGAGCCAGCAGTTCACCTTACAGGACAAAATTAATATACACGGCGAAACGGACCATCTGCGCCACTTGGCTAAGAAAGGCACAATAGTGATGGTGCCGACCCATTTTAGCAATATGGATGCGGTCTTGGTAGGTTGGATAATCCATACCTTAGGCTTACCTCCGTTTGTATATGGAGCTGACCTTAACCTATTCAATATTGGTGTACTCGCTTATTTTATGAACAGTTTGGGCGCCTATAAAGTGGATAGAAGAAAAAGGAATCTCCTGTATATGGAGACCTTAAAAACCTATTCAGTATCTGCTATAAAGAAGGGCTGTCACAGCCTGTTTTTTCCAGGAGGCTCGCGATCACGCTCTGGAAAGATTGAAAAAACGCTTAAGCCAGGCTTACTTGGAACTACCATAGAAGCGCAAAGGTTGAATTTTTTGGGAAATGAAACCCAACAGAACAATAAAATATTTATCGTTCCCGTAGTGCTGAACTATCACTTTGTCTTGGAGGCTCCTAGTTTGATTAATGAATACCTGGAGCTTAAAGGGCAAGAGCGATACTATGTAGAAAACGACGAATTCTCAAACTCATATAAAATTATCACTTTTCTTATCAAATTCTTTACCAAAGGATCTGACATATCGGTGTCTATTGGTAAGCCCATGGACATATTGGGCAATTACGTTGATGAAGAGGGCAAAAGCATAGACCGGCAGGGACGCATCATCGACCCAAAGGATTATTTCATATCCAATGGAAAACTTACGAAGGATAAGCAACGGGACGATGAATATACGCGCATGCTAAGCGATGCCATCGTTAAAGAATATCATAAGATCAATCGGATATTTTCGAGTCACCTTGTAGCTTTTATCGCCTTTGAAATGCTCAAGAAGAAACACCCGAAACTCGATCTATACAACTTCCTGAGACTTCCCGATGAAGACCTTAGTATTGACTATCAAGATTTTAGGAATACCATGGAAAACGTGCGCACGGAAGCTTTCCGGCTTATGGAAGAAGGCAAGGTAAAAGTTGCCTCACACCTATATGGAGACATTGATACTGTAATTGACCATGGATTGATGAACTTGGGAATGTACCATGTAAGCCGGCCTTTACTGAAGAACAAAAAAGGAAATATTGTAACGGAAGACTTGAACACTTTATATTATTACCACAACAGACTAGATGGTTATGGCCTCAAAAAATTCATCTAAACAAACCGTAGGGGTCATTGGTGCGGGAAGCTTTGGCACTGCTGTGGCAAATATCTTAGCCGAAAACGCACATGTATTGCTGTATGCAAGAACCCCTGAAACATTAGAGTGGCTCATTAGGAGCAAAAAAGAAAATGACAACTTCCTTCATGAAAATGTCACCCCAACCAATGAACTTCGGGCTGTAGCAGAAAATTGTGAGATAATTTTCCCTGTAGTACCTTCGGAGAATTTTCGGGAGATGATGAAACAGTTGTCCCCTTATCTTCATCCTTATCATATTCTGATTCATGGCACCAAAGGGCTGGATCTAAAAGTGCCATCGGCTTCATCCAAGAAAACATTAACAAGAGCGATGGTCCGTACCATGAGCGAGGTAATTATGGAGGAGAGCGTGGTAGTGCGTGTTGGCTGTCTGGCGGGACCCAACCTTGCCAAAGAGCTTGCCGACAAACAACCTGCTGCTACCGTTGTCGCCAGCCGCTTCAATGAGGTGATCAAGGCAGGCCAAAGGTTGCTCCGAAGCGATCGATTCCAGGTATATGGCAGCAAAGACCTGATAGGGGTAGAGCTTTGTGGTGTCTTGAAAAATATCATTGCTATAGGGTCAGGGGCATTGAGCGGAATGGGCCTGGGAGAAAATGCTCGGGCGCTATTGATAAGCCGTGGCATGGTAGAAATGATCTATTTGGGAAAAGCTTTAGGGGGCAATACGGAAGCATTCATTGGACTAGCAGGCGTGGGCGATTTGGTGGCGACTTGTAGCAGTACCCTCAGCCGAAACTTCACAGTTGGCTATAGATTGGCACAAGGCGAAACACTTCCGGATATAATCAACACCATGGAAGAGGTTGCGGAAGGGGTGAACACCATTCAGACTGTAAAGAAACTGGCCTCCTACTACAAAGTCCGTGCTCCAATCACAGAAACCTTATACAAGGTCCTATTTGAAGGCATGACGGTGGAAAAGGCACTGGAACTGCTCATGAAATCGCCCTTCAATTCTGATGTGGACTTTCTCTAAAATTTTCAACCGACCCAATTGCTTATCATTCCGAACTTAGAAGCTGGGTCAAGCCACTTTCTATACACTATTCAACATTTTTCATATCCTGACAGTTATGCATATCACACTATAGCATATAAAGGTCTAGGATGTTTATTGTAAGAAATTCAAATACGGATTAATTTACAAGCATGAATATTGCGTAGCTTAATGGTCATTATCTTTTACACTTAAAGTTTAATGCTTGAAAGAACTGTCCCTGCTTCTGGCTTTTATGTTATGTAATACGGCTCTTATTGGCCAAGAGCAAAGCGATACTGCCATTGTGCAAATGGACAGCGTATTACTTCCGCAAAATTATATTATTGTAATTTCGGATAGTGCACTTTATGCACAAGAAGACACATTACTAATCCTTCCCGATACCTTAGAATATATAATTCAACCTACGCCATCAGACAAGACTAAAGAATTTTATGAAACGCTGAAGAATAAATTTTACCGAACAAAACTCACTAAAGAGCTTTATGACCTCTTGTTCACCGATATACCAGCAACACCACAAGCCTCGGAAGAAACCGAAGAGTCTACCAAAAGTACAGACCCATATCTTCCTTATGAGGGCAAAATTATCGGCAATATCAGAATAAAGAAGGTGAATGTTTTTGGTACAAGCATAGATGACACGACACGACAGATAGACTCTTGGATAGTGAACACGGGCAATCGACTGCATATTAATTCCAGGGCTTGGGTGATAAGCAAGAACTTGCTTGTGCAAAAAGGAGACCTGTTAGACCCTTTTGAATTGGCAGACAATGAGCGGATAATAAGGGAATTGGCATTTATTCAAGATGCACGAATAAAAGTAGCTCCTAGGGGCGCTGAAAGCGATACGGTAGACCTGGTTCTAATTACAAAAGACGTTTGGTCTATTTCTGCTGGCATTAAGCCAAAGGGCTTTATGGAAGGAACGTTCAATATAACGGATAGGAATATTATCGGACTGGGACATGAGCTGCACAACGATATTATATTATCGCCAGATGAGGATCAAACTTGGGGATACGAAGGCATTTATAGAATCCCTAATACTTTTGGGGCATTTGTCACTTCTGAATTGAATTATGCCAATTATTATTTAAAAAATGGCTATGGCTTTAAGATTTACCGAAATTTCCTGACGCCTGAAATGAAATACGCGGGAGGGCTGGAGTTAAGCAAGCAGGAACTCATGAGAGAGCTTATGGTATCAGACACCTCCTTTTTACGATTTCCTTATGGCTATGGCCTCCAAGACCTTTGGTTGGGCCGCTCCTTTCTTATGAAAAGAAAAAATGACGCTAGAACGCAACTTATCTTTTCAGGCAGGTATACCAGAAGGAATTTTTTTGAACGTCCCGTCATAGAGGCCGACTCCAACCGGATTTATCACAATACTTCTTCAGTGGTTGCGAGTATCGGCTACGCTAGCAAAGAATATTACAAAGGCTTTTATATTTATGGGTTTGGAAGAACAGAGGATATTCCGGAAGGAAGTTTGGCCGAAGTTACGGGCGGTATAGAGTACGGAGAATTCCATAAACGCTATTATGGTGGCATTAGGTTAGCTAGAGGGATAATGTTTTCAGGAAAGGGATATTTCTACTCAGAAGCAAACGTGGGTGGGTTTCTCAGGGACGGCACTTTCGAACAAGGAGTGGTTAATTTTGATGCCAACATGTTCAGCAACCTCTACCATCTCAATAATTATGCAATCCGTCATTTCTTGGGCATGGAATACACCAGAGGTATACGCAGGTTTAAAGAGGAATTTATCACAATCAATGATGAATATGGCATTCGTGGACTCAACAGCACAATACTGAGGGGAACCAAAAAACTGGCATTAAACTGGGAAACCTTGGTTTTTATCCCCTTTCAACCCATAGGTTTTCAATTTGCTTTTTTTGGATTTGCAGATTTTGGACTTATAAGTCAAGAAAAAAATGTTTTCAAAGGAGATTTCTATACGGGATTTGGACTCGGCCTTAGAATTAGAAATGACAACCTTACCTTTAATACCTTCCAAATACGGTTAGGCTACTACCCCAAAACTCCGGCAGACGAGAGCATGTTTGACATCAACGTCTCAGGTATTTCATCCTTTCACCAACGCCATTTTGAAGTGAATGCACCTACGGTGATAGAATTTCATTGAATTTTCTCCTCTTCTAAAAGCGACGGGGAACAAACTTTGCCATGGCATTGCTTATTCCCCGTCATATGTTGTCTATTTCAAATCACTTCATCATAACACATTATGATCCACGATCTTCACTTCTACCCTACGGCCTTCTTCTTTGCTTCCGCTCTGAGAAGAAGCACCAAAGCCTTTGGCAATTATCCGTCTCCTGCTTATCCCTCGCTCATTGAAATAACTCAGAACCGAAATGGCCCTTTCGTTTGAAATTTTCCTGTTATATTCCTCATTGCCATCTATGGAAGCAAAACCTGAAATCTCTATACCTAAATCCTCATGGTCGTTCAATAATTTCAACACTTCTTCCAAGGTGCCGTTATATTGGGAAGCAACATCACTCCTATCTACGTCAAAGTAAAACTTAAACACTTTGTTCAAAACAGATGCGTTATAGGATTTCTGCTTGTTCTCCAGCTCCTTCTGTTTGGCCACCGTTTCTGACACAAAAATCGTAGGCAATGTATAAATAGTATCTGAAGCCACTACTTTAGCCTCAAGTTTTATCTTGTCATTTTCTTCAAAATAATAGACCGATTCTACTGCTTCAGCATCCTGCTTTTTAAAATCGATATCATCAATTGGGTTGGTCAGGTACATTAGCTCCAATAAATAATCCATGGCTACCTCATCTGATGCCGCTATGATGTCCTCCATCATTGTAAAAACATCAATACTGTCATTTTTGAGCAACATGCTTTCATTGGCCTGCCTTGGCGTTATCCCACTTTCTTGTTTGGTATCATAAAAAGCATTTGTTACCGATACTTTTTGACCTACTACTCGCTCAAACTGGGTGATTGGACTGAGATTGATCTGTTGGTACAGTTCATAAAAATAATCCTGCTCTGGAATATTGATATTGATGGTATAGGGTAAAAATCCTGTAGCCTCAATGATCATGTCATAATTCTTCCCTGGAGGAATGATGATGAGATAATTCCCTGTTTCTTCGTCCGGATTATATACATAGTCGAGCGTTTGTCCATTGGTGTTGTCGACAACTTTAATTTTCGTAGGCACAGGTACCGGATCCTCTCCTGCCAAAATTCGTCCTTTAATCAAAGTGAGTGGGATATTCCCTTCTTGTGCGGGCATATCGAAAGCATAGATATCTTGCCCTCCTAGGCCACCTGGGCGGTCAGAAGAAAAGAAGCCTTTAGTACCATCAGCGGTCAGTGTGAAATAACTGTCATCTGCCACAGTATTAACAGGGTAGCCCATATTCTCAGGCTTGCTCCATTTTCCATTGATCAGTTCGGTCCTAAAAATATCCTTTCCACCCATAGAGCCAGTCCCATCAGAAGTAAAGAATAATGTTTTACCGTTAGGATGGATAAAAGGCGCATCCTCATTGTCAGAAGTATTTATTTCAGGCCCGAGATTTTGAGCGGGCCCCCAAGAGCCATTAGCTTGTTTCTCTACTTTGTACAAATCCATGCCTCCCATTCCTCCTCGCCTATTGCTCGCAAAGTAGATAGTTTTTCCATCTGGTGTAATGCTTGCAGTGGTTTCCAAATAGCCAGAGTTGATATTGTTGCCCAAAGGCGATGGGTTTGACCATTTATCTCCAACCTTATCGATCGTGTATAAACTACCAGTGTTGTTGCCAGTGCTGATGAAAATAATCATTTGACGCCCATCAGGGGACAGGCCGGCTGTGCCAATATTGGATTTAGTTTGAACATCCAATGCCTTTGGCTCTGACCACTTGCCGTTATTTTTATAGCTGATGAATATATTTTCAACCACTTCCCTCGGTCTTCGAGGATCTGGTCTTAAAGCTGTGTATGCCATCATGCTTTCATCGGCCATTACAACAGGGTTATATTCTGTGTATTCGGAGTTGATGGGGGATTCTAGTCGATATATTTTATAGCTTTTTTCCTGGGCGATCTCTGCCAACGCATTTTGAGCATGTTTAAAATGCTTTTCCAAATTACTGACGGCGGCATTGTCTGAGGGCCCCAATTGCTTTTTATAGGCACTAAAGTGCTCTATAGCTTTATTGAGCTGGGCAGACTTATGATAGGCTAAACCTAAATAATAGTCAACCTCACGAGGCACATTTTCATCTTTGTTCTGGTAAGCAAACTCCAAATAGGGCAGTGCTTGAAGCTGTTTATGAATTTCCCGTGACTCGACCAAGCTTGCGCCAGCCTTGTACAATAGATCTGCATCTCTTTCACCGCCGGCGATCAGAGCCTCGTATATTTCGCTTGCCGCTGTGTAGTTTTTAATTTCAAATAGTCTGTCTGCCCTGTATCGTTGTGCCTTGGCATCCTGTGCCTGAGCGGGAAGACTAATCAGTAAAACCAAAAAAATAAAGGTTATGGAATAGTAATATTTTTTCATGTTCTTCTAAAAACTAATTCAAAAGGTAATATTATAGGTTTTTATCAGAAGCAAACCTTTAATTTTTTCCATAAACTTACGCACATAACATGCAGCAAAAAGAAACAAAATAAGAAAGGGGCAAATTGTAGGGAAATGCTCCATTTCTCCTTCGCTTAGAAGACTTTATCTGGACTTTATTGCTTCTATGGCTTGAAGGCGTTGTAACAATGGAGGGTGGGAATAATGGAAAAATACATACAAAGGATGGGGCAGCAAATTGCTTAGGTTATTGACGGATAGCTTCTTGAGCGCAGTTTGTAAGGCTGTTCCATCATAAGTTAGACTGGCATAAGCATCTGCTTCAAACTCATTTTTTCGGCTGATGGCATTCATGAACAATCCCGTGATCATAGATATGGGTGAAAACAATATCCCAAAAACCACCAAGTTTATGGCCACACTCAATTGCGTAGCGCCCATGGCCTCGGATAAAGTTGGGTTGAAAACCAAAAAAGATAGAATGAGCAACATGATCCCTACTTGTACAATGGACAAAATCATACCTGTGAGGATATGTTTTTTCTTATAATGCCCTACCTCATGGGCCAGAACTGCCACAAGTTCCTCTTTGCTGTGACCTTCTATCAAGGTATCGTATAGCACTACCTTTTTCCTTTTCCCTATTCCGGAGAAAAAAGCATTGGCTTTGCTAGATCTTTTTGATCCATCAATCACAAAAATATTATCTATCGGAAATCCAACCTTATGACCATACTCCTCAATGGCTTCTTTCAGATCACCTTTTGGCAGCGGTGTCAGCTTATTGAAGATAGGCACGATCACACTAGTATATAGCATATTGATCAGCACCATGAGCACAGCACTGATGGCCCAAAAATACAGCCAAAAGTCTTGACCAATGGTAAGGATAAGCCATACAAAAACGAATAATACACCTCCGCCCAAAAATAAAGTAACTAAATACCCTTTCAATTTGTCCATGATAAAAATACGGGGCGTGATCTTATTGAAGCCAAAGCGATCTTCTATGACGAAAATACTGTACAGTTGAAAAGGCAGGCTAAGCCAGTCAGAAACAAAATAAAGCACTGCAAAGAAAGTCAGTGCTAACCCTATCTCATTGTCTATAAAACCCCTAAGCCAACCATCGAGCATCCCGAAAAAGCCCATCAAAACGGCTGCAAAGAATACGACAAAACTTAAACTGGAAGTAATAAAAGAAAACTGGGTTTGCACCTTTTGATATGCAATTGATTGAGCATATTTCTCCTCATCATAAATTCCCTTAAGTTCCTCAGGCAAGATGGCGTGCTGCCTTCTTAAGTTGATGTAATCGAGCCATTGTTCTAATATGAAATTGACTGTTAGGATCAATAATATGACAAACAATAAGGTGCTAGATTCCATAATTTTTATAGAGGAGAGATGCAGAAACCTGTGGATTTAAAAAAGGGATATAGTCACTTTTGACCATATCCCTATACATTTTTTAGCGCTTGAACATATTCATATTGGGCAGCCTCATTTTGCCAGACCCACTCATTTTGTTCATTGTTTTCATCATTTTTCGCATATCGCCAAACTGTTTGATAAGGTTATTTACCTCTTGGACAGAAGTTCCACTACCCTCTGCGATACGCTTCCTTCGGCTTCCATTGAGGATTTCTGGAGCGTTTCTTTCTTCTATTGTCATGGAACGGATAATGGCCTCGATAGGCTTGAAGGAATCATCGTCAATATCGATATCCTTCATCATTTTGTTCATGCCTGGCAACATGCCAATAAGATCTTTGATGTTTCCCATCTTCTTGATCTGCTCTAATTGCGAGAGGAAATCGTCAAAGTTAAACTGGTTTTTCCGAATCTTTTTGTTGAGCCTGCGCGCCTCCTCTTCGTCAAATGTCTGCTGTGCCTTTTCAACTAGAGAGACCACGTCACCCATGCCCAGAATTCGTTGCGCCATACGGTCGGGATGGAACACATCTATATTTTCCATCTTTTCTCCAGCACTGATAAACTTAATCGGCTTGTCTACAACAGAACGGATCGATAAAGCCGCTCCACCGCGTGTATCACCATCCAACTTTGTCAATACTACGCCATCAAAGTTTAGGCGGTCATTGAACGTCTTGGCCGTATTCACAGCATCTTGACCTGTCATGGAATCTACCACAAACAAGGTTTCAGAAGGATTGAGTGCTTTTTTAAGTGCCGTAATCTCCTGCATCATTTCCTCGTCTACTGCGAGACGTCCAGCCGTGTCGACGATGACAATCTTCTTGTTATTGTCTTTGGCGTATTTTATGGCATTGTTGGCAATCTTTACTGCATCTTTATTTTCAGGCTCGGCATATACTTCCACGCCAATCTGCTCTCCCAATACTTTCAACTGATCGATAGCGGCAGGTCGATAAATATCGCATGCTGTAAGAAGAACGTTCCTGCCTTGCTTTTTGAGATAGCTGGCCAACTTACCTGAAAAGGTGGTTTTTCCCGAACCCTGCAATCCCGATATCAATATAACTGCTGGCTCGCCTTTTATATTGATATCCGCTTTTGTACCTCCCATAAGCTTGGTCAGCTCTTCATTGGTGATCTTCACCAAAAGCTGGCCAGGAGAAACCGCCACCAATACTTCTCTTCCCAAAGCCTCCTCTCTAATAGAATCAGTGACTTGCTTCGCTACTTTATAGTTAACGTCGGCATCTATCAAGGCTCGTCGGATTTCCTTTACAGTAGCCGCAACATTTATTTCTGTAATACTCCCTTGTCCCTTTAGGGTCTTGAAAGCCTGGTCTAATTTAAGACTTAAATTATCGAACATATCTCACTCCTTACATTTTGACACAAAACTAGCGAAAAATCTCTATATATTGAACAGAAGAAAGATATAGAAAACAGATAAAAGCTGGTGAATGATTAATTTATAATTGCTTTGCCTGTTGTAAATTGCCCATTCCTACTACTGCCATTATCGTATCCCAGCATATAGCTAAAGTCTCAAATTTAACCTCTAAAGTCATTCCTTGTCTATTGCCAACTGCTTACTTTATCGTCTAACATCTTAAATCTAACTTCCAATCAATGGGATTCCTGATATTTACTCCGCTAAAGTTAAGTATATTCTCGAATAACGGGCGAACAGGCGGGATGCGGTTTGCCTAGCGGTTGACTTTTAAGGGTAAACGATAGCGTATGGCTGCAATTATTGCCTATTGTCTTTTTTTACCGATTGTTACTCCCTCTAACGTCTTCATTCTAATACCTACTAGTTAGCTTAAATCTAAAGTCCCAAATTGGATATCTAACTTTCTATACCAAAAACCCTCATAATTTCGTATATTAATTGGTTAAGTTCTTTACCTTTATATTTTTCAACTCATAAAATTCACCATCATCTAACGTGAAGAAGTTTTTAGGTCTATTGATTCTTATTTACGCTACGCCCTTTTGTATTATAGCTCAAGAGCATGCACAACAGGACCCTATCCCTGTTCGGGGGGAAATCATCAGCCATGAAACGGGAGAGGTGATTCCATACGTCCATATTATTGATCAAACCAAAAACCATGGGACGACCAGTAACCTTCATGGAAAGTTTGCGATCATAATCGACCCTCTAGATACTTTGGTGTTTTCGGCTGTGGGATTTGAAAAATTGACCGTAGTGTTAGCACAAGAAGGCATTAATTTAGCAGAGGATATTCAAATCACGCTTACGCCATCTACTTATGAGCTGGCCCCAGTTCAGATTCATGCTTTAAAAGATGAGGCCGGATTCAAACAAGATATCTTAAACCTGAAACTACCAGAAGAAAAAAAGATAATTATCCCCAACACCTATAATGGTCCCCGAGATCCCAATGCAAGATTCTCATTAGCAAGCGGGCCTTTTTCTGCTGTCCAAAACTTGTTTAGTAAGGAGGCTAAAGAAATAAGAAAATATCAAGAAGTCATTAGGGAATATCCTAGAGAAATGACTATTGCTACTAAATACAACCGAGAAATTGTAGGAGAAATAACAGGTTTAAAAGACGAAGCACTGAATGATTTTATGCTTTTTTGTAAAGTACCAGATGACTACATCCTTTCGGCCAATGATTACGAAATAGTGCTTGCTGTCAATAATTGTTACAAGGACTTTCTTAAGACACAGCATTGATTGTTTTAATATACAATTCAATGCCTGTAATCTTTATTTGCTAAAAGCCTCTTTTCTATAATCCAAACTTGTACTGAATACCGGGAAGCTGATTTTCAGTAAAGCGTAAAATCCTTTGGTTTTCACGCCAGGTCTAAAACCCATTTCTGCACCATATGACCAGCCCCACTCCCGGTTAAACTTGCCCTGCATGCCTCCTCTTACCCCTAGCATATTGGTGGCTATCTCTTCCGTAGAATATTCTATATCTTGGTAATAAATATTGGGGACAGTAACCCAGGGAGCGATAATGATATCTAAATAAGTCGTAAACATAAGGTCATTGCCCAAAGTACCGTAGTTTCTGTCAGGCTTGATGGCAAAGTTCTTTATCCACGACATCGATGCTCCAACATACACTCCTGCCACGTCCACGTTGCCGTATACTTTAGTATCAGCAGGGATAAACACTTCGGGGTTTTCCATTTGGGGCAGCGTAACTTCCTGCTTTTCCATTACCCTGTTTAAATCTGTGGAAGTGTCATAAATCAAACCGCCCAATCGAGCCCCATATATTTTTCTAACTTTGGTAGGAATGATAATATGCTCTGGCACATTGGCCGCCCATCTTCTGCCTTTGTATCTGGTAGAATACAGAATCACCTTGCTTTGGGTGTCTTCTTCCCAATCCTTAAAATGGTAAGTAGCTCCAAATTCATAATAATTATATACAGCTGGGACATTATCAACATCGCTGCTTTTTAAAGCATTTTGCCTGGCAAAATCCGTTTCTTTAGCATAAGTCTTTCGGGTATGGGCCATAAATGTAAGCTTGTCTTTATGGGTATACTCCACTTGCAACCCAAAGCCTGCATTTACATTCGCTACAAACAGCTCCATATACAGCGGTTGGAAATGTACAAAAAGTGTGTTTAAATCATAGGGGTCGTCAAAAAGCTCTTCATAGGTTACGGCAGACTGCTCAGTCCTTCTGATCTGCGCTGATGCAGTGTGCACCAAACCTATGCAAAAAATAATAGCAACAATTCTAAAAACCAGACTATACATAATTTTCCTTGAGTTAAACCTCATTTTAAAGACCCCCTGCAGACCAACAGGTCACCCTTCTGTAAAGCAATAGAGTATTTTAAGCTTAATGATACTCCACATCTAAAATAAAGATGAAAGTAGCAGGAATCTCCATAGCCAAAAACAAAAGATTATAAAATTTATTACATCTATAGGGTAATGCCCAAAGAAGCAGAAATTATGGCAGGTTGGATGATGCTAGACATCAGATATCAGTCATCAGACTATAAGATAGGTGACAAATGGGCAATTGCCAATAGAAATCAGATAAGAAGTAGGCAATAAACAACAGGCAACAAGTACGATGTAAAACATTGACCCACAGGATCCTGACGCTGAACATTGAACCCAAAACCTAGACTTCAGACCAACTAATTTCCTCCAATCCTATCTAGGATGCCCTTGAGCAACGCTTTTCCATCACGATTGGTGCGCGGCACCTCTACTGCATAGGTAGGGCCATTATCAGAAACAAAAGCATAACTAAAAGCAAACTGAGGGTAAGCCAGATCATTGTTGAGCAGGCCAAAGCGAAGGTCATTGAAATAAATGGTTCCGTCCTTTTCAGTCATTAAATACCAACCTTCAGATATTTTTTTTAGTTTTTGAAAGTCTTCAACTTCAACTACTTCTTGCTCTAATGCCTTATTCTTAGGATATTTTCGGAAGCTAATAGGCTGTGTATCGAACAATGAAAAGTCTCCCAGTAGATATGCATCATTGGTTTCCACATTGGCATTCCATAAAATCGTGTTGAAGGCGGAGGGCTTTACAATAATCTCCTGATAATGTATATCCTGGTCAGCAAGCGCATTCTGGAATTGGTTTAGAGCATACAGTTTGATACCCGCTGAAACCAGCAAATAGAAAGTACTCACTACTAATCCTCTAAGCGCGTACTTTCTTCTGAGGTCAATATTCCTGGTTTTCCAAACCCATATTAGCGACACCAAAAGAGGAATGGTATAAAGAGGATCGATAACAAAAATGGTTTTTAAGGCAAATCTGTAGGGAAGTGGCCACAGAATCTGGGTGCCCCAAGTGGTGAAGGCATCCAATATAACATGCGTGAAAAGGCACCAAAATACCATGACAGCCGCTTGCTTAAAACCGATCCTGTTCTTTTCTATAGTGACTATCAACTTTCCCAAAAAAGGTGACAGCACCAAGAAAAACAAAAGAGAATGACTTAGCCCACGATGAATCATAACACTGTCCACAGGGGTCAAGAACTTTCCTACGAAAACGTCCAAATCGGGAATTGTACCTAAAACAGCCCCGTACAAAAAGGTTCTGTTTTGGAGTTTCTTACCAGCGCAAACTTCTGCTACGGCCACTCCTAAAGCAATTTGTGTTAACGAATCCATAGCGCAAAAATAGGGAGATTAATGATTAATGGACTAATGATTAATCGATAATGTACTCATGATGGATATTCCGATTAATGCTACCGCATCATTTTGTTGCGTGCCTTCACCACCAAAAGACAGTAAGAAATTATGAATATTGAAGTATGAATTTGGCATGAGGGAAATCTATTAGCCACACAAGGTCGTCTCCCTGCAGGTGGAAGCTTCTTAATGGCACCAAGTCCGAATTGTAGCGCCAATTATTAGAAAGTTGGGGAGCTACTCGAATTGCCGTTAAAGGAAGCCGTAAGTTGGGCTAATTATGTTGAATTTCTATGGAAGTGCTTTCACTAGTTTTTTAGGCGCTACCTCGCAATAAGCACATTTCAAGGCATCGTACAACACAACGTCTTCTACCTTATCCAAGTAAAAGCGCGTCCACCCCCTCTTTCCCCATTTATTGGGTACGGGGTGGATGGCCTCTTTATCGATTAGGCAAAACCCATCTTGGTCAGATTCGGATAGTTTTAAGGTGGCGCTCATTTCCCTTTCATCAAAAGTAGCCATTATCTTCCCTCGCACCCTGAAAGAGGTTTTTTCAAAATGGGGAGCTTCTGTCACCTCTGGAAAAGAAAATATGAAACTTCTTAATATTTCAATCTTTGTCATCATTTTACCAAGACTTTATTTATTTGCCTTCAGTCGAACAGCTTTCATTCTCACATTCCATTCTGACGCTAATTCCGTCGGCACGTTGGTTGATTGGTATTAGTCACCAGCAGCTTGCTTCAAGGCATTGATGTCCAATTTTCGCATTGTGAACATGGCCTGGGCCACTTTTTTAGCTTTGTCCGCATCTGCATTATTGAGCCAATCTGATAGTGCCACAGGCACTACTTGCCAGGAAATACCGAAGCGGTCCTTTAGCCAACCGCACATACGCTCTTCACCACCATCTGCCGTAAGTTTATTCCAATAGTAATCAACTTCGTGCTCATCTTTGCACATGATCTGAAAAGAGATGGCTTCATTGAAAGTAAAGTCGTGTTCCAAAGCACTGTCCATTGCTGCGAACCATTCATTTTCTAACTTAAAGTCGGCATACATCACCATATCCTCCTTGTTAGGCGGATGGTTCGGCCCATAATGTTCTATATAACCCATTTCGGCATTCTGGAATGTTTTTAAATAATATTGTATCGCTGATTCGGCTTTTCCTGCACTCGACCCTACAAACAAGAAAGAAGGTGTGAATCGAGGGCGCCAATCACTTTCAGCATCTCCAACAATCAATTGCCATGAAACTCCGTATTTGTCCTGCACCCATCCGTACCGTAGGCTAAAAGGATAGGTATCCAAAGGCATGAGCACTGTTCCGCCCTCATAAAGCTTTTCCCATAAAGCCTCCACCTCCTCTGCTGTAGCACAGTTTACCATAAATGAAACAGAGGGATTAAACTTGAAATGCGGCCCACCATTAAGGGCGACAAATCGCTGCCCTTCAAGCTCAAAATCGACGGTCATGACGGACCCCGGCCTTTGCCCATGAAATTCCTTCCCTGTTTCCTCATACTGGGTAGTTCCCCTCACTTTTGATTGGGAAAACACAGCAGTATAAAAATACACCGCTTCTTCAGCTTCATGATCGAACCATAGAAATGGTATGATTTTCTGTCCTTCCTGGTTTGCCATAATATTGATCGTTCAACTGAAATCCTGATTACCTACATCATTTTATTTCCTGTAAACATCACCATCCATTGTATACCGTAGAGGTCCTCGCACTGGCCAAATCTTTCTGCCCACTCGGTTTCTTGGAATGCCATCGTGACCTTTCCACCATCGGATAAAGCATTGAACAATTGCTCACCCTCCTCCACACTATCGGCTTCGATGTTGATTTGTACCTTGTCGTGCATGTTATCGCTTTGCTGAACTTCCTGCCTAAACTTCATCGGGATGTCGCTGCCATATAGCATGGTATCGCCCACGATGGGCAGCATGGCATTGGCCACCATGTTGAGGTCATCGCCTGTCAGCCCCATATTATGGTTAAGATCTGCATAACGCACCATTTCAACTTCGCCACCAAATATGCGCTGATAAAACTTAAATGCATCTTCTGCATTGCCATTAAAATTGAGATAAGGGTTTATCGATTTCATGTTTTGTTATTTATAGTTACTTCTTGTTTATTTATAATGAATCAGCAGCAAGCTTAGCCATTCTAGTATCCGTTTTTCAGATATTGCGGTTTCATGTATTGAAGTCACTCTTCTACAATAGGAATAGTCTTGAGTACTATCTGTCAAAGAGATTGGATAACCTCATTCTGCCAACTTTGGTTAGACTTCTGGCCAAGTTCTGGATAAAATCCTTTACCTCATCATGCTCATTTATTGAGGGCATAAGATGCATTATTTACTTTCGTCTTCTTAAACAAAGTTAAATAAGCGGTAAGAATCATCACGGGTGTGAATACGGCAAAGAAGAGGGTAAATACGACAAGGAATTTTAGATATAAAAGAGTAGGCAATTGACAGTAGGCAAAAGGCGAGGAAAGACTTATGACTTTAGACAACAGATATAAGAATTTCTGACCAGTCCATTTAGGCCAGCAAACCAAGGCTATAAAACGGATAGAGATACGAATTTTATGGGCCCTTTCTTATAATGGAATGATATCTAATATCTAATATCTAATATCTGGCGTCTTACATCTTATCGCCCCTGATG
>CAYTTV010000036.1:0-37282 GCA_964440915.1 uncultured Roseivirgaceae bacterium
GTACTTGCATGGGGTGCAAGGGGTCGTGGGTTCGAATCCCGCCACCCCGACGAAAAAGGAAAGGCCATTGATTTTTATCAGTGGCCTTTCCTTTTTGGATTAATCGGATCAAAGTGGGAGAAACTAAGTCAAGCGAATGGACAATTCGACTTTAGAACTCATAGTTTAAGCTTGTTTGTGCGGTTTTTCATCAATTATTTTGGGCGCCTTTTCATGCTGTCCGCTTCTACTCCGCGCCAACCCACAAAAACCTCCCCCTTGGCGGGGTATCCACTTCCATCATGGGCGCTGATGCAAATACCAATCATAGTCTGTTATCCATTGGAATACCACTTCTCCCTTTGTTTTGACATTATACATCCTAGTTTGCATCCATTGAATGCGGTTTTAGGCCATTATCGGGATAGCAACCCTGCAATAGGTTTAGCCGAATGTTGATTTGGCTATAGTCACTCCTGCCTCTACAATCATTGCCGTTTAGCATATACTCTGGCCACCGGTTTTAAAGCAGAAAATTATCCGACAAGATCTGAAGATAGCTAAAAGCTCTGAACTTTCTGCTCCAACTGCACCCGGTGGTCGAATATATGCAGTGTGTGCGTTCGGCATTTTCTCAGTACGTCATTTTTTGGTTATTCAACTCTACATTAAATTTTACGTTGGCTCCCAATACTTGGAAAACTTTCATTATGGTTGAAAATCGAGCATCTGTCGTGCTGTTTTCTATTTTTGAGATTTGTGCTTTTTTTACGCCCACAAGTTCGCCGAGTTGTTCTTGTGTCAAATTTCGCTCTTTTCTCGCTTGCTTTATAGCATACCCCAATAGGTCAAGACGAAGTTCGTTCTCAAATTCGTCTCTCTTTATTGTTCCTTTTTTGCCGATATGCCTGTCGGTCATTTCTTCTAAACTATATGTTTTCATTTTTCCTTTCTTTTTTCTTTAAAATATTGTGCCATTAATCGTTCAGCTTTTTCAATTTCGCCTTTCGGAGTTTTACCGGTCTTTTTTATCAGTCCGTGGGTTGAAATTACTACGGTGTCTCGTTTATCAGCTTTGTCCCAAAATGCAAAAAGTCGATAATAGGTTTTGCTAAACTTTGCCCTAAATTCCCAAATCTCGTCCTGTAGCTTTTTGAAGAGTTCTTTGTCGTTCGTGATTCGAGCTTTCCAAATGTTGTAATAGATTTTGTCCCGAGCTTTTTCATCAAGTTCATCAAGGAATTGTTTAGCGTCTTCCAACAATTACACGCGAAATTTGTATTCGTCCATTCAAATTAGCTTTTGTCTTTGTAAAGATATAAGTTTCCTAATTAGGAAATAAATCTCTATAGGTGGTTTTTTTATCCTGACGCACAACTTACGGATAAATACAGTGGCTATTGAAAGCTGAGGTTTGCCTTGGTTTGGGGTCTTATAGCTAATTACAACCCTAAATATTCAATCAACTCTCTAGCGGCAGCACGCCCTGCTCTATTGGCGCCTATGGTGGAAGCAGATGGACCATAGCCTGTCAAATGAATGCGTGGATCTTGGGCTACTTGAGTGGCTAGTTGCCCGGTCATTACAATACCATTTTTATCGTTCGTCAGGTTTAAGGGGGCAAGGTGGTCAAATGAATGACGGAATCCAGTATTCCAAAAAATAACATCTGCATCGAGCGTGGTGCCGTCTTCCCATCGAACACCAGTTTCTGTAATCTGCTCAAACATGGGTTTCCGGTCCAGGATGCCACGCTCCAGCATCCCCGATATAGCGGGCGTTAAGGGCAAACCTGTCACAGCCACTACCGATTTTGGGGGAAGACCCTCCCGAACTCGGTTTTCTACCATCGCTACCGCTTCTCGTCCCTTTTCTGGAGTAAATTCATATTTCCTAAAATCAGGAGAACGACGGGCCACCCAAGTTGTTTGGGTCACTTCGGAAATTTCCCCTAGCAACTGAATGGCAGAAATTCCGCCACCCACCACGATCACATGCTTGCCAATAAATTCTTCAGCATTTTTATATTCTCCCGTGTGTAGTTGTCTGCCTTTGAACTTTTCCCAGCCTGGATATTTGGGGCAATGGGGCGTCTTCCAAGTACCAGTAGCATTGATCAGCCCACGGGCACTAAATTGAACACCGTTGGTTCTGACCAAAAACCTTTTATTTCGTTCTGTGACTTTATGCACGCTTACCGGCCGAATGACCGGAAGCTTAAATGTTTTCTCATAGAGTTCGTAATATTTCGGAATGGCGACATTTGCTTGTAGCGCGGTATCTTCTGTATTGACGGCATCAGAAAATTTCATTCCTGGCAGGTCATTAATGCCATTTACATTGCTAAGCCTCAGAGAATCCCACCGATGTTGCCAGGCTCCTCCGGGACCAAATTCGTCATCCAATATTACAAATCCTCTCCCCGGCTCCAAACCTTCTCTTTTCAGGTGGTAAGCCGCCGATAAGCCAGCTTGTCCAGCTCCGATTACAACAACGTCCACCTTATAATAAACATCAGGGCGAGACTCGGACGAGATAGGATTATCAGTGTTTTGTATGTTTTTACCACGTTCCATTTTGGTGATTCCGTTTTGTTCTGGCACTTACTCATCACATACAAGTACGAGATGTGCAGTGCATTGGTTAAGGCAGCAGGAGAGGGGAAAAAATCAAGAAGTTCTACAAACAAAACGGGCTGCCTTTTATCAAAGCAGCCCGTTTGCTAAATTATTTTAAGCTTGGCTTAGATTACACCTTCCAACACGTCTTTCATAGGTACGCGCTGACCGTCTTTGTAAGGTACGATCCAGGCATCTTTGACGCCCATATTGCGGAGCTCTTTCTTAAACCTATCTGCTTCCCAATAGTCGGTAAAATTACCTAAAGTGTACTTTTGAGTGCCATCAGTACCGGACTCTGTTGCCATGTCCTCACTATTGGCAGTGTAGGTAGAAAGGTCCTTATTTTTATAAGCACCAATCTGCACCTTAAAGACCACTCCTTTAGCTACTCTAGTGTTATTGTCTTCAGAAATGTCTTTAGTCGTAAGGTCTTCCACTTGTGTTTCAAGATTGTTTACCTTATCCTGAAGTTGAGCGATTCGAGCATTTTTCTCGCTAAGGGTCGATTGCAGGTTGGATACCTGACTATTCATACTGTTTACCTGACCTTTCAAAGCACTGTTCTCTTCCATCATATTCTTAAAATCTTCTGGGTCAGTTCCTTTCAGTTTCTTTTTCCACTCCTTTTTCTCTTTTTTAGAAAGCTGTGCCTCTGCTTGAGAAACCATCAAGAAGCAGAAAAGTGTGGCTAATAATAAAATTCTATTTTTCATGTTGAGCTTTTGTTGATTCGTTATTTTCACAATTCGCTGACAATGTACATACTTAGAGGATAAAAGAAAATTAAATTTATCCTAATAACATACCTGTATCATACTTGAGATTAGTCTTTAAGTCCTCCAATCATGTTCTTAGGTACTACCCATTCGTCGAACTGCTCACTGGTCAACAGGCCCAAACTTATTGCAGCCTCTCTCAGTGTGCTGCCTTCCTTGTGGGCTTTCTTGGCAATGGCAGCCGCATTTTCATATCCTATATGCGGGTTTAAGGCTGTCACCAGCATCAATGAGTTCTCAAGATTTTTTTCAATCACTGCATGATTAGGCAATATGCCGACAGCACAATGTTCGTTAAATGAAGCACATGCATCGCCCAGTAGCCTTCCAGCCACCAGTAAATTGTAGATCATCATAGGCTTGAACACGTTCAGCTCAAACTGCCCATTCATGCCACCCACAGAGATAGCGGCATCGCAACCAACCACTTGAGCACATACCATCGTAAGGGCTTCGCACTGGGTTGGGTTCACTTTTCCTGGCATAATAGAAGAGCCTGGCTCGTTCTCAGGGATAAGGATCTCCCCGATTCCGCAACGTGGGCCAGAAGCCAACATACGAATATCGTTGCCTATTTTCATAAGGGCTACAGCCAGTTTTTTGAGTGCACCGGAAGTTCCCACTACTGCATCGTGGGCGGCCAAGGCCTCAAATTTGTTGGGAGCGGTTACAAAAGGCTGTCCTGAGATATCTGCAATTTTTTTGGCCACAAGCTCGGAATAACCCCTTGGGGTATTCAGGCCGGTACCTACCGCAGTTCCTCCCAAGGCGAGCTCAGATAGGTGTGCAAAAGATTCCTTCAAAGATCGGATTCCGTGATCGAGCTGAGCCACATATCCAGAAAACTCCATTCCAAGAGTGAGCGGAGTGGCATCCATAAAGTGAGTCCTTCCGATCTTGACCACATCAGCATAAGCTTTTGCTTTTTCGTCTAGCGTGTTGCGCAATGTCTTTATTTTGGGCAAAGTATCTTCAGCCAGGAGCTTATATGCGGCAATGTGCATGGCTGTAGGGAAAGTATCGTTGGATGATTGAGACTTGTTAACATCATCGTTAGGATGGATTTTTTTCTTTTCGTCAGACAATTTTCCGCCCAATAAAACATGTGCCCTGTTGGCAACCACTTCGTTCACGTTCATATTAGACTGCGTACCTGACCCCGTTTGCCATACAACAAGCGGAAACTGATCGTCAAGTTCTCCATTTATGATCTCATCACAGACCTTGCCTATGATTGTAGCTTTTTCGCTATCGAGCACACCTAGTTCTGCATTGGTATTAGCGGCTGCTTTTTTTAGTATGGCAAAGGCCCTTATCACCTCCATGGGCATTTTCATAGACTCGCCGCCAATTTTAAAGTTATCTTTTGATCGTTGGGTTTGGGCACCCCAATATTTTTCCGCAGGTACTTCTACCTGCCCCATCGTGTCTTTTTCTATCCTTACGCTCATGTTGTAAAAATTAGGGTTTTAATTTTTGGAATGGGATTTGCTACTTCCTCACTCAAAGATTTATAAATCTCCTTAAATCTTTGGCCAAAGATAATTATTAAGGGGTTGAAAAACCAAAACTGTGCTTATTAATGCACGATCTACTGTCTAAAAACTACAAGGCAGTAATGGTGACTCCTCCGATAAACTCGGAACAGTAAGATTGTTTAATCCTTATCCAATTTAAATTTATAGACATGAAAGATATCAGAATTCTCGCCGTTATTTTAGCTGTTTTCTTTTCGGTGCAAGCATCATCCGTTTTCGCTAAAGAAAATCCTCGAGAAAGAGGAAAAGCAAAGCAAGAAAGATTTCAAAAGTGGGAAGCAGAAAACCCCAAAGAAGCAAAGCGTTATCATAAGCTGGCCAAAGATCATCCTGAAGCGGCAAGATGGTATTATATAGAGACAAGGAAAGCACCTCAGAATGCCTCACAACTATACAAGGAGGCTAAAAGGAACCCATCCTTGGCCAAAAGCATCTATGAAAATTCCGTGAAGCAAGATAGAAGTAAGTATAAGCTCCGTAGAACAGCCAAAGTAATGAGAAAGCATCGCGGGCAACCTAAAGAGAGCAGGAAGCACAAGATGCACCGCCAACATAAGCCCAAGCACGACAAGAAGGCAATAGATGTTGAAAAGTAGATTGTTTTATATTGGTTGATTGAAGGGCCGGCGTAAATGTCGGCCTTTCTTTTTTATAGTGGCTTAGTGGGTTTGTGGCTTATGATAAAGGTTGCGCAGAACGTCAAAAGCTATAAGATGGGAACCTCGCAATGATAAGATCTTTTGAAAGTGAAGAATATCATGTATAATGTACCCGATCGACGAATGCGATGAAGATCGTAGAGATTGCTTCACTTTTGGTTATTGCTATGCTTCCAGGGCGGTTATTGATCAGTACTTTCTCAGGCATTGTCAAGTTTAAAGTGCGCCGTTCGCAAAACCGGTGTTTCGGATCTTTTAGTTTCTTCTTGTCTGTCCGCCTTTGCGCTATTTTTTTTGGAGATCGAAATAGTGGGAACTTCTGTTAAAGTTTTGCTTAGTGCGCTGATTTAAGATTGCTTTACTTTGAGGTGACGTGTTATTCAAAGCGTCATTTAAATTCAACATTTTAAACTCAGATTCTTAACGGATTTTGTTGAAAATATCCCACACTACAATGCCAATGCTTACCGATATATTCAAAGAGTGCTTAGTGCCATATTGTGGGATTTCGAGGCACCCATCGGATATGTCCACTATTTTTTGGTCCACACCAAAAACTTCGTTGCCAAATACACAGGCAATTTTATTGCTACCTTTAGGCTGGAAATCATCCAAATAAGTGCTGTTTTCCGCCTGCTCAATGCTGTACACAATATACCCTTCCGCCTTCAGAGATTTTACGAGTTCTAGGGTATCTTTATGATATTCCCAATCCACGGAGTCTGTGGCTCCCAATGCGGTTTTGGTGATCTCGCGATGAGGAGGAGTGCCCGTGATACCACATAGGTATATCTTTTCTATAAGAAAGGCATCGGCTGTACGGAAGGCAGATCCTACATTGTTCAGGCTCCTCACATTGTCGAGAATAAGGGTGACTGGAATTTTCTCAGTGGCTTTAAAATCCCCAATGGACAGTCTATCTAATTCCTCGTTTTTAAGTTTCCGCATAGTTTACTAAGTTATGGAGCCTCTTGGAGTTATTATTCCATAGGCAAAAGTTTTTCGCTAAAAGAAATACGAGTAAATTTGAAAAGATAAATCAATGCAAACTTATAGAAACTTCTTTAATTGATGCCATCCTAAAGCGTATAAGATACACCTCTATAAGTGTGCTGACCTTTGAAACGAGACCATTTGTTTGCAAATAAATATGGGGAAAAAGAAAGAGACGGAAACGCCCTTGATGAAGCAATACAATGCCATAAAAGCCAAGCATCCTGGGGCATTGCTATTGTTTAGGGTAGGGGATTTTTATGAAACATTTGGAGAAGATGCCATTAAGGCCAGCAAGATTCTGGACATCGTGCTGACCAAGCGGGCCAATGGCGCTGCTTCTCACATTGCGCTGGCAGGCTTTCCGCATCATTCGCTTGATACCTATTTGCCCAAGCTGGTCCGTGCGGGCAATCGGGTGGCCATTTGCGACCAACTGGAAGACCCCAAATCCGTAAAAGGCATCGTAAAAAGAGGCGTTACAGAGTTGGTAACCCCCGGGCTTTCTTTCAACGACAATGTCTTGGACAAGCGACGCAACAATTACTTGGCTTCGCTACATTATGCCAACAACCAATATGGCATCGCATTTTTAGACCTTTCTACGGGAGAGTTTTTGACTTCTGCTGGAGCACAACAGTACATTGAGAAGCTGTTGCAGAGTTTTCACCCAAGTGAAGTGATTTATAGCAAGAAGCATCGCGAGGTGTTTCAAGGGATACTAGGGGATAAATTCAATACACATTGTCTGGAAGATTGGGTTTATCAATACGATTACGGCTATGAGGGGCTATCCAATCATTTTGGTACTGCTTCTCTGAAAGGTTTTGGAATAGAGGATGTCGTAGAAGGAATCGTGGCCGCAGGAGCAGTCCTCTACTACCTGAAAGAAACAGAGCATAAAGAAATAAGTCATATTTCTTCTATCAGCAGGATAGAAGAAGATCATTATGTATGGTTGGATAAGTTTACCATCCGCAACCTTGAACTGCTGCATGCCCAGCAAGACGGCATACCGCTTATTCAGATACTGGACCAGACGGTCACGCCCATGGGTTCTCGGCTGATGAAGAAGTGGCTGGTGCTGCCTTTAAAAGACAAAGCGGCTATAGAAGAGCGCCACAAGGCAGTAGAGGCCCTGCTGGAAAATCACGAGTTGCTGGAAAACCTGCTACAGCATTTGAAGCAGATTGGGGACATGGAACGGTTGATTTCAAAGGTAGCCGTTGGCAGGATCAATCCTAGGGAAATGGTGCAACTTAAACGGGCATTGGCGCTCATTGCTCCAATTAAAACCTCTCTTTCTGCTTCAGGTATTGCACAATTGCAAAAAATGGCTGATCAGTTGAACCCTTGCCAATTCCTCTTGGACAAAATAGAAAGAGAGCTAAAGGAAGATCCGCCCATGCTGGTCCATCAGGGCAATCTGGTCTGTGAAGGCGTAGATGAGGAGCTGGACGACTTACGGAAAATAGCTTATTCAGGAAAAGATTATTTGCTGCAGGTACAGCAGCGGGAAGTGGAGCGTACAGGCATTAGCTCTTTGAAAATTGCCTACAACAAAGTGTTTGGTTATTACTTGGAAGTAACCAATTCCCATAAGGACAAAGTGCCCGACACATGGATCAGGAAGCAAACCCTAGTGAATGCCGAGCGGTACATCACCGAAGAGCTGAAGATATATGAGGAGAAGATATTAAGTGCTGAGGATAAAATTGCCGGTATAGAGCAGCGCATCTTTACAGAGCTGGTGCTGCATGCTGGCGATTATGTTGGCCACATCCAGCAAAACGCCCGCATGCTGGCTGTCATAGATTGTCTGGTGTCGTTTGCTTGCACAGCACAGAAAAACGATTACTGCAAGCCATCTATCTCGGAAGGGAATGTCTTGGACATCCGAAAGGGAAGGCATCCGGTGATCGAGCAGCAGCTTCCGTTAGGCGAAGAGTATGTGCCTAATGATATATTTCTAGATGACGAAGAGCAGCAGATCATGATCATCACAGGGCCCAATATGGCTGGAAAGTCTGCGCTTTTACGCCAAACTGCGTTGATCGTGCTCATGGCGCAAATGGGTTCTTTCGTGCCGGCTGAAGCTGCCCAAATTGGTATTGTAGATAAGGTCTTTACCAGGGTAGGGGCTTCGGATAACCTTTCTAGGGGTGAGTCCACTTTTATGGTGGAAATGATTGAAACGGCAAGCATCCTCAACAATCTGAGCGATAGGAGCCTTGTGCTGATGGACGAGATAGGCCGAGGCACAAGCACCTACGATGGCATCTCCATTGCTTGGTCTATTGTGGAGTATCTGCACAATCATCCTAAGATAAAGGCCAAAACCTTGTTTGCCACGCACTATCACGAACTGAATCAGTTGAGCAACGATTTTCCTCGCATCAAGAATTTCAATGTGTCCGTAAAAGAGATGCAGCAGAAAATCATCTTTATGCGGAAGCTCAAAGAAGGAGGCAGTGAGCACAGCTTCGGGATTCATGTGGCACAAATGGCGGGCATGCCCAACCAAGTGGTGCTTCGGGCCAGTGACATCATGCGGCACTTGGAGAAAGACAAGATCAGGAACCAGACAGGAAAGAAACTTGAATCGGTGCCCAAGCAGGCCTATCAACTGAACCTGTTTGAAGCCGATCCGAAGTTCAAGGAAATGGCGGAGTTGTTAAAAGCCGTGGACATCAATACGATTTCTCCGGTGGAGGCTTTACTAAAACTCAACGAGCTGAAGGCAATAATGAAAGATTAAATAGGAATAAAGTACAAACTGCATGTCGGCTTTTGTAGGAAAGCAGCAAATGAGAGTATTTTCTTTAAAATTTTATCAAACCTATTGCAAATTAAAAACCCTTCCTTAAATTTGCAGTCCGTTAAGGGGATTAAAAGAGATCCTTAACAGAAAAGCGAAAGTAGCTCAGCTGGTAGAGCACGACCTTGCCAAGGTCGGGGTCGCGGGTTCGAATCCCGTCTTTCGCTCAAGAGGGCGGGAACGATAGGTCTCTCGCTTTTTTTGTTTCTTGATGCCGGGATGGTGGAATTGGTAGACACGCAAGACTTAAAATCTTGTGAGGGCAACCTCGTGCGGGTTCAAGTCCCGCTCCTGGTACATAAAAAAGCCGCTGTAAGGAAACTTGCAGCGGCTTTTTTGTTAGCTGAAAAAATGAAGCTGGCTAAGTATAGGATTAAGCCAGTCCTCATTTTAATCCCCTTCCAAATCATAATTTACCCTGCTCTTCTTTTATTTCAAAAAAACACTTTATAAATTGCCTCCATGCTGAAAGCGTTTTATTCAAATGCCTATATTGAAGCAGGATGCGATGAAGCGGGCAGGGGATGCCTGGCTGGGCCAGTAGTGGCAGCAGCAGTCATCCTTCCCAAAGACTATTTTCATCCTTTGCTGAACGATTCCAAACAACTGACCAGGGTACAAAGAGAATTGCTGAAGGAAGAGGTTGAGCGGGAGGCCATTTGCTGGGCAGTAGCGGAAGTCAGCAACGAGGAAATCGATGAAATCAATATTCTGAACGCTTCTTTCTTGGCCATGCATCGAGCACTGGACAATTGCAAGATAAGACCCGAGCTTTTGTTGATCGATGGCAACCGCTTTAATGCTTATCGGGATGTACCTCACCAGTGTATAGTGGGCGGCGATGGTCTTTTTTATTCTATTGCTGCGGCCTCTGTATTGGCCAAAACTTACCGAGATGAATATATGCGGAGAATGAGCCATGAATTTCCAGACTATGGCTGGGAGACAAATGCTGGCTATCCTACCAAACAGCATCGTCGGGCCATTCGGGAAAAAGGACTAACACCTTACCACAGGCTTTCTTTCCGCTTGCTTCCCGATCAATTGGAGCTATTTGATTGACGCAATTCTAATCATTACAATTTCTGAATCATGCAAATGGATTTTCAAATCCTCAATAAAGCTTTGGGGAATATAGACCTTTACCTGTTGGACCAAATTTTAAAGGGGAAATTTGACCCTTCAATGAAAGTGCTGGATGCAGGTTGCGGAGAAGGTCGAAATCTTACTTATTTTATCCAAAATGGTTATGAAGTACATGGTGTCGATACCAATCCTTCGGCCATTCAGATGTTAAGATTTGTAGCGAGCTCCTTGAACAGGACTATCGACAAAGATAACTTTCAAGTAGCCTCCGTAGAAAAGCTACCCTACGAGCCTGCCTATTTTGATCTTATCATTTGTAATGCAGTGCTCCATTTTGCCAAAAACCATGATCATTTTAATGCAATGTTTTCGGAATTATGTCGGGTGGCCAAGCCAGGAGCCTTTGTATTTATCAGGACAGCTTCATCTATAGGGATGGAAGATCAAGTTCAGGAAATTGCCCATGGGGTTTATCATTTACCAGATGGAAGTCAACGCTATCTTATCCACCGTAACCAGGTAGAAGCCATTACTACCAACTTTGGTTTGGAATATATCGAGCCTTTCAAAACCGTAGTAGTTGACGCGCTGCGCTCCATGAGTACGCTAATGTGCATTAAGCCCAATAGATAATGTACTTTTATAAGAATATATAAAACAACTTTTAGGGTTGCGTGTTATTGGGTTTTAAAACAATCCATAAAACTCAATAAATATGAAAATAGTAGGAATAATCTTGCTTGTCGTAGGGCTTGTGGCCTTACTTATCACTGGAATAGAATACATCAATGATTCGGAATCATTTAGCTTTCTTGGCCTCGATGTGGCTGTGAGCAAAGGAAACATCACGCCTGTAATCATCAGTGGTATTGTTTTTATAGTAGGACTTGTCATTACCTTGGGAAAAAGACGGTAAAACAAGATGGATTAGCCTTAAAGGAGGACATGCTACCAGCTTCCTCCGGCTCCTCCTCCTCCAAAGCTGCCGCCGCCGAATCCACCAAAACCACCTCCACTGCCACCGCCAAACCCGCCACCGCCTCGGCCGCCACGGCCCATGGAGCTCATGAGCATCATGGCTGTGATGAAGTCTAGATTTTTTTTGCCACCAAAATGGTTTTTCTTCATGCTTCTGTAGCGCAGATAGGGAATCCCTACCATAAATATCATAAATATGATAAATAACACAAGAGCAGATTCCCAACCAGGTTCATTATTTGGGTCTGCTACAAACTCACCAGAAGCCATGGCCATAAAGATACTAGTAGCTTCATCAAGGCCAGTAAAATATTGCCCTTGTCTAAAGTTAGGCTTAATATAAGTTTCTATGACGCGCTTGATGTTAGCATCAGTAAGGGTAGGCTCTAGGCCATAGCCAGTCGAAACCCATATATTTCGGTCTTCCAAGGCTACGAGAATCACTAGCCCGTTGTCTTTGCCCTTTTTTCCCACACCCCACTTTTCTCCTAGCTCTGCAGCATACTGCGCTATATCATAGTCACCAGTAGATCCGATTATCACAACCGTAAACTCAGAAGAAGTGGTATCGTTATAGCGCCTGAGTTTCCCTTCCAGTAGCTGGTTTTCTTGCTCGCTCAAAGCATTGACATAATCATTCACCAACCGTGGTGGGCTCATTGGCTCAGGAAATTCCTGTGCCAGCGCTATCAAGGAAAACAAAACACCTGTTAAGGCAAAAATATATTTACGCATACTGTTGAAAATCTTTAGTTTTTTCCGAACGATATGTCGTCTGACAATTCGTTCTTATCATCATCGGCTATAGGAAAGTGCTGCTTCAATTGGAGGCCAGCCATATTTATTCCCTCCACAAGCCCTTCGGTGACCTTGCCCTCCTTAAACCTGCTTGTCATGTGCTCTTTTATATTGTCCCAGAAGTCTGTAGGCACCTTTTCATTTATTCCCGCATCTCCTAAGATAGCAAACTTATGATCTTTGATGGCCATATAAAAAAGCACGCCATTCCTTAGAGCTGTTTTGTGCAGTTTCAATACCTCAAAAATTTCAGTAGCCCTATTCAGTACCTCATCTTTACAATGATTCTCAAGGTGGACACGAATCTCACCTGAAGTATTCGTTTCAGCCTCCTTTATCGCCTGAATGATTGCTCCCTTCTCGCTATCTGTAAACTTGTCTTCCGCCATAGCTTAAAAACTTACTTCTGGAACTATCTCGGCACCGGCAACCGCTTCAAAATATCCTTTTACCTCAAAGCCATACATGCCTGCCAGTAGATTTTGTGGGAACCTTCTTATGTATTGATTATAACCGCGTGTTTCATCATTGAACTTCTTACGTTCTACGGCTATGCGGTTTTCTGTTCCTTCGAGTTGTGATTGCAGCTGCAAAAAGTTCTGATTAGCTTTCAAATCCGGGTATCTTTCTACTACCACCATGAGTCTTGAAAGTGCGCCGCTCAATCCTTCTTGTGCTTGCTGAAACTGCTGAATACTTTCAGGTGTCAGGTTGTCTGCATTTACATTTACCGATGTAGCCTTGGATCTGGCCTCTATTACTTGGGTCAATGTCTCCTGCTCAAAGTCAGCATAGCCTTTTACCGTATTCACAAGGTTAGGAATAAGATCCGCTCTACGTTGATATACGTTTTCTACTTGGGCCCACTGGCTAGTCACACGCTCTTCTAGGCTAATCATCTGATTGTATTTGCCTGCGAAAAAGGAATAGAAAATGATCACTATGAGCAATATTACCCCTAGGGTTATTAATAATTTCTTATTCATTGGATGTGTCGTTTTGATTTAGATAGATAAACTTCTCGAATAAATTTATGACAACTTTGCTTATAAAGAAATCAAAGTTAATCATTTTAAGGGTTTGCGACGATGGTGTGATTTTATTTTTTTCAATCTTTCGTTAACGTGATATACATTTTAACTAAGCTATTGAGCACTCTAAAAGTCACATCCACCGAAAATTTGGCGAAGTAAACGCTCTCCCCAGTTAATAGTTTAAGAACGTTCTAAAAAGGTTTTATGTAAGAAAAGCATGGATTATTTTTAGTTATAATTCGCATTTAAGTGTTATTCTTGTATTCATTTCACATCATAAATTATATTATATCATCTTCTCATATTCAGCACAAAATGGATCTTAGCTTAGGCAAATCTGAAGGAAACCAATCTCTCTTCTTGTCCAACCAATGTAGGATCATCATTGATCCGCAACTCAATGTGGTAAGCTACAGTGGAGATAATGGACTGTTTTGCAGAGAGCAAAAGCCAGGGAGCAGTATTAAACTAAAAGATCTATTACCAGAAAAACTATTCAACAACCTATCTCGATTCATTTCAGAATCTGCCCCTTTAAAAGGGAAAGTAATATCTCAAAACCAATGCCTTCAGATTGGAGAAACAACTGCGATAGTTCGTTTTACCCTCAGTCGCCACAAGGATTCACTCTTAGGTGTAGTCATCGAAACAATGGCCTTAGATGATCATGCTATCATCTTTGACAAGAAGCACATTAAACACCCAAGCCATACGGCCTCTGTAAAATGGGAATCTTCCCTATTAAACTGGCGGGCATTCTTTGAACATAATCCTATTAGCAGTCTCGTAATCGACCACAATTGCCAGGTACTTGCCTATAACCATGCCTTTGTCTCCATGTTTGGCTTATTGCCTGATGATTCAAAAAACTTCTGTCTGGCACAACTCTCGTTGGTCAAAGAATCCTTCGTAGACACAAAGACTATTGACCAACTGTTGAATAGGGATATCATGAGTTTTACCACTGAGAAACATTTGCGCAAGAAAAACGGGGAGATATGGGTATCTATCCATGCGGCGCTGATGTACAATAGCGACATGGAAAAAGCGCCCTACCTCAATATACAATTCCAAGATATAACGAAAGACAAGGAGCTTGAATGCAAGTTGTCGATGATGAAGGCTAAATATGACGTGCTGCTTTCCAATACAAACAATGCCGTGTTTCTCATTCAGGATGAGCAGTTGACCTATTGCAACCCGAAAGCCTATGAGCTATTCGAATGCGAGGATTTTCAGGGCCGTTCACCCTTCTACTTTTCCCCGCAATACCAATCTGACAAAAAAACATCGAAGGAGAAAATAGAAGAAAAGCTGTCTCAAGCCTCTCAAGGTCAAGCGTCGCTATTTCAATGGGATTTTCAAAAAACCAATGGAGAGCTTTTTGAAGCAGAGGTAAATCTAGCTGTTATAAAAGTCGATGGGGAGGATTTGTTACAAGCAATCGTACATGATATTACAGATAGAAAGGAAAGGGAAAGGGCCGTCCGAGAAAGTGAGTCGCGATTCAAGGGTATTTTTGAAGGTGCTGGTATAGGCATAGGCATGACAGACCCTTATGGGAAAATGATAGAATCCAATCAAGCATTGGAAGATTTACTTGGGTATAAGAAAGAGGAACTTCTGGGGAAGGCCATCATCGAACTAGTGCATCCCGACGACCGTGATTTTGAAAAACGGTACCTTATGCATTACCAGAACATGAGCCTCAAGCCTGGCTTTTTTGAAAAAAGATATATTAGGAAAGACGGTAATGTAATGTGGGGAAAACTCACTACTTCTGTGATCTACGATGAAAGAGGGATTCCAGCCTTTGGCATTGGCATGCTCGAAGATATCACCCAACGAAAACATGCAGAAGAGAAGGTAAAGGAAAATCAAGAGCTCTTGAACCGGGTAAACGAGAATCTGACGGAAGGAATTTACAGGAGTGTGCCTGGAAAAGGTCTTGTTTATGTGAATAAAGCCTTTGCCAAAATGTTTGGCTATGATTCTGTGGCGGAAGCCATGCGCTTATCTTCCGATTCACTCAACAACTTCTATGATGAGGAGAACAGGCGCAAGAAGCTGTTGAAGGAGATCAAAAGGAAAGGCTACTTAAAAAACAAAGAATCTTTGTTTAGGAGAAAAGATGGCTCTACTTTTTGGGGTTTGGAAAACAGTACGGTCTCTACCACGGCAGAGGGAGGTCTGATTTTAGACGGCGTAGTGGTAAACATTACCGAAAAGAAGCAATCGGAAGAGTTGCTGAAAAGTAAAAACGAGGAACTGAAAAAGATCAACGAAGAGTTGGACAGGTTTGTGTACAGTGCTTCTCATGATCTTAGAGCGCCCCTTACATCTTTGTTAGGCCTCATCAACATTGCCCAATCTGACCGATATATCAATGGCATCGCTGAACACTTGGAGCTGATGAGGAGAAGTGTCTTGAAACTAGACAGCTTCATTATCGATATCATCAACTATTCCAGAAATGCCCGGCTTGATATAGAAGTGGAAGAAATTGACCTAAAGGCATTAGTAACTGACACTATGGCCAACCTACAATACGTAATCTCTACTGAAAAAATTGAGAAGCGAATTAACATCGTACAAAAAGTGCCTTTGTACTCCGATTCCAAAAGGATCACCATACTGCTGAATAATTTAATTTCAAATGCCATCCGCTATCACAATCTGATTTTGGACGACCCTTATATAGAAGTGAAAGGGAAAGTGACCAAAAAGAAAGCGCGCATCGATGTTATCGACAATGGAAAGGGAATTGGAAAACAGTATTTGAATAACATATTTGCTATGTTCTTTAGAGCATCTGACGACTCCAAAGGTTCTGGTCTGGGCCTATATATTGTGAAGGAAACCGTAGCCAAATTAAATGGTAAAATCTCAGTGACCTCTGAGGTTGGAGAAGGATCTACTTTTAGTATTGTAATCCCCAATTTGCGCTCACCGAAAAATCAGAAAACAAAAAAGGCATAAGTTTCATACAGCACTATTCGCCCATCAAAGTCAGCACAAGTTTTCTGGCACCTCCATGATCTCTGAATTCACACAGATAAATACCTTGCCAGGTGCCAACATTAAGGCGGCCCGACGATATAGGAATTGACACCGTGCTGCCCACCAAACTGCTCTTGATATGAGCGGGCATGTCGTCCGACCCTTCCATGGTATGTTCATAGTAGGGAGCATTTTCTGGAACCATCACGTTAAAGTGTCTTTCAAAGTCCCCGCGAACATCCGGATCAGCATTTTCATTAAGGGTAAGCCCTGCTGAGGTATGCTTGATGAAAATCTGTAGAATTCCAGCCTTTATCGATTGGATTTCGGGCAGTTCCCTTTCAATATGCTTTGTAATCAAGTGAAAGCCTCTCGAAAATGAGGGCAGTATAATTTCCTTTTGAACAATCTTCATACGATAGACATTAAAACACCTTTTATATAACTGACTACTCCTTATCGGACCAAACTGCCAGCTCATTACCAACAGGATCGATAAAGTGAAACCTCCGACCACCTGGAAATGAAAAAATATCTTTCGATAGGGTTCCTCCAAACTCGATGATCCTGTTTTTTATAGCCTCAAGTTCTTCGTGATACAGAATGACCAATGCGCCGTTGACTACTTCATCATTTGATTTTTCAAATCCACCCTCCAGCCCGCTTTTTGTAAAAGCTACATAACTTGGCCCACAATCCGTAAATATCCATCCAAAGGCATTGGTATAGAACTTCTTAACTACTTCTAGGTCAGCAGCTTTGAACTCGACATAGTTAATGTGGTTTTTTTTCATCCTTTGTAAATCTCAACTATTCCTTTCAAACTAAATTACTGCTAATGCGCTAACAGCCAGTTTGCACCAAAGCCCACCTCTACCTCCATGGGCACCTCCAGCAAGATGGCGTTCTTCATGAAGTCAATAATATGCTTTGCCACTATTTCCTTTTCTGATTTATGTACTTCAAACACCAATTCATCATGCACTTGCATGATCATTTTTGAAGCAAGTGGTTTTCCGTCTATTCTTGCAGATGCCATCCAATCATGGATCTTGATCATCGCTACTTTGATCATGTCGGCAGCACTTCCTTGAATAGGGGCATTAATAGCATTTCGCTCTGCATACCCTCTTAAGGTTGCGTTGCGGGAGTTGATGTCCCGCAAATACCGTCTTCTTCCCAAGATAGTTTCGACATATTCATTTTCCCTAGCTTCGCTTATTACACGGTCCATATAGGCCTTTACAGCAGGAAACTCTTGAAAATAGGCTTCGATGATATCACCTGCTTCCCTTCGTGGAATATTGAGCCGTTGAGAAAGGCCAAAAGCTGAAATGCCATATATGATTCCAAAGTTCGCAGTTTTAGCTTTTCTTCTCATATCGCTGTCTACAGCCTCCATCGGAACTTTGAAAATTTTGCTCGCTGTAGTGTTATGGATATCCCTTCCCTGTTGGAAGGCTTCTATCATGCTCTCGTCTTTTGAAAAGGCAGCCATGATGCGCAGTTCAATTTGAGAATAGTCTGCCGCCATAATCTCAAAATCTTCATTCCTCGCCACAAAAGCTTTCCTTATCTCTCTGCCTTTTTCTGTACGAATAGGGATATTCTGTAGGTTGGGGTTGGTAGAACTTAGCCTTCCCGTAGCTGCTACGGCCTGGTTGTAGCAAGTGTGGATCCTGCCATCTCGGTCATTGATCAACGATGGCAAAGCATCAACATAAGTACTCTTCAGCTTCTGGAGTTCTCTGAAATCGAGAATTTTTTCAGCAATAGCATGCTCTGCCGCCAAACGAGACAAAATCTCTTCTCCTGTAGCGTATTGTCCTGTCTTGGTTTTTTTTGGTTTGTCTACGAGGTTCAACTTTTCAAACAATACTTCCCCTAGCTGCTTAGGAGAAGCTATGTTGAATTTCACACCAGCAATGTCATAAATCTCTTGTTCTATTTTTCTGCTTTCTATTTCCAGTTCTTCAGAAAACGTCACTAAGGTAGGCGTGTCCACATATACGCCTTCATCTTCCATAGAAGCCAGAACGTTGATCAATGGCGCTTCCACTTCAAAATACAGCTTCTCAATACCTTGGTCTTTCAAAAGAGGGAAAAGTTTGTATTTTAACTGTAAGGTAATATCAGCGTCTTCGCCGGCATAGTTGGCCACTTCGTCCACCGCAACATCCCGCATATTACCTTGCTTTACCCCCTTTTTACCAATTAGTTCTTCTATAGGCACCGTAATGTAGTTGAGATAAGTTTCTGCCATCACGTCCATGTTGTGCCGCATGTCTGGTTCCAAAAGATAGTGGGCCAGCATGGTATCGTACAAGGTGCCGCTTACATTCACGCCATATTTTTTCAGGACCAAAATATCATATTTGAGATTTTGTCCAATCTTATTGATAGCCTTATCCTCAAAAACAGCCTTGAATTCTTTGACAATGGCTTTCGCCTCCTCTTGATCTGCCGGAACGGGCACATAATAGGCCTCCGTAGGATAATAGGAAAAGGCCAGGCCCACCAATTCTGCCGAACAGGCATCAAGGCTGTTGGTTTCAGTGTCAAAGCAAAACTCCTCTTGTAAGCTAAGGTGTTGGATAAGGCTTTTGCGCAGTTCGGGTGTATGGATCAAATGATAATCGCGCACCACTGTTTGGAGACTGTCTTTGGGCACTGGAGCTGTAACTGGCTCCTCCTCCACAAGTGCTGTGACCGCACTTACTGAAGTTGGCGCACTTGGAGGCGAGTCGAACATCGACATTTGTCCTGAGGCAGGTGCTTTTGCAGGAGCGGCTTCTTGTATACCGAATACCCTACGCATCAACGTTCTGAATTCCAATTCGTCAAACAGGGCCTTGAGCTTCTCCTCATTGGGCTTCTCAAGTTTTAGTTCATTTTCATCAAAAGCAATGGGTACATTTATATGTATTGTCGCCAGTTCTTTAGACAAAATGCCTTGGTCGCAAAAGTTCATCACATTTTCCTTTTGCTTCCCTTTCAGGTCATCGCAATTTTTGACTAATTCTTCTACAGATCCATACTGTTTTATCAACTTGGAAGCGGTTTTAGGACCAATACCAGGTATGCCCGGTATATTGTCCACGGAATCTCCCATTAACCCCAAGATATCCCGTACTTGATCCACATTTTCAATATCCCACTTCTCCAAAACTTCCTTTACACCTAGAATGTCCACTCCATTTCCCATAAAAGCAGGTTTGTAGAGAAAAACATGCTCCTCTACCAACTGACTATAGTCTTTATCTGGGGTCATCATATATACTTCAAATCCTGCTTTGCTGGCTTTTTTGGCAAAGGTGCCAATGATGTCATCCGCCTCAAAACCGTCTAGCTCCAACACCGGAATATTAAAAGCCTTTACAATCTCCTTGACCGTGGGGATAGCTACTCTAATATCTTCAGGCTGTGCCTCACGTTGTGCCTTATACTCTACAAAAGCCTCATGTCGAAAAGTCGGTGCAGGTGTGTCGAAAGCTACGGCTATGTGAGTAGGTTTCTCTTTGTTAAGTATTTCCAATAGCGAATTGGTAAAACCCAGTGTGGCACTGGTATTTATTCCTTTGGAATTTATACGTGGATTTTTACTAAATGCAAAATGTGCCCGGTAGATTAAGGCCATCGCATCTAATAGAAATAATTTTTTATCTGGTTTGTTCATTTTCAAATAGGTATAGTCAAAGTACCGTCCAAGTCGCTACTGTCTGACTTTAATGGGAAAGTTCAAAAATAATGAATTAAGCGCAGGGTAGAGAAAGTTTTGAATTCTAAATATTAATTGTGGAAGCTACAAGATTTCAAAGACAAGGGGAATATATCGCTATTTGACAGGAACAGTAGGCAAGCAGGGCCTGATTCGCCCGTGATCCCATACTTTGAAGAAAACTTGAATTTTATTTTTCCATTCCCTTACATCTTCTTCGTGTTCGGAAATTAGTTTTATATTTGCCCTTCAATTTTTGATTATGGGTTTGAATATAGGATTATGGCAAGGGGCAAAGGTGGCTTTGGACTTGGGCAATAGCAATACCGTTATTTCCAATAAATCACATCTATTGTCCCAGCCCTCTTGGATTGTCCTCAATAAAAGCAGTCAATCGATAAAGGCAGTAGGTGATGCAGCTTATGACATCTTAGGGAAAGCCAATGACCAGATGGAGGCCATAAAGCCCCTTCGTGGTGGCATCATCACCCATTATGATGCTGCAAGTAAAATGCTGCGCGCATTAATCAATAATGCTTATCCAAAGAAGCCCTTCTTAGGAGGTTTTGCCCACTTGGTTTCTGGGGTGCCATTCTCAAGCAATGAAGTCGAAAAAAGAGCTTTAAGAGACGTATTAAAACAGTTGAAAGCTGGGAAGACTTCCTTGATCTATGAGCCCATAGCGGCTGCGATAGGGTTGGGACTGAACATACAAGAACCCAATGGGAAATTCATTATTGACATTGGAGGTGGTTTGACAGAGATTTCCTTGATTTCCCACTCCAATATCGTAGCCCACCGAGCGATTCGCATAGGGGGCGATGCATTTGACGAGCTTATACAAGATTACTTGTTCAGTCAATATAACTTATCTGTAGATACCAAACGTGCCGAATATATCAAAATAGCTATCGGAGCGGCCACACTGGATGTAAAGTCAGCAACAACTTCGTTGGAGGTAAAGGGAACAGACTTGACTACTAGAGAACCAAGAACGGTCATGCTTGAACAAGCCGAAATAGTGAAATTACTAGATGGGGCGATTGTCAGCATTGAAAATGCCATAATCGAAACTTTGGAAGAAAGTCCTCCTGAGCTTTCAGCAGACGTGTATACCAATGGTATTCACCTGACAGGTGGTGGTTCCCTACTAAATGGAATGCGGCAACGGTTAGAAGCAAGAGTTGGGGTTCCTGTCTTTCAGGATAGTAAAGCCTTTACCTCAGTAGCAGAGGGGATTTTGCACGTTCTTACATCTCCTCAGCTATCCCAAGCTGTTCTTTTTTCTTAAAAAGGCGTTCCTGGCTTAGCGCTAGAGATCAAAGTCTTGATATTCTATCACCTGAATGCTTCAAGAATTGGGTATAAAAACAGGCCTCGTGCTTATGGCAAGAGGCCTGTTTTTATAATTAGGATCGCTTACTTTTCTACCAACTTGTGCAAGGCATCACGCATTTCTGTGAGCAAAACCTCTTCTTTTGTTGGTGCCGGCGGTACAGAAGGGGCCTCTTCTTTTTTCTTCATCAGGGAATTCATTCCTTTTATTAAAAGAAAAATAATAAAGGCTAGTATGATGAAGTTAATGATCACGGTAATGAAATTACCATAGGCAAAGACAGGCCCCATAGCCCTTGCTTCTTCAAGTGGCAGCCCTGGGGTAATGCCCTCTGAAAGTCTAACGTAGAGATTCTTAAAATCTACATTGCCCACTACCTTACCCACCAATGGCATGATAAGGTCGTTTACAACGGAATTGACAATTTCTCCAAAAGCAGCACCAATGATAACACCTACTGCGAGGTCCATCACATTGCCCCGCATGGCAAATATTTTGAATTCTTTTAACATAGTTTTAGTAATTATAAAGGTGTATAGATGATAAGATTATTTGTCGATAAAATTCTGTACATTAAAAAGAACCCCTAAAGCAAGCCCTTGACTGAATTGCACATCTGGGTCTTGATCATAGTCATAGAGCAGGCCACCTGTCAAAGTCATCGAAATAAACCTGTTGACTTTAGCCGTTAAAGTAGTATTCAGCCTATGATCCAAAGTTTTGAAAGAAAGGGTCTCATAATTGGCATAGCCGATATAAGTAACTTTCAGGTTCAGGTTAGTGGCAATATCCTTCGTCAATTCAGCTTGTACCATGGCAGCCAACCATTCTGTTCGTAAATTTTCCCCTTCTGGCACTCCGTATCGTTCTACAAGCCCAACTTCATCATCATTTAAAAAAGTAAACTTCGGAGCAAAGGGGCTTAATCTAAGCGAGAACCACGGCTCGGGTTTATATTCAAATCCGAGGGCTAAAGTAAGATATGCAGGGGACATCCAATTAGAAATCAACACATCTGGCTCACCCTCTTCATCGGCATAAGCATAGCCGGGAGCAAATTGGGTGATAAAGTTGCCAGAAAGAAACCCATTCCAGTTAGTGCTTATCTTATAGCCATACTTTGAATCCAAGTAGATAAGATCTTGACTTTTTCTGAAATCTTGCCCTGCATTTTTAAGCAAACCATATTTCAATTGTACTTCATTGTCCCAAGAAATCTTACCTTTCAAGTAGTTGAATTTCCCATTCATGAAAAGACCCAATGCTATGGAGTTCTCCCCACCAGATTTCCAGTTGTCACTAAAAGAAGCTTGGTTAATATTGGCTCCTCCTGAAAAAGCGTTGCGCCAATAAGTAGTGTCCGTGGCAGGTAGGGCAAGCGAATCTAGTTGGGAAAAAGAAACGTGTGAACATAACAGTAATAGAGTAAAAAATGTAAGCTGTCGTATCATAGTTGAATGTTGTTGTGTTTAAAACAATAAAAAGGCATTATCTTTCTAAAGTACAAATGAAACTAATTGCAATATATATTAAAGCAATCATATCATTATAAAAAAATGTAGCAATTGGCAGGTTTCAATGGTAAAGAGACGATGGAACAGCGAAATGGCCATGAAAAACGGTGTCCATAGGCCATCCTTCTTGTGACTCCTCATTATAAGGAAGAATGAATATTATAAGATCATTTAATCCGTCCCTCGTCCTCCTTTTTCTGAAATTCATCCCCAACTACCTCAGGATATCCTTCGCTGATGAGTTTTGTTTCTTCGGGTAGGTTAGATTCAGGGGTTGCAGAAAAAGGCACCGTCTGTGGAATAAAATCATCTTTTGCGCCCGGCTTGCTGTAGTCGTATGGCCAGCGATAAACTATGGGTAATGGCCCAGGCCAGTTACCATGGCCCACTTTAACGGGTGTAGTCCATTCCAAAGTATTGGATCTCCAAGGATTTTTTGGAGCTACTCTGCCCCTGAACATGCTATAAAAGAAGTTGTATAAGAATATAAGCTGTGCCGCAAAAGTAACAATGGCTGCTATAGTAATGAAAACATTCAGGTCGGCAAATGTGCTGAAAGCATCGAAGTTGGTAAAGGAATAGTACCTTCTTGGAAAGCCGCCCAGCCCAAGATAATGCATCGGGAAAAATACGAGATAAACCCCGATAAAAGTGAGCCAGAAGTGAATATGCCCTAGTCCCTGGTCCATCATACGGCCAAACATCTTTGGATACCAATGGTATACACCTGCCAGCAATCCAAAGAAAGAAGCACTTCCCATAACCAAATGGAAATGGGCAATGATAAAATAAGTATCATGCAACTGAATGTCTAAGGCAGAATTGGCGACGAACAAACCCGTTACACCCCCAGAGATAAAATAGGAAACAAAACCAATCGCAAAAAGCATGGCAGGGGTAAAGTGAATATTGCCCCTCCAAAGTGTGGTAAGCCAGTTGAATACTTTTACTGATGAAGGAACTGCTATGATAAATGAGGCCAGCATGAACAATGTTCCCAGGAAAGGATCCATGCCTGACACAAACATATGGTGTGCCCATACAACCACCGACAACACTAAAATAACAAACATAGAAATGACCATTGCAATGTAGCCAAATATAGGTTTACGCGAGTTGGTTGAAATGATTTCTGAAACGATGCCAAAAGCAGGAAGTATGGCTATATATACCTCAGGGTGGCCTAAAAACCAAAAAAGATGCTGAAAAAGAAGGGGGCTTCCTCCCATATTGGACAAAGCCTCTCCACCAATATATATGTCGGTAAGGAAAAAACTTGTGCCAAAACTCCTGTCAAATATCAATAAGAGTACCGCACTAAGCAATACGGGAAATGTGAGCAAACCAAGAATGGCCGTCATAAAAAGACCCCAAACTGTGAGCGGTAGTTTGCTGAAAGACATGCCTACTGTCCTTAAATTAATCACAGTAGAGATATAGTTAAGACCGCCCATGAGCGTGGAAATAATAAAAAAGCCCATGCTGATCAACCAAAGTGTCATGCCTAATCCTGAGCCCGATACCGCTTGGGGAAGAACGCTCAAAGGAGGGTAAATTGTCCATCCGCCACCAGCAGGGCCCGTTTCGACAAATAATGATGTAAACATGATAACACTCGACAGGAAGAACACCCAATATGAGATCATATTCAGGAAGGGAGAAGCCATATCGCGTGCCCCTATTTGAAGCGGGATAAGGAAATTGGCAAAGGTGCCGCTAAACCCCAACGTCAATACGAAGAAGACCATCATCGTGCCATGCATGGTAACCAAGGCCAAGAAGAATTCGGGGTCAATTTTCCCGTTTTGGATCCATTCCCCTAGCACAGGTTTCAACCAAGTCATGTCCATGTTGGGAAATGCCAGCTGCAGGCGAAAGATTAAGGACAAAAGACCTCCCATGATTGCCCAAAAAATTCCCGTAAGCAGGTATTGCTTAGCAATCATTTTGTGGTCTAAGCTAAATATGTACTTGGAGACAAAACTTTGTTCATGCTCTTCGTGGTGTACTGCGAAAGAAGGTTCTTGGGGTTGATCGATATTTTGTACTGCCATATCAAAAAATTATTTAGATCCATTAATAAAAAAAACAGAAGAGAGAGATTGGGTGCTATCAGCAAAATTGTTCTCCATTTTGGCCCTGGCCAGAGGTTTCAAATCATCAGGCACTTTAGACAAATACTCCGGGTTCCTCGAAAGCCATGACTGCTGTTCGCGATACCATGCATTAAACTCTTCCTCCTCTACTACCGTCACAACCATACGCATGGCAAAATGTCCCCTCCCGCATATTTCTGCACAGGCCAGTTCAAATTCAAAATCCGGATTTTCCAGCTTAGTCCGCATTTCTGCTGTAGTGTACTTGGCCTCGAAATGAAATCGGGTGGGCATACCTGGAACGGCATCCATTTTTATACGAAAATGAGGAATATATACACTATGAATAACATCCTTGGCGCGGATCCTCAACAACACCGACCTGCCTTTGGGAACATAAAGTTGGGGTGATGTAAAATCATCATAAGATGCCCTATCAGTAAGATCCAGGCCAATGCTATTGACTGCATCTATCAACCTGTAATCATCCTTGCCCAAGGTCCCATCCAATCCTGGATAGCGTATTTCCCAACTAAACTGCTGTCCAACCACTTCTACCAGCACAGCATCATCTGGTGCTTTTCCTGTTATTTTTTGCCAAGCATCTTGCGCCAGGATAAACATGACAATAAAGGCTATGGTAGGCACTACTGTCCAAGCTATTTCCAATTTGTTGTTATGTGGATAAAAATAAGCTTCGCGACCTGGCCGGTATTGATATTTATAAGAAAAGTAAAAGAGCAGCACCTGGGTGACTACGAACACGATGCCTGTGATGTAAATCGACATCCAAAGCATATCATCTATCCATACCCCATGCACAGAGGCAGATTCTGGGAGGTAGAACTCTGAGGCCTTGGAAGAATACCAAAACACCAGAAACATGCCACCAAAAAGAAAAACAAGCATTAGTATGCCATTGATCTTATTGAAGCTGTCTAAGTTGGTTGCCTTTTTCTTCCCTCTTACAATAGAAAATATGGTAAAGAAGCGGAAAATCTGGTAGATGATCAACAATACAAGACCAAAAGCGAGTGCTATTAGAAACTTATCCATAAAAATGAGCTTGTCGGTTCTTCAAAAAATAGATGGTCGAATATGAGAAAAATATTCTTACGATTTTATGATCTCAATCATAAACTTGAAGTTTCAACTATAAAAAAATAGATATGTTTTTAAAAATGAGGTAATTGAAAAAAGTAGTTTTCACCACATCTTTGTTGCTGTTTCTATCAAAGTGGAACCTTTTGAGAGTACCTTAGTTCAGGTAGTTAGTATGAAACTGCCTTCAGGCCGACAATAGACCCAATTAGTGTAATTATAAAAAACACCCTCCAAAAATAAACTGGCTCTTTAAATATAAAAATACCCACCAAGACAGTACCCACTGCCCCTATACCTGTCCAAACGGCATAAGCCGTTCCAATAGGCAGCGTCTGAGTAGCTTTAATCAGCAAGGCCATACTGATAGCCAAGGATACCAAAAATCCAACAAACCATAGAACAGCCTCCGTGCCGCTGGATTCTTTCATTTTACCCAGGCAAGAAGCAAATCCTACTTCAAAAAGCCCCCCAATAATTAGTATGATCCAATCCATGGTTTTTGTTGCCAATATGTGATTTAGAATAAGTCCGTTGCAATGTTAAAAAATTCTGGCCAATTACGGAAGACTGGAGACATCGTTACTTAGCCTTGCTTTCAAGCCTCCTTGTAGAATTAGTCCCATCGGCTTAACTTTGCATTTTTATAAACAAAAGCAATATGGACAATCCTGTCATTATATTTGGTGCCGGAAGTTTAGGCAAGGCTGCCTTGGAGATCTTTAAAAGCAATGGGGTGGAGATATATTGTTTTCTGGACGATAGGAAGGAACTTCATAACACAGAAATAGAGGGCGTGACCGTACTGGGCAACACAGATGATGACGGCTTTTTGAAATTTATTGGTAAGAAATGTGAAGCATTTGTAGCCTTGGATGAAACGAAGTACCGAAAAGGAGTCATAGACATGTTAAAAGATAGGCGCAAGGTTGTGCCGGTAAATGCCATTCATGGGAAGGCCATTATACCAAACAGTGCGTACATTGGACATGGGAATTTCATCAACGCCAATGTGGTTTTGGGCACGGCTGCGAAAATAGGACAGCACTGTATATTGCATACAGGCGCTATTATAGACCATGAGGCAGAGATAGGTGACTTGGTGCAGGTTGGTAGTGGGAGCATTATCAATAGCGGTGTAAAGATAGGGGACAAGGCTTTTATAGGCTCAGGCGTGACGATCGTGTCTGGTGTCACTATCGGAAAAAACGCCCGCATAGGCGCTGGGTCTGTCGTTATCAATGATATAGAAGCGGGCGCAACGGTTTTTGGCAATCCAGCAAAAGGGATCTAGACTTCACCATTTAATAGTTGGTAGAACATAAAAGAGCAATTGAAAAAATAAAGAGTTAAGTTAAATTTATCATCAGTTCAAACACCTTGCTTGAAACAAGGCTAAGTTTAAAACAATGGAAACACACTGTATATTACTGTACTATTGCTACACGTACATCGATGATCCAGAAGCGTTCAGAGAGGCACATCACTTATTTTGCCTCGAGAAGAATTTATTAGGGAGAATCATCATCGCCGAAGAAGGCATTAACGGAACCGTATCGGGGTTGAAAGAGGACTGCGAAGCCTACATGGCGCACCTCAGGCAAGATGAAAGATTCCATGACATCGATTTTAAGGTAGAAATGCTTGATCAGCATGCCTTTCAAAAACTGCATGTCAGGGTCAAGCCAGAGATAGTGCATTCTAGTCTAAAGTCCCTTCATCCCAAACAAAAAACAGGCATCCACCTGGCCCCATCTGAATTTAAAAAGATGAAGGACGCTGAGGATGTGGTCATTCTCGATGTAAGATCTAATTACGAACACAATGTAGGCAAGTTTAAGAATGCCATCACCTTGGACATCGAGAATTTCAGAGATTTCCCTTCTAAAGTGGATGAGCTAAAGGCTTTGAAGGACAAGAAGGTGATCACCTACTGCACAGGGGGGATCAAGTGCGAAAAAGCCAGTGCGTTTTTGCTTGAGCAGGGATTTGAAAATGTATATCAGCTTCATGGGGGTATCATAAAATATGGAATTGAAGAGGGCGGCGAAGACTTTGAAGGGAAGTGCTATGTTTTTGATAATAGGATCGTTACAGATGTAAACAAGGTGAACCCCACCGTTATTTCTCGTTGCCATGTTTGTAACAAGCCTAGTGACCGCATGGTCAACTGCGCTAATTTTGATTGTAATGCCCATATCCCCATGTGTGAAAGCTGCGGTTGGAAAATGGATGGAGCATGCTCGGAGACCTGTAAAGATCATCCAGAAAAAAGACCATACGATGGAACAGGCTACTATGCTAAGAAGCTGAATGGCTATAACCCATACAAAGGGCTTAAACGGAAAACAACGCCTTAGAATTGTAATAATCTTAAATGGCCGATCCAATCGAAAGGCCATTTTTTAATTCCCACCAGCACCATCTTGGATATTCTTGTAGTTTATTCACCTTCATAAGTGTGTGGATAAATTCCACAAATTGAGGGAGCATTGCCCATTCATTTTTCATATTCAATTGGTTGAATTTCTTAATAGCCTGACTATAAGCACTTTTAATATATCTTTATTTTTTGGCACGGATTTGTTATCTATAACAGTAGAATTCATTTTTTAACCATTAACCACTAAATTTTTTAATCATGAAAAAATTATTGTTAACCTTCGGAATTGCCATTTTTGGATTTACTGCTGTTGTTGCTCAGGATGCCGGCAATACAACAAGCGGCAATACTGCAACCGAATTATCTGACCAAAACCAAAATAGAACTTCCATAGACAAAAGTGACCTACCAAGTTCAGTGAAAGACGCTGTGACTACTGGCCGGTATGATAACCACAAAATAAAAGAAGCTTATAGGGTTTCTATGGCACAATCAGGCCAAACTGCTGGAAACATAAGCTCAAGCGCTTATGAAATTCATCTAGAAGATAACGATGGTAAAACCACAGTAGTAACGCTAAACGAACAAGGACAAATCATAAAGTCAGACGAATCGATGCGATAGGAAGTAAATAAATTAAGCTAGGAACTATTTTTTAACAACGTAGCAATACGATTTTTAGACATCGGCACCAACTAATAACCTTAGTTGGTGCTGTTTTTTTACGGACAACTATAAGTTATCGATGAATTGTGTTATAATTGGTATTCCAATTGAACATTGTAATCAAGCTGAGCGTTAGTATTTAAGCCTAGCTTATTTTAAAAAATTTCGTCGATTTCTTTATGGAAAAAGTGTTGATTGTAGATGACGACATCACCTTTAACTTGATGCTTAAATCTTTCTTAGAAAAGAATGATTTTGATATAACCCAGGCTGCTTCTGGAAAGGAGGCAATGAGTGCCCTTGACAAAGCTGCTTTTGACGCTGTCTTAGTAGACCTTAGGTTGCCTGACGTCAATGGAATAGACCTGCTGAAAAAGATTAAGTTGGCTTTACCTAAGGCCATTCTTTTGCTAATGACCTCCTACGCCGATATTAAGACTGCTGTAAGTGCCATAAAAGCTGGTGCTTACGATTACATCACCAAACCGCTCGATCCTGAAGAGCTCTTACTGACACTAAAGCAAAGGCTTAAGGTAGCAGGGCAAGCAGGAGCAAAGCCGTCATTCAACTACCTGCAAGGGAAAAGCCCAGAGGCCAAAAAGATAGAAGAGTACGTCTCTTTAGTGGCTCCGACTGCTATGTCAGTGCTCATACTAGGAGAAAGTGGCACAGGAAAAGAATATATTTCGAGGGCAATTCACGAACAAAGCAAGAGGAGTCACAAACCTTTTGTGGCAGTAGATTGCGGTGCGCTGTCTAAGGATTTGGCTGCAAGCGAGCTTTTTGGACACGTAAAAGGATCTTTTACTGGGGCAGTAGGAGAGAAAAAAGGACAATTTGAGATAGCTGATCAAGGGACTTTATTTCTGGATGAAATTGGAAATTTGTCTTATGAAATTCAAGTAAAGCTGTTGAGGGCCATTCAAGAAAAGAAGATAAGGAAAGTAGGAGGTGAGAAAGACATAGCCGTAGACGTGCGGTTGATTACGGCCACGAATGAAGACCTGACAGAAACAGTCGAGCACGGTGAGTTCCGCGAAGATTTATATCATAGGATTAATGAATTCAAGATAGAAGTCCCACCCTTGAGAAAACGTGGTGCTGACATTCATATGTTTGCAGACTATTTTTTATCACTTGCCAATAAGGAATTAGAGAAGGACATAGAAAGGTTTTCTGAGGAGGTTTATCATAAATTCTGCGAATACAACTGGCCTGGAAACCTGCGGGAAATGAAAAATGTGATCAAAAGAGGCGTGTTGCTAACCCAAGGCAAAACGATAGAAGTTCAAGCCCTCCCAGAAGAGATCGCCAATCCAGTAGAGCCTCTGGTTTCTGTAGAGAAACTCGGGTTTTCTCCTCAAAGCAATGACCTGAAAAATGTTCAACAGCGTATGGAAAAAGAAATGATCCTTAATGCCTTGCAACAGTTTAAGTATAATAAATCAAAAGTTGCCAAAGCGCTCAATATTGACAGGAAAACCCTGTACAATAAATTGAAGCTTTATGAAATTGAAGATTAGGGGACATTAACACATTAGCTATTCAAGCTTTCCTCCTCCATTCCAGCCACATGCTTTTCTACGTCCGCTATAAGTAAAGTAGCCTCCTTCACAACAGTATGAGCTACTGCTTCAAAATCTACTCCTGGCTGCTTGTCTTTGGCCCATGTCTCCAACAGCTTCAGTTTTTCAACGATGCTGTTAGCTTTAAGATAACCATAAGATGCGCACATCTTGTGTGCTGTAGAAGACACTTCGTCCCAATTCTCTTCTTTGACATGCTTTTGAAGTAATACAATATTTTTTTTCTGATCGGTGATCATAGTGTCCAAAAGGTTGGCCAGTATTTTTCTGTCGCCCTTCACAAAGCTATCGAAGCCTGCCAAGCTATAGGTAGGATATGTTTTATCCACTGCTTCTTCTATTAGCACTTGAGCGTCGTTGCTGGAATCCTCTTCCACCTGCATGTCCAGAATTTCGTATAGGATGTCCATGAGCATCTTCTCCTTAAAAGGTTTAGCTATCAGGGTGGTAATCCCCACTGATTTTGCTTTGTATTTTTCCTTTTGCGTCACATGAGCGGTAAGTCCAATTATGGCTGTGTTCGCATTAGGCCCATTGCCTTTACGGACCGCTTCAGCAAATTCAAAGCCACTCATTTTGGGCATCTGAATATCGGTGATAATCAAATCAAACGCTTGCTTTTGAGATTGTTCCAATCCCTCGATCCCGTTTGTCGCCTCTGTTGTTGATCCCTCATGCTTATTCAGGATTGTCTTTAAAAGCAGGATGTTCAAGTTATCGTCATCCACCAGCAAAATGTGCAGTCCGCTCAACCCTTTGCCCACTCCGTCTATTCTTGGAGCAGCATCTTTTCCTATTTCCGAGGCTGTGCTTATTTGATAAGGGATGTTAATTGTGAATACTGATCCCTTCCCTTCTTCGCTGTCAACCAAAAGAACGCCTTGCTGCAACTCCACTAGCTTCTTACAAATCGTAAGTCCCAAGCCCGTTCCGCCAAACCGCCGAGTAGTGCTGCTATCGGCTTGCTGAAAGCCATCAAATATTTTACTGATATTTTCCTTGCTGATTCCCACTCCCGTATCCCTCACCTCAATGCTCAAAACTACTTTCTTAGGAGAAGAAAACGCCTTCCTGCTCTTACATATAATAAAGACACTCCCTTTGTCAGTAAATTTCAAAGCATTCCCCACCAAGTTAAACAATATCTGTTTTAGCCTAAAAGGATCTCCTAGCAAGGTTTCCGGACAATCTTCATCAATAAAATACTGAAAAGAGAGTTCTTTCCCTTTCGCCTTTAATTGCAGTAAAGTATATACTTCATGCAATACATTTCTAGGCTGAAAGGGGATGCGTTCGATAGCCAATTTTCCTACCCCTATTTTGGAGTAGTCCAGAATATCATTCACTGTGGACAGTAGGTGTTCAGAGGACTGTTGAACGGCCTGTAAGTAGTCGTGCTGCTCTGGTGCAAGGGTAGTGAGCAACAACTGGTCGGTAAACCCCTGAATGGCATTAAGCGGCGTCCGGATTTCATGGCTCATATTGGCCAAAAATTCTTCTTTTGCCTGTGCTAAGTGTTCGGCCTTGTTCTTAGCTTCTTCCAGTTGCTCTTTATAATAGTTGCTTTTGTTGATGTCGTGCAATATCAACAGCACGAGAACAGTACCAGCAAGCAGCCCTACCACCCCTATGCCCAGTATGGTAAAGGCAAATTGGTCTGCTAGCATTTTGGCCTCCTTAGTCTGCTCCTCCGCCTTCAATATTTCTCGGCGTTCAAGAGAAGTCACAATCATCCTTATTTTATCCATAATCAAGCGATCCTGTTGGAGTACTTCCAACTGCTTGGCATTCAGCAAGCGGTTCAATGCGCTCTCCTTTCTTTGCATGTCTGAAAATATCTCTTTCAGATTGGACAATACCGTATCGGTCCGGTAGACGGATACCACGCTCGTGTCTATGGTTACCCTCGTTTCGGTATAGAAATCATCATCCTCGGCTTCGTCTACACCTTGTGAGGAACTTTCTTCTTCAGACTTGGTGCTAAAGAGGCTCTTGATGGCTTGAAATAGGCCTCGAGGCTCGGGCTCCCTCACTTGCTCGTCTATTATTCCCCTTGGTTTAATATGCGTCGTGGTCTCTGTATATGTCATCAGGGTGGTGTCAACTTTTGCCGAATCAAAACGGCTCTCATTGATCCTTTCCAATGCAGTGGAAGAAAAACTGCTGCTCCTGCTCTGGTGCATTAGGTTCGCCAAATCATCTATTGCATCATATTTTGCTTTCAATAGAATAGAAATAGAATCAAGCTTGGTTAATTGCATCGAATCTTCCAAAGAGCCCTCTTTAAGCATAGATATTTTTTGCGTTATGCTCTCTAAGCTAACTTCATAGTGGTCCAGATGACTTTTGTTATTGGTAAGGATATATGACCTCAGGCTCGATTCTGCTTCTGAGATATCAGTAAGCATATGGTTGATGGTGATCAGTTTTGTGTCGGGCCTGGCCAGTGTTTCCACCGATGTGAACAACTGGGTGAAGCTAAAGTAGGTAATGGTGGCAGCCACCGCTAGCACTACGATAGTCAAACTATAACCTAGTAATAGTTTTATTTTTATGTTAGGATTGTTTTTCTTCAAAGACATAGCCAGTAATTTATGGCGTCAGGTATATAACTTCTAATACAACGCCAAAAGTTTATTTTTTACCTATTGCCCATATACTTTCTGCTTTTTTACCTATAATCCAAAAAGAAAAGCCTAAAAGGGCAAAAAATAATGCTGGGTGGAATAAGTCCCATCCAAATTCGAAATAACGTGAATATAAATTAACGATAATACTTACAATACCCATATCCCTCATCAGATTTTTATTGTACTTCTTTCCTAGCCACATACATATGACAGCTATTGCTAAAAAAACAACCATCCAAGGCAGGACATCAGCCTGACTTACAGCTGACCAATCAGCAAAACTGATATGATTGCCAAAAATGGAGGCAGCCCATGAGGCACAGAGTAAAGAAATGAGGCAAAAGGCGAATGTGATTTCATAAAAGGGTCTAAGCAGTCGAACCTGGCGCAATGAATAGCATAAAATCAATAAAAATAGACTAAATGGAATGAAACGGACAATTAAATTCATGCCCCAAAAATGGTTTTTCCACCCAACTTGATAGCCAGTTTCTGCTCCAAACAATATAAATAGGCTCGCCAATCCTGCTACCCATATGAGTTGTGATCGAAGCAAAAAGCCTAAAGTTCCATAAACCAAAACTGCGGCGAGTAGGATAGGAGTGAGCTTCCCATGAGTTCCGAAAATTGCTATATTAACATAAACCAAGGCAACAGCCGTAGTGAAAACGCCCAATAGATTCAGTGCTTTGTAGCTATAGACTTTGCTGAGATCTTGGTAGGAGGCCCGTGCGCCGAAATAAAAAAGACCAGCAGATACAATGGAAAAAAACACTGCTTTATAGCCTTCAGAAGCATCTACGATCTTTTCTAACATCGCCATCAGCCATTTGTCTGCCAACAAGGCCACACCAGAAATAGTAATAGAAGCTATGGCAAAAACAAACGCATAAAAGGATAAGCTCTGCCAATCAAACCTACTCTTTTCTATGCTATTGCCAAGTGCCTCAGCCTGTTCTTTACTGATAAGGGCATCCTTTTCCCACTTATCGATCGCCCTTTTAAGCAGCGCAGTCTCTTTTCTGTTTGCTTTCATCCGTTGAAAGTATCCATAAAGTTGCTAATCAGCAAATTCAGAAAGGATCAACCATCTCTCTGTTTTAGTTTCAATATTGCGTTCTAGTGTTTCCACTTCTAAAGCCAATTCTTGCAGCTTTTCGTAGTTTCCTTCAGCTTTGTTCATCTCCTTGGTCAATGCTTTCTTTTTTTCTTCGAGTTGAGGAATCTCCTTCTCCAAGCTTTCTAATTCCCGCTTCTCCTGATACGATAGCTTTTTCTTGGCCTCTTCTACAGGTGCGACAACTTTCTCAGTTTTGGTGCTTACCTTCTTTCTTTTTTCATCTCGAGCTTCTTCTGTCTTTGTGTTTCTATAGTCGGAGTAATTGCCAGGGAAATCTTTGATGACCCCTTCTCCTTCAAAAACAAATAGATGATCGACGAGCCTGTCCATAAAATACCGGTCGTGTGACACCAGCACCAGACATCCCTCGAACTTGTCCAGAAAGTCTTCCAGTACATTCAAGGTGTCGATGTCGAGATCGTTCGTAGGCTCATCAAGAATCAAGAAATTGGGATTTTTTATGAGTACCCGCAGGAGTTGAAGCCTTCTTTTTTCGCCTCCACTCAGCTTCCCGACAACATTATATTGCATCTTGGGCGGGAACAAGAACTGCTGCAGAAATTGACTAGCCGTAATTTGTGAACCATTAGACATAGTGACCACTTCTGCCACCTCTTTCACAACTTCAATAACCCTTTGGTCTTCTTTGAAGGTGATCTCTTCTTGGGTATAATAGCCAAACATCGTGGTAGCCCCACTATCGACAACACCTGAATCAGGACTTAATTGTCCCGTAAGCACGTTCAAAAAGGTAGACTTTCCAGCACCGTTTGGGCCAATGATACCAATTCTGTCTTTTCTTTTAAATATATAGCTAAAATTATCAATCAGTACCTTCCCGTCAAATGCCTTACTTATTTTATCTATTTCTAGAATCTTACCCCCCTGCCTTCTGCCTTGAACCCCCAATTGCATTTCATCCCTTTTGAGGTTTTTGGATGCTTTTTCCTTGATATCATCGAAGGCCTCCACTCTGTACTTGGCTTTGGTTCCTCTTGCTTTGGGTTGGCGGCGAATCCATTCCAATTCACGCTTATAGGTGTTTTTGGCCTTTTCAACCTCTAATTGGTCCTGGGCCTGTCTTTCAGCCTTTTTTTCAAGGTAGTAGCTATAGTTTCCCTTATATCGAAATAGTTTGCCATCTTCTAATTCTAATATTTCAGTAGTGACACCTTCCAGAAAATAACGGTCGTGCGTTACTAAAAGTAGGGACATCTGTTGGGCTCCAATATAATTTTCAAGCCACTCGATTACTTCGAGGTCGAGGTGGTTAGTCGGCTCATCCATGATGAGGAAATCGGGCTTGTCGATGAGAATGCGCGCTAGAGCAACCCGTTTCTTCTGCCCTCCAGAAAGTGTTGCCGTGGGTTGATCTAGGTCATGAATACCCAGCTTGCCCAATATTTGCTGTACTTGACTTTCATAATCCCATGCTTGCAAAGCGTCCATCTGCCCCATGAGCTTGGCAAGATCTTCCCCTTGCTCAGGATTGTGTTGGGCATCATAAAGGGCCTTTTCGTATGCTTTGATGGTCTGAAGCATTTCGTTTTCGCCATCAAAAATAGCTTCCAGCACGGTCGCATTAGGGTCTAATTCTGGGTTTTGGCTTAAAAATGCCATGGAGATGCCGTTCCTGAATGTCACCTGACCTTGGTCTGGAGTTTCAATGCCAGCAATAATTTTCAATAAAGTAGACTTCCCCGAACCATTTATGCCCACCAGGGCCACTTTTTGACCTTGGGCAATACCAAAAGTAACACCGTTTAGCAGCACCTTTTCGTCAAAGCGTTTGCTTACAGTCTCAACAGAAAGATAATTCATTCAGATTAAATTAAATAAACTCCAACAATTGTCCTTTCAAAAGCGCATCGTTAGATATGGGCAACGAAGGTAGGTATTTGGCACATAAGTCACGGCTTCTTTTTTGAAAAAACGATCTCGAGGGCATTTTTCAATTCTTTTGCTGCATTTTCAAGGCTCTCTTCCACCGCTTTCCATTTTTCTTTGTCCCCCGTAAAGCGCTTGAAGTCGTTTTCCAGTTTTTCTTTGTTTTTCTTGATCTCTTCTACCCTTTTGTCCAGGTCTTCCCTTACGGTTTCGCTGCTTTGCTTACCCTTTTCGATCAACTCGTCTATTTTTTTGCCCAAGTCTCTAAAAAGCTCTTCTACGGATTTGTCTTTTGTGCTCATCTTTAGCGGATTTATGTTACTTTGCCTACGTACTTCAAAATTAGAAATAAATTATCACAAACATTGAAATTGTAACTAACCTATTTAAATCCAATAGGTTCTGATATGGTATAATGGTGGCAAAAGAGCGCCCGAAAATTATCATCAATAAAATTCAAGGAAATTCACATCGCTCATTTGGTTTTTTGGGAGTAATGAGTAGTTTTGCATTCCTATTCGGGAGAGCAGCTCCTAGGAGCAGTTCTGGAAGATTCCGTAGCTCAGCTGGTAGAGCAACGCCCTTTTAAGGCGTGGGTCCTGGGTTCGAATCCCAGCGGGATCACAAAAAGCCTCTATAATCAATTATAGAGGCTTTTTTTATGGCCTGGCCGATGTTGTTATTTCTCACCTCGGGAAATGTATTGTTTAGGTCGTTTAACCATAGCAATTATATTCATTTGTTGAAGAATTTATCTTTCTCCCATTTTGCAGGATTATTAATAATATATTCGGATATGGCCGCATGTGATTTTTCGTTGCGGATGATGTGTTCGTAATAATTACGTTGCCACAATTTTCCATTGAATGGTTGCCAACCCGTATTTTTAACACCACGAATGTATGCATTGGTCGTCATCGTTTTGTACCATTGCACAACCCGATGCAGGGGCGAACCTTTGTGTT
>CAYTTV010000037.1:0-17705 GCA_964440915.1 uncultured Roseivirgaceae bacterium
AATGCTGCTGCCCAGTAGTTTCTAAGGCCAAAACCTCCTGGCTTGGTCTCATATTTGTTGGTCCACAATATTTCTTTACTGGCGATGTCAAAAAACACCACATTTACGACCGCATGTTGGGCTGTTTTATTGAGTGCCTCAATAACATATACAAGTCCCAGGCCTTCTTGCGCTTCCGAAAGCGCATATTGTTTTATGATATTTTCAAGTTGACCTTCTTCAAATGCATAAGGTTCATCAATCACAAGCTCCTCTGCTTCTGGAAGCTGATTTCTTTCTGAAACTACACTTAGGTCATTGATCTGAGTTTCTTTGCCATAAAACTTTTTAATATCATACTTATCCCCCTCATTTATCACAAGATCGTTCCACGCATCAAAAAATCTATCTTTTACATCATCTGGATCAGTAAAGCCATCAGAGCCAATACACTTTACATGAGAAAAATCTAACCCACACCATACGAGTTCTGACGCGAGCAGCGTGTCCTCCTCTGGAGCAGAATTTTTAAAGGCGAGTAGGGCAAGCATCAACACAGGAATCAATAAAAGCTGCTTTTTCATAGGTTATGTATTTAGGAGAATATTATTTGTTTAGCAGCAATTTAACTATTCTAAGCTATATTTTAAAAATATCTTGTTCTATTATCAATAAATTTCACTGGCTTCCGGCTCATTGGAGGAAACATCAGTTTGTCTAGTTCTTCAGGCGTTGCAGCTACCAATTTAGGGGTTACGCGCACCGTAGTTTTAAAATGGTCTACCAATGCTTTCATATTCAATTTCGCTGTAGCCTCGTATCGCACAACTACTTCATCGTTGTCATACTCATCCGAACACACCTCAATCACATATCGCTTAATTTCAGGCGCGTTATCCATCACATTGCACAATGCAGGAGGATAAACTGTCGTGCCCTTGTATTTGATCATTTGGTGTTTGCGCCCCATGATCGGCCCCAACCGATAAGTATTCCTTCCACAGGCACATCTTTCTTCATGCTTTCTACATATGTCGCCCGTCCTGAAGCGAATAAGCGGCATTGCCTCCACCCCTAACGTGGTAATAGTAAGCTCCCCTGCTTCTCCTGGGGCTACGGGTTGACCTTCATCATCTAGAATTTCCGTAATGATAAGCTCAGGATGACCGTGGCCTCCTCTCTTTTTATCACATTCGGTAAAAGCCGTGGCCATTTCGGAAGATGCATAAGTAGAGTAGAGATCAATATTCCATTTTTCTGTAATACGTTGGCCAAGAGGGTTCAAACTCAGGTCCTCATGGCGGATAGATTCTCCAATACAAATCGCTTTTTTTACAGAAGTTTTAGAGAGATCAATTTTGTTAGCTTCAGCGTAATCGATCAGTTTAATCAAAAATGATGGCACGATGATCAAAGCAGTAGGTTGAACTTCCTTAATCGTTTTCCATTGCAATTCTGGAATACCCGCTCCTACCCTTATCATTCCAGCACCCAACCTTCTTGCGCCCATCACATACGCAAGACCAGCCATAAACCGTCGGTCGACCGTTGTAGTCAACTGATAAATCTCGTTTTCATCTCCCCCAGTACATGCCAGCGAAATGGCCTCATTATAAGTAAGTCTTTCTAGATCATTTTCCGTAAGCGGAATCGTAACAGCTTCGCCTTCTGTACCAGAAGTATTGCTATAATCGATAATGGCTGAAGGACTGACGCAATAAAATTGTTTGTTGTACTGCTGTAACTCCTTTTTGCCAATAGCAGGAATCAAGGAAAGATCTGAGATTCGTTGGATATCATCAGGAACAATATGGTGTTTTTCAAAGTGCGTCTTATAAAAAGGGCTTTTCTCATAAACATATCGAATGAGGTCCTGCAAAGCCTTTTCTTGGTAAGTGTTTATTGTTTCTTTTGTAGCCAGCTCTATTTGTGGTATATCCATTTCTATTGCTCTTCAATAATCACCATAGCAGTTGCATAATCCTTTGTATGGGAAATAGACAAGTGTATTTTAGCCTGTCTACCTTCCAGTATTTTTTCAGTCTCCCCTATTAATTTTATAAAGGGCTTTCCTAGGGCATCGTTTGAAACCACCACTTCGTTAAAAGCAGTATTGTCATGCCAACCTGTCCCTAAAGCTTTAAAAAATGCCTCTTTTGCAGCAAATCGTCCAGCAAAGCTCTCAAAACTATTACCTTTGGCTTCACAATATGCTATCTCTACAGGTGCAAAGACGAATTGCTTAAAGTGCTCACTTTTTTGTATGGCCTTTTTTATACGGACAACTTCCACAATGTCTATCCCCGTGCCTTTGATCATTTCAGTTTTTCATTACAAAACTCGATGCCTTTTTCCATATGTCTTCTTTCGCTTACCTTTGCCACTTCCTTGGTAAGTCCTATTTCGTAATAATGCTTTGCCCTCTCCCAATCCTTCTGGCTTTTGAAATATTCTCCCAAATAGTAGTAAGTCAGGTAGCCGTTAGGATTGCTATTTTGAAAAGCCTCTACCTCGGTGTCAGTTAGTTTTTCACCTTTGCCACCAAAAAGATAGTGTTGAATCCTGTCTCTCATTTTTGCAAAATAAGCATATTGTTCGTAAGCCCCTGAAAACAAGAATGGATCAGGTGCAATAGAAAGAGAATCTTTATACGTCAACTCAACAGCTCCTTCGTTTCCGTGAAAAATCTTATTCAAGTCATAGGCCAAGAAATCTCCTAACTGATAAGGAGGGCTGGAAACCCATACCATGAGATCGTCTGGAGAGAATATCACTGCATGGTGTGCAATCAATTGATTAATTGACTTTTCGTTACCCAAACCAATGTCTGCTCCACCTAATCCATCTTTATCACGCAAAATATCCGCTACATCCGTAGGGTTCAATGGAACTTTAGCGTCTATCAACTCCTCTACCCTCCTATAGCGGTAAGGAGAAACCTCCTCTGCCATATACTCCTGATTCAAAGGATCGTCGTACAGGGCATCGCTTTGAAAATGATTGGTAATGACCATCTGGTCTGCATTGGAAAGATATAGTGCGGTTTCTCCGGGCGTTTTCTCAATAAGGCCTACTTTCCCATCAGCTTTGGATCCTATAAGAAAAGTCTCAGCTACAAACGACTCGTAAGATGACGCAATAGTGTAAGCCTCATCGATGGTGGCAGCATATTGTAAAATCTCTCTTCCTATTATCGATACAGGCGTTTTTCCTTTTGTTGGCATCTTTGATTTGGCCGAATTAAGCGTAACCGTAAGGCCTTGTTCGTTCATTCCCGACACTACCCCACTGAAACCTGCCCATGTAACCGACATAAACTGGTAGCCGCTGTCTGGTTTATAAAATGCCACTATTTTATCCTGAGCAAAATCTTCCCCAAAGTAAAAATCAAAATTCCGCCCTATCAGCAACTTATTGCCTTCGGATCGCTCTCCCCATGTTGCGAAGGAAGTGCATCCTACCAGATTCATATTTTGCAAGGCATGACCGATATCATGTGCAGCATGGTAGCTGAGCGCACGATGAAACTTGGGGCCCACGAAATCAAACGCATCGGGCATGCCCTGTGAAGAGCCGTATATTTCTAGCAATTGCTCATGAGGCACGTATTCGTCCAAATCCCGATTCATCCATCCCACCACGTATTTCAAGAAAGTAAGGAAAGTTTCCGATGGCACCCTATTTTTGATTTCACCCACGAATGCCGCTTCTTTTTTCTCCATCAGGCCTCTCCCCAAAACGCCAAAAGCCACTCCCCGCTCATAGGGTTTGCCTTCCAAATACATTTCCCAAAGCCCCTTGTCATTTTTATGGAGCCGGTTGTTACCATAAACAAAACTGTTCTCCCCTAGTTTCTCCAAAATAGGCATGGGCAAACCCTCGCCGCTTATCAATGGCTCGTTGATATGTACTTTGCTAATAAAAATGATGACCAACAGCATCAAAACCGCGGTCATCCCACCTAGGAAATACTTTATTATTTTCATCTTGCCCTTACTAATCGGTAAAATTAGTAAAAGCAATGCAATAATATTGGCAGAGGTAAGGAGTATTTGATATTAGTTCAAAGTTCAGCGTTGAGGTCTCAAAATTTAGAATTAGGGATCGAATAAGTGTATAGAATGATAAGACATGGCGGCTTGCTTTATTTTCTTGGGTAGCTTCACTGCCCCTTTCTTATTGCATTTTGTTTCCTGCCAATTTTCTTATTTCTTGCGTCATCTATCTTCTGGGTCAGCGACTTTTAACTTTCCTACTGATATACACTGTGATCAATATTTTTCCCTAATGTTCCTTTTAATCGCTTAAAGAAACTGACTTTTTCTGGCAAAGGCACGAAATCGCCTACATAAGCAAACGACGGATCAATTACAGGATCTACCTGCTCGACATCTTTTAGAATACCAAAAGCTATGGGCAAAAAATCGACTTCCATGTTCATTTTCTTTGCAAAGCGCCTAAGCATAGCATTCTGAAAAGGGTCTGTAGCCAAAGCAATCTTTTCAAAACCCTGGTTTTGGGCCAGTTGGTAAGAATAAAATAAGTTCTCCGTACTGTGCCTTGCCATCGTGTCGACAAATATATGATCGGCAGGGATACCCAAAGCAATACCATAAGCTTTCATGATCTTACTTTCCACGAAGGGGGTGTAAACTGCTGCGCCAGAATAAATGATATTGTTTGTGTAATGCTGTTCGTAAAGAAACTTTGACCAGTAAACCCTGGCCTTCATCAGGGCGTTCCAGGTGCTGTCAGGAAAAGGGTACCCAGGGACAATGATAGCGTCATAAGGTTGATCGACCAGAGCTTCTTTAAAAGATTTTTCTGCGCCTTTCATCAAGCACGATGCGAAAATGAAAAGCAAAAAACCTACAAGAAGGGAAAGCCTAAAAAGTTGTCCTATCAATATCATACATGCTTTAGGTTGACTTCTACTTTTCGGTTATCCCTTAATGAGAAGACCTTATCAAACTGCCACAGCAGCTTTTATATGAGGGTGCGGATCGTAATCCTTCAGCTCAAAATCATCAAATTTGAAAGCAAAAATATCCTGCACGGCAGTATTGATTTGCATCGTAGGCAATGGCCTGATCTCACGGGACAACTGTATTTTTGCTTGTACTATATGATTGGAATATAAGTGTGCATCACCTAAGGTATGGACAAAGTCGCCTGGCTGCAATCCACATACCTGCGCTACCATCATGGTCAAAAGCGCATAGGAAGCAATATTAAAAGGCACTCCTAAGAAAACATCCGCACTTCTTTGGTACAGTTGGCAAGATAGCTTTCCTTCCGCTACATAAAACTGGAAGAATGCATGGCATGGCGGTAAAGCCATGTTGTTCACTTCGGCTACATTCCAAGCGCTCACAATCATCCTTCTAGAGTCTGGATTTCTTTTTATCTGAGCAATCACCTGGCTTATTTGGTCTATGGAACCTCCATCTGGGGTTGGCCAACTCCTCCACTGATGCCCGTACACAGGCCCTAGATCGCCCTTTTCATCTGCCCATTCATCCCATATTGAAACCCCGTTTTCCTTTAAATAGGCGATGTTTGTATCACCTTTAAGAAACCATAGCAGCTCATGGATGATAGAGCGCAGGTGAAGCTTTTTAGTGGTGACAAGGGGAAAACCTTCATTCAAATCAAACCGCATTTGGTAGCCAAACACACTCGTGGTGCCGGTACCTGTGCGATCCTCCTTTTTAGTGCCGTGGTTAAGAATATGGCGCATTAAGGCATGATACTGTTCCATAATAAGCAATCAATCAGATGAGCATTGTTAAAAATTCGACATGCTAAAATACGTACCTTCTAACAATATTAAAATTTTCCGTTTGGATAAGATGAGCCGTAAAATAATAAAGGCTATCCTGATAGCTGTGATTCACGTTTTTTTTAATAAATACCTTCTAAAGAAATTACTTATTAAAACTGTGTTATTAGATTTCTCTACTAAACAGTCACGTAGAATGCACAATCTGGACAGCCTTTAATTATATTACAATTTTCGTGAAAGCAATTGAGCCTTAGATCAGGTCTCGATCGTCGTCTCTTATGCTCGTTCCTCTGCTTCTAAACTCAGGGTCTCTTGTAGGGTCTGTGGACATGCTGCTACTTCCGCCCATGCCAGATGCTCCCGTACCTGTGGTGCCTCGCGATGAACCCAAAGTTTCCCCTGAATATACATGCTCCCTTTCCCAATAGGGCTTATAGCCATAATAAGAATGGAGGTCGGTCAAAAACTGTCTATCAGCACTGTTTGGCCAATTGTCTTTGTCAAATCCTGGCGCATTTTCAAGTTTTTCGCGGTCTACATCCAATACGAAATTCTCACTTACGCGATCTATATGAAACGCTTCCATAGGAATAGCAAAGTATTTATCGCCGATACCAAGAAAACCTCCGAATGACACGACCACATAGGCCACATTCCCGCTAGCGGTATCGATCATAATATCTTTAATATCTCCAAGGTTTTCGCCAGCGCGATTTATTACATTGGTACCCATCATGGATGATGAGGATAATAAGTTGGTTGTCATAATTGAAAAATTTAAGGTTAAAAATATATTAAAAAATAAACCTTTGTGTTTTATTTGTCACACTTTGTTTACAACTATACCAACCAAGTTATATGTTAAGTTGTTTTCGCAATACTGAAAAATTATTGCCAAACCACCAATGCAGCATTATTATAAAGGTTTAAGCCTATATGATTCATTCTTATTTTTAAACACTATCCAAAATAATTCCTCATATTGGTAGTTATTTATAAGTTTAAAATAAGCATTATAGGAACCTTATGCTGTCAGCTTTTCATATGTACAATCATGCTATTAACATACTCATCACTCCTGTATTCTTCTATGCGCAGGCATGATTATCCAAAGGATAATGTATACTATAGTACCGGGAAACGCTGCACTTATAATAGATATTAATAAAAATATAATCCTGAAAAGTGAGGGTTCCCATCCGAAATACTCGGCTATGCCACCACAAACGCCAGCAATAATTTTATTATTCGATCTAACCAAAGCTTTTTTCATTTTGTATTTTTTAGTTTTAAGATATTCTGCTTTTATATTATTCAGAGAACGTGCCAAAATCAATTTCACTTAAGGATCAACATTTTACAAATAAGCACAGGTTGCCTTCCTGTTCATATATGGACAAACTGAATATTTACCATGCCATAAACGGACAGATATGAAATTGCCAACGCACAAATAATTCAATTTACTTGAAAGAGAAAAAGACCACTCCTGATCTTTTTTATAATTTCATACAATCTATCGCTAAAAGCTTTAATTTTGTTCACTGTTTCCAAAAATCTATCGGAATAACTAGATCAAAAGCAAAAAAATGGAGTACAATTTTCGCCAAGTAGAAAAAAAATGGCAGGCCTTCTGGGAGAAGAACAATACTTTCAAAGCCTCCCACGAAACTACAAAACCTAAATTTTATGCACTGGACATGTTTCCATACCCAAGTGGAGCGGGACTACACGTGGGCCATCCTTTAGGTTATATTGCTTCTGATATTGTGTCCCGATTCAAAAGGCTCTCAGGCTACAATGTACTTCATCCTATAGGATTTGATGCTTTTGGCTTGCCAGCAGAGCAATATGCCATCATTACGGGCCAGCATCCTGCCGTTACTACCAAAGAAAACATTGCCCAATACACTGAGCAGCTCAAAAATCTCGGCTTCTCTTTCGATTGGTCCAAAGAAGTAAGGACAAGCGATCCGGATTATTACAAGTGGACACAATGGATATTCAAACAGTTATTTAAGCACTACTACGATACAGATGCCAATAAGGCGATATCAATAAATGTCCTGATCGAAAAATTTGAGCAAGCGGGCAATTCAGGCGTTTCGGCCATCTGCGATGAAGACACACCAAAGTTCTCTGCTCAAGACTGGCAAAACATGAGCGAGAAAGAAAAGTCGGACATGTTATTAAAATACAGACTCACCTATTTGGCAGAAGCTGTGGTGAATTGGTGTCCTGCATTGGGCACGGTTCTGGCCAACGATGAGGTGAAGGATGGCGTTTCCGAAAGAGGTGGTCATCCTGTAGAACGTAAGAAGATGCGCCAATGGATGATGCGCATCACGGCTTATGCTGAACGTCTGCTTCAGGGTCTTGAGACGATCGATTTTCCTGAGCCTATAAAGGACATGCAACGCAACTGGATTGGAAAATCGGTGGGTGCTCAGTTGGATTTCAAAACAGAAAACAATGTTAAGATCACCGTTTTCACTACAAGAGTGGACACGCTGTTTGGCGTCACTTATTTAGCATTGGCCCCTGAAAGTGACCTAGTACCGTTGCTCACAACCTCAGATCAGGAAAAGGCAGTTCACGAATACGTGGAGAAGGCCAAAAACCGATCGGAAAGAGAACGGATGAGCGATGTAAAAACGGTGTCTGGCGTGTTCACCGGCACATATGCCATTCACCCTTTCACCAATGAAAAGACCCCTATTTGGATAGCAGATTATGTATTGGCAGGATACGGAACTGGTGCTGTCATGGCTGTTCCAGCGCATGATTCAAGAGATTATGCTTTTGCCAAGCATTTCAACCTTCCCATTATCCAAGTGATAGATGGTGGAAATATTGAAGAAGAAGCTTATGAAGGCAAAGAAGGAACTATAATCAATTCTGACTTCATGAATGGCAAACCAGTACAGGAGGCCATGCAAATCTGTATAGATCGTCTTGAAGAAAAGGGAATCGGCACTGGAAAAACTACCTATAGAATTCGGGACGCAGTATTCAGCAGACAACGCTATTGGGGCGAGCCTGTACCTGTATATTTCAAAAACGACATTCCCCTCTTAGTGACAGATGAGGATCTGCCCGTCATTTTACCTGCAATAGACCAATACCTTCCCACAGAAACTGGTGAGCCTCCATTGGGCAGGGCAAAGGATTGGAAATACAAAGGAGAATATCCTTATGAATTGAATACCATGCCAGGCTGGGCGGGTTCAAGCTGGTATTTTTATCGCTATATGGACCCCACCAATAACGAGGCATTTGCTTCAAAAGATGCGCTTAACTACTGGCAGGATGTGGATCTTTACATTGGTGGTTCTGAACACGCCACCGGTCACCTTCTGTACAGCCGATTTTGGAATAAATTCCTTTTTGATATCGGAAGGGTGCCAAAAGATGAGCCTTTTAAGAAATTGATCAACCAAGGCATGATCCAGGGCAGATCAAATTTTGTGTATAGAATTAATGGCACCAACCAATATGTCTCCTATAACCTAAGGAAAAATCATGACGTAACTGCCTTGCATGTGGATGTAAATATTGTTGAAAACGACATCTTGGACATAGAGGCATTCAAGAATTCTTATCCTGACCGTGCCGAAGCGACTTTTATTCTAGAAGATGGGGTTTACATCTGCGGAAGCGAAATAGAGAAAATGTCTAAAAGCAAATACAATGTAGTCAACCCTGACGATATTGTGGCCAAGTTTGGAGCCGACACATTGCGCTTATATGAAATGTTTTTGGGACCATTAGAGCAATTTAAGCCGTGGAATACCAATGGCATAGATGGCGTGGCAAAATTCATAAGGAAATTCTGGCGCTTATTCCATAATGAAAATGGGGATTTTGTGGTAACAGACGAAAAAGCCAACACAGAAGAACTAAAGGCTATCCATAAGACCATTAAGAAGGTGAAAGAAGATATCGAAAGATTTGCTTTTAATACTTCTGTGAGTACGTTTATGATTTGCACCAACGAACTTTCTGCTTTGAAATGTCATAAACGAGAAGTGCTAGAGCCATTTATATTGGTGATCTCTCCTTATGCGCCTCATATTGCAGAAGAATTGTGGTCGAAACTGGGTCATCAAGAAAGCATCAGTCAAGCGCAATATCCTGAATACAATGAAGCATATTTGACGGAAGATGCCCATGAATATCCGATATCGATCAATGGAAAGGTGAGAGCAAAAATGAGTTTCTCCTTAGAAATGCCAAAAGCAGAAATGGAGAAAGCAGTGTTGGAGGCAGAGCAAATCCAAAAATGGCTTGAAGGAAAAGCCCCTAAGAAGGTAATTATTGTGCCTCAAAAAATCGTGAATATTGTGGTCTAGGCGAAGAATTATTGATGTTTATGGTGATAAAAACAAATGCCGCAATGTGATTGCGGCATTTGTTTTTTTTAGTCTAACGCTAAATCAACCTACCTTTAGAAGATACCGATATAATGATTACCCGCTTCATTTATTAACGTGGCACCTTTGATAACCTCTTCTGTTTCGCTGTTGATTATGTAGATATTGCCATTTTTACCAGTAGGTGTAACCGCAATATAAATCTCATCGCCGTCTACCACAAAACCTTGGTATTGACCGAAATCAAGATCTGCATCATAAGGTATCCCTTCCACTTTAACGGCTGTTTTGGCATTCAAATCCACGCGTGCCACATAGCCTTGATCTGAACCACCGTGGGTGTAAAGTATATAGGCAATTCCACCCTTCACATATCTCCAGGCATCAATATATACATCGCTCACCCCTAATGCATCATCCAGACTAAATACATAGGAATTGTCGTATTCGTTGTTCTGTGTGATTTTCAGGATATGGGAACCGTTAGGATCTCTTTGAGTAGCTTGGTATATATTACCATCATCAGCCAAAAAAGCGTTGAAGCTTCTGTAACCGCTGCAATCTCCATGACCAACAGTGGAAGTAATGAGGGTAGGATTTTCTAACGAAGGATAATCCACAACCAATGACTTGGTTCCCAATCTTTCAAAATCACTTTCTGTTTCGCCAGTTAAAGGATTATACTTGCGCATCCAAGTACCGATGATTAGCTTATTTCCTGCTTTATTCAATACCGGCGCATCCAATCGGAAAATGGCATGCCCTTGCAACTCTTCCTCTTCCGAAAGTGGAATTTCAAATTGCTCATAGTTGGCAATCTCTGAGTTAACCAAATCCAAAGCCAACACAGTGGCTGTTCCACGGTAATATTCGAAAGGCTCACCATCGTTCTCTTCACCAGCGTTATTCGCTTCAAGTGTGGTCATGTTAACAGCAATACCTGTTTTATCACCATCAAAAAGCTTGGCCCATCGTGGAGACGTTCCCGCATATTCTGAAATATTGGCAGAAACATCTGACTGAGCGAAGTTTTTTCCACCTTTTACTGTATATCTTGAAAACTCCCCCCCATTATCTCCAGTATAAGCAATATTAAAAAGTGTATTGCCATCCTCAGAAGATTGAAGGCGCGCAGTCCTATTAGACTTAACAGGATAACCATCGTCATATACAGCAATTGTCACTTCAGGATCTCTTGCGTCATCTTTGCTTACTGCATATACCATAGTACCTCCGCTGCCATCTCCAGCAGTTTCTTGCATAAGCGCCCCGGCTACTGTTATCCAACGTCCACCATTATCTTTAGGCTCCTCTTCAATAGGGGCTGTATCGTCATCACTGCACCCTGTTATGGTGAAAGCTCCTAGTAAAGCTCCACACATTAAAAAATTTAGGAATTGTTTTTTCATATTGATTATGATAGTTTAGAAATTATTAATTGTATAATTAATCTTCAGATAAAAAGCCCTGCCTGGTTTTTGAACACCATGATTGTCATATACTTGTCTATTGAAGATATTTTTGGCATCAGCACTCACCACAAACTGACGGTTAGGAAAAGTATAGCTCACTCCAAGGTCATGGATATGCTGACGTGGCGTCATGTCTTCTTCAACCCTTCTCCAATCGATATGAAATGCCTCCACGAAACCAAAGTTGTAATTTACGTTCACTATTGAGTTTTCCTGTATCAGGTTATGCAAATCATATTGGGCCGCAGCATTGATTGTGAAAAATGGTTCATTAGGCAACTGTTGATTATAGTACCTGAACTGCGATCCATTGGCATCATATTTTTCATTAAAAACCGAATTGAATTTTGAAACAGACAGCATCACATTTAAGTCATTAGCAAATGTGTAATTCAATTCTGCTTCGTATCCAATCGCTTTCGTTTTATTCAGATTCTCAAATGGATCAGTCTGTATGGCATCATTTCTACCCGTATTTATTCTGCGAGCGATTTTATCTTTAGTGTCGCGAAGGAATCCTGATACGTAGATATTGACTCTATGATCTCCCCTTTTATAATCACCTCCTCTGAAACCTAGATTGAGATTGTTGCTAATTTCTGGTCTAAGGGCAAAATTTTCTACGATGTTTTCCGCAGCGTTGCCAAATATCTCTCCTTCTACGGGCATTCGAACAGCCTTTTCGGCAGAGGCAAGTAGTGTTAATCGCTTGTTTAAGGCAAAAGACAGTGCCACCCCATAACCTGTAGCGCTTTTATCGCTATTCGCTCTTTCTTCTACACGTACCGTCTCATCGCCCACTACCAGCAAAGTAGGATCTACTCTTTCGATTTGCTGCTGATAGTATTTTCCAAAAACATTTGCCTTTAACCGGTCATCAAAAGCGTTGATCTCATATGCCAATGCGGATGTATGCTTTTGGAGATCGCGCGTATCTATAAATTCTCTCTCCACCTTTGAGCGTCTTTTGTCCTGCTCTTTTCTGTCTATGGTATAGAACATGTGACTAAGCACAATTCTATGATTGCTGTTGATGTCATAGTTGAACCCTGCTCGAAATGTAGTCACATTTCTATCGATATAATTTAAGGTAGGCGCTCCTTGTTGTGCCCCTCTAGTCGTTAATGAGGGGGTTCCTTTCAATCCTATGCTTTTCTCTCCATACCAGTTATAATTCCACCTTACTGTATCATTGATCAGCTCGCTCCTTTGACTATACATGCCGTTGAAAGTAAACTCTAAGCCTTTAGTAATGAAATCAGTTTTGCGATAGTTGAGGCTCAATACATGTGCCTGAGACTCCGTATGTCTTCCTTTGTAGGGGATGGTCATATAACGGCCATGCTGCACCTCGTTATAATCATCAGAACCATTGTATCCTATAAGAAATTGATCGGCCCACTTCACATCGGTAAACCCTAATTCAACACGCCCCCCTATGGACTCATAGGCATCATTAAACCGCCTCGCCTTTATATATTCATATTGACCATTGGGTTTTATATTTCTCGCAAACTTTCCCCATATCTCATAATCATTGTCGGAGTAGTTATAAAACCCTGAAGCCCGCACCGTGAAACCTGACTTGCTACGAAAAGATCCACTGAAGTTGGACTGAGAAGTATTGAATGAGCCATAGGAAGTAGACACCGTAAAACTATTGCCCATTCCCTCCTTCAAGACGACATTGATGGCTCCTCCTAATGCATCGTCTGTCAAGTGAGCAGGAATAACGCCCTTGTAAACCTCGATCCGTTCGATTAAAGCTGGAGGAATACTGTTTAAACTAAAGGAAGACCCATAGGTAGAAGCAGGAATTCCATCAATAAAGATACGCACCGAGTTGCCTGACATCCCATTGAGGTTATAGTCCACTGCGGCACCCATACCACCATTTTGGCGCACTCTTACACCTACAGCCCTATTGAGCAGGTCGTTCGTTTGAAGTGACTGTAAGGATGCTTGTTTCGTCTCAACTATATTCACCGCAAAACCCGTCTCTTCTATTTGTCTTTTTACAGACTTGCCTTCTACTAATACTTCATCCATCACATCTGCTTCTGCCATTTTTAGCTGAAACGAATGATTGACAACACTGCTATTGATAAGGATGGCATGAATGGCCGGTTGTATTTCGATACTACTGACCTCTAATTGATAGGACCCATAAGGAACTTCTGTTATTTCAAATTTTCCTTTTTCATCCGAAAGCGCATGCTTTTTTAAGGATTGGATAAGAACAGTCGCATAGGTGACAGGAGAACCATCTTCAAAAGTTAAGGTGCCTGAAATTTTTCCGCTTTGTGCAAAACCAGTAGCAGTCAAGAATAAAGCAAAAACTATCAGAACAATACACTTCTTCATACCAGCATTATATATATCGAAGTGCGAATATATCGACTATTTATAATTAGTCTAAATAAAACAAGGCCAAAAATCGCAGAATACCTAGGAGTAGTGATTAAGCCCTGCTGGATATATAGTCTCTTTCAGAAATTAGCCGAAAGTCGTACTATGCATTGAGCATTGCTCTGAAGTAAAAAAAATAGATGAGGATGGAAATATTGTAATAAGGGGAGGATATCAGCTTGCGGATAAGTTTTTAAGTGGTCGATTTATCAAGCAACATACAGTCATGGCTCTTTCTTCTGATGAAATCCATGCGCTAAATGCTCCTATAATCTATCGGATTAAGATTTCCCTCTTTATCTCTAATGTTGGTCTCCGCTCCTATCACAATATCAGTATTTTGTGCAGATACGCAGCGCCAGTGCCCTTCATGCTTTCGTGCCACAAAAAGAAAGAGATTTTGCCGTATTCCTGTGAAGTTGCCTTTAAGTGTCTGGCCTGTAAGTCTCATACGCGCATGTATCACGGCAATATCTTCCGAGAGCATTTTTACTTTTACCTTGCCTAACCTTAGCATTGAATGATTAAAAATCACTTTCAGCCCATAATCATGTGCCTTTCTGATGTCTTCCTGATGTTCCCACCATATTCCTACCACATTGATAAAATCAGCCTTCTCCTCAAAAAGATGTGCAATGCCTTCTGCGTTTCGCGCATTCCAGGCTTCTACAAATAACTTCGGTATTTCATCGGGGGCTAATGCTACCTCCATCATATTAGGTTAGTGGCTGTGGAATTGATATCGTAAAACTGGAAAAGGCCTGAAAGGTTTCATTACTATCAATCAACCTCTTCTTCCTCCTGATCATCAGCATTTCCAGCTCGCTTTTCTTCTTTTGCTTGCGCCCGAGCTTCTCTACGGGCTTGTCTCCTTTCCTTTCTTGTCATGTTTTCCATCGCCTCTTCTGTGGTAGCTTCAGATGCTTCAGAATCTTCTTCAGGATCGGGGGGCTCAGGAAAATACAGGTATTGACCAAAAAGCCTCATGTATGTTTCTTGCTCTACATTGTAACGATTCCTTACTTTTGAGCGAACACTCATCAAAGAATCCACATTTAGGATTTCTCCATCAGGAGTATTATCCATAGCCAACAACAAGGAATCTCTATAAGTGTCCTTAGGGGGATAAATTCTTTCCATCGCCACCATCCGCATCTGGTTGCTCCTTTTCTTCTTATTGGTTTTCTCTACGATCCCATATTTATTCTTGCTGGAATAGGGTTCAATAACAGGAAGTGAATCGTGTGTAAAATAGGCAAACAGCCTATTCCTCGTGGAATCGTTATAGATAAAGGCACTCTGAAAGGCAGGACATATCATTTTGCTCTGGCAGGCGCTCAGACAAGACATGAATATTAGGAAGCAAATTACTAAAAAGTATCTCATTTACACATAAGCGAACAAGTGTCAGCCGTGTAATTAACGATATCTCAGTTAAATAAGTACAGCGCCTTCTCCTATAAAACTCAGGATGCAATAAGTACAATTATTTCTTTCGATACACCCATTAACACTGGTCAAAAGTATGACCTTCTGCCCATAATTTAAAACAGATTGCCCCTCATAACTTACATGTATGATAGAAGTGAATTTCTCTAAATCAAAAAGATAAGCTACAAAAGCTGCTGACTGATCTTTTTGGGCATCTTTTCAATAACAAGGTGGTATGAATCATCGATCCATTGCTGTAGCAGGCGGTCAGGAATAGCACCATCCATAAAGATAGTATTCCAATGCTTCTTATTCATGTGGTAGCCAGGCTGAACGGAAGGATATTGTTCCCTAAGCAGGATGGCTTGCTCAGGATCACATTTCAGGTTGATACTTTCAAATAGGGTAATATCAGCCAAGGCGAAAATTTTATCGGCAACCTTAAAGACTAAAGTGTCATCCCCGAAAGGAAGGCTTTCGGAAGTCATCTTCTTGCTTAAGCAATAGCTCCTAAAAGATTCGATATCCATTGAAAAATGTGTTAAAACAAGTGCTTTATGACCATGTAAATGATCCCTAAGAGAAATATAAGGATGGACAATTTATTGACGCCATGCATGGCCCTTATACTAAAATTCGTGGGCCTAGTAGGATCTTTCTTTCGAAAGAAATAGCCTGCGACTTCGCCTAGCTTAAAATAATCTTTCCAACTATTTTCTGCCTTCCCTGCTGGCTCGATTGAGTGAGTTTTATTTTCCATTTTTAGCAATTTCAACTGTACTTTATCTTAACCGGTATTTTAACGAATCGTTATTTTTCCTCACATAAGCATTGTTAGTCCTCAACTGTGTCGGGCTCGATCCATCGGCCGTCCTCCCGAATTATCTCTATTAATTCATCAACGGCATTGTCAGAAGGAACAAATTTTTTGACCACTTCTTTTCCTTTATAGAGGGTAATTTTTCCCTTCCCTGATCCCACATAGCCATAGTCCGCATCGGCCATTTCACCAGGTCCATTCACGATACAGCCCATGATCCCTATTTTTACTCCCTTCAGATGGTCAGTCCTCTTCCTGATCATAGCAGTAGTCTCCTGTAAATCAAAAAGGGTACGGCCACATGAAGGACAAGAAATATACTCCGTCTTGGACATCCTTGTCCTTGCGGCTTGTAATATACCAAAAGCCGTATTATTGTAAAGCTTTATTGTATCTAAAAGGCTGTCTTTCGACAGGTTAGAGAAAAGTTCTGTACTAAGCATTGCGCCATCTCCAAGCCCATCTATGAGCAAACCGCCAATATCTGTGCCTGCATGCAGTTGCAGCTTTTCCTCGCTCATGACCGGATATTTCCTCATAATGACTACCGGCACATCAATGCCCCTTTCTTCTAAGGCAAAGAAGAATCTCCGTTGGTCAGCCATAGCGTGCTGGTTATCCGTATCCAATAGCACTACCAATGTGCGGTCATTTTGGAGCGTTTGGAGGACCGATTCTGAGAGATCGGAAAGCTTCATTCTTATAAAATTAAGTTGGGCATGTCGCTCTCCTGTTTCTAAAAGATTCTCAGTTGATAATAGTGGGAATTTATTGATCCGGTCTTCATGCTGTAGCCAAGTCTGATAATCCAGTATCTCTTTGAGGCCATTCGGAAGCATAAAAGCAACAGGATTGTCGGCAGAATAAATATAATCGCTACCCAAATCATTCATCTTCCACTTATCTAATAAAGGCATGTAGAAATATCCTATGCCTTTAAAATCTTTGAGTTCGGGATCTATCAATTGACTGATATCGGCAATTACGCGAGGCACATTTTTGCTTCCAATATTGAGCACTTCCCGTGTTTTCCTTCTCTGATATTGAAAAGGATCTATAGGGCTTTCCCCTATGGAAGGGATATAGTCATGGCTTGCTCTATCATCATAACGTTCGACCATGATCTTTGCTACAGGCGCTTCTACTTCCGGCTCTTCTGTCAAAGACACCCGAACCGTGTCGCCTAGACCATCTTCAAGTAAAGTACCAATGCCCACTGCCGACTTTATCCGACCATCTTCGCCCTCACCTGCTTCAGTAACACCTAAATGCAAAGGATAGGGTTGCAAACCTTCCTCATCCAGTTTTTGTACCAACATCCGATAGGCTTGCACCATAATCTGGGTATTGCTGGCCTTCATAGAAAGCACTATATCATAATAGTTGAACTCTTCGCAAATCCTCAAAAACTCAAGCGCTGACTCCACCATTCCTAA
>CAYTTV010000037.1:17805-37201 GCA_964440915.1 uncultured Roseivirgaceae bacterium
AGTTGAACTCTTCGCAAATCCTCAAAAACTCAAGCGCTGACTCCACCATTCCTAATGGCGTGTCGCCATATCTGCTCAAAATCCTATCAGACAACGAACCGTGGTTTGTGCCAATTCTCATGGCCGTCCCATATTCCTTACATATCTTTATGAGTGGTATAAAACGCTCCCTTATTCTTTCCAGTTCTGCTTGATAAGTACCATCGGTATACTCGATCACCTCAAATCTCTTCTTGTCAGCATAGTTTCCTGGATTTATTCTCACTTTCTCCACAATCCTGGCTGCCAACTCGGCGGCATTGGGGGTAAAATGTATATCAGCGACCAGAGGCGTATTATATCCTCTCTTTCTCAGCTCTTTCCTAATTGCTTCCAAGTTCTGCGCTTCCTTCATGCTAGGTGCCGTGATCCGAATATATTCACAGCCAGACTCAATCATCCGAATGGATTGCTCGACCGATCCCATGGTGTCCATGGTATCTATGGTAGTCATGGATTGTATCCTAATGGGGTTGTTACCGCCCAGAGGAACGTCACCCACCTTTACCTCTCGCGTTAGTCTTCGGGAATATGATGTGAGGCTATTGCAGTATTTTTTCAATGAAAGCACCTTTTCTTGAACTCTACCCATACTTTTTCAACTTTTAGCATACCCAAAGTTACAGGTTTGTAAGGACATTAAACAAGCTGGGTACAACAATAATTCAAAAATCAGTAATTAGTGTACTAATGAAAAATACAGTGTATGAATTATAAGGAGAAATCTTGAATTTCCAGCGTTGAATGTTGAATGAAGAAATCAATTAGGAAAACAACCATCGTAAAATATTAGGCAAGTTCATTGGAGAGGATAAGCTGTAAGGGTAGTGCGATGAAACTGAGTGGCGATATTAGATGAGAGAAGTAACTGCACAATCTTCCAAGATTACATTTTAATCAATAACATTTTCCCTTTCCGCTCGTTTTTTGATAGGATTTGTTCCTTTTGTACAACAAACCAATTTTTTGATTAATTTTAGTGCCTTAATGTACCATTAAAACCTTGATGTCAATGAAAATAAAATGATGTTGTCTCGATTTACGCTGTCAATTACTATCTATACATTGCTTTCAGACCCATACTATTATTCCCTTTGAAATACATCATTTTTTTCATTGCTGTCGTTAGCCTGCTTGTATACAACTGCACGGAGATTCCTCCGGACCGCTATTTAGTAGCTGGATTTATCACTTTTGCCATCCCAGTAGTTCTCCTGCTCAACTTAATTCTTTTTTGCATCTATTTTTTCAAGAAGCAGTACATATGCTTGGTTCCTTTGGTCATAGTAGTCATCGGTTTCAAGTTTGTAACGGCTACTTTCGCTGTCAATTTCCCAGCGAGGAATGTCGAAAAGCCTACTTTTTCTGTTCTGAGTTTCAATGCGACCATTTTTAATCACAGGGCCTATAAGTACCTAGCAGAAGATTTCCCTGTCGAAAAAACAGAAAGTTATGAAATGGTGGAATGGGTGGTGAATAACGATGCGGACATCAAATGCTTTCAGGAATTCTACAATCAGGACACTTCATCACTCTTCAATACGGTTGAAAAGCTCGCAAAAGCGGGTGAATATGATTATTACTTTTCCTCCAACACAAGGCACTGGGACAAATCGGAGGTGGGCATAGCTATTTTTTCCAGGTTTCCGATTATCCATTCCGGAGACGTGACCTTTAAGGAAGGGAGCATCAACAGGGCAGCTTTTGCCGACATTGTGATATATGAAGACACCCTCCGCTTTGTCAACGTCCATTTAGAGTCTATGAGCCTTAGTCCTCATAACCCTATCGCCAGCAAAACTTTAGATAAAACGAAGAAAAATGTAAAAACTGTTTATTACAGACTTTCAGAAGGATTGGTAGACCGGAGTTTCCAGGCTGCTATTATCAGGGACCTTATAGATCAGAGTCCGTATAAAGTTATCCTAGTTGGCGACTTGAATCAAACGCCCTACAGCTACGTTTATAATGCATTTAAAAAAACCATGCGCAATGCTTTTGAACAGGCAGGCAATGGTTTTGGCGTTTCTTATGGTGGTAATACCTTGTTCTTTTTGCGGATTGACAACCAGTTTTATCATCCAGGGATAAAAGCCATTGATTACAAAACACATTATGAAATGCCTTATTCTGACCATTATCCCATTGAGGCCACTTATATTTTTGAAGACTGACCCCTTGGCTAACAGGTAAAAAGAAGTTGCGCTTCTGCACCTAGTACATCTGAATTTTCCAATGTGAATTGCCCACTCATCTGATGTATAAATACAAGCTTTAAAGTTACACCCTCTCCAAAACAAGTGCCGTCCTATTGGTCAGGTATAAGCCAATCACCTCTCTACCTTCATCCTCAAAAGTGCTATATTGTAGGCTTGTATCCACTCTTCCAAAACCGCCATAATCTTCGTCATCGCTGCTCAAAATTATCTTATAGCTTCCTGATTGGGAAGGCTGAAATTTATAATCAAAAATAGATTTGGTAGGGTGAAAGTTGAATATAAAAATCAAACCGCCTCTACTAAAAATGATGACTTTATTGTCTTTATCCATATTGAGCTGATGGGCCGCATTTGCTTCTAGTATTTTGTGCTCCTTAATCAATGCAATCATGGCGCGGTCAAATTTCTCTAAGTACTCATACTTCAACTCAGGATTTTCGGCAAGTGACCACTGTCTTCTGGCATATTTGTGACTCCAGCCATTCCCTTCTCTTGGAAAGTCTACCCATTCAGGATGGCCAAACTCATTTCCGATAAAGTTCATATAACCCTCCCCTCCTAGCGTAATGGTAAAGAGCCTGATCATTTTATGTAAGGCCAGCCCCCTATCCACTATAATATTAGGGTCATCCTTTCGCATATGATAGTACATTTCCTTGTCCATCAGCCAAAAGGCAATCGTTTTATCCCCTACAATCGCTTGGTCATGGGATTCAGCATAAGCAATGGTCTTCTCTTTATATCTTCTGTTGACCATTATGCCCCACATTTCATGGATGTCCCAATCTTCATCCGATTTTTCTTTCAAGTAACGGATCCAAAAGTCCGGGATTCCCATTCCCAGCCTGAAATCGAAACCAATGCCCCCTTCCAGTGGTGGCCGGCAAAGCCCTGGCATTCCACTCATATCCTCAGCAATAGCGATGGCATCGGGATTTATCTCCTTCATTAGTGTCGTGGCTAGTTGAAGGTAAACAACGGCATCTTTGTCCACGCCATCATAGAAGTATCTATCGTAATGATCAAAGGCAAGATTCCCATGGTGCTCATACAACATAGAGGTAACACCATCGAAGCGGAAGCCATCGAAACGAAACTCCTCCATCCAGTACCTTATATTCGACAATAAAAATTGCTTTACTTCCTTTTTACTATAGTTGAAAAGCATGGAATCCCAATTGGGGTGATACCCCTTCTCGCCATCGTGAAAATATTGATACTGTGTGCCATCAAAAAGGTTGAGACTTTCCGCTATGTTTTTGACGGCGTGGGAATGGACGATATCCATGATAACGGCAATGCCTTGCTGATGTGCTTGATCAATCAATGCCTTCAACTCTTCGGGAGTGCCAAACCTACTGGATGGCGCAAAAAAATTGGAGACATGGTAGCCAAAAGAACCGTAGTATGGATGCTCTTGGATCGCCATAAGCTGGACAGTATTATAACCCGCCTTTTTAATTCTAGGCAACACATGTTCTGCAAATTCCTTATAAGTACTTACCGCTTCTTTTTCTGATGCAATTCCAATATGCGCTTCATAAATTAAAGGTGCCTTCTTGATTTGCTTCAGTTTATGCCTACCTTTAGACCATTCGAAAGCATCAGAAGGATTCCAAAATTGCCCTGCAAAATCATAGCTTACAGGATCTTGAACCACTCTTTTGATGTAAGCAGGTATCCTGTCCAGTTGCCCATTTCTGGCACGCACATGCACTTTCACTAAGCTTTCATGGGTCAGCTTACCGGCATAGGCACTATCAGGAAGAAAAATTTCCCATACTCCATTGTTTTTTTTCTCGAGCGGATGACTTTGCCTGTTCCAATCATTAAAATCACCGATCAGCATCAATGCATACGCCTCTGGTGCCCATTCTCTAAAGTACCAGCCTTTTTTCCCCGCATCGTAATTAAAACCGAAAAATCGATGTGCATTGGAAAATGTCAATAAATCCTCATATTCTTTGGCTATTGCATGCAGTGCTTGTTCATATGTTTTTATTCTTTCTTCGAGTGGCTTTTGATATGGTTCCAACCATATATCATATTCAATGATTTTGGGCATTTTTGCTTTGCTCATATGTGGATTCGTTACGCCTCTTGAACAGGCAAGATGGCCTTTGGAGTCAATGCTCCAAGTTCATTTTTCCTTCTATTTCTTGTGTTAAGCGTTATCTCCAAATCAGAAAGTGCATTCATGTAATAAATGTATCCGTCATAGGGCGACTTGTAGGGACTGAAGTATTTATGGACTTTGCCATCTGTGCTGCCCTTTGTGGACAAATAGTAGAAATGATCAGATGTCTGCAACTTGGCCCAAACATGCACCAAATCCATATTTCTTGATGTCTTCACAAGCTTTTCCAGTTCGTACACCTTTTTCAGCGCTTCCTTTTGCATGTTGTTACCGTCCCAAGCAGACAAATTTCTTTCTTGGTCCGCCCATGAAATTGGGTTATGGATATCATATACAGACCTGCTCTTGAACTTCTCCACCAATGTTGTCGGCGTTACAAAACTTAGCGAAGGATTTGCCAGCACCTTTTCTGGCAAGGCTCTAAAAAAGTCAAAAATGCCTGTATCGGCCCACTGATGCTCTCCAATGCTTTCATAATCCATAAAAAGATTGACCACATCTCCCTTACTCTCTGCCAGCCACCCTGCGAACTTCTCAGCAGTTAAGGGGTATTCAAGCCATTTCGGATCTGAAAACCGAAAACCCAAGTCATCAGAAAGCTCGTGATTCCTCAAAATCACCTTAATTTTTTCGGCATTCGGCGCCCTGTAAGGATAGTTGGGGCTTCTGCCGTTGAGGTGCCAATCTACACCTTCTGTAATGATTCCTTTATAACCCATTTTCTCCACAAAAGCCGCCATCTCATTGTTATAAGAAAGCTCAGTGTTTCTAAACACTTTTGGTTTTTGTCCAAAGTGCTGATGGATTTTGGCTCTGTGTAACAAAACCTGACGTCTAAATTCTTTCTTGGAGAAAAAGAAGCTCAGGGAATGATAGTAGGTCTCTCCTAAAAATTCTACGCATCCTGTGCGGGCAAGATCAATAAAGGATTGCAACACATCGGGTCGGTGATACTCCAGTTGTTCTATGAATACACCGCTGAGGGAATAGGCAATCTTGAATTTACCTTTATGCTTCCGGATCAGCTCAAGCATCATCTTGTTGGTTGGCAAATAGCACTTCTCGGATACTTTATTGATAATCTCCCCATTCAGTTGATCATTTTCATAAAAATGATCATGACCCAAATCAAAAAAAGAGTACTCTTTTAACCGATTGGGCTGGTGCACCTGAAAATATAAACAAATCGCTGGCATGATAATTTTTTTAAAAAAAAGACAGTTATGATAAAACAATGCCTAAACATTCACATCTCTAGCAAGAGGTATTAGCCTCTCAACGAACCACTTTATTTCAGTTAATTTCAGTAGCACTGGTGGTATCGGGTGCTAAAACTGAATCGAAAGCACGAAGTATTTGAATGGCAGAATGGTCCCAACTTAAGGATTTCAGGTCTTCATACCCTTGCTTTACCACTTTGTTCCCCAGCCTTTTGCTCTTCAATAAGTCGGTAATGTGCTGGGCCATCAAATCTACATCCCAATAGTCGGCCGTTAAAGCACCATTGAGCACTTCTGCTGCCCCTGACTGCTTTGAGATTACCATAGGTACCCCAAACTGGGCAGCCTCCAAAGCAGAAAGCCCGAATGGTTCGGACACAGAAGGCATACAATACACGTCAGCCATGGCTAAAAGCCTATGCACCTTTTCCTTTGCAAGAAACCCCGTAAAATGAAACTTATGGCCAATTTGTCTGTAAGCGCCCGTTTCTATAAGCCTTTTCAACCTATCGCCGGTTCCGGCCACCACAAATCGCACTTTCTTGTAATTTTCAAAAACCTTTGAGGCTACCTCCAAGAAGAATTCCGGCCCTTTTTGTCCTGTTACCCTGCCAAGGAAAACTACAAGCTGCTCAGGGAAAGCTTTCTTCTCGCAATAGGCCTCCACAAAATCAACCCCATTATGAACAGGATATATTTTATTCTTGTCAATCTGATAATGCCCAGCTATGATATCGCCCGTATAATGGCTCACGGGTATAATGACATCGGCATGTTCCATGGCAAATTTTTCAAGGTCAAATATCCAACCTCTGCTGTTGGGGCCTCCTCTATCAAAATCCAAAGCATGCACATGCAGCGCAAGTGGTTTACCTGTCTTAAACTTCAACTCTATTCCCGCTAGAAATGTCATCCAATCGTGGGCATATATTATATCGAACTCCTTGTCGGCCACAATCCTCAATACATACCTTGCAAAAAGCTTTACTTTTTGGATTACATCCTTGCCATACATATCGCCCTTTCCAAAGGCGGCCAAAAACTCTTCAATGACCAGTGATTCCCTGATTATCCGATCCTCTTCTTTAATCGTCACATTTTCGCCCAGCCTCCGCTCTTGTCCCGTCGATACTTCCTTGGTTGAGATTTGATAGTAGGGGTCAAAATTAATATTGATATATTCAACATTAGCAAAAGCCTCATAAGCCGATTTCTCTACAGAGCCATGCTTTTCTACAACATCACTTTTCAATAAAGTCTTTAATTCAATATTATTCAGGCCGATAAGCTTTACATTGTCCACCACAAATTCAGGATCTGTTTTGGGGAGAATAACGGTTAGATCGACATAACTGGAAAGGGATTTGGCAATTCCTAGGCAAGCTACCCCTAAGCCTCCGTTAATAATAGGTGGGAATTCCCAACCAAGCATAAGTACTTTTTTCTTCATAAAAAATGTGCGAGTTCCTGTGGTTTATTACAACAAAAGAAAAATAATAGTAAAGCTTATATGAAGTACGTTTATAACCTTCTTAAGTTAAGGTTTTGAGTAAAAATAATAAGCTCAAAAAATAGAATTGAGGGCGCAATTTACATAAACATAGCTAGATACGGATACTTCTTGCTAAAAATATTACATGCAATTAGACATGGATGAGAAATAAGTTTTCCCCGTGGCATTATAGGCTAGCTGAAATATGAAGAAGTATAAAAAATATTGACCCATAGCTATAAAAAAAGCCCCAACATTTTTGTTGAGGCTTTTTTGTGATCCCGCTGGGATTCGAACCCAGGACCCACGCCTTAAAAGGGCGTTGCTCTACCAGCTGAGCTACGGAATCAGTACAATTTTTGGTTTTTCTTTGTCGTTTTCCTTAATTGCGATGCAAAGGTAGTAGGTAATGAATAAAATGCAAAACTTAAAGGTTAAAATTCCAGCCCTTATTATTTTCGTGATGGTATTGTCCACACAAATGGCTATAAGTCAAGACAATGAGGTTTTATTATACAAGGCAGACTCCTTGTTCGAGCAAAGTCTTTACACACAGTCGCTCACTGAATACAATAAATTGTACGAGGAGCGGAATGCCTACTCACCTCAAATGTTGCTGAAGATGGCTTATATCCTAGAGGGACTGGGAAATTATGGCAAAGCCCTGTATTACCTCAATACCTATTATGAAAAGACCATGGACAAAGCAGTCCTCACAAAAATGGAAGAACTTGCATCCCGCCACAAGCTTTCTGGCTACCAAGTGACTGATACAGACCTGCTACTAGGATATTATTATAAGCACCTCCCCATTTTGATATTCTTGGGGCTGGCGCTTTGTATCGCATTGTGCGCTTTCGTGATATCCAATAAAAAGAAAGGAAAGAAAGTTTTATTTCCCGGAATTGCGCTCTTTCTTGCCTTATTGCTCATTGCCTATATGAATAACGTTGAAGGAAAGCATAAAAGCGGCATTGTGAGCAACAACGCTACCTATTTGCGCACGGGACCATCTTCTGCCTCTGGTGTCGTGGATGTGATTGGAGCAGGACATAAGGTGAGTATTGTCGGAAAGGAAGATATTTGGATCAAGATCATATGGGACGGTGCGCCAGCATATGTTCGTGAAAATCAACTAATGGTATTAAACAACTAACCTGCAAAGATTTTGAACTATTCTGCATTATCTATTGAATTGATACGGAAGGCGGATTATTAGGAATAATGCATTCTAGGCCTTAATTGATTACGCGTAGTTGTTCATGCTTTATACTTTAATTAGATTTGTATGGAGTAATTAATATGCCCATGGATAGAAATAGCGCGCAAGCAGCCATACGTGAACTGACCGAGAAAATCAATTACCTAAATCAGCAATACTACCAAGAGGACGTATCGGAAGTATCAGATTTTGAGTTTGACCAACTTCTCGAGCAACTTACCGAGCTGGAGACCGCATTTCCTGACCTCCGTGAACCTGACTCCCCTACCCAAAGGGTTGGCGGCACAATTACCAAGCAGTTTCCTACGGTATATCACAAGTATCCTATGTTATCTCTTGGGAATACGTACTCTAAAGAAGAGTTGATCGATTTTGACAATCGTATTAAGAAAGCCTTAGGAGAGGAACCTTATGAATACATTTGCGAGTTAAAGTTTGACGGTGTGGCGCTGAGCCTTACTTATGAAAATGGGTATTTGGTACGTGGGGTGACCCGTGGCGATGGTATGAGAGGGGACGATATCACAAACAATGTAAAGACCATACGAACGGTTCCGCTAAAACTAAAAGGCGAAAACATTCCACCCTTGTTTGAGGTACGCGGTGAAGGCTTTATGCCCATCCATGTCTTCAACCAGATCAATAGAGAAAGGGAAGAGGCTGGGGAAACACTGCTGGCCAATCCTAGAAACACCGCTTCTGGCACGCTCAAAATGCAAGACTCTTCAATTGTAGCAAGGCGAAAGCTGGACTGCTATCTGTATGGTCTTATTGGAGAAGATACAGGTCTGGAAACCCATGGAGAAGCAATAAAACTGATGGAGCGTTTGGGCTTCAACGTGTCCCCTACTTATCGAAAATGCACTTCCTTGAATGAGGTTTTCGCTTATATCGATGAATGGGAAAAGAAAAGACTCACCCTGCCTTTGGATACAGATGGGATTGTCTTGAAAATTAATCACTACGACCAACAAAAGCGTCTTGGATTTACAGCCAAAAACCCACGTTGGGCGATCGCTTATAAATTTCAGGCTGAAAGTACTGCTACAGCACTGAAAGATATTGTGTATCAAGTAGGAAGAACAGGCGCTGTTACTCCCGTGGCAAGTCTTGAACCAGTTTTATTGGCTGGTACTGTAGTAAAGCGGGCTTCCCTGCACAACGCCAATGAGATAGCCCGATTGGATTTGCGGATTGGCGACACAGTATTTGTGGAAAAAGGTGGAGAGATCATACCAAAAATAACAGGTGTTGATTTTACGAAAAGAACCCTTAATAGCCAAGCGGTCGATTATATAACACAATGTCCAGAATGCGGTACGGGATTGATAAGAAACGAAGGAGAGGCCGTTCACTATTGCCCTAATTATAAAGGATGCCCTCCACAGATAAAAGGGAGGATAGCGCACTTCATTCAGCGACGGGCCATGGATATTGACAGCCTGGGGGAAAGGACTATTGCTTTGCTGTTCGATAAAGGATTGTTAAATGATTTTTCTGACTTATATTCCCTTACTTACGAAGACATATATGGTTTAGAAGGATTTAAAGAGCTTTCGACTACTAACCTGCTTAACGGTATCGAGCAATCTAAGCAGGCTCCTTTTGAAAATGTATTGTTCGGATTGGGCATTCGCTTTGTCGGAAGAACAGTAGCAGAAAAACTTGCCCTCCATTTTCAGGACATAGACCGTTTGGCTACGGCTACTTATGAGGCACTGATAGAGGTGCCTGAAATTGGTGAAAGAATTGCCCAGAGCGTCGTAAGCTTTTTTGAAGATGAAGAAAACAAGGCGTTGATCGAGAAGTTAAAGCAAGCTGGCCTCAATTTTAAATCCGAAAAAACAATATTTGTCCCGGAAAGCAATGCTTTAGAAAACAAATCATTTGTTATATCAGGAGTTTTTGAGAAATTTGAGCGTGATGAGTTGAAAGACCTCATTCAAAAGAATGGAGGAAAGGTATTGTCGGCCATTTCAGGTAAGTTGGATTACTTACTGGCGGGAGACAAAATGGGCCCCTCAAAGCTGGAGAAAGCCAAATCGTTGAATATCCCGATTATTTCGGAAAACGAGTTTTTGAACATGATTGATAAAAAACCATGAAAGCGTTAACCCACAGGGTGCTTGCATGGAGAACTAGGCAGCGTCTTAAAAAAGGAGGTGCTTTTGCGAGAACCAATATTCCTTATTTCGAGTCTCAAAAAGTGGGGCTTATCTTTTCTGTTGAGGACATAGAAAAACATGAGGCAATCAAGCACCTTGTGCACTTGTTGGAACAAGACAAAAAGCAAGTTACCGTTTTGTCTTACTTGCCTGTTGGAAAAGAAAACTACGAATTCAAGTATGATTTTTTCTCTGAAACAGACTTTACTCTAACAGGAAAAGTGAATTCCGAGAATATATTGAAGTTTATAAACACTAAATTTGACTTTATATTTCACATCGACCCAAGATGCGAAAACATATTGATAGACAATATTCTTGTCCAGAGTAAGGCTACCTGTAGGGTTGGGATTTGTGCAAACAACAAAACCGAATTTTATGAATTTATCTATAGACCCACTTCAGGAAAAAACATGAAGGATATTGTCGAAGAAGTTTTAAATTATACCAAAGCACTGACAAAAGTATGACACAAGCGCTTAGAGGCACAGGAGTGGCCTTAGTTACCCCTTTTCATAAAGACCTTTCGATAGATTGGCAAGGACTGGAAAAGCTGCTGGCTCACACTGCCAAGGGGGTAGATTATTATGTCGTTTTAGGCACTACCGGAGAATCGGCGACATTGAGCAAGGAGGAAAAACTTGCCATATTATCTTTTATAAAGGAAAACAACAAGGCCCAGCTCCCTATCGTGTACGGGATTGGTGGCAACGACACAAATGCTGTCTTAGAACAAATTGCTTCTACTGACCTTTCAGGCGTGGATGCCCTGCTTTCTGTAAGCCCCTGTTACAATAAGCCTTCGCAAGAAGGAATATTCAGACATTATAAGGCTATTGCCGACAAGAGTCCCCTTCCAGTAATTCTTTATAATGTACCCGGAAGGACTTCCTCCAATATCGCTGCTGAAACGACTTTGAGGCTGGCAAACCATGACAATATTGTTGGCATTAAAGAAGCCTCTGGAAACTTTGAGCAGTGCATGACAATAGTCAAAAACAAGCCAGAAGATTTTATGATGATTTCTGGCGACGACCTTCTTACCGTTCCCCTAATGTCGATTGGCGGCATTGGCGTTATTTCAGTAATGGCCAATGCGCTCCCAGAAGTATTTCAGGATATGGTAAAATATGCGGAAAAAGCTGATTTTGCCACAGCAAGCCAAGCTGCTTTTAAGATATTGACCATGAACCCACTGATGTACCTGGAAAGCAATCCAGTAGGTGTAAAATGCCTGTTGGAGGAGTTGGACGTATGCCAAGGATGGGTGAGATTGCCACTAGTAGAAGCTTCATCTTCATTAAAAGCAAAGATTGTAGAGGCATACAAAGAACTGAACTTGGAAACGGTGAAAATGTAGGGTAAGTGAACGATAGAATGTGTGAATGAATGAATAGGTTGTTGCCTAAAGCCATGTTACCCATCACCACTGCATGCTTGTTTATACTTCTGAGCTATATAAACATATGGTAGAACCTAAAAAAAGGTATAGGATTTCGTTCTGCAATTTATTGCCAACTGCTAATTGCCTACCAGATTACGGTACACTTCTTAATTCACAACTTTATATATATTCAAACTTAAAGTTTAGCTGTAGTTTCCCTAATAACAGGCTGTGGTTCCACTTAAATTATTTTCCTAGGCATATTCTCCCTTATCAGGTTGACTAGTAACTTAATGCATTTCAAGCTATCGTAATACAAACCCATCTTTAACACATAAGCCATTAGCTCATTCACAATGAGTAATAGCTTATATCTTGTTTTCGATGTTTACCATTCCTTCTACTTCCCATCAAAATTCATCAGACTGGTCATGTCGGTAATGTTGTAGTCGGAAGTATCAAAAACATCTTCATTTACTTTTCCAACGGTCAAGTCGGTGACTTTCATTTCTACCTCTACATCGCCTCTTTTACTTTTTGTATAGGTTTCCATCGCAAACCCTTTGAGATCTTTGAGTGCTGCGGGAGAAACTTTATTATTTTTCTGCCCCGTGTTCAGAAAACTAAAAAGCTTTGCGTAATCAATATCTGCTTCTTCCGTTACCCATGTATGCCCTGTATATTCATCCGTTTCCATGAGGTACTTTCTACATGCATAGCCATCTATGGTCTTTCTTTCGTCGGTGGGGGTTAGAGAATAACTAGAGGCGTCACCTGTTTTCGCTTCAATATTTATATTAGGCATTTTCATGCGCATTCCCGTCTTCTCTCCCTTGCTGTCGACTAGGGTAGTCACCATCTTATTTTCCAAGTTATAGATCATGGTAGTTTGATCGCCTTTTACAGCATCTGGAACAAAAGCCACTTGATTTTTATTGAAATAATAAGTCACCTTCATCGGACTGTTCTTGGCAGGCTTTCCTTTTTTCAGTTCGGTAAAATGCATGGTAAAGCTGCCGACAAAGTCATTGCTCTGAAGAATTACTTCTTCTCTCCCATCCAGGGACGACATGTTTTCGGCATTGAGCATTAAGCCGGGGGACAGCAACAATATGAAGAATGTAAAGAATGAATAAGAGGTTTTCATATGAAAAAAATTTAGATGTGAATTGCATAAAAACTGATAATCGGTATAAGCGCTATTAAATATTATAAATATACAAGTAATTTTTATACATTTACAAATAAAATTAAGGAGTATTTTTAGAAGTTATTCAATAATTTCAAGTAAATTGAGCTATAATTCTTGATTTCTACAGTATGGGAATGACTAATCACGACTATTACAAAATTTTGGGGGTCAAACCATCTGCTTCAATGGAGGAGATAAAACTAGCCTATAGAGCACTGGCCAAGAAGTATCACCCTGACAGGAATCAAGACAATCCTGCTGCGGAAGAAAAATTCAAGCAAATTACTGAAGCCTATGAAATGCTTTCGAATACTTCCAAAAGGGCCGTTTACGATTTTTCTGGTGATGGTGCTTATGCTCAACCTTGGGTGAATACTTATACTTATCAAGGCGAAAGCGATACATTTGCCTATAAAAACAAGAAAAAACGCCATCCATTTCAAGGCAAAAAAAAGAAAGGCCTCTTTGGCATAACAAGCAAACTTGGACGCATCTTTATCCTATCGACCATTGTCATCACCCTGGGGCTAGCTTGCCTAATGGGTATGCGTCTTTACGCCAATTATCATTTTAATACAGGACTAAAGCAATATGAAGAAAAGCAATATGTTTTAGCCCTCCAAAACATAGAACAGTCGCTAGACTTATTCGGCTCAAAGAACCCACAAGCCTATCTCCTTGCCAGTAAAATATTGATGGACGAATATAAAAATTATAGCCGAGCACTAGGGTATATCAATAAGGGACTTAACATAAAGGGTGACCAAACCGTTACGGCCAAATTATATTATCTGAAGGGCAAGTGTTTGAAGAAACTCAATCAATTCAAGAGTGCTTATACAAGTTTTAAATTGGCTGCTATCATGGAGCTGCCTTTGGATAGTTTACATTTCGAATTGGCAGAACTCAACTGTTTTGTATTCAAAAACTATGAAGATGCTATTGAAAATTTCACGGCCCTGATTGGTATAAACCCCAACTTTTCGGATGCTTATTTAGGCAGGGCCTATAGTTTTCAACAATTAGAGGAGCATGATAAAGCCATTGAAGACGCCACAATGTTCATCACACTGAATGATCAAGAAGGTAGTGGTTATTATTTAAAAGCAGTGTCCGAAGCTGCTTTGAACAAGAAAAAGGCTGCTTGTGAGGATTTAAAGAAAGCCATTGCCCTTGGCACAAAGGACAGCGAAGGCCTTATGGGCAAAGTTTGTAAATAGCGAATTATTTATTGCGCTTCAAAGCAGCCATATACTGCACAATGTTCTGAAGGTCTTGATCAGAGATGTCCTCCTCAGAAAAAGCAGGCATCATTCCGAGGCCATGCCTAACCTGAAACTTCTTGATAAACTTAGGTGCGGGATTGCTATTGATGGCAGGCCCTAAACCTGACTCACCGACTGGATGACATTTTTGACAGTGGGCCATGTAGACAATTTGTCCCTCTCTTACGGCCGGGTCATCTAGCGCTAGAGGCCCTCGAAGTGGTTCACTCCTACGTGCTGCACACCCTGATATCGAGAGCAGCAGGGTAAAAGCGCCGTAGGCCACAACCCAATATATCAGTTTTAGCTTTATCATTTCTTGCGGGTTATTTTCCATACTGCTCCTGTATTGCCAAGGGGCTTGGAGCCATCTTTATCCATTTGCATAATACCAAAATCTACAACATATAAGGCATTGCCATTGGGATCGAACCTAACGGCAATCGGTCTTTCCAGGCCTCCCTTTTCCAACCATGAGGCAGGCCCATTCCGCTTACCCTTATTCACAGCAAAGTCATGGATAACACCAGTCTCCACATCAACCCTCACCACTTTAAACCCTACTGGCGACATAACCTTGCCGACAGTAGGTGACATGTCACCAAACTGTGCTACAAAGACCTGCCCTTCATACCCGAATGCCGCATTTCGAGAGAAATCGAGGCCATTAGAGGACGAATGCACTCCCAATACAGCAATTGGTCGAGGAGGCTCGTTAGGATATTGAGCCAATAAGGCCTTCACCTCCTTCTCTCCAGGAGCAGCAAAACCTTCATTGGCAATACTCGTCTCAGCAGAAAAATCTGGCCACCCATACCACTTGCCATTTTCTATCTCCCATAACACATCCCCTGCACCCCATACAGGCCTACTGCCTCTCACATCATAGGCATTGTCCGCTACAAACAGCTTTCCTTGAGGTGAAAAAGCCAACCCGTACGGATTTCGAAGGCCCCAGGCCACCAGTTCCAATGCTCCGCCTGTGATCGGCATTCTTAGTATAGCTCCTGAGCAAGGAATGGAACCTTCTATTCTTTGGTTTGCCGCAGTCTTTTGGCCATAAGGCACAAAAGCACCTGTAGTGGTTTTGTCATCAGCATGCTCGGTAAGGACATTATCTACCGTATAATTTTCACCGGTCAAAATTATATCCTTACATGGGATGTCGTGGAAAGATGGGTGGCGTTTCAACCATCCATAATCGTGATTGTCATTGCCCACTACTCCCGAATTTGTAGCGGTACCTTGCCCAAAATAAATATAACCACTTCTGATTACCGGTCCGTTGGTATGGTGGTCACCAAAACTTGGCAAGTCTTCTAGTATGGGTTTTATTTCACCTGCTTTGGTCACTTCTAGCAGTTTCCCTCCTTCCAACTGCCCCCCTTCAGCAATATAAAATTTGCCGTCATAAAATGATACACCATTCCATGGGCCATTTTTTTCTCCTTTTGCAATGACTGTGACGCTGCCATCATCCTCGATTTTTTTCAGGGTGGGTACGGTCCATTCTTCTCCATAGGCATAACCCGATTCTATAATGTAAGGTGTTCCTGATTCGTCAAAATCGATCCCAGTAGGGTAGTTTAACCCTTTTGCAATCAATTCAATTTGATACCCTTCTGGAATCGCCACGTCTGCAGCATCGATTTGTCTTTCATTTATTGGTTTGATTTGGCCACCTCCTTTTGAAGCTCTCATCCTATAACACCCCGACAGGACCGTAGCGATTACCATAAAAAGAAAGGCATATTTCAGAAAAGTCAAACGCATAATTCTTTAAAATTTAAACTTTAACCGGTATAACTGTAAAAGGTTTTTTACTTAATACATTAGAAACATAATTTATTCCTTTCTGTTGTAGCAAGGTGAGGCAATACTAGGATAGGGCCTGGCTTTCGCTAATCCCTTTGCCGAAGACGAGAGCGTTAAGCATGGAGAGGAATTTTGGCAAAGCGGCAGGATAAATAAACAGTAAATCTTTACTCACAGATGGATTACCAACCTATAGAAAATTATGGCATAATCGGGGACCTCAATACTGTGGCTCTTGTAGGGCTGAACGGCTCGATAGATTTTATGTGCTTTCCCGATTTTGATTCACCCTCAATTTTCGCAGCGCTACTCGACAAAGAAAAGGGCGGTTATTTTCAAATCATGCCTGTGTTCGGGGAAATGCGCAACAAACAGCTGTACCTGCCGGAGACAAATATTTTGCTCACACGGTTCCTCTCTGCAGAAGGTGTGGGCGAGCTGACAGATTTTATGCCTGCTGAAGAATTGTACGTTGGCCATGTTCTAGTTAGAAGGTTGACTAATGTAAAAGGTACAACCACTTATCGAATGGACTGCTCTCCGCGGTTCAATTATGCAAAAGATACGCATAGCGCGGAAATCATTGATGACAAAACCATAATATTTCATGGCGATAGTGAAACTGGCCTATCCATTCGATTGAGGAGCACAGTAAAAATAGAGATAAGAGGAAATGATGCGTTTGCAGAATTCTCGTTGGGGCTAGGCGAAACTGCTGACTTCATGCTGGATCTTTACTTTAAAGATCAGCTAGATGAACCGCTGAGCCTTCATGAAATAATAACAAGGGAGCTGGAGGAAACAATGGTGTATTGGAAAGACTGGATGGGGCTTTCCAAATATAAAGGAAGGTGGCAAGAAATTGTCAACAGGTCTGCGCTTGTTCTCAAGCTGTTGACTTCCCATCATTTTGGATCTATTGTAGCTGCGCCTACATTTAGCTTACCTGAAAATATTGGAGGAGGTAGGAATTGGGACTACCGCTATACATGGATACGTGATGCTTCCTTTACTTTGTATGCCTTTATAAACCTAGGATATACCAAGGAAGCTGGAAAATTCATAAAATGGGTTGAAAAGCTATGCCAAGATATAGGAGATGCCGGCAACCTTAAGTTAATGTATACCATAGATGGCAAGAAAGAGCTAGACGAAAAAGTACTTGATAATATGGAAGGGTATAAAAAATCCCGACCAGTAAGAATTGGCAACAACGCTTATAACCAGTTACAATTAGACATATACGGGGAATTAATGGATGCTGTGTATTTGTACAACAAATATGGGGAACCGATTTCTTATGACTTTTGGAAGAACATGTCGCAGCAGATCGATTGGCTATGTGATAATTGGGACCAACCAGATGAGGGAATATGGGAAGTAAGGGGTGGCAGAAAAAAATTTCTATACTCTAGACTCATGTGTTGGGTAGCCATAGACCGAGCGATTAAATTGGGCGAATCACGTTCTTTTCCACTAAGCAATGAATGGAAAATTCAACGAGATCTTATTTTTAACTCTATTTATGATAATTTTTGGCATGAGAAGCGCCGCACCTTTGTGCAATATCAAGGTGCCGATACGGTAGATGCGGCATTACTATTGATGCCCATTGTTCGCTTTATCAGTCCCAACGACCCTAGGTGGCTCTCCACGCTCAAGGTCATTGAAGAAGACCTGGTCTCCGATTCGCTTGTTTACAGATACAAACATCAAAAGGCTGCCGATGACGGGCTCCTTCATGGAGAAGGCACCTTTTCAATGTGCTCCTTTTGGTATATAGAATGTCTTGCAAAAGCGGGAAACATACAAAAGGCCCGACTGTATTTCGAAAAGATGATCGGTTATGCCAATCACTTGGGGTTATATTCTGAACAGCTTGGCTTTCAAGGAGAGCATTTAGGGAATTTTCCACAGGCTTTTACTCACCTCGGCCTCATCAGCGCAGCCATAAGTTTGGATCGGCAACTTAACAATCTTAGAAATAAAGAGGCGAGCGACTTATAGCAATGCGCTAGGTTTTTTAATTAATATACAAACCCCAAATTCAAATGAAGGCAATAGCGATAATTCCAGGAAAAGGCGATGTACAACTTATAGATATTGAAGAGCCTACTGTAACGGCACCTTCCCACGTAAAGTTGAAGGTGCTGGAAGTAGGGATTTGCGGTACTGACAGGGAAGAGGCAGAAGGAGGCCGTGCAGATGCGCCGCCTCATGATGATTATTTGGTGATTGGCCACGAAATGTTTGGCCAAGTGGTAGAGGTTGGTGAAGCCGTAAAATCTGTAAAGCCAGGAGATTATGGTGTCTTCATAGTAAGAAGAGGGTGTGGAAAATGCTACCCCTGCCTTCATCAGCGCAGTGACATGTGCGAAACAGGGGAATACACCGAAAGAGGAATAAAAGGTCTCCATGGCTTCCAAACAGCGTACGTGGTAGACGATGAAGCGTACTTGGTGAAGGTTCCCGATCATTTGGTCCATCTTGGCGTGCTCACAGAGCCCATGTCGATAAGTGCTAAGGCGATAGATGAAGCACAGCATATACAAGCCGCAAGAATACCTGGCCTCAATGCGAACAATTGGCTTAAAGACAAAAAAGTGTTGATAGCAGGTCTGGGTGCTATAGGGCTATTGGCTGCCTTTGCATTAAAACTGCGGGGGGCTAAGCTATATGGTATGGACATAGTGGATGAAGATAGCAGCAGACCTCAACTACTGAAAGAAATCGGAGGAGAATATATCGACGGCCGAAAAATAGACACACTGTCTATTGATGAACGATACGGAGAAATGGACATGATTTTTGAGGCTACGGGAATTGCCGAACTTGAGTTTCAGCTTATAGATGCTTTGGGTGTAAATGGCATTTATGTACTTACTGGAATCCCTGCAGGCAAGCGCCCTGTTTGTATATTAGGAGCAAGCCTCATGCAACAAATTGTCTTGAAAAATCAAATATTGCTAGGGAGCGTAAACGCTAGCGTAGCCCATTATGCCATGGCTATAGAGGACCTTGAAAAAGCTCATAAGGAGTGGAAAAATGCCCTTGAGCAGGTCATTACCACAATCCATCCATATTCGGAATTCAAGGAGGCCCTGTCTCACCACAATCATTCGGAAATAAAGACAGTAATATCCTGGAATGGGAAGAGACAGGGCCGGTAATCAATAATATTTTTAGAGGTGTTGTTTGATAGCTGCTGCCGTTTTGGCAAGTTCTTCGTCCTTAAGCTTCAATTTA
>CAYTTV010000038.1:0-36877 GCA_964440915.1 uncultured Roseivirgaceae bacterium
TTCAGAAGAGTCTAGGTTCGAGCCCTAGTCGGACAACAGGGGGGAATAGGACAAGTAGTCCATTCTGAAAAATGACAAACCTGTTGTCAAATAACAAATTGATCCCGGCAAACTATCGGGATCAATTTATTTAAGCACATACATACAAAGCGCCGCAAAGCAAATTATGGCTAATGTTCAACTCTTCTCAGGAGAAAACTCCAGGTATTTAGCAGAAAAAATCGCGAAAGCTTATGGACAACCTTTAGGGGCCATGTCGCTTTTTAAGTTCAGCGACGGTGAGATGTCTCCAAGCTATGACGAGTCAGTCAGAGGAAATGACGTCTTCCTCATTCAATCGACCTTCCCTCCTGCCGACAACATGATGGAGCTTTTGCTAATGGTAGATGCAGCAAAGCGCGCAAGTGCCAAATATGTGACTGTAGTAGTCCCTTATTTTGGTTATGCGAGGCAAGACAGAAAGGATAAGCCACGGGTTTCAATTGCTGCCAAGCTAAATGCCAACTTACTATCTGCAGCAGGTGCTGACAGGCTGATGACAATAGACTTGCATGCAGGCCAAATACAAGGCTTTTTCGATTTTCCGGTAGACCATCTTTACGGTTCGGCCATATTTGTTCCTTACTTGCGGAACAAGTCGCTGGAAAATTTGGTTTTTGCTGCACCCGATGTAGGAGGTGTGGGAAGAGCCAGGGCTTTTGCCAAATACTTTACGGCAGAAATGGTCGTATGTGATAAGCATAGAAAAAGGGCCAATGAGGTCGCTTCGATGCAAGTAATTGGCGAAGTAGAAGGTGCAGACGTGGTCATTGTGGACGATATGATCGATACTGCGGGCACAATTTGCAAGGCGGCAGAGGTAATCAAAGAGAAAGGAGCCAATTCTGTAAGGGCAATTTGTACACACCCTATTCTTTCAGGACAAGCGTATGAAAGATTGGAGCAATCGGTACTAGAAGAAATTGCCGTAACGGATACTATCCCATTGAAAAGGGAAAGCCATAAAATTAAAGTCTTGACGGTAGCGGATCTATTTGCCGATGCCATAAAAGCAATTCATGGTCATGGTTCAATAAGTTCCTTATTTATATAGAAACAAAGATTTCCCGTTATATTTATCTATAACAAAGGCCGGGTTGAAACGGGGCAATACGGGTCTTTAAATTCAACAAACAATAAAATGAAAACTGTAGAGATTATAGGGTTTAAAAGAGCAAATCTCGGCAAGAAAGAGGCGAAAAGGCTTAGAAACGAAGGCTATGTACCATGCGTGGTATATGGTGGAAAAGAGCAAACACACTTCTATGCGCCTATGATTTTGTTTAAAGACTTGGTCTATACCCCTGATGTACACATGGTAGAAGTAAATGTAGAAGGAGAGATTCATAAATGCATTCTCCAAGACATTCAATTCCACCCTGTCAATGAAATCATCCTTCATGCAGACTTTTTAGAGCTTCAAGAAGGTAAAGAGGTGAAAATGAGTATTCCTATTAAACTTGTGGGAACTGCCCCAGGTGTAATCAAAGGGGGTAAGTTGTACTACAAACTTAGACACCTGCCTGTAAAAGCACTACCTGAAAACCTTCCACAATACATTGATGTGGACGTAAGCAAATTGCAATTAGGAAAGGCTGTTAAAATAGGTGACCTTAAGGTTTCCAATTATCAAATTCTTCTTGACGATATCAAATCTATCGTTTCTGTAGAGGTGCCAAGAGCGCTTCGAGGAAAATCGGGAGATGACGAGGAGGAAGAAGAAGGAGCAGCAGCAGAAGAAACTGCTGGCGAAGCACCGGCGGAAGCTTAGTCGCTTCATCAACATTAATCAAAAAACCTGCATGTATCTTTTATGTGCAGGTTTTTTGTTATTAGCTTAGGTGTATAAATCAAAGAATGTCGAATTATAATGATGCGTTTGAATGATTGGCGAAACGCTTCATATCATCCAACATTTTATAAACAGAAGGCGCCATGAAATATTTAATTGCAGGATTAGGCAATATAGGAGCCGAATATGAGCTCACAAGACACAATATAGGGTTTCTAATTCTTGATCGGCTAGCAGAACAACAAGGGGTTAGCTTTTCAAATGGGAAACTGGCATTTACTGCGGATTTCAAATATAAAGGGAGGAGTTTTCATTTGATTAAACCTACCACCTATATGAATTTGAGCGGGAAAGCGGTAAACTATTGGATGCAGGACTTGAAAATACAGCCTGAAAACTTACTGGTCGTAACAGATGATATTGCCTTGCCTTTTGGCAGCTTGCGCATGAGAGCAAAAGGCAGCAATGCGGGCCACAATGGCCTAAAAAGCATAGAGCAAGTGATGGGTGGTGCAGTATATCCGCGATTGAAATGTGGTATAGGCGATAACTTCCACAAAGGACAACAGGTAGATTATGTGCTGAGCCGATTTTCACATGAAGAATTTAAGCACCTCCCCGACATGATGGATAGGGCTTGCGAAATGATCCTATCTTTTGGTGCCATTGGGATCGAACGGACCATGAATTTTTATAATAAGTAGGGCTTGCTCAATACAAGATTAGTTTAGTTAAGAAAGCGGAATTATAATCTTAGGTTTTGACTTTTTAATATGCATATGCACCCAAGCTCCCTATCATGCTTTCGCTCAACAATCTAACGCTCGACCAACAATTTTTCGCAAACAACATGACTTAATGTTTCTACCCTATTGTCACCATAGCTTATGGTCATACTACCATCGAAATCTTCAACGGATACAATGGTCAGCTCAACCCCAAGACGCAACTGACGGTTGTTTAAGAATTTCAAAAACTCATCCGAAGAGTGGGTTACAGCCGCTAAAACAACAGTTTCTCCCCGGGAACAATCACTCAATTGCACATAGCTTAACCCTTGCATTTTCCCGACCTTATCAGGAATAGGCGATCCATGAGGGTCCACTTTAGGGTAACCAAGCAACTCGTCCATCTTCTCGAAAAATGCTACAGATTGTATATGCTCTACCTGTTCGGCGATCTCATGCACTTCCTCCCATCCAAAACCCATTTTTTCCACTAAATACATTTCTGTCAACCGATGCTTCCTCACAATTAGTGCTGCAACCTGTTTGCCCTTATCTGTTAAGCGAAGCGGTTTATAGCTTTCATAATATACATAGCCTTTTTCCGCCAGCTTTTTCATCATACTGCTTACAGTGGGCATCTTGATCTCTAAGTGCCTACTCAAATCATTCACACTTACCTCTCCGTTGTCGTCGGCCAGGTTGAACAAGGCTTTTAAGTAATTCTCTTCGGCTAATGATCGCATCATGCAAATTAAAGCATTAATTCTAACCTGCCATGGATAAAATAAATTGTTTTAAAAGATTTTGTTAGACTAGTCTAACTTTTATGTTATAATTAACTAATTTTGTCAGCATAACCATATGTTTGACGAATGAAAACAAGATTACTGCTGATTATTTCGGTTATCGTATCAAATTTGGCTTGGGCCCAAACAGGTCAAATAAGAGGGCAGGTAATGAGCAATAGCCAGCCTGTCATCTTTGGTCACGTGGGCATTTTAGAAATCAATAAAGGAGCTTCAACCGATGAAAATGGTCGTTTCGAGCTCCTTTCTGTCCCATATGGTCAATATGAGCTCACAATAAGTTGTATTGGATATGAGACCAAGAAACTAAAGATCCACGTCGACCGAGATATGCCTTTGGCACTCACCATTGAAATGAAGGCTGTGAGCAGTGCCTTAGATGAAGTAGTGGTGACCGGTACCATGAAGCCAATAAGCCGAGCAAAAAGCCCTGTTCCGGTATCGATCATTACCCCACAGTTATTTCGCAAAAACCCCACCCCTAGCCTTTTCGAGGCTGTTGGCATGATCAATGGTGTGAAGCCACAAATAAATTGCAATGTGTGCAATACTGGCGATATCCATATCAACGGCATGGAAGGCCCTTATACCATGGTTTTAATTGATGGGATGTCTATAGTCAGTGGACTTTCAACGGTTTATGGCCTCAATGGCATTCCCAATAGTCTTGTGGAGAGGATAGAAGTTGTAAAAGGCCCTGCTTCTGCTCTATATGGTTCAGAAGCCATGGGAGGAATCATCAACGTAATTACTAAAGACCCAGAAAAAGCTCCGCTTGCCAGCATAGACATCCATGGCACTAGCTGGGGAGAAATAAGTGCTGATGCTTCTTTGAAGGTCAAAATAGGGAAAAACACAAGCCTTTTGGGCATCAACTATTTCAATTATCAGAACCCGTTGGACAAGAATCAAGATGGCTTTACTGACGTTACCTTGCAAGATCGGATTTCAATTTTCAACAAGTGGAATTTTCAACGGAAAAATGATTTAATCGGAAGTTTAGCAGCGCGGTATATAGAGGAAGACAGATGGGGTGGCGAGATGAATTGGAGCAAGAAATGGCGAGGTAGTGACCAGGTATATGGTGAAAGCATCTATACAAGGCGTGCGGAGCTAATTGGAATGTACCAACTTCCCATTAGGGAGAAAATCTATGCCCAGCTTTCCTACAACTGGCACGACCAAAACTCGTGGTATGGTGACATGCCTTACATGGCCAATCAACAAGTGGCGTTTGTACAAACTTATTGGGACAAAGATTTTGGCCAATCAAACGCATTTTTATTAGGTATGGCCTTCAGGTACAATTATTATGACGACAACACGCCTGCTACAGCCACTTCAGATGGCACAGGGAATCAACCTGCCCACACCTACCTTCCAGGTGCGTTTGTTCAGAATGAATGGACAGCTACTCCAAAACACAAGCTTTTGGTGGGTTACCGATATGACTATGACAGAAACCATGGACATGTGCACTCCCCACGCATGGCTTATAAATGGTCGCCTCACCAATCGCACACTATAAGAGCAAGTTTTGGAACAGGCTTCAGGGTAGTGAACCTGTTTACAGAAGACCATGCGGCCTTGACTGGTGCGCGCGAGGTAATTATTGCCAATGCATTAGATCCTGAAAGATCCTACAATGCCAATTTAAATTATGTCGTCCATATCCCTTCTCAATATTTCTCATTAGAAATGGATATGACAGGCTTCTATTCGTATTTTACCAATAAGATTGTAGCGGATTTCGATACGGACCCTCAGAAAATATTGTACGACAATTTAAGGGGCCATGCTATTGCAAAAGGTATTTCGCTCGATACAGATTTTATATTTGACATCCCTTTAAGAATTTCGGCAGGCATATCTTATATGGATGTATATACTGTGGATGAAGAGGATGGAAAAAGTGCAAAGTCACATCAATTGCATGCCCCAAGATGGTCAGGAAACTTTGTGGCCACTTACACTTGGCCCAAAGGATTTTCCGTTGACCTTACGGGCCAGTGGAATGGCCCGATGCGACTGCCCATTCTACCCAATGACTATCGTCCAGAATATTCTCCGTGGTTCTTTATTGCCAACATCCAGATCACAAAAGACTTTGCCCATGGCATATCGCTCTATGGCGGGGCAAAAAACATTTTCAATTTTGTTCCTAGAGATCCTATCATGCGGTCATTTGATCCCTTCGACAGACATGTAAACGATCCCGTCAACAACCCTTATGGATATACTTTCGACCCAAGTTATAATTATGCTTCGTTGCAAGGTATTAGAGCTTTTGCAGGCATCCGCTATAATTTAGCACGGAGACAGGATCCCTGATCCACAAATGAGAGGCATCGGCATCACTTCAAAACGGTTGTCGGTAGAATAATTTAAATTAAAACCTATAAAACTGGCAACAATCGACAGAAAGCCTTAATTTCCTGTTACGAAAACCACTCTATATGTCAAGCTTTGTCCTTAAAAATTTAACCCTAATTACGCTTCTGCTAATGCCATTCTTTTCGCCCGCTCAAAAGATGGGGATATCCTTTAAAATCGCCAGTTACAATATAAAATATGACAACCCAAAAGATACCGTCAACGCATGGTCCATCAGAAAAGGCACAATAGCGGCCATGATGCTGTTCAATGAAGTAGATATACTTGGCATTCAAGAAGGTCTCCACCACCAAGTACAGGATTTAGATTCCCTCTTGACCGATCATGCCTATATTGGTATAGGGCGTGATGATGGTGAAGAAAAAGGAGAATATACTGCCTTATTTTACAACAAGAATTTATTTGAGGTACTCGACAGCAGCACATTTTGGCTTTCTCCTACTCCTCACACTCCTTCTAAAGGATGGGATGCGGCCTTCCCTAGGATATGTACTTGGGTCGCACTTAAGGCCAGAAAGACCAATGACATCATTTTTGTTTTTAACACCCACTTTGATCATGTCGGCAAAACGGCACGATTAAATAGTGCTAAGTTGATCTTGGACCAGATTAAGACCATTGCGGAGAATAATCCGGTCGTGTTACTGGGAGACTTCAACATCGAACCTCAATCAGCACCTTACCAACTGTTGACGCAAGATCTTCACGATGCATTTTCTATCACACAAAGCCCTCACTTTGGCCCTACTGCATCTTTCAACAACTTTGATTTCCAAAAATCACCTCAGCGGCGAATAGACTATATATTTGTCAACAATTTCTTTGATGTTTTGAGACATGGCATTTTAAACAATCACTACAATAAGAAATATCCTTCTGATCACTTTCCCGTCATAGCTGAAATCAAATTTTCCATAGATTGAAAGCATCATAAATAGCTTAAAATGATAAATACAGCCTACTTTAGTTTATTGTTCGTAATGTTATTTGCTACCTCAGTACTGAATGCACAGGGCAATCAAATTGCTCAACAGACAAATTTGAAGTCTATTTCAGAATACCTACTCTATTTGCCTCAGGATTATGAAAATACCGGCTATAAAAGATGGCCCTTGGTGCTTTTTTTACACGGCGCTGGGGAAAGGGGAAACGACCTTGAGGCTGTAAAAAAAAATGGATTGCCCAAACTGGTGGCTGAAGGACAAGATTTTCCATTCATTATCGCTTCACCTCAATGCCCCTCTGGCCGCTGGTGGTCTACCGACGACCTCAATCTTCTCTTGGACAACCTTATTGAGCAATATGAGGTAGATGTGGACAAAATATACACAACAGGCCTTAGCATGGGTGGCTTTGGCACCTGGGAATTAGCTGCTCGCTTTCCTGACAGATTGGCTGCCATAGCCCCTGTTTGCGGAGGTGGCGATCCCTTGCAAGCGTGCAGACTGAAAGACATTCCTACCTGGGCCTTTCATGGAGCAAAGGACGTGGTGGTGTTTCCGTACCAGACCGAAAATATGGTAGATGCGTTGAAAGCCTGTGGCGGCAATGTGCAATACACGCTTTATGCTCAAGCTGATCATGATTCATGGACCGCCACCTATGAGAATCCCAAATTATATGAGTGGCTTTTACAACAGAAAAGAAAGAATGTGTGGGAAAAGGAATTTGCAGCTTTCGATAAAGAAGATAGCATAGCAGGGAGAAGAGAAGATGGCATACTCTTTACAGGAAGCTCTTCTATAAGGATGTGGAAAGACATCAAAAAAGACTTAGGCGACAGCAACATTCTCAATCGTGGCTTTGGAGGCTCCACTTATGCAGACCTCGATAGAGACATAGAGCGCATCGTATTCCGTTACAATCCCAGCAAGATATTCATCTATTCTGGCGACAATGACCTCAATAGCAATAAATCCCCTGAAGAAGTATTTACGGAATTCCGTGGCGTGTATGGTAAGATCAAAAGGCGATTACCCAATACAAAAATATACATCATCTCCACTAAACCGAGTATATCCAGGGCCCATCTTCTTCCTAAATACCAAGCCTTCAACCAGTATATAAAGGAATTTTTATTGCAGGAAAGGAATGCTACCTATATAGACATCTTCACGCCAATGATAAATGATGAAGGTAAGCCAAAGCAAGACCTTTTTTTAGGGGACAACCTGCACCTAAACAAAAAAGGCTATGCGCTTTGGACTGAAATCATAAAGCCCTATCTGCAAGATTGATAGCGGAGCAATGGAAAAAATCATAAATATATGCCACTGGACTGTTATAAGCAATATGTTCAGTCCAGTGGCATCAACGAATACAATCGTTGTCATTTTTGATTCAATAATAAGGTCGTACTAGGCGTTGGCCTGTACAAGACTGCTTGCCCCAATAATGGAAGCATCTTGAAAATCAAGGCCAGAAGGCAACAGCTTTACTTTGTTTTTAAAGATAGGCATCAGATTCTGCTCCATATATTCCTTTGTAGGATCGAAAATAAGCTTGCCAGCATTGGCCAAACCGCCCAAAAGAAATATAGCTTCAGGATTTGTATGCGCTACTGTATCAGCAAGCTTTATACCTAGGATACGGCCAGTATAATGATAGGCTTCTATGGCAATTTTATCCCCTCTTAATGCAGACTGCGTAATCATCTTTGCCGAAAGCTTATCGAAACTTATGCCCCTCATTTCACTAGGCTCCCTAAAGTCGGCCAGCAACTTATACACTGTTCGTACAATGCCTGTAGCAGACACATAGGTCTCGAGGCAACCGCGTTTTCCACACCCGCAATACCGGCCATTAAAGTTGACATTAACATGACCAAGCTCGGCAGCAAATCCGTCAACTCCTTGCACAAGTTGTCCATTGGTAACAATACCGGCTCCCAAACCCGTACCCATGGTAATGACGATAAAGTCTTTCATACCTTTAGCGCCCCCATGCACCATCTCTCCCAGAGCAGCAGCATTGGCATCGTTGGTGATAAAGGTCGGGACATTGATACGTTTCCGAAACATTTCCACAAAAGGCACAACCCCCTTCCAAAGCAGGTTAGGTGCATGTTCAATTGTACCTTTATTGCCATTGGCATTGGGTGCTCCAATACCTACTCCAAGAACATTTTCTCTAGATGCATTGGCGTGCTCCAAAGCAGTATCAATAGCTTCGGCCAAGTGATCAAGATATTGGTCCAAGTCGGTTTGTTGAGTGGAAATAGAACGTTTGGCGATTACGTTACCTTTCTCGTCAACGACACCCAATTTCGTACTAGTTCCTCCAATGTCTATCCCTATACTTAATTGCATAATAATTGGTTAGCTTATAGTTAGTTAGTTATAAAAACACAATGTTTTTCTCAATTAAATAGACAGGATCTTGGCTACCCTTAAAGCTTCTTCCGCTATCTCCTTCTTCTCAGTCACTGCTTGAAGTAAAGGCGTAAAAGCAATCTTGTTGTTGATCATCCCTGCCATCACGTCTTGCTTTCCTTCCAATAGCCCTTCCACTGCTGCCACGCCCAACTTGCTTGCCAGCACCCTGTCAAAACAGGTAGGCGCTCCTCCGCGCTGCAAATGCCCCAAAATGGTTACTTTGGTATCATAACTATCTATTTGTTGCTTCACTTTTTCTGCTACTTCTATAGCTCCCCCACTCTTCCCTCCTTCAGCAACTACCACCAAACTCGATAGTTTTTTGCTCTTTGCACCTGCCTCCAACTTTTCTATCAATTGCTCGGTAGTCATTTTCTTCTCCGGTATCATGATGGCCGCAGCACCACCTGCAATTCCGCTGTTTACAGCAATAAATCCAGCATCCCTACCCATTACTTCTATAAAAAATAATCTATCATGTGATGATGCAGTATCTCTTATATTATCAATGGCGTGCATGGCTGTATTAGAAGCAGTATCATATCCAATGGTGCTGTCTGTACCGCTCAGATCATTATCGATAGTTCCAGGAATTCCCATAACTGGGACATTATACTTTTCATAAAAAGCATGCGCTCCGGTAAATGTACCGTCACCCCCAATGACTACCAAGGCGTCTATGTCGTGCGACTTTAGGTTTTCCCAAGCCTTGTGCATTCCTTCAGGTGTTTTGAAGTCCATGCTACGGGCAGATTTCAAGAAGGTGCCGCCTCGATGCAGGATATTGGCTACCGATCGGGCGTTCAGCTTTTTTATATCATTCTGGATCATCCCTTCATAACCTTTGAAGATCCCTGACACTTCCTTACCATAATATATAGCGGCCCTCACCACAGCTCTTATAGCTGCATTCATTCCGGGGGCATCTCCACCTGAGGTTAGCACCCCAATTTTTTTGATCTCTCCCATAGTATTTTTCCTTCAGTCTTTAAATTTGCCCCCTAATTAAGTATTTTAAATAGAAATAGAAAAACTGGATTTTCTGTTAAAAAACATAAAGAATCGGTCTAAATTGAAAGGAAGCATCTTCAAACGATTGCGTAAAAAAATTATTTTTTTTGAATTTAGAGGTATTACAAATAAATCACTCCCCAATCGCAGTAGAAGTTAACATTAATTTGGCAGAAGCTGGATTTGTGGCCAATGGAATATTGTGCACATCACAAATGCGCATCAGCATCTGCACATCGGGTTCGTGCGGGTGTTTATCCAAAGGGTCCCTGAAAAAGATGACCATGCCAACCTCACCGGTAGCAGCTAAGGCTGCTATTTGGGCATCACCGCCAAGCGGCCCCGACAGGAGTTTAGTTACTTTAAGACCAGCACCTTCTACATAACCTCCCGTAGTGCCCGTAGCCACAAGTTGAACATGTTGCAACAAAGTCTTATGATCAAGAAGAAAGGTAACCATGTCGGCTTTTTTCCCATCGTGGGCAATAATGGCAATTTTCATTGGTAATAATTATTTAATGGAACATATTTCACGATTTGAATATAAGTTACTTTTTATTCATGTTTCACTCTTACTCAAAAAAGATTGTGATTTTATAATGATTTGGAAATATTGACCCCTGCAGCTAAAACTATATGGATGCATTGCCTATACAAGCCCAACATATTTAAGATTAGTTGAAATAGTAAACATGCAGGGCCTCGGTTTATTCCGACCATGAGAGCCAAAAAAATGATGAGTTTAAAGGAAAGAGCCTTTGATGAGAAAAATGGATAGGTCTAGTAAAGAAAATCCTGACCGCCTTTGACCAGGATTAGCTATATAGCAATATCTAAGTGAGCATCGTTGATGAAGAATCACAAAGCATTTCTACAGCTATCTGATTGCTATATTGTAACAAAGAAGCATGTAAAAAAGGCATCAGAACAACTTGCCTGCTGTGTTTAAAGCGCTTCGGTTGTTTCAATTTCTATTTCAATGCCCCCTATCCGAGTTGCTAGGGCATTATAAACTAAACAGCCAATAGCTGTGGCGACAAAGGCTACTACACCATAAAATATGGGTGCAAGTAAAAATGCTATGCCCTCAAAAGGCCCTATCCCTCCAAATAATCCGGCAGCATATCCAATTAAAACAATCGGTAGAAATAAAACCGCTATCATTATAAAGTAGATAATCGCAACAACCTTTGCAGTTTGGGCGACTCCAAACCTCTTAATCCTTTGCATCTTCATAAAACCAGGGTATAAATGGAAAATTCAAAAACTCAATATAAATAAAAAAGGAAAGCATTCAAATGTTCCAGCAAACTTTTGCAAAAAGCACCACGTTTTGGGTGAAGAGGCCATTAACAATCTATATATTCCAAATATTCCAATCGTTAATTGCGTATATTGCGCCACAAAATCCACTGCACAAATCAATAGCTTTACAATGCAAACAAGAGAAGATATTATCCGATTTCATGACCCCAATGACGTGGGGGTAAAAGGTTCTTTTCTAGGTTTACCTTTCACTCCAGAAAGTGCCGAAATGGTCATTATTCCTGTGCCTTGGGACGTCACTGTTTCCTATAGTGAAGGCACTGCTCAAGGGCCACAAGCTGTACTAGAGGCTTCATCTCAAATAGACTTGTTTGTAAAAGACATTCCAGATGCCTGGAAATTAGGCATTGCTTTCCTTCCCATTTCTGAAGAAATAAACCAACAAAGCATAGAAGCTCGAAAGGAGGCTGCTGCTTATATCTCATGGCTAGAAGAAGGCCAGCAAAGCAATGCATTGGACAACCCAAATGCCGTTCCCGAGCGTATCAACATAGCCACGCAAAAGCTGAACGATTGGGTAAGTCAAGAGGCTACTTCTTGGTTAGAAAAAGGGAAGATGGTAGCATTGCTTGGGGGTGATCACAGTACGCCTTTGGGCCTTATCAATACTTTGGCCGACAAACATAAAAACATTGGCATATTACAGATAGACGCTCATTTGGATCTCCGAAAAGCCTATGAAGGATTTGAGCATTCGCATGCTTCCATCATGTACAATGCCCTCCAAAACCCGCAAGTTACCAAACTCGTGCAGGTAGGCGCCCGTGACTTTTGCCAAGATGAGGTAGAATTTGCTGCCAGAACAGAAGGAAAGGTATGCATTTTCTATGATCAAGATATAAAAGAACAGCAAATGGAAGGTAAAACTTGGCAAACCATCTGCATCAATATTGTGAATCAGCTTCCTGAGCTTGTATATATAAGTTTTGATATCGATGGTCTCGATCCTAAACTTTGCCCAAATACAGGAACGCCCGTTGCAGGGGGGCTCGCGTTTCATGAAGCCATATATTTAATAAAGACTTTGGTGAAAGCCGGTAAGAAAATCGTGGGGTTCGACCTGAATGAAGTAACCCCTGGAGAAGACGAATGGGATGCCAATGTAGCTGCCCGTCTGCTCTATCGAATGGCTAACTTGATGGCAGTTTCTCAAGGAAAACTAAAATTGACAGAGTAGCGAGTGGGCGCATTGGGCTAATCTGCAAAGAATAAGCAAAGAAAGGGAGAACGACTTTACCTACCTAAAGATCATCGTCCTTCCCATTCTATTTATTAATTAGAAGGAAGATCGGGCAAACTAGCATTTTATATTTCAAAGTTTAATGCTTGACGTTATTCCTAAGCTCCTTGAATGCAATGAGTTCAAGGAGCTTACGCATGCCAGTGATCTTTTATTTGCTTTTTTTATTTTTTCCCAACACCATTTTCCTATTTTTGCAAGCCTTATCATCATGTATATTATTCAACAAAATCTTCTATAATCCTGACAATCAGGTAAAATAAAATGCAACAGGATCATATTAATAAAATATCTGAGGAGCTCAACATCCTCTCTCGTCAGGTACTGGCCACCCTCGAACTGCTAGATGAAGGAGCGACTGTACCTTTTATTTCGCGCTACAGAAAAGAACTGACAGGAAGCCTTGATGAGGTAGCGATTGCAGCGATCAGAGACCGCATTACCCAACTCCGGGACCTAGACAAGCGAAGAGATGCCATTTTAAAGTCTCTGAAAGAGCAGGAAAAACTCACGCCTGAACTGGAGAAAAAGGTGATAGAGGCAGAAACAATGGCCATTTTAGAAGACATATACCTGCCATATAAACCCAAAAGAAGAACAAAGGCCACCATAGCTAGGGAAAAAGGCTTGGAACCACTGGCCAAAACGATATTTGAACAAGAAGAGAAAGATATACAAAAGATTGCCGAAGGCTTTATAGATAGTGACAAAGAGGTCAATACAATTGAAGAGGCCTTACAGGGAGCAAGAGATATCATTGCTGAGTGGATCAATGAAAATGCAGAAGCCAGGGCCGCCATGCGAAGCTTGTTTTTGGACAAAGGTGTCTTCAAAAGCACTGTAATACCTGGAAAAGAAGAGGAAGGCATAAAATATAAAGACTACTTTGAGTGGGAAGAGCCTATAGCCACCGCTCCCTCTCATCGTGTGCTGGCCATGCGAAGAGGAGAGAAAGAGCTCATCCTTATGCTCGATGCTTTTCCTCCCGAAGAAGCTGCTCTTCGGCTTTTAGAAAAGCAATTTATGACCGCAAACAATGAAGCTGCGGAACATGTAAAAACAGCCATAAAAGACGGGTACAGGAGGTTACTAAAACCTTCTATGGAAACCGAAGTGCGCCTGACGACCAAAAAAAGGGCTGACGATGAAGCGATTAGGGTATTTGGCGAAAACCTGCGCCAACTGTTATTGACGGCACCGCTTGGTCAAAAAAACGTATTGGCCTTGGATCCAGGTTTCAGGACAGGTTGCAAACTGGTATGCCTGGACAAACAGGCGAGACTGCTGCATAACGACACGATATATCCCAATGAGCCTCAGAAGAAAATTGCTGAATCTGGCGCGCTCGTCAAACACCTTTGCGAAAAGCATAAAATAGATGCCATTGCTATCGGCAATGGAACAGCAAGCAGGGAAACCGAAGCCTTTGTGAGAAGCCTTGGCTTGCCCAAAAGCATCGCTATAGTGATGGTCAATGAAAGTGGTGCATCCATTTATTCTGCTTCTGACGTAGCCCGAGAGGAATTTCCTGACAAAGATGTGACGGTAAGAGGCGCGGTATCCATTGGCCGACGCCTGATGGATCCGCTAGCAGAACTGGTAAAAATAGATCCAAAATCCATTGGCGTAGGCCAATACCAACATGATGTAGAGCAAAATGCTTTAAAACAAAACCTGGATGACGTGGTCATGAGCTGTGTGAATTCTGTGGGGGTCGAAATCAATACAGCAAGCAAGCAACTGCTCATGTATGTTTCCGGCTTAGGGCCACAATTGGCACAAAATATCGTAGAATACCGCGACACTCATGGCGCTTTCCAAGATAGGGCCTCATTAAAAAAGGTGCCCAGGCTAGGGGACAAAGCTTATGAGCAAGCCGCAGGTTTCCTGCGCATACAACATGCCCAGAATCCTCTCGACAGCAGTGCTGTGCACCCGGAGCGCTATGCTTTGGTTGAAAAGATGGCATCTGACCTCAACTGTTCCATCGATCAGCTCATTCAGGATGACAACTTAAGGAAGAAGATCGTACTTAAAAATTACGTGAGCGAAACCGTGGGACTTCCCACTTTGAATGATATCATAGAAGAACTGGCCAAACCTGGTAGAGATCCTAGAGAGCATTTTGAAGCTTTCGAATTTCAGGAAGGGGTAAACCGCATGGAAGACCTGAAAGTTGGCATGAAGTTGCCAGGCATTGTCACCAATATCACAAATTTTGGCGCCTTTATCGATATTGGCGTTCACCAGGATGGGCTGGCGCACATTAGTCACCTATCTGATGGGTTTGTACAAAATCCTGCTGATGTGGTGAATGTGCAACAAAAAGTGCAAGCGACTGTCCTAGAAGTAGACGTGGCTAGGAAAAGGATAAGCCTATCACTGAAAAGCGATCCTTTTGCAGTCTCTAAGCCAGGGAAAGCAAAAGGCAAACCGAAGAAAGAAGAGGCAAGCGAAGGAGACCTTGCAGCCAAATTAGCGCTATTAAAAGGGAAGTTCGGAAAGTAATAACATTAAAAAAGGCCTGCAAGCAGGCCTTTTTTTTATATCATTAGAGCTTTTACGCTACAAGTTTCTTCCATTCTTCAAATCGCTTGTCAATCATTGAAGTCATTTTTTCGTAGGAGTCCCAATCGTCCGTCACATGATATATAGAAGGCAGGTCTCCAGCCAACACCTTTTCATAATCCTTTCTAAACAATCCACTCCCATAGTAATAGTAAGAGAACATGTTTCCATCCTTATTAAATAATTCGTAACCCAGGTACCCATCCCACAATTCACTCAAAATGGTACAACTTAACTCCCTTCTCTTAAACCTGAAAATTTGTATTTCTGACTCGTCTTCGAAAAACTCCGAGTACAACTCATTATCGATTATCCAACCCAAATAAATTCCGATGTGCACATATGCCTGTTCAATAGGAAGCGATTCAGGAAAGTTTCCAAGGAAATGATGTTTTGCACTATCATAAATCGTCTTTTGAATTGCCGTCTTTGTTTGCATAAATAGTTATTAATAATGAATTATAAATTTATTGGAATACTTGGTCAAAAAAGATAGAGAGCTTTCGACATCCTACCTTTGTAATATTCCATGTAATAATTATCTCTTTTTCGTATATATTACTATAACACACAAATGGTGACCCCTTCCTATGCTTCTTTTTTTAAGTACTTTCACCTTTTCATCAAAAACCCAATGTTCTTGTCAAGCTTTTCATCTTGTAAGGTTTGTACAAACTATAGCATTTTTAGAGGTTATTTTTTCTATAGATTTCCTATGTTTTTCATTATCAACTGAATGAGCCAAATTGAGTGAATTGTAATAATGTCAGTATCACCTTTTTATCTAAAAAGCATCGGTCTCATTCTTAATAATTTTTACTAAATCCTATAGTATTAAAGAAGTGCGGTTTTCATTCATCCAGTTTCAAAGAAAATTTTCACTCGGAATTGCCTTCACGCTTTTTAGCATATACGCAGTTTTCAACCATGTTGAGGCTCAATTTCTCGAGAATGATTCTGTTTCGATGAAACACTTTCAACAGAGTCTGAATGCGGACACTCTGAATGGGGACACTATAATTTCAAAATTACAACGAAAAATAAATAAGGCATACTCAATACTTGATACCAATCCTGATGAAGCCAACCTCATAGCCAATGAAATCCAAACATTGGCAGCGGCTGCAAAAGACAAAGAAGGTTTGTCCAGATCTTATGATATCCGATATTGGGCAGCTAGGAATATGGGAGAGGACAGCTTAGCGTATGTACATTTAACAACCTACATATCTGCAAAAACGGTAGCTTTGGAGGATAAAAACTCAAGATTACAAGAAGAACTGCACGACAAATACAGCATTAGGCAAAAGGAAAGTGATATTGCCCTATTAAAAAATGACCGAAAGCTTCATCAGCTTAAACTGGCCAATAACAAAAGTCTTTTTAAGATTGCCCTTCCCTCCTTTTTCTTGCTCCTGGTACTTTCCTTTATTTTATGGCGCCAATATAGAAGGAAAAAAAACTTACAGCTTATGCTGAAAGAAAACCATACTAAAACTACTCTCCTCAATACCGAACTCATTCATATCAATACCGAACTCGTCAAGTCTGAGCAGGAACTCAAACGTCTTAATGAAGTGAAGAATAGTTTCTTTTCGGTGGTGTCGCAAGATCTAAAGAGCCCTCTCAATTCACTTTCGCTCTATCTAAACAACTTTGTGGAATATAACGCTGATGACGATGCACACAATTTTGTGGAGAGGATAAACACTTCTGTTGCCAGTTTGTCCACCCTCCTCAATAATCTGCTCGAATGGTCAAGATTGCAAATGGGCAATATGCAATACCATGCCGAAGTGTTGGATATAAGCGAACTGCTAGAAAATAACATTGCTCTGATACAGCCTCAAACAGCTCATAAGCGGATTTTGCTAAAACAAAAACTACAGCCTGGCATAAAATCCCTAGTAGACAAGCAAATGCTTGGTTTTGTTATCAGGAAAGTACTGAGCTTATACATTGAAGCCGTTGAGGAAGATGGTGTCATTGTAATTTCCTCTAAGAGAATGATTAAAGAGCGGGACCTATTGCGCATAAAAATCAAAAGCCAATACCTTAAAGATACCAATAACGGTCTGTTAAATGCATGGGAATTCAATAAGGATTATATGGATGGATCTGAAAAAAGCCGCAGCAATATGCTTGGACTGATGCTCTGTAAAGAATTTATTGAAAAGCAGGGAGGGACTATACATATTTCAAATTCAAAAAAATCTATCGTTTTTACTTTTCCACTGGCATAACTTCAATGGCGATTCATATATACATATCCTTACTTCTTCTCCATTGGTCAACATTGCCATTCGCACAGGCTTTTTCTTATGTTGATGATCCAAGAGCAGAAGATATCGAGATGCTGAATGAAGAGGCACTGGGGTTCTTACTTGAGGCGCCTGACAAGACTGCCGTGCTCGCTCATGAAGCGCTTGAGCTTGCGATGACAATTGATTCCGACAAACATATTGCCTACTCCTACAACATACTGGGATTGGTAAATGACGACCTGGGCAATTATGCCATTGCTTTGGACTACTATTTCCTTTCACTGAAGCATTCAAAAAAGACAGGAGATCTACAAGCTATAGGAGTATCTATGAATAATATTGGCCAATTCTTTTGGATGCAAAACAACAGTGTCTTGGCACTCCGATATTTAAAGGAAGCATTGCAATTTGCTACTGAAACAGGTGATGAATTGACTGTTGGCTATATCTACAATAACCTGGGCCTGATCAGTGACGAGGAGGAGGATTTCGAGGTCGCTTTCACCCATTATGAAAAGGCCTTGGACATTTTCACCAGATTGGAAGATAATGAAGGGACAGCTTTGGTGCTGCACAATATAGCCTGGCTCTACTATGCGCAAGACAATTGGGACAGTACCTTAATTTATGTGAATCAAGCATTGGCGCTAGACATCAAAACCAATGATATCGAAGGTATTGCTACTGACTATTACCTTCTAGGCATGGTGCATCTTCAAAAAAATGAACTTAAAGAGGGGCTTGAGCAATTTCATGCAGGCTTGCACGAAGCCAGTAAAATAAAGATTGCGCCTATTATGACAAAGCTCTATAAGGAAATCGCTCAAACCTACTTCGATAAAGGTCTTTATCCTGAAGCGTTAGCAAACCTTGAAAAATACAATGAATTAAGTGATTCAATTTATAGCGACAGTGACCTTACCAAGATAAGCAATTTTCAAACCCTCTATGAAGTCCAACTTCAGCAAGAAGAACTAGAGCATTTAAAAGCACAAAACGACCTTAATGACCTCTCATTATCCTTTCAGCAGACTTTCACTTACCTTTTGCTTATATGCACAATAGCATTATTAGGCCTGTTGCTCCTCCTCTTCATTCAGAATAGGCAAAACGGCGGCACGATCAAGGCGTTAGACAAACACAACCAAAGAATCAAGGAGCAAAATGAAGCGCTTGCGCATTCCAACAAGGAATTGAGCCTGTCGAAGGCTAAGCTCAAGGAGTTTAACGAAACAAAGGATAAGTTTTTTTCTATTATTTCTCACGATCTTAAAAGCCCTTTGAATTCTCTCCAAGGCTTAATGCAATTATTGACTTTGCAATCAGATACGCTCACGACACAAGAGCTAGTCCATTTGGCTAAAGGACTGGGCCACTCCATCGAGAACCTTTCTGCACTTTTGGACAATCTCCTAGGTTGGTCTATGTCGCAAATGGGTAAAATTGAACAGCATCCTACCAAAGTAAATCTATACACCATCGTAGAAGAAAACATTTCTTTATTAGAAATGAATGCGCAAGCCAAAAACATTCAGGTCGAGAACTTTGTAGAAGAAGAGGTTGCTATTTTTGCGGACTTCAATATGACGAGTTTCGTCATCAGGAACTTATTGTCAAATGCCATCAAGTTCACCAAGGATGAAGGTCATATCAAAATATCGAGCAAAGCTGTTGACAACCATATATATCTTTCTGTAAGCGACAATGGTATTGGTATTTCAGCCGATGATCTAGACAAGCTTTTCAAGATAGGTCAACATTTCTCTACACAAGGCACCGCTAAAGAAAAAGGGACAGGTTTAGGCCTGATCTTATGCAAAGAGTTTGTGGAAAAGAACAACGGTAGACTATTGATTGAAAGTGTATTGCAAAAGGGCACAAAGATAACTGTTGTATTATCCAGTTATGAAACCTCACATGCCCTAAGCTAATAGAAGAAAATATACCCCACTACAATCGCCGCTACAATTCCTACGAAATCTGCGATCAGGCCGCATGTGACCGTATATCGCGTATTTTTAATGCTCACAGCACCATAATATACCGCCAAGGTGTAAAACGTAGTTTCCGTAGATCCTTGGATAGCGGAAGCCAATCGGCCTACAAATGAATCCACGCCATAGGTCTGCATGGCCTCGACCATCATTCCCCTGGCACCGCTGCCACTTAATGGCTTCATTAAAGCAGTAGGCAAAGCAGGAACAAAGTCGGTGTTAAAGCCGAGAAATCCAAACACCCCTCCAATACCAGATACCATTATGTCCATTGCGCCAGATGCTCGAAAAACACCGATGGCTACAAGCATGGCCACTAGAAATGGAATGATCTTAATCGCTACCTCGAAGCCTTCTTTGGCACCCTCTATAAAAGCGTCATAAATATTGATCCGCTTCCGCAAAGCCAGGATAATAAACCCAATGATGACAGAGAAAAGAACAAAGTTACCCACCAAACTGGATATCATGCCGGTTTGCTCTTGGGACAATCCATTGAAATAGTACATCATCCCTACAATAAATGCTGTAATCCCCACGAGATAAGCCAAAATTACAGGTTGAAAGAGATTGATTCGTTGAAAGATCGATACCACTATCAATCCTGCAAGTGTAGAGAAATACGTTGCAATCAGGATGGGCAGGAATATATCCGAGGGGTTGGCAGCACCTTCTGCGGCCCTCAATGCCATAATACTAATAGGGATTAAGGTAAGACCCGATGTGTTAAGCACTAAAAACATTATTTGAGGATTGGAAGCCGTATCCTTAGAAGGGTTTATGGCTTGTAACTCATGCATTGCCTTCAGTCCTAAGGGCGTGGCTGCATTATCCAGCCCTAGCATGTTAGCAGAAAAATTCATAAGCATAGAGCCTCCAGCAGGATGATCCTTTGGAAGCTCAGGAAAGAGTTTTGAAAAAAAAGGGCCTACAAGGCGCGAAAGGACACTCACAGCGCCGCCCATTTCTCCAATCTTCATCAGCCCCAACCAGAGTGTCATCACCCCTATCAAATAAATTGCGATGTTCACACTGGCTTCTGCCATAGTAAAGGTACTGTTGACCATATCACTGAAGACTGCAAGATCGGCGTTGTCAAAAACCCAGCCGAAGGTTTGTTCCAAATAGTGCCGGAAATAATATCCTATGACCCGGCATAAGGCAACGAAGAAGCCAATGAGAAAAAAACCGATCCAAATATAATTTAGCGCCATACAATAAGCATCAACCTTTCTGAATTTAAGGCTTCAATATAAATAATAAGGGCAACAATCAGGAACTTTTCTTCCGAACTATCCGCTGCGGGATGTAATATGTATTTTAGAATGTTTAATTTTGTTCATTAAATGCAGCGCCTATGAAATTCCATGCTTGGATAGTAATTTTTCTTATCCCTTTAGCCTTTAGTTGTACGGACGACGACTTTCCAGTCACATTGCAGAGTGCTCAGGCACAACGTCTGCTTACCAATGACTCGTCGAAGGTCTGGGTTCCTGTAATAGGCCAGTCCTTCCAAGATTGTGCGATCGATGACCAGTATAAGTTTACGCGATCGCGCATCAAGGACCAGCTTGGTGAATATTGGGTCCATCCAGGTACTATTTTATGTGAAGGTGATGGAGAAATAAAAGGCACTTGGGAAATAATCGAAGAAAACGGCAAGAACCAACTCAGCATCCATACATCCACAACCGACGTCTATCAAATCGATCTCATCACAGCATCACAACTTCGGCTTCTGGATAACAATCAAGAAATCAGGACTTTCATAGCAAGGCCCTGAGACCAGTACGATTATTCGTTGATCAAATTCAAAATATGGCAAGCAGCTAGCCCAGCAGTTTCTGTTCTCAGACGGCTTTTGCCCAACGACACAGCATGCCAGTTATTGGCTTCTGCTATTTCGATTTCTCTTTTTGAAAAATCTCCCTCAGGACCGATCATCACCAAGTAATCCATCAAAGGTTTTGCCCTATCTTTCAAATGCACTGGATTATCTCTATCCACATAGGCGATAAATTTCTGGGCTGCTGCTTTTTGCGCAAACTCCTCAAAAGGTATAATCGAATTCAACTGAGGCAGTTTAGCCTTTACAGACTGCTTCATGGCACTTACTGCCTTCTTCCACAGCCTTTCCTCGTTTATCTTCACACGCTCAGAATGATCGCATTGCAAAAAAGTTAGCGCACCAACTCCCAGTTCAACAGCCTTTTCCAGAAACCATTCAATCCTATCCATGTTTTTGGTGGGTGCTATACCAATATGAATTGAATATGCTTGTTTTTCTTCTTTATGTATGGACAAGACCGTAAAAGTGCATTTTCTCGGATTGGCCGATACGATAGCAACCTCATAAAAGCTTCCATCACCATCCACCACCGTAATCTTGTCGCCCTCATTTTTTCTCAGCACCTTCACACAGTGCCGCGATTCTTCATGGTCCAAATATAAAGCACCCTTGCTAATCTCCGGTTGGTAAAACAATTGCATGATCGATTCTTTTTCCTTTTTAAATACTTATCTCTTAAAACGAGGCTACAAATAAGGCACTAAATTTCCTGATTTTAGAGAGCGGACAAAAAAAAAGGAAAGTTCAGTTTACAACTTGCCTATGGCCTTTTGTCAACTGCTACTTTCCTCTCTTAAACCAACTATTTCTAGTCAGCACATGTGTTATCTAAAAGCAGGGATTACCTTCTTCTTCTCTTGCCCTCATCTCTTCGGCCGCCAGATCTACTACCTCCGCCTGATCTTCCAAACCTTCCTTCTCTTCCTCCACCACTACCACCGCCACCTGCAGGTTGCTTGGCAATTTCCATGTTCACTTTCTTGCCTTTTATCTGGCTGCTGTTCATGATATCAACAATTCTTTCAGCAGATTCCTTTGGAACATTCACGAAAGAAAACTTATCGAATATCTCAATTTCTCCTATACTATTGCCAGATATTCCCGTTTCGCCTGCTATAGCACCCACGATATCTCCTGGACGTATTTTTGAAGTTTTTCCTAGGTTGATGAATATGCGTGCAGAATCTTCATTGCCTCTTCTTCTTTTAGGCCCTTCTTCGTATTCATACTCATGAGCAATCTCCTGGTTCAGGTTATTCAGTGCCTCTTCTTGCTTTCCGATATGGATTTTGATGAGGGCGGCAATAATGTTATTGCTGTCATAACCTTCTGCCTGCAAAGAAGTGATCATCTCGTCATAAGCGTTAAGCTCTTCCTGATCGATGGTCTCTTTTACTTTTGTTAAGAACTGATCGCGTTTTATTTTAATAAGCTCTTCACCAGATGGCACAGCTTGCTTCTGTATCTGAACTTTTATATACTTTTCCACATCACGAAGCCTGTGCTTCTCTTTCCCCCATATGAAAGAAAAAGATTTTCCAGACTTGCCGGCGCGTCCTGTTCTTCCGATTCTGTGCACATAATATTCCGGATCCAGCGGGAAGTCGTAGTTAAAGACAGCGTCTACATTGTTCACGTCAATTCCCCTTGCCGCCACATCAGTAGCTACCAAGATGGTCACCGACCCAGACCTGAATTTCGCCATTACCCTATTTCGTTGGTTCTGGTTCATATCACCATGAAGTCCTTCTGCAGAAAATCCTTTTTGCTGAAGCTCTTCTACCACTTCATCTACTTTTCTCTTTGTGTTACAGAACACCAACATCAGCTTAAGGTCATTTTGGTTGATGAGCCTAGTCATCACCTCCACCTTTAAGCTGCTTTTTATTTCGTAGTAGTACTGCTCGATGCTAGACACCGTCAGTTCATTCTTTACCACCTTGATCAACTCTGGAGAGTTTTGATACTTCTGAGTCAGTACCATAATAGGCTTAGGCATAGTAGCCGAAAAGAAGACAGTTTGCCTTTCCTCAGGCAACTCTTTCATAATGTCCTCAATATCTTCCCTAAAACCCATATCCAACATCTCGTCGGCCTCATCCAGCACGATAGTCTTCACAGAGTTCAGTACAAGGGTGCCTCTATTGATATGGTCTATAACCCTACCAGGTGTACCCACGACAATACTCACTCCCCGCTTCAGGGCTTTTATTTGCTTGTCTATAGGATCGCCTCCATAAATGGCCAGCAGATGAACGTGTCTTTTAAATTTTGAGAGCTTTTTAAGTTCTTCCGATACTTGAAGCGCTAGCTCTCTTGTGGGGCACAATACGATGGCTTGAATTTTCTTCTCTTCAGGGTCCAGTTGTTCAATAATTGGAATCCCAAAGGCGGCAGTTTTGCCGGTTCCAGTTTGTGCTTGTCCTATCACGTCTCTTCCTTGTAATAAAAAAGGAATGGCTTCAGCTTGAATAGGCGAAGCATTGGTAAAGCCCATTTCTTCAATGGCTTTAAGTGTCTCTTCGGAAAGAGGCAAGGAATTAAAAGGTAATGTTTGCATTTGTTATTTGTTATAAAATTGTCTTGTCACAAATGAAACTACTTTTTAAAGCCTCTTCGTCCCGCGTTCTTATCGAGAGGGGGTTTCATCCGTGCTTGTCTAATATGTTAATGTATTATTCTATTGTGGTCCATCTCAAAAAAGAGCGGTCTTATTATTTTTTTTAAAAGTTAAAATTCAGGAGCTAGAAGGACGAGATACCTCAATTTCGAAAAGTTGTACCGCTGTCAGGGATTATCATGAAAATTAAATTCCTGCAAAGGTAAATAAATAAAATGGATAATCACGCAAATTGTTTTCGATAAAGATAAAAAACAAGCAAAATAATTGGGCGGTGGCCAGGCTATCCGCTATACTCCGACCAGCCACACGGCTCATCAATCATTCCAGAATTGCTCACTTCATACATTTCACCAAGCTAAAACCCACCCTTATCGGGGTGCCTCTCCTATCCTTACCGCTCACTGCCTATACCCATACGACGAGGAAAATCAAGCGGTAAAATGTTATAAACGAACCATTTTTATTTTAATTTATGCTCCACAACCTCCACTATGAAATGAAAAACAAAATACCCTGTGTTATAATTCAACTTTAACAAATGTTATTTCGCCCCTATAAATCGCCTGTTTATTTCAAATCATTCATTTTACCTTTGAATCAACTTCTTTCAACCAGCTATTACATTTAAGCTATGGAACTGGGAGCTAAAGCTCCCGCCGGTGATTTTTTCGCAAAGCTGTCCATCCCCAAAGGACAGCTTTTTTTATATTCCAATCCCTACCCTTATCAAAAAAACCATGATGTATTTGGCAAGACCCGTCACCTAGCTTTCATCAGCCTCCCGTGGGCTAGGGTAACCGGATTGCCGGGGTTAGCTAAATCAAAACCATTGGTCATCCCTAAAAGAACATATCCCCAAGGTATTCGGCTAAAGCCTTTACAAAGACACTATCAGGGATGGGCTAAAGCCACATTCCTATTGATGTAGCACTAGGCCTGCTTTAGGGCAGCCGATGGGTAATGATGACACAGCTTTTAATAGCCGCTGGATTTATCCAGAGGGCAACGGCAGCCGGGGTTAGCAAGGCTTTAGCCAAAACCATAGTCACCCTTCCTATTGATAAAAGGCTAGAATTGGCTCAACCGCTAGACCCCCAACCAAAAATAACATTTCATAAATTTTCTCTTTCCCTTATATCCAGTAGTTTTGTACCGCAAAATTTATCGCTATGAAACCCAAGATATGGCTTTCTTCCCCACATATGGGTGAGAATGAATTAAAGTACGTACAAGAAGCTTTTGCCACCAACTGGATTGCCCCCCTTGGGCCTCATGTAGATGGTTTTGAAGGAGATATTGGCCGCTTTCTGGGTCAAGACGTGCATGTTGCTGCGCTAAGTTCAGGCACTTCCGCCTTACATTTGGCCCTTATTCTCTTAGGTGTTGGCTCTGACGATGAGGTGATTTGTCAATCGATGACTTTCTCAGCCTCTGCCAACCCGATCGCTTATCAAAAAGCCCAGCCGGTATTCGTGGACAGCGAGGAAGACACTTGGAACATGTCGCCTGAAATACTGGAACTGGCGATTAAAGACAGGATGGCGAAGGGCAAGAAGCCCAAGGCCATCATCGTGGTACATTTATATGGTATGCCTGCAAAGATGGAAGCAATATTGCACATAGCGAACCTTTACGATATTCCTGTAATAGAAGATGCAGCAGAGGCGCTGGGCTCAACCTATAAAGATCAGGCTTTAGGCTCTTTTGGAGCGATGAGTATCCTTTCTTTCAACGGCAATAAAATCATTACCACCTCTGGTGGAGGTGCTCTTGTTTCCGCCAAAGAAGAATGGATCAAAAAAGCCCGATTTCTGGCCACACAGGCAAGGGACGAAGCGCCTCACTATCAGCATTCCCATATCGGATACAATTACCGTATGAGTAATGTATGTGCGGGAATAGGCCGAGGCCAAATGGAAGTGCTTGCACAACGAGTAGCGCAACGGCGGAAAAACTTTGCCTTTTATGAAAAGGCTTTTTCCCACATAGGGCAAATTTCCTTTCAGACTGAAAGCGACAGCAATTTTTTCTCCAACAGATGGTTGAGCACCATGCTAGTAGATGATAGTACTAAAGGCTCACCAACCCGTGAAGATATTCGTAAGGCACTGGAAAAAGAAAACATCGAGTGCAGGCCCTTATGGAAACCCATGCATATGCAACCTGTATTTTCTGAGGCGCCATTTTATGGTGATGGTACGAGCGAAAAGCTATTTGAGCAAGGATTGTGTTTGCCTTCGGGTTCCAATCTGACCCCCGAAGATTTAGCAAGAGTTGCCGAGCATATCAGTAGTTGTTTCTAGCCCTGAGGCTTTACTTATTGGTTTTTGGACAATCAATATTACATTCTAAACTTTATTCGGGATACTTTCAGTATTTTTGAGTTTAAGAATTATTAACCTGCTATTATTACTTTTATCGTATAACGATTTTATATGAAATCTTTATTTTTTAGAGGCTTACCAAGATGGATTGTCTTGTGTATAGACCAGGTGATTATAAGCTGGTCGTTTGCCCTTGCTTTTTTTATCTTATGCCAATTCGAATTCAATAGCATTATAAGAGGATACTTCTTTATATATGTTGGCCTGTATTGCCTGGTATCGTTGATTACTTTTATAATCATGCGCATCCATACAGGCTTAATCCGGTATTCCAACACTTACGATCTCTTTAGGGTATTCTCCGCCGTCCTGGCTGCCAGCATTCTTTACCTCGTAATTGTGGCTGTGTGGATTACTCCACGCTATCCTTTAAACTTTGTCAATATCTATTCTGTATTGCTGGTCAACTTCTTTATTTCCTCCACACTACTGATAATGCTCAGGATAGCAGTAAAAGGTTTTTACTACTATATCAAACGAAGCACCTCATCGAAGAAAGAACGAGTACTTATTTTTGGGGCCAACCACTTTTCCATTCTAGTGAAAGAAGCATTGGAAGCAAGCGGAATGGGCAGGTTTGAAGTGGCAGGCTTCATCGACGACAACCCTGGAAAGGTCCACAAGGAAATTCAACAAAAAAGGGTATACAATCTAAAGCATCTTGACAAGCTTCAAAGAAAGAATAAGATTGATAAGCTGGTCGTATTTAATGACGACCTAAAGTCTGAAGCAAGAAAAAACACCATAGAGGCTTGTGTGGAATTAGGAATAAAAGTATTAACGGTTCCACCTGCGGCACAATGGGTATCTGGTCATCTTCAACCAAGCCAGATCAAGGACCTGAGGATTGAAGATCTGCTGCAACGCCCCCCTATAGTCATCGAAAATAACAGGATTTCTAGTGATATATATGGGAAAAGGGTACTCATTACAGGGGCAGCCGGCTCTATTGGGTCTGAAATTGTCAGGCAGGTGCTGCATTACAATCCAGCGCAAATTGTCCTATGTGACCACGCAGAATCACCGCTGCATGAACTTCAATTAGAAGTGGAAGAAGAATGGCCAGGTGCCAACATAGTTACTTTCATTGGCGACATCAAAAACTCAAACAGAATGTATAACCTGTTTGAAACATTTTCTCCACAGATTATTTACCATGCTGCAGCCTACAAGCATGTGCCTATGATGGAAAACAATCCTATAGAAGCCATACAAACCAATGTGCTGGGCACAAAAAATCTGGCAGATTTATCCATGACCTTTGATGTAGAGCGTTTCGTCATGATCTCTACCGATAAGGCTGTTAACCCAGCCAATATCATGGGTGCCTCTAAAAGGATTGCAGAAATATATATTCAATCTTTAAACAACATAGCCTCAAATCCACAAAAAACCTCGCGTAGTTATGTCAGCGGTACTTTACCGCAAACAAAGTTTATCACTACGCGGTTTGGCAATGTACTCGGCTCAAATGGCTCTGTTATCCCTCGCTTTAGGTCTCAAATAGAGAAAGGTGGCCCTATAACAGTAACACACCCTGATATTACGCGTTATTTCATGACAATTCCAGAAGCTGTGCAACTGGTTTTGGAAGCTGGCACCATGGGAAAAGGAGGGGAAATTTATGTATTTGATATGGGGAATCCTGTAAAAATTAGTGACCTGGCAAAAAAGATGATTAAGCTTGCGGGATATGCGCCTGAAGAAGAAATAAAAATTATTTATACGGGACTTCGACCTGGAGAGAAATTATATGAAGAGCTTCTGAACGAGGAAGAAACGACCATTCCCACACACAATGCCAAAATAAAAATCTCCAACGTTAGGCTATACGATTATCATACGGTAACGCTAGCCATCAATGAACTACTCGATTTAAACTCAAAGGGGGATGATTATGAATTGGTAAAGAAGATGAAAACGATCGTGCCAGAGTTTATCAGCAACAATTCCTGCTATCAGGACTTGGATGCATATGCAAAAGAAAAGGGAGTTTAACCTCCCTCCTCGTTCTGCTTATATATCGATGGCCTACTTCATATTATAACTTCAACATTAGATCTACAATCCTTTCTGCTGTTTTCCCGTCCCATAATGCAGGAACAATTCCGTTTTTCCACTGGCCGCTATTCAACCTATCAAAAGCATTCCCGATCGCCTCTACATCCATTCCTAATAGTTCGTTGGTGCCAATAGTGACAGTTTCTGGCCTTTCTGTATTTTCTCTTAGGGTAAGACAAGGTACACCCAAAAATGTCGTTTCTTCTTGAATTCCCCCAGAATCTGTTACCACCGCAAATGCATTTTTAATCAGGTACATAAACTCCAAATAGCCTAATGGATCAGTAAGATGGATGTTCTTAGGCAGGTCACTCAATTTTTCCAAGTTTTGTCGTGTTCTGGGATGTACAGGAAATACAACGAGCCTGTCCGCACACTTCTCTCCTATAAGTTGGATTAAACCTGCGAGCTTTGCCTCCTCGTCCACATTGGAAGGACGATGGAGCGTCATGGTCAAATATCCTTTAGCTTGTAAAGAAAGTTGATCAAATAGTTCAGGCTTTTGCAATCGATCCAGATTCGCTACCAATGTATCGATCATGGTATTGCCTACAAAATATATATTTTCTTTGGCAGCGCCCTTTTCAATAAGGTTGTAGCCTGCCTCAGGAGTGGTAGTAAAGAAAATGTCTGCTAACGCATCTGTCACCAATCTGTTGATCTCCTCGGGCATTTGCAAGTCATATGAACGCAAGCCAGCTTCTACGTGTATCACCTTTGTGTGCAGCTTTTTTGCTACAATAGCACAAGCCATGGTAGAGTTTACATCCCCTACTACAAGCACATAATCAGCAGGATTAGCGATAAGCTCTTCCTCAAACCTCACCATGATGTTGGCAGTTTGTGTAGCTTGAGACCCCGATCCTACTTCTAGGTTTGCATCAGGAGCAGGTATATTTAATTGCCGGAAAAATGACTCGCTCAATTTCTCATCGTAGTGCTGGCCAGTATGGACTAGCCGATAGTCTATAGCTTCTCCCCTATCACGCGCTTTCTTTAAAGCATGCATGATCGGCGCAATTTTCATAAAGTTTGGTCTTGCACCGGCAATTAGTGTCAATCTCATATTGTAATTATTATAGGCTCTTATAGGCCAGTTTATTGATTTTGCCCTTAAAGCAACCCTTTACATCATAGAACAATGCATTTTCATTGGAGTGGCTCAAAAAATAGGCTTCATCTAAACCCAAATATTCCTTATGATTAGTGGCCAAAACAATGGCGTCATAGTCACTGCCTATCTTCTCTACCAAATCAAAGCCATACTCATGACGCACTTCCTCTGGGTCCGCATGTGGGTCTGTTACATCTACATTGACAAGGTAGGATTTTAATTCATTAATCACATCCACTACTTTAGAATTGCGGATATCAGCAACGTTTTCCTTAAAAGTTGTGCCCATTACCAAAACCTTGCACTTTTGAAGACTTTTATCCTGCCTTATCAGATGTTGCACTACGTCACGGGCTATTAGCGCACCCATCTTATCGTTGATGGACCTACCAGACAAGATTACCTTGGAGTGATAACCCAATTCGCTTGCCTTATGCGTTAAATAATAAGGATCAACACCAATGCAATGGCCACCGACCAGTCCTGGAGAAAATTTCAGAAAATTCCATTTTGTCCCGGCTGCTTCTAACACCTCATAGGTATTGATATTCATTTTATTGAAAATAATGGACAGCTCATTCATCAAAGCAATGTTCACATCTCGCTGGGTATTTTCGATGATTTTTGCTGCTTCGGCTACCTTAATAGACGACGCTCGGTGTATCCCTGCCGTAATAATTGCTGCATATACCTTTGCTATTTCTTCTGCTGATTCGTCGTCGCAACCCGACACCACCTTGGTTATTTTGGTAAGGGTATGTTCTTTATCTCCTGGGTTTATTCGTTCAGGCGAATACCCAACTTTAAAATCCTTCTTAAATTTCAGCCCGGACATTTTTTCCAATACAGGCACACAATCCTCCTCAGTACAACCAGGATATACGGTAGATTCGAATACGACATAGTCTCCCTTTTTCAAAACTTTGCCTACTGTTTCACTGGCAGCAAGGAGGGGTCTGAGTTCAGGATTTTTATGTTCATTGATAGGGGTAGGCACGGCCACAACAAAAAAAGTGGCTTCTCTTATGGCTTCTATATCTGCGGTAAATTCAATGTCGCATCCTTCAAATGCACTCCCTTCCAGTTCCTTGCTCGGATCTATCCCCTGCTTCATCAACGCTACTCTTGTTGGATTGATATCAAAGCCTATTACAGAAAATTTCTTGGCAAACTCCAAGGCAATGGGCAATCCCACATAACCTAACCCTACAACACACAGTTTTTTATTTTTGCTAGCTAAATCCTGATACATTACAATCTGGTAAGAAGTGAATAAGATAGTTTATTATAATTGAGGGCAAATATAGAATAAAGTGTAAAGTTATCTCACAGAAAGTACAAACTTTCACAATAATGCTTCAAATAACTAGTATAGTGATGGGTTCATAGACATTACTAGCTTTTCATACTGATGGTTTACTTCCGAAATTATATATAAAGAATTGTGATGGAGCATTGCACAGGAGGACCTCCTACCTAATTCTTACTATATTCGCATAAATATTATCAAATATGGACGAGAAGCGTAAAGGTGAGCAGGCACACCTTGATGAAGAGGCAATAGATAAATGCATTGCTTTGCTAGAAAATCTAGCAGATGACAGTGCAGCTTTCATCCAAATGTCTGAATACCAGAGAATAGCTTTATTAAAAGCTGCAGGAAGGTTTTCACGACCTAACAGAGAGGAGGACAGGAAGCGGCAAAAGGAAGCACGGAAGGCGAAACAAAAAGCCACTGTGGAACTCGACAGGGCAGCAAGGGCCATTACAGGAATCCGTACGGCGAGAGAAACGCCTGTGTTCAAAGCGCCGCAACAAATAACAATGGGCAAAAGCGCAACACAGGAGCCAGAATTGGAATCTCCAAGAAATTGTTATGTCTGCAAAGCACCTTTTAAAAAACTTCATTTCTTTTATGATGCCATGTGTCCTGATTGTGCAGCATTTAATTATGCCAAACGCTTTCAGACGGCTCCCCTGCATGGTCAAGTAGCCCTTATCACTGGTGCCCGTTTGAAAATAGGCTATCAGGCCTCGTTGATGATGCTCAGGGCAGGTGCAACGGTTATTGCTACTACACGGTTTCCCGTAGATGCTGCTATTCGTTTTTCAAAAGAAGATGACTTTTCAGAATGGTCAGATAGGCTTCAAATATATGGGCTAGACCTTCGACATATCCCTAGCGTGGAGATTTTTGCCACCCATATCGAGCAACAATATCCCCGGTTGGATCTTTTATTGAACAATGCGGCTCAGACAGTAAGGCGTCCTCCGGGTTTTTATGCCCATCTGATGCCACATGAGACCCAGCCTTTCGAAGCTTTGCCTCCAGCGGTTCAGTCGCTGCTGGATAATCTTGAAACCTTTAAGGAATACTTAGCTAATTTTGGCCAAAAGGGCCTTTCTAAAGAAACGGCATTACCGGTGACCTGGCATGGTCAGGGCCCTGGGGTAGGATTAAGGGCATCTGCCCAATTATCACAAATTCCATATAGCTATGACAATTCGCTACTTGCTGAAGAGGTCTTTCCAAAGGGAAAACTTGATGCCGACCTTCAACAGGTAGATCTTAGGCACACCAATAGCTGGCGGCTTCGATTGGGCGAAATCCAGACGCCAGAAATGCTGGAAGTCCAACTGGTGAATGCCGTTGCACCATTTGTGCTGGTGAACAGGCTAGTGTCTTTGATGAGGCGAGACAACACGGGCCAAAAGCATATCGTAAACGTATCGGCCATGGAGGGCAAGTTTCACCGATTTAAGAAAGAGGACCGACACCCGCACACCAATATGGCAAAGGCTGCGCTCAATATGATGACGCATACTTCTGCCGGTGATTTTGCTAAAGACGGGATTTATATGAATGCTGTTGATACTGGTTGGGTTACAGATGAAGATCCGGTGCATCTAGCCCGATTTAAGGAAGAGGTGCATGACTTTCAGCCCCCACTCGATATCGTGGACGGTGCTGCCAGGATTTGTGACCCCTTCTTCGATGGCATCCTTACTGGAAAACACTGGTGCGGTAAGTTCTTGAAGGACTATAAGCCCATAGACTGGTAACTATCAAACTATTTTGAGGAACACTCAGTAATGGTTGAGCAATATTTTGGAGGATGAGCTTCACAGGCTCATCCTCCAAAATAAAGTATTATTACAAGTCTATAAAGGTTGTCGGCAGCCCTTCAGACTGCACACTCACAATATTCTTGGCATTATTGTTTTTTATCCTGATGATAGCGCGACCGTTGTATAGCTGCACTTTCCGTGCACCAGTAGAAGTGCCTTGGTTATCGATCAAATGGCCATCGCCAATGGAGGAAAAACGCACAAACTGAGCAGCATCTAAACACTGCACACCATTTTTGTCCAGCACGCTCACTTGAACTGTCGTCGTGTCATTCGCTTCTGATAGCTTTTCCAAAACCATACTGGCTGGTGCTTCCCATTTCGCTGTCTGGTATTTGAATGAAAGTTCATCAGTTACCGTTGTCCTTCCTTTCTTGGCCACTACCTTTACATTATAGTCGCCGTTGTTCAATGCTACCATCCAACGAAGTCCTGCTGCTGGAAAATCTTGGCTGTTTCGTTTTTTTACACCCATGCTCTCTCCATTTACAAACAGCTCTGCCTCATCGCAGTTGGAATATACCTTTATCATTTTTCTCTCTCCTTCTTCTCCCCAGCGCACAGGCCAGCTATGGCCGTAAATATGGGCCATAGGCTTTTCTGCCCAATAGGACTGGAAGACATAGTACGACTCTTTTTTAGTAAAATCCCGCTCAATTATTCCTTTTTGGTTCATGTAAGGCACAGGATTGTCTGGCCGCACAGGGGTAGAGAAATCTTTGAAAGGCCAATAAGCTGTGCCTGTTAACCAAGGCATTGTTTCCTGTTCTTTGAGGTGCCAATCGATGAGGTTACAAATATAGCTTTCACTCCAATCTCCATCTCGTGAAACCCGAGTAGAACCTCCATAAAGAGAGGCGTCTCCTGCTCTTTCATCAGCACCGCTCCCCGTTTCAATTCTCCCCAAAATATTATCAGGATCTTCAGAATGGCGACGGGCATGGCTATCTCCTCCCCATTCCACATGCAAGAAATGATTCACTCGGTTGAACTCTCTTTCCGACACTTCTTTATATTCTGTATACACGCCGCGATACCAGCCTGCCCAGATAGAAGGGGAATACACATCTACAATGTCCTTGCAGAAATCGCAGCGACGAATGGCGGTCTTCCTTGAAGGGTCAAGCTCATGTGACAACGCATGCAACTCTGACATAAACTCTCGAATGGCTGCTTTGTCGAATTCTGGAAAGTCTCCAGGCCAATCGTTCTCATTGCCCAGGCCCCAGATGATGACAGAGGGGTGATTATAATGCTGCTCAATCATATTGGTGAGCATCCTTCGGGCTTGGTCTTTGTAAATTTCTCCACCAAGTCCCCCTCTGCACCAAGGAATTTCTTCCCATACGAGAATGCCCAAACTATCGCACAGTTCTAGAATGATGCGCGACTGCTGGTAATGCCCCAACCGAATAAAGTTGACGCCTATATCTTTCATCATCACCATTTCGGTTCGCATTTGCTCTTCTGTCATGGCATTGGCTACTCCTGCATGGTCCTCATGACGATGCGTACCGCGTAGCAAAAGTCTTTCTCCATTGAGGTAAAAAGGGCCTTTTTCCTGAAACTCAAAATGACGAAAGCCGATTTTCTCATGAACGGTATGTTTACCTAATGGGGAATTTACACTCAGCGTAACAGTATACAAAGCAGGATCGGATGTGGACCAAAGTTTGGGTCTTTTTACTTTAGTCTTCCAAACCTCTGCATCACCGCTATTGGTGTTTATTTTAGTTTTGTGCTTTGCTACCAATTTGCCTTTGGGATCAGTCAAATGAATCTCCACAGTGCCTTCTGCTACCGCTTCAGGATTGAAAAACCTTGTCCTTATGTTCAGTTCACCTTCCCTCCCTTTGGCATCTACTGTGGCGTGAGCAAAAACTTTGTCTACCGATAACTTGGGCACATACACCAGATTGAGATACCGGTATATACCGCCATAAAGATTGAAATCCGATAAGTCAGAAGGAATCAATTCAAGGTCTCTGGAGTTGTCGCTGCGAATGGCAATGGGCACTTTTCCATTAAACTGAGCATCATATACGGCTGTTTCCATAAAACTTTCTACTGCCTCGGTTATGTCTACTGTCCATTCGTCATAACCTCCCACATGTTCACCTACTTTAGTTGTATAGACATACACCTCTGTTTTTTGGCCCGCTCCTTCAAAATGTAAAAGTGTCCTTCCTTCTTTATAAGGATTGTCAATTTGAAGGGAGGTTCTGTACCAACCAGGTCCTTGATAGTAATTCTGGTCAGGATCTACGGCATCCGAAGCATTAAAGCTGTGAGGCAAAGTTACCGCTTCCCAAATCGGAACACTCTCTGATGACCCTTTTTTCACTGGCCTAACAGCTTCCCATATACCTCCAAGATCACTTTTCAGAAACTCCCATCCATCATTCAGCCGCTTGCTGTTTTGACGCTCTTCTGATTGTGCATTTATGAAGCCTGAAACACTCAAAAGCAACATTAATAATATTAACCTTAGTCTCATCTGCATATTATTTTAAATTTCAACAAGGCGTGTTTATGCCCCTATTATTCCATTTACTTATTCATTTCTTTTTGACGCCATAATGCTTCTAGAAAAAAGTAATCCGCATACACCAATGGGACATTTATTTCATCATCCTTATTGACGTTACCCGTACTTTTATCCAGAATAAAAGGTGCTTCATCGGTCTCTTCTAAAACATAATCAGAAGACAAAACAGTTAAAATATCTTCTGCTTTTTCGAGATACACTTCCTTCTTATCATAATTATAGAGCTCCAAAAGTGCTGAGGCTATTATGGCAGCAGCAGATGCGTCTCTAGGCGCATTGGGTATAGCTGGATCATCAAAATCCCAATAGAAAATGCCGTCTTCAGGGATGTTCGGATGCTGGAATATAAAGTCCTTAATATGGAGCGCCATCTCTAAAAACTTCTCTTCTTGCGTATAGCGGTATGCCATCACAAACCCATACAAGCCCCATGCCTGCCCTCTTGACCAGGATGACTCATCTGAATAGCCTTGATGGGTCATTTTCTTGATGACTTCTCCGGTAGACGGATCATAATCTACCACATGGTAACTACTGTTATCACTTCTGTAATGGTTTTGCAATGTCGTAAGGGCATGGCTATAAGCTACATTATAATAGGTGCTATCGCCGGTCAGTTTGGTGGCCTCAAACAAAAGCTCCAGGTTCATCATGTTATCGATAATGACTGGAAATTGCCATTTGTCTTGACCAAAGTCCCAAGACTTAAGTGCTCCAACCTTGGAATTGAAGCGAGTAACTAATGTATTGGCAGCTTGGATAATCACCTCCTTATAATGTGGGTTGCCTATAATTTCATATCCTTGGCCAAAACTGCAGTATATCTTAAAACCCATATCGTGGGTACGGTCATTCCATTTTTCCTTTTCTATGAAGGCCGTCCATGCCATAGCCCTTTCCTGATAAGCAGAATCACCAGTCAAACGGAAAGCATACCAAAAATTTCCAGGGAAAAAACCACTTGTCCAGTCTTTTGAAGGGATACCTCTCACTTTTCCATCTTCTATACTTCTGGGTATGGCATTAGAATCAAGCGGATAAGCGATCATTTTCTCCAATCGATCTTGAAGGTCGGCACTGAGGTCATTGGCCCCACTTTTCCCTTCTTTATCGGACACGTTTGCACTATTGCAGGCAATCAACATAATGGCGAACAAGCCGGTGATTAATATCTTTCCTTTTACTTTCATAAAATTCATCTTTATACATTTAAGATTTCACGCAATACTTTATCTATCAGGATTCAATCGTATCAGGCGATGAGATTGAACAGGGCCAGCAATGAAAGAATCAGTGCTATCCCTATGATCAAGAGGCCCACTTTATATTTGAACCTTTCATTTGTATTTTTTTTCATGATCTATTTTTACTCGCAACATTAGCTTAAAAGTAAGGGAAAAGGCTTTCTTAAAGACAGGGCATTTTTGTCATTCTTACACGAAAAATCCATCATTTTGAGAAACAGCCCTATAAATTTGTGAAAATGCAGCGGATGAAAGTGATTTTGTTACAAAGCACCAGCAAATGCGAGGAATATGGAGTTAAATCAGGAGATAAAAAGAGGTGAATTTGGATACCCGCAACTTTCGAGCTGATTGATATTCAAGGTAAAGCCTTTTAGGCTTATTGCTGG